>JAFTOX010000012.1 GCA_017463585.1 Rikenellaceae bacterium | reverse complement strand
TGCACCCTGCTGCAACGACTGACCAAGAACGGCATCCAACATACCCACCTCGCCATCGATAGGAGCCTTAACCTTGAGGTTATCCACACGCTGGCGGATAAGCTCCATATTGCGCTGCATCGAGCGGAGGCTCTCCTCCATCTGCTCAACCTGCGAGGTACGATAGAGCGAGTCCTGACGCTGACGCTCCAAGACCAAATTCCGCCTTCCAACAGCAAGCTCATAATCCTCCTTCGAGCGCAAATAATCCTCACGAGCCAACAATTTGTCGTTATAGAGGCTCTGATTCTGCTCAAAGGTACGCTTTAATCGCGACACCTCCAAGTCGAGTTGTAGCTTCTCCTGGCGCAGAGCCAGACGCTCCTGCTCCATAGAGATCATCGTGTTACGCAAGATGTTCTGCTTCTCGGCAAGGTCGGCCTCCGACTGCAAAATCTGCATAGAAAGAGAGTTGTTCGACATCTCAAGAATCACATCGCCACGCTTTACCTGCGTACCCTCCTCGGCAACGATGCGCTCCACAACACCCGACTCAAGAGGGGACAACTGGACGGTTGTCATCGGCTGCACCGAGCCCGTAAGGCGTACATAGTCGTTAAACTCGCCCTGCTCAACGGTAGCGACATTCAGCAACTGTGCATCTACACGCAAGGTCGATGAGTTGTCACGAAACACCAGCCAGCCGATAAAGAGCACAAGGGCTGCAACACCAACCCACACAAGGTTCTTCTTCTGAAAGATGGCACGCCATCCTTTTTTCTTTTCAAGTTTGATATCCATAATATGATTTTTTATTTGTTATCTGATTAGGGGTTGTCCATTGTAGTAATCGACCATTCGGGTCTTGATGATATATTGCAATCTCGCGCGGAGCTTGTCCGACTTGGCTTGCAGAAGGGTGTTGGCTGCAGTTTGCAGGTCGAGAGCCGAGATTAGGCCATTCTCGAACTTACGCTCTGCACCATCGTAGACAAGCTGTGCTGCCGATACCTTCTTTTCGCCCTGCACATACTGCTTGCCAAAGCCCTGCATCTCCTGCCAAGCTTGGCTCACCTCGCTCTCCACAGCACGCTGCACGGCTATCTCCTCCAACTGTGCCGAGCGATAGGCGTTCTGTGCACGACGCTTCGACGAGCGAGCCGAAAGACCGTTGAAAATAGGAATTGAGAGAGCCACCTGAATATAACCACCTCGGTTGTTGCGGAACTGCGTGCCGAAGGGGTCGTATGCAGCCTTATTGTCGAAGTCGATATAGTACGAGGTGTTGTATCCGCCATAAAGGTAGAGCGATGGCGAGTAAGCACCCTTTGCCTTTGCAAGGTTTAGGCGGCTCTGCTCGGTAGCAAAGCGGCTGGCTGCAATGCGAGGGTTGTTCGCCAATGCATAATCCAACAATGCCTGCTCCGAAGCGGCACTTGGCAGAGCCTCCAAATTGATATTGGTCTCGATTACCAGCTGCTCACCCTGCGGGTAGTTCATCACCTCACGCAACTTGATGTAGGCAAGTGCAAGGTTGTTCTCCTCGGTGGTGAGTAGGTAATCGTAGTTCGCCTCCTGCGACTCAATCTCCGCTACATCGGCAGCACTCTTGGTGCCGAGTTCCTCCTGGCGGCGTACAAGCTCCAAGGTTTTGCGTGATGCCTCAAGATGCTCTCGGGCAATCGCCACCGCCTCGGTGTAGTAGACCACATCCATATATGCCGAGAGGGTCTGCATCGCCACCTCGTCGCGTGCAATCTCTGCCTCTACTGCACCCATCTGGCGAGCCACCTTTGTAGCACGCACGGTGTTTATGCTCTGCAAGCCATCGAAGAGGGTCATCGAGCCACTGATGCCGTAGGAGTTACTAAATGTGGTTACATTGGTGTAGGCGTTTGTTGCGGGGTCGATACCACGACCAAAGTTCACAGCACCTCCCACCGAACCGTTTATCGAGGGGAAGAGCGAGGCAACAGCCTCAGCGTGATTGGCCTTGCGGTCATCGAGTGCAAGGTTTTGTTTACCCACCGCCACGGAATTCTCGACGGCATAGCGCATACACTCATCAAGGGTTAGCGTCTGTGCCTGGGCGTTTGTTATACAAACAAGTGTCAAAAAATTAGACACTAATACGGTTAAAATCAATTGTTTCATATCATTTTCGGTTTCTGCTTGATTTAGTACCAAAGCTATGCCAAAGTATGCCAAATACTGATAATCAACATTTTACGATTTTAGTCATATTATCAAAGTGTCTAATAATTAGACAATTGGTGTGTGAAATTTTGACACAGTGCGATTTTGTAGTAACTTTGCACAAGAAATTTTATGATAATAAGGTATGGCAAAGGCGGGAAAACTTTTGATTGTGGATGATAATCGCAGTATTCTGTCGGCAGTGAAGCTGCTGACCGAGGGTATCTTTGCCGAGGTCGCCACCTTGCCATCACCTAACTCGCTTATTACCACGATACATAGCTTTGCTCCCGATGTCGTGCTTCTTGATATGAACTTCCATGCGGGTATAAATACAGGTAACGAGGGTATCTATTGGCTGCGTGAGGTACAGCAGAAATATCCCGAAATAAAGGTTGTTCTCTTTACCGCATACGCCGATATAGAGTTGGCTGTTAAGGCTATGAAGGAGGGTGCTTTCGACTTTGTCGTCAAGCCTTGGGATAATGCGAAACTTATCGCCACGCTCCAAAATGCCTACAAGGCAACCAAGGAGAAGACGAAGAAAAGTGCAAAGCCTGCTCCTGCCACCGAAAATCGTGTCGAGATGTATTGGGGCGAGAGTGCAGAGATGAAGCGCATCCGCAAGGTCGTGGAGCACGTTGCTACAACCGATGCCAATATCCTTATTACGGGCGAGAATGGCACGGGTAAGGAGATGATGGCTCGTGAAATTCACCGTCTCTCGGCACGCTGCCGCAAGACTATGGTGTCGCTCGATATGGGTGCTATCCCCGAAACGCTTTTCGAGAGTGAACTCTTTGGTCATAAGAAGGGAGCATTTACCGATGCACATACCGACCGTGAGGGTAAGTTCCTAACGGCAAGCGGCTCGACGCTCTTTATGGATGAGATTGGCAACCTGCCACTGCACCTGCAAGTGAAGATGCTTTCGGCGCTGCAAAACAGGGCTATAACGCCACTTGGTATGAATGAGGCACAGCCTATTGATATACGCCTTATCTCGGCAACAAACCGCAACCTACACGATGCCGTTGCAAAGGGTGAGTTCCGCCAAGATCTCCTTTTCCGCATAAACACCATACAGATACATATTCCGCCTTTGCGCTCCCGCAAGGAGGATATTGTACCCCTCGCAGAACGCTTTATTGAGCACTACGGCAAGAAGTATAACAAGGTGGGATTGCTTCTGCAGGGCGAGGCGGCCGAGAAGCTGATGGCGCACTCGTGGGAGGGCAATATCCGCGAGTTGCAGAATACGATTGAGAAGGCTGTGATTATGTGCGACGGCGATATGATTGCGCCCGACCATATTGAATTACACGCTGCCACACGCCCTGTAACTGAGGCGCAGACTCTCGAAGAAATGGAACGACAGCTTATTGCCAACACCATCGAGCAGTGCGGCGGCAACCTCTCACAGGTGGCACAGCAGTTAGACATCACCCGCCAGACACTCTACAACAAGATTAAACGCTACGGATTGTGAAACTGATACACAACATACCTTACGGTAAGATAGCCGTAT
>JAFTOX010000010.1 GCA_017463585.1 Rikenellaceae bacterium | reverse complement strand
GCGGAGGGTGACAAGGCCGACAGTTACGGCGAGGACTACAGCGAGTGCAACCACATATATCCACCAAGGCGAAGCGATGCGGTTGGCGAACTGCTCCAACCAGCGCGAGGTGATATACCACGCCACAGGTGCTGCCACCACAAAGCAACCTCCGACAATCCACACATAGCGCAGGTTAAGCATCTCGACAATCTGGCTTGTCGTTGCGCCATAGACCTTGCGAACAGCAATCTCCGAGCGGCGGTGTTGCGTCTCGAACATCACAATACCAAAGACTCCCATCAGTGCGATAACAATAGCCAGCACGGCGAACAGGCCAATCAGCACCATATCCTTTTTAGTTTGCTCATAGAGGCTCTCGACCCACTCCTCCAAGTAGTAGAGTTCAGGGTCATCGGCAGCAGGTGCCAACTCCTTCGATAGATTCTTTACATAGTCGGCAAATGCTTCGACATTTGCTCCTGCACGCAGACGGATGTAGAAGTGACTCATTCGGCTATCCGCTTCGGCGCAGTAGAATGCGTAGTACTCATCATCCTGAGCAAGCGATGTAAGGCGTATATCTTTGATAATGCCCACATAGGGGTACTGCTTACCCTCTTTATATCCAATCGGAATACCGATATCGCGGTGCATACGGTTCATCATCACAATCTCGTCACGCTCGGCTGACGAAGGGGTAAAGCCGTTGCCATCAATAACCTCGAAACCAAAGAAATCGAGAAAATTCCAACGCACGGGATTGGCTCTCACCACATACTCTTTACCCTCGTATTCGCGCCCCCACATCTGGTTGCAGCGGAATAGGTTTACTGCCGAAGCAGTTACATCTACTGCGTCGGGGTGTTGCTGCAATCGCTCCACAACCGTTTCGGGGCGTGTACCCAAATCCCACGACGCAAAGGTTACGATATTCTCACGGTCGAAGCCTAAATCGTATTTAATCATATATCGGTACTGCAAGAAGAATACAGCAGTTACGATAATCAAGATCATAGCAACAGTAAACTGCACGCCCACCATAATCGAACGCAGACGGCGACCCGTATCCGATTGTGCAAAGCCACCCTTAACACCGAGTGAGGCATTGAATCGGGTGATGTAGAATGCAGGATAGAGTGCTGCCACCACAGCAAGCAGTACCATCAACGCCACAACCATAATAATCACAGGGATATTATCCGAGAGGGCGAGCGAGCAGATTGAGTAGTTTGTGATAAAACTATCTTTAATAACTATCATCAGGTAGAATGTAAGAGCCATAGCGAGTAGCACCAAACCGATAGCCTCGAAGAGGAAATTCCATCGTAGCGTGCCCTGACTTGCGCCAAACACCTTACAGATATTCACAGCACGCATACGCACGGGAACGAGTGCGAAGAAGAAGTTTACGAAGTTGATAAAAGCAATCAGTACGATGATAAAGGCAATGCTACCGAGAATAATCGGTGTCGATCTCTTGCCCGTACGGAAGTTGCCCGAATCGTAGAAGTTACCATCATAATAGAGTTTGTCAAGACTCACGAGGCGAGTTTCCAGCACCTGTGCACCGCTTTCCAACTCCTCCTGGGCCATCGCTTTCTCTTCGGGGTCTTCAACCATTGCCATCCACTCCTGCACCATTCCGAGGAACCAATCAGCATAACCCTTCTTAAAGATTTCGATGTAGCCATTAATATCGGCACCTTCGCGCATACGCACAAAATTCGAGTAGTTCCAGTTGTTATTACCCTCCGTATAGACACCCTCGTCGTTCTGCATAATACCCCAATGGCTGAACATACAGTTCTTGGGCATATCCTCGTAGATGGCCACGATGGTCTGCTGAACGGTTGGCTTACCGTCATCGTGCATAGGACCACCCTCGAAATAGATTACATCGCCCACACCGACACCCAATTTTTCGGACTTGGAGCGTGCCATTGCCACCGTATTTGGCTCTTTGAGCTGTGAGAAGTCGCCCGCCAAACACTCAAAGCCGAAGAATGTGGGAACATTGGCTGTGCCTTGATAGACATATTCGTTGAACGAATCCATTGTGTAATCATTGCGCTTTATCCAAATGCGGCTGATACGAGGATAAGGCATTGTAGAGGCTACCTCCTCGGCATCGGGGAACTGCTCCGCAGCGGTATAAGCCAAATTACCGGGCGAGTTGGTACTCCACTTTACCTCGCCATCGTTACCTCCGCCGAAATCGGGCGAGATAAGATAGGTTCGGTCCGCATTAGGAAATGAGCCGTTGTAGGTTATGGTGAACCATACCTGCGATGCGATAACATAGAACGCCACAAAGGCGAGGGTAAGGCCCAACACATTAAGCAATGAAGCGACCTTGTAACGCTTGAGCGTCATCAAGAAATTTTTGAAAGCAATCTTCATAATATTAAGTTTTATTTGTTTTTGTTTTAGTGACTTGGGG
>JAFTOX010000031.1 GCA_017463585.1 Rikenellaceae bacterium | reverse complement strand
AGGGCTGCAACACCAACCCACACAAGGTTCTTCTTCTGAAAGATGGCACGCCATCCTTTTTTCTTTTCAAGTTTGATATCCATAATATGATTTTTTATTTGTTATCTGATTAGGGGTTGTCCATTGTAGTAATCGACCATTCGGGTCTTGATGATATATTGCAATCTCGCGCGGAGCTTGTCCGACTTGGCTTGCAGAAGGGTGTTGGCTGCAGTTTGCAGGTCGAGAGCCGAGATTAGGCCATTCTCGAACTTACGCTCTGCACCATCGTAGACAAGCTGTGCTGCCGATACCTTCTTTTCGCCCTGCACATACTGCTTGCCAAAGCCCTGCATCTCCTGCCAAGCTTGGCTCACCTCGCTCTCCACAGCACGCTGCACGGCTATCTCCTCCAACTGTGCCGAGCGATAGGCGTTCTGTGCACGACGCTTCGACGAGCGAGCCGAAAGACCGTTGAAAATAGGAATTGAGAGAGCCACCTGAATATAACCACCTCGGTTGTTGCGGAACTGCGTGCCGAAGGGGTCGTATGCAGCCTTATTGTCGAAGTCGATATAGTACGAGGTGTTGTATCCGCCATAAAGGTAGAGCGATGGCGAGTAAGCACCCTTTGCCTTTGCAAGGTTTAGGCGGCTCTGCTCGGTAGCAAAGCGGCTGGCTGCAATGCGAGGGTTGTTCGCCAATGCATAATCCAACAATGCCTGCTCCGAAGCGGCACTTGGCAGAGCCTCCAAATTGATATTGGTCTCGATTACCAGCTGCTCACCCTGCGGGTAGTTCATCACCTCACGCAACTTGATGTAGGCAAGTGCAAGGTTGTTCTCCTCGGTGGTAAGTAGGTAATCGTAGTTCGCCTCCTGCGACTCAATCTCCGCTACATCGGCAGCACTCTTGGTGCCGAGTTCCTCTTGGCGGCGTACAAGCTCCAAGGTTTTGCGTGATGCCTCAAGATGCTCTCGGGCAATCGCCACCGCCTCGGTGTAGTAGACCACATCCATATATGCCGAGAGGGTCTGCATCGCCACCTCGTCGCGTGCAATCTCTGCCTCTACTGCACCCATCTGGCGAGCCACCTTTGTAGCACGCACGGTGTTTATGCTCTGCAAGCCATCGAAGAGGGTCATCGAGCCACTGATGCCGTAGGAGTTACTAAATGTGGTTACATTGGTGTAGGCGTTTGTTGCGGGGTCGATACCACGACCAAAGTTCACAGCACCTCCCACCGAACCGTTTATCGAGGGGAAGAGCGAGGCAACAGCCTCAGCGTGATTGGCCTTGCGGTCATCGAGTGCAAGGTTTTGTTTACCCACCGCCACGGAATTCTCGACGGCATAGCGCATACACTCATCAAGGGTTAGCGTCTGTGCCTGGGCGTTTGTTATACAAACAAGTGTCAAAAAATTAGACACTAATACGGTTAAAATCAATTGTTTCATATCATTTTCGGTTTCTGCTTGATTTAGAACCAAAGCTATGCCAAAGTATGCCAAATGCTGATAATCAACATTTTACGATTTTAGTCATATTATCAAAGTGTCTAATAATTAGACAATCGGTGTGTGAAATTTTGACACAGTGCGATTTTGTAGTAACTTTGCACAAGAAATTTTATGATAATAAGGTATGGCAAAGGCGGGAAAACTTTTGATTGTGGATGATAATCGCAGTATTCTGTCGGCAGTGAAGCTGCTGACCGAGGGTATCTTTGCCGAGGTCGCCACCTTGCCATCACCTAACTCGCTTATTACCACGATACATAGCTTTGCTCCCGATGTCGTGCTTCTTGATATGAACTTCCATGCGGGTATAAATACAGGTAACGAGGGTATCTATTGGCTGCGTGAGGTACAGCAGAAATATCCCGAAATAAAGGTTGTTCTCTTTACCGCATACGCCGATATAGAGTTGGCTGTTAAGGCTATGAAGGAGGGTGCTTTCGACTTTGTCGTCAAGCCTTGGGATAATGCGAAACTTATCGCCACGCTCCAAAATGCCTACAAGGCAACCAAGGAGAAGACGAAGAAAAGTGCAAAGCCTGCTCCTGCCACCGAAAATCGTGTCGAGATGTATTGGGGCGAGAGTGCAGAGATGAAGCGCATCCGCAAGGTCGTGGAGCACGTTGCTACAACCGATGCCAATATCCTTATTACGGGCGAGAATGGCACGGGTAAGGAGATGATGGCTCGTGAAATTCACCGTCTCTCGGCACGCTGCCGCAAGACTATGGTGTCGCTCGATATGGGTGCTATCCCCGAAACGCTTTTCGAGAGTGAACTCTTTGGTCATAAGAAGGGAGCATTTACCGATGCACATACCGACCGTGAGGGTAAGTTCCTAACGGCAAGCGGCTCGACGCTCTTTATGGATGAGATTGGCAACCTGCCACTGCACCTGCAAGTGAAGATGCTTTCGGCGCTGCAAAACAGGGCTATAACGCCACTTGGTATGAATGAGGCACAGCCTATTGATATACGCCTTATCTCGGCAACAAACCGCAACCTACACGATGCCGTTGCAAAGGGTGAGTTCCGCCAAGATCTCCTTTTCCGCATAAACACCATACAGATACATATTCCGCCTTTGCGCTCCCGCAAGGAGGATATTGTACCCCTCGCAGAACGCTTTATTGAGCACTACGGCAAGAAGTATAACAAGGTGGGATTGCTTCTGCAGGGCGAGGCGGCCGAGAAGCTGATGGCGCACTCGTGGGAGGGCAATATCCG
>JAFTOX010000009.1 GCA_017463585.1 Rikenellaceae bacterium | reverse complement strand
CTCGCAACGAGTTTACTGGTTTTGCAAGCAGTCACTCCCTCCCCACAACCGAAAACAGCAGAGCCCTCCTCCAAAAAATATAAAGAAGAAGACTCGCAATGAGTTTACTGGTTTTGCAAACCGTCACTTCCTCCCCACAACCGAAAACAGCAGGACCCGCCCATATGGCGGGTTTGGCATTTGATTTGTAGATTTTTGAGGGCGGATAACGTACCGATAAATGTTGCGTGAAAGGCGAGTAAACTCTCTTTTTCCGATACTTTTACTTTTTCTTTTTCGATTGGCGTTGTGCGCGTGTGCAACGCCAATTTTTGGCAAACGAAGGGAGGTGCGTATGCGTCTAACAAATTAAGAATCAACACTATGAAACATCTTAAAACTACATATTTGGGGCTTTCGCTCTGTTCGCCCGTGGTGGTTGCGAGTTCGCCCTTCACGGCTACGGTCGAGGGCGTCACGGCGGCGGCTGAGGCGGGGGCGGGCGCGGTGGTGCTCAAATCGATTTTCGAGGAGCAGATCATCGGGCTGTCGGAGCGGTTGGCGAGCCACAACACCTCGCCGTTTGGCGATACGGACGACTACCTGCAACGCTACGTGGGCGAGGATTATCGGGCGCAATTTCTGCGGCTGGTGAGCGAGTCGAAGGCTCGCACGAACGTTCCGATTATTGCGAGTGTGAACTGCATCGGGGCGGGTGCGCGTTGGATTGAGTATGCGTCGGAGCTCGCTGCGGCGGGTGCTGATGCGCTGGAAATTAATGTGTTCACGTTGGCGGCGGATCGACACCGACGCTCGGAGCAGATCGAGGAGGAGTATCAATATGTGGTGCGACGGGTCTGCTCGGCGGTGAAGATTCCCGTGTCGGTCAAGCTGCCGCTGCGGCTGACTGCGCCGATCAATATCGTCGATCGCCTGTGGGCGGTCGGGGCGCGGGGCGTGGTGCTCTACAACCGAATGTTCGAGCCCGATGTAGACGTGGAGAGGGTGCGTTTTGTGGCGGGCGACCCGTTTAGCGAGCCGAGCGAGTTGCGCAATTCGCTGCGGTGGACGGCGCTCTGTGCGAGGGTTGTTCCGCAGGTCGATGTGGCGGTGTCGACGGGGGTGCATACGGGGACGCAAGCGGTCAAGGCTCTGCTATGCGGGGCGCGTGTGGTGCAGGTATGCACGGCGATACAACACGGTGGTTATAAGGCGATTGGGGCAATATGCAAGCAGATCGAAGAGTGGGCTGACGAGCACGGATTCGGGACGATCGAGGAGTTTCGAGGGCGCTTGTCGGAGGAGATTGGCGCCGACCGTGAGCTGCTTCTGCGGGCACAATATATGCGCTTCTTCCCGAAAATTTGAGTTGAAAATAGGGGCTTAATAATCACGCTTTTCAAGGCGTGATTTTATTTTAATTTTAATAAGAAAAATTGTGAATTGTGAATTGTGAATTGTGAATAACAAAAAACGGAACCGTCCGCGTGGACGATTCCGTTTATGCTGTGCAGAGGTGGTATAAGCCGGGTTCTGTACTCCGACGAGCGGAGCCTCTACCATTTATCTACGACGTTGGTCACCCAACGCCTCCAGCAACCTACCCCCCGACATTGGACGAGTAACCCTTAATTGTCGGTATACGCGGTCTTGCAACCCGTCAGGCGTACTGACCCGCACGTGTCACCACGGCAGCGGTGGGCTCTTACCCCACCTTTTCACCCTTACCCGCCAAGCCCACACGTGGGCGGCAGGCGGTTATTCTCTGTTACGCTACTATGACCTCGCGGCCATCTTCCCGTTAGGAAGCACGGCACTCTGTGTTGCCCGGACTTTCCTCCCTCCCCTTGCGGGGACAGCGGTAGAGCCCGCCTCTGCGGCGACAAAGGTACGCATCAATTCACAATTCACAATGCACATTGCACAATTATTTTTCTCCGACCCCGCATTCCGCAATATTTAGGGGACAAAAAAATGGAGTTGCGTGCAACAACTCCATCTTTTTATAACCTATGTAAGGTGTCCTTTACCAGATCACAACGCGCTCCTCGACGGGCATAAACATCGCGCCGTCCTCGATCGAGAATGCCGTGTAGAAATCCTCGATGTTGCGCAACGTTGCGTTCACGCGGTTCTTACCGAGCGAGTGAACATCGACCTTGGTCAGGCGAGCGATCTCCTCGTCGCGAATGTTCTGTGCCCACAGCGTAGCGTACGAGAGGTAGAAACGCTGCTCGGCGGTGTAGCCGTCGATCGGCGCGGGAGCCTCCTTGCCTTCGAGCGAGTTGCGCAGTGCGGTCATAGCCACACGCAGACCACCCTGATCGGCGATGTTCTCACCGAGCGACAGGCGACCATTTGCGAATATGGCGGGCTGATCCTCCTTTGCTGCCAGCACCTCGATAGCGTCGAACTGAGCAACCAACTTGTCGGCACGCTCGTTGAAAGCGGCTGCGTCGGCTGCGGTCCACCAATCGTTCAGGTTGCCGTCCTTGTCGAACTGACGACCCTGATCGTCGAATCCGTGGGTCATCTCGTGGCCGATCACAACGCCGATAGCGCCATAGTTCACCGCGTCGTCAGCCTCCGAGTTGTAGAAGGGAGGCTGCAAAATTGCAGCGGGGAAGCAGATCTCGTTGGTGGTGGGGTTGTAGTAGGCATTGACCGTCTGGGGCGACATAAACCACTCGTCGCGATCGACGGGCTTGCCCAACTTCGCAAAGTTATCGGCAGTGTACCAAGCACTTGCGCGCTTGATGTTCTCCCAATACGAGAGCGTGGGGTCGATTTCGAGCGACGAATAATCCTTCCACTTGTCGGGGTAGCCGATCTTGACGGTGAATGCTGCAAGCTTCTCCTGAGCGCGTGCTTTCGTCTCGTCGCTCATCCACTCCAAAGCCTCGATATGCTGACCCAGAGCCACCTGCAAGTTCTTGACCAACTCGGTCATACGAACCTTGTCCTCCTCGGGGAAATATTTTGCAACATACATCTTGCCGACCGCTTCGCCCAAGATCGAGTTGGGCACGCCCATAGCGCGCTTCCAACGGGGACGCTGCTGCTGAGCACCCGACATCTGACGACCGAAGAAATCGAACGATGCAGCGTTCAGTTCGTCGTTCAGGTACGATGCTGCGCTACGCAGGTAACCTGCTGCCAAGTAATCCTTTACGACCTCGATCGGAGTCGATTTGAGCAGCTTGTTCACAGCGTCGAGCACCTCGGGCTGACCTACGACCATCTGCTCGAACTCGCCAATGCCGACAGCCGCAAAGTAGCTCTCCCAATCAATCGCATCGTAACGCGAGATGAATGCCTCACGCGTTGTGGGGTTGTAGTTAGCCTCGATGTCGCGCAGCTCGACCATCGAGCGGAAATCCTTAGCCATCTTAGTCTCGAAGTCGAGAACTGCCGCAGCTTTCTCGGCTGCACCCTCCACCTCGGCCAACTCGAACGCCTTGGTCAGGAATGCAACGTAACCCTCACGCTTCGATGCGTTCTCCTCGTCGAGGTAGTAGTCGCGGTTGCCCATACCGAGGCCCGACTGCTGAGCGTAGAGAATGTTCTGCGTGCTATTCATCATATCGGCATCGACGCCCAGCCCGAACAGCGGGTTGCTCACACGGTTGTGCAACTCGACCAGCACGGGAATCATTGTCTGCAAATCGGTGATAGCGTAGATCTTAGCCAGATCCTCCTTGACGGGAGCCAGCGCCTCCTCGTTCAGACGCACCGAGTCCATACCCATCTTGTAGAGATCCGAGATCTTCTGCTCGACCGAGCCCGCCTCAGCCTTCATCGACGACATCGACTGGAAGAGTTCATTGATCTGTTTTTCGTTGATTTCGCGCAACATATCGAACGAACCGTAGCGCGAAAATTCGGGCTTCAAGGGGTGTTTCTGCTGCCAGCCGCGCGTTGCGTGCTCGTAGAAATCCTCGTTCAGGGCGATCGATTTATCGAAATTTGTAGTGTCGATCGCAGGCACACTTTCGCGCTTCACGCCACCCTCGGCGCAGCCGATCATTGCAGCTGCCGAAATAAGTATCATCAATCGTTTCATTGTTTTTTGTGTGTGTAGTTTTTTCTAAAAAAGGGGCGGACAGCCTTTATGCGCCGTCCAACCCCGACAAGAAATATCTTAAATACTTGTTTGTTACTCGTTGATAGCTGCTACACCCGGCAGAACCTTACCCTCGATAGCCTCCAACAGAGCGCCACCACCGGTCGAGATGTACGAAACCTGATCGGCCATACCGAACTTGTTGATGCAAGCCACCGAGTCGCCACCACCGATGAGCGAGAATGCGCCCTCAGCCGTAGCCTTAGCGATAGCCTCAGCGATAGCACGCGAGCCACCGGTGAAGTTGTCGAACTCGAATACACCTGCGGGTCCGTTCCACAGAATGGTCTTGGCACCCTCGATAGCAGCTGCGAACTTCTCGCGCGTTGCCGGACCTGCGTCCATACCCTCGAATGCGTCGGGGATCTCGTTAGCGGGGCAGATGATGGTGTTGCAATCGTTCTTGAAGTCGTCGCCTGCAACGCAGTCAACACCCAGCACGAGATTTACGCCCTTAGCCTTTGCCTTAGCCATAATCTCCAAAGCCAGATCGAGCTTGTCGTCCTCGCAGATCGACTTGCCGATCTTACCGCCCTGAGCCTTTGCAAAGGTGTAGGTCATACCACCACACAGAATCAGGTTATCAACCTTGTCCATCAGGTTCTCGATGATACCGATCTTGGTCGAAACCTTCGAGCCACCCATAATTGCGGTGAAGGGGCGCTTGATGTTGCTCAGAATGTTATCGACAGCCTCGACCTCCTTCTCCATCAGGTAGCCGAGCATCTTGTTCTCCGAGGTGAAGTAGTCAGCGATAACAGCCGTTGAAGCGTGCTTGCGGTGAGCCGTACCGAAAGCGTCGTTGATATAGCAGTCAGCATACGATGCCAAAGTCTTAGCGAACTCCTTCTGCGAAGCCTTCATAGCCTTCTTAGCCTCGTCGTAAGCGGGATCCTCCTTGTCGATACCGACGGGTTTGCCCTCCTCCTCGGGATAGAAACGGAGGTTTTCGAGCATCAGCACCTCACCAGCCTTCAACGCAGCAGCCTGCTCCGAAGCCTTAGCGCAATCCTCAGCGAACTGAACCTTCACGCCGAGCTTCTCGCTCACTGCGTCAACGATCTGGCTGAGCGAGAACTTAGCATTCACCTTGCCCTTGGGCTTGCCCATATGCGACATAATGATAAGGCTGCCGCCGTCAGCGAGTACCTTTTTGAGAGTGGGGAGCGCACCGCGGATACGGGTATCATCGGTGATCTGGCCATTCTCGTTGAGAGGCACATTGAAATCCACGCGAACGATTGCGCGCTTGCCTTTGAAATCGTAAGTTTCGATTTTTGCCATAATTGTAAGTGTTTTATAGAGTTATTGAATCATCGTAATTTATGAGGCCACAATCGGTGCAAAGTTACGATTTTTTTTAGAATACCTATGTATATAATTCAAAAATCAAGATTCAAAATTCAAAATTCCCCGCCATATGGGCGGGTTTTGCTGTTTTCGGTCGTGCCCTCAGAATACGCACGCGGTGGCGTGGGGCGGCGCGACTGAAAGTCGCGGGCGCCACCGCGTGTGTCGATTTCAAAGAAATCGCCAACTGTGAATTCAAAATTCAAAAAGCAAAATTCAAGATTATTTACTTTCCTTTGATTTTTAAGGATCAAGAAGAAATGGCAAAATCCAATGGATTTTGTCACACCTTCGGGGGCTCGCCCTACGGGCGACCGCCCCAGCCCCCGAAGGTGCGTGTCGCCATATGGGCGGGTTTTACTATTTCGCTCTTGCAGGCAAATTCAATGGTAGCTAAGGAAAATTGTGAATCGTGAATCGTGAATTGTGAACCGACGCCAAGCCGAATGCGGAGTCGGGCGGTAGCTCGAACTCGGCTGAGGCGCGAAGGAGGAAAAGCCTGCGTAGCAGGCTTAATTGTGAATTGTGAATCAAAAAAATCCCCTCCCCCAAAAATTTTTCCGCCAAATTGTTTGGTTTATATTATAAACTACTTTATATTTGCATTCGAAAAGGAGGCGCCAACGAGCTTATCGGCCGTAAACTCGCCCGCCGATTTTCGCCAGAAACTATTAAAACACAGAACATTATGAACGACAAAAAGAATCCTGCTCCCTCGGTCGGCGAGCCGATCGACGAGCGCCGAAGTTTGGAGATTATCTCGCAGATGATCGCCGACACCTCCCGTAAAATCGAACAAAACAGCAGCCTTTACTTCCTCGCGTGGGGTTACACGACGGTGCTGGTGTCGATTTTCGAGTACATTGTGTGGGTTGCCGACCTCAATAAATCGTGGCTGTGGGCGTGGTGGTTGATCCCCGTGATCGGCGGCATTGCGATGTTGCTCCTCGGTCGCCGCGAACGCAAGGTGGGCGCACACCCCAAGTCGTATGTCGACCGTAGCGTGAGTGCCGTCTGGACGGTGTTGGGGCTTTCGTGCTGGATCGCCTTCGTGGTCTTCTTCGACAATGCGAGCGCATTTTACTTCCTGATTGCCTACACGATGGGCATCGGAACGACCATCTCGGGCGCCATCTGCCGCCAACGTCTGCTGACGGTGTGCGGTGCGGTGTCGATTGCGCTCTCGGTGGCATTTCCGCTGAAACGTTGGGTATTGGAGGCTTATGCGATCACCGAACCCGCTGTAATTTACGCCGATATTATTATCTTTGCAGCGATATTCGTGGTGATGATGATCGTGCCGGGGCACATCTTCTATCGCCGTGCAAAACGATCGTAAGGCTATGTTTCGAGAACTTAACCCACTGTTACACTCCGAGTTACGCTTGGCTGTGATGTCGATCCTGATCGGCGTCGAGAGTGCCGATTTTGTCTTTCTGCGCAAGCAGACGGGCGCAACGGCGGGCAACCTGAGCGTGCAGATTGACAAGCTGCAACGTGCGGGTTACATCGAGGTCGAAAAGACCTATCGAGGCAAGCTGCCCTGCACGATCTGCCGAATGACCGACACGGGGCGCGAGGCCTTTGCCGAATATGTCGACGCACTGAAAAGTTACATTGGATAAAACGACGAAGCCGCCCCAAGTTGGGGCGGCTTTTTTTGAATCTTGAACCGACGCCAAGCCGAATGCCGAACCAGCTGGCTGAGTTTGGCTGAGGCGCGAAGGAGGAAAAGCAGCCGCAGGCTGATTAATTTTGAATTAAGCATTATCCTCGGCGAGCCACTCGGCGAACGAGGTTGCGGTTTCGTACAGACGCAATGCTGTAAGCTCAACTCCCTCAGGCAGTTCAGCCGAAATGCGTGCAGCGAAATCCGAGATCATATTCTCGCACGTAGGCTGATAATCGACCTCGACAACGCGACCAAAACGGTCGTTCAGCACGCCAAGAATCTGCTCGTTACGCTCCGAGCGGCGGATCACCAGCGAGTGGTCCAAACGATCGACCACCAAGCGATTGACAATCGATTTGAGCACTCCGAAATCGACCACCATACCGCACTTTGGCGAGCCCTCGTCGGCGCACGGAACGCCACGCACCGTCACAAACAGACGATACGAATGTCCGTGAATCTCACGACACGCCCCATCGTAACCGTCGAGCGTGTGCGCCATCTCGAACGAGAACTGTTTTGTTACACGTACTACACTCATTTTCAGCGCATTTAGTCCTTCAAGCAATCAACATAAACCTGACGCTGGAACACCTCGTTCATCGAGATGTAGGTCTGCGTTGTCGAGACTCCCTGAATCTGCAAAATGCGGTCGAAGATCGTCGTCATCAGGTGCTCGTTATCCAAGCAATAGAGTTTTATCAGCAGATTATACTCGCCCGTAACGTAGTGGCACTCAACGATTTCAGGAATCTGGCGCAACTGAGCTACGGTGGTGCTGTTTTGCGTCGGGTCCTGCAAGCGGATACCGATGAACGCGCACACGTCGAAGCCCAACGAACGCGGATCAACCATCAATCGGCTGCCGAGAATCACACCCGACTCGTCGAGTTTCTTGATACGCTGGTGGATTGCCGCACCCGAAATTCCGCACTCGCGAGCGATCTCCAAGAAGGGCATTCGCGCATTCTTGATCAAAAATTTCAATATCTTGCGATCAATTGCATCTATGGTTACTTTACTCATTTTCAGCTGTTTTTAGTCGATTACTTCAAAACTCCCAACTCGCGACCGATCTTCACGAAAGCCTCGACGCAACGATCCAACTGCTCGCGCGTATGACCCGCCGAAACCTGCACACGGATACGTGCCTGACCCTTCGGAACAACCGGATAGTAGAAGCCCGTAACGTAGATACCCTCGTCGAGCAACTTAGCTGCAAACGTCTGTGACAGAGGCGCATCGTACAACATCACAGCGCAGATTGCCGACTGCGTAGGCTTGATATCGAAGCCCGCCTCGATCATACGTGCGCGGAAGTGCTCGACATTTGCCACCAGGCGGTCGTGCAGTTCGTCGCTCTCGGCCAGCATACGGAATACCTCCAAGCTCGCACCCACAACTGCGGGGGGCACCGAGTTCGAGAACAGATAGGGACGCGAACGCTGACGCAGCAGCTCGATAATCTCGCGGCGACCCGTCGTGAAGCCGCCGATACCGCCACCAAACGCCTTGCCAAGCGTACCGGTGATAATATCCACCTTGCCGCGCAGATCGAACTTCTCGGTCACACCGCGACCCGTCGCACCGACAACGCCTGCCGAGTGGCACTCATCAACCATCACCAGCGCGTCGTACTTCTCAGCCAAGCGGCAGATCTCGTCCATCGGAGCCACGTTGCCGTCCATCGAGAAGACACCGTCGGTCACCACGATACGGAAACGCTGCGCCTGAGCCTTCTTCAAGCACTCCTCCAACTCGGCCATATCGGCATTGGCATAGCGATAACGCTGAGCCTTGCACAGACGCACACCGTCGATAATCGAGGCGTGGTTCAGCGCGTCCGAGATGATTGCGTCCTCCTCGGTCAGCAGCGGCTCGAACACACCACCATTGGCGTCGAAACAAGCTGCATAGAGAATCGTATCCTCGGTGCCAAAGTACTCAGCAATAGCAGCTTCCAGCTGTTTGTGAATATCCTGCGTACCGCAAATAAAGCGCACCGACGACATACCGAAACCGTGCGAATCCATCGCCTTCTTAGCGGCCTCGATCAGACGCGGATTGTCCGAAAGACCCAGATAGTTATTGGCACAGAAGTTCAAAACCTGTTTGTCGGCAACCGTAATTTCGGCACGCTGCGCCGAGGTGATGATACGCTCCGACTTGTAAAGACCCGCCTCACGAATCTCCGCGAGGGTCTGTTGAAGATGCTCTTTGATTTTACCGTACATAGTAATTGCGAAATTAATATTTTAACGTTCAGATTTAGGTCGAAACGGGTCAGATTGTGTGGCCTCAGCTCCCATTTCGGAAACAAAGATAAACTATTTTTCGCAAACTCGGCTACGTTTCACCCAACTTTTTCAAAAAAAGGTTACAAATCGTAATGCACACCCGTGAGTTTGAGATTGTAAGCAGAGGTAATTCAAGATGCAAAATTCCCGCCATATGGGCGGGTTTTGCTGTTTTCGGTTTAGCAAGTCTTACTTAGTTTGCAGAATATCCGCGCTTTTTTGGGAAAAGCGTGTCTTCATTGGCGGGCTCTGCCTTCGGCCACCCCCCTAGCCCGCGAGTGTGCGTGTCGCCCGCCAATGACGAGATTTCAGAAGGCAGACTCACCTCCAATGCGATTTGTTTTCACGAAATTTTATCCCTAAATTTGTATTGTCCGCCGCGCGAAGGCAATAAATTTGCACCACGCGCAGTTATATATAAAGTATCACTTCAAAACGTGCGAAAATTATGAAACGAATTATTCTTCTGGCGTTGGCGGTCGTGATGACCATTGGCGCACAGGCGCAGACTCCGCAAGCGCAAGCATTTCCGAGTTTTGTCGAGGTGAACGGCGTTGCCGAGCGCGAGGTCGAGCCCGACCGTATCTATCTGACAATCACCATAAACGAACGCGAATCGAAGGGTCGCATTACGGTCGAAAAGCAGGAACAGGATATGATCGTCGCACTGCGCAAATTGGGCATCGACACCAAGGAGCAACTGCGTGTAAACGACATTTCGAGCAGCCGCTTGAAGCGCACGCAGGCCGTGACGACCAAGAGCTACCAGCTGCTGCTGACCGAGCCGACGCTCGTGAGCGAGGTTATTGCGACGCTGCAAGAGGCGGGAATTACGGCGATCGGAATCGAGAAGGCGACCCGCTCGGACATCGAACAGATCCGAGGCGAGGTACGTGACGAGGCGATGCGCAACGCCCGTGCGACGGCGCAATCGTTGGCGGCGGCGATCGACCAAACGATTGGTAAAGCGTTCTATATCAATTACTACCAATCGAGTCAGCCGGCAGTATTTCGAATGATGAAGGCAAATGTTGTGATGGCCGAGTCTGCAGCCGACGGCGCAGCACCGACGGTCGAGCAACCCGAATTCCGCAAGATCAAACTCTCGGCCACCGTCCAAGCAAAATTTGTCCTCGAATAGAACGATTTTCAAATATTAGATTGTAAAAACCCGCCCTATGTATGGGCGGGTTTCGCTTTTACGTTGTTTATAGAATACGCACTCGGTGGCGTGGGGCGGCGCGACTGAAAGTCGCGGGCGCCACCGAGTGTGTCGATTTCAAAGAAATCGCCAACCGTAATTCAAAATTATTCCTTTGTTACTACATTTTCGCTTAACCGAAACAGCAAATCCCCCTATATGGGCGAACTACTCGATTCGGGGCGGGAGAGCAAAGTAGAGCGTGCTATCGGCAGCCGTTGCGGGCGGCTCGGGCGTGTAGAATCCATCGACCAATAAGCGGAATCCGAAGTTGCGTGCAGTCAGTGAATCCAGCGCCTCCTCGCGCGGCAAGAACAATCTAACTCGCAGTGAATCAATCGTAAAGAACGGACGCTTAGGCTCCGAATTGAGGTTACACAACTCCAAAACAAGCGCCTCGGCCGACGAGTCGGCAACAAACGTATGGATATATCTGTCGCGCGTCTGGCGGCGGTAGCGCGAGCTATAATATTTCGAGCGGTGACCCGCCGAATCGACAAAATAGCCCACCGAGCGGTGGCTCGGATTCTTGTCCGACGAGTCGATCTGATAGTAAAAATCGACCTGATATTCGCCCGCACGTGAGATCGGAATGCGGCGGCGCATCTTCGCAGTATCCTTAATCGAACGCAGACGGATCACCGAATCGAAATAGATCGTCTGCACGAACGAGCGGCGTGCGATGGCGTTGATCGTATCGAGATCGGCCACCTGCTCGTTCAGCAGATCCGATTCGCGTTCGAGGCGGCGGATCGCTTTTTCGACCGCATCGGACAGACGTGCGCTCTTACGTTTCGAGAAACTATTGATCGTAAGGTGCAGATCCTCAATCGTATAGCCATACTTTTCAAAAATCGGCTCGTAGAGCATCATACTATCGACATTGATCGCGTGGCGGTCGACATAGGCGTTGGTCAGATAGACATCGTGGAAGATTTGCGCCAAGTCGTCGTCGGGGATCACGCGCGGTTTGTTGCAGCCCACGAGGGTCGCAATCGTAGCCGTCAGCGCAAGGAGTCGTATCAGAAATCGTGTCATACTTTGCGTTCGTTTTGGGTGTCGGTGGGGCGTATCATCGTGCGCACAGTCAGCTGCGTAATCGCCATCGTCACGGTCGCCATTGCCACCATAATCAACAATATATCAGTTAGTTTCATCTCAACGGGGTAGTATTGCACAACGAACGTCGTGCCGGGCATTTCGATCAGTCCGAGGTGTTGTTGTGCCAAGCAGATGCCCACGCCAAGCACCAGTCCGATCACTGCGCCGAGTGCACCTATCAGCGCTCCCTCGCCCGCGAAGATCGAACGGACAAATTCGGTACGCGCACCGACCGCTCGCAGCGTGGCGATGTTGTCGCGTTTGTCGATGATGAGCATTGCGAGCGAGCCGACGATCGAGAACGACGCAATGATGAGCACCAGCAGCGAAATGAAGAAAATTCCCCACTTTTCGTACTTCATAATTCGGTAGAGGGCGGCCTGTTGTTCCAGGCGTGTCACCACGCGAAACTCCTCACCCACAACCGCTTGCACCGCCTCACGAGTGCGTTCGATCGAGCGCCCGTCCTCGACGTCGATCATCAGCGACGAGGCACGACCGTCGTAGTCGAACAGCGACTGCGCCAGCTCGATTGTGGTCAAAATGTAGGCATCATCGACGTCGCCACTGATCGTGAACGTACCCGAGGGCCACGTGCGACGATGGGTATAGGCGTCGATTGGCAGCAGGGTCGAGATCTCGCCACGGCGGGGCGAGTAGAGGTTCAGCGGAGTATCGAGGAAGGTCCTGACACCCAGACGATAAGCGACGCTCGACCCGACACACGCCTGCTCGATTTCGCCCAAACGCAGCTCGAAAGCCCCCGACGAAATGTGCTCCTCGATGGGCAACACCTCGCCCACGTGCTCATCGACACCGCGCACCGTCACCACCACTTGGCGACCGTTGTACTCCGCCAGCGCACTCTGTTCCAACGCCGCCGACCACGCCCGAACGCCCTCGATCGAGCCAATCGAATCGGTCGGCAACGAGCTGACCACAAACGTTTTACCCTCACGTGGTTGCACCTCCAAATCGGCATCGAACGCCGACTGCATACCATCGACCAGACCCGCAAAACCGTTGAAAACCGACATCAGGATAATCATCGCCGCCACAGGTACACCCACAGCCACGACGCTCACCGCGGAGATCACATTGATCACCGAGTGCGACTTGGCCGAGAACAGGTATCGGCGGGCAAAAAGTATCGAGAGCCGACTCATTGTGCGGGTGCGGTTTGCGGTTTAATCGTTTGTTGTTTAGCGAGTTATTCCTCTTTAAGCAGGGTGTCGATGTTGGCGATATACTCCAACGAATCGTCCAAGAAGAACTGCAACTCGGGCACGCTCTTCACCTGATTACGGATACGCTGACCCAGCGCGCGACGAATCAACCAATTGTTCTCGTCGAGCGTGCGCATAACCTCGGCGCTCTTCTCAAAGGGGAAGATGCTGAAATAGATTTTGGCGTAGTTCAGATCGGGCGACACTCGCACCGTAGTCACCGACGCCATCACGCCACGTACCAACGACGCAGCCTCTTTGAGCAGAATCTCGGCTACGTCCTTCTGAATCTGACGTGCCATTTTTGCTTGTCTTGTGCTTTCCATTTATCTTTGTTTTCGCTTGTTATTCAATTACTTACCTTTTGCAGTTTGGAGTGCGGCACGCTTCGGCGACGCAGCCTCGGCAGCCGCCTTGGCAGCCTTGCGCTCGGCCTCGGCACGACGCTTCTCGGCACGACGAACACGGTTGGCACGCATACGCTCGAAGCTCGCAAACTCGTCCGCCTTGCCCACTCGCACACCATAGCCGAGCGTAATATATATATTGTCGATCGGCGAACGTCGGGGCGTGGTTGCAAAGGGATTTTCGGGGCCATCGGTGGCGTTGCCCGAGTAGCGATTGGTGTTGCGCACGATGTCGCCATAGCCGAAGTAGTAGCGCGCACCGACCGAGAACTCGTTTCGTCCCGCAAGGTACGCCACGCCACCGCCACCCGCCAAACCGTAGTTCCAGCGGTTGTCGCGCACCAGCTTGAAGTGGTACGTTCCCGAGGCATTTTGCAGCTCATTGATGTAGGTCGACGAGATGTTGTAGGCGAACGTCACAGCCAGATCGACATAGACACGCAGGCGGAAATTAGCCAAGTAAAAGTGTGGTTGCCAGACGATTGGCACCAGCACCGAGTTGATGTGGCGCGTATATCGCAGAGCCTTCGTCGCCGGGTCCTCCGACGAGAAATAGGGATAGTACGAGTAGCCGCGCTTCATAAATTCGACGTCGGCACCCACCGCACCGACAAAGGGTTGCACCGAGTAGTGACGCCACGTGACGCCGCCCGTATAGCCGCCCCACATCATTCGCATCTCCTGCTTGGGGTAGAAGCGTGCGGTCGACGCGCCCCAGCCGCCCTTGACACCAAAGACGTGCTGAGCGTGTGCCACCGTCGCCGCACCGCACGTCGCCGCGAGGGCTAAAAGTATGGTTATGATCCTCTGTTTCATCTGCTTAGAAATTAAAATTCGACCCGAAACCGCCAAACGGATTGCTACCCGAGTTGTTGCGTGTACCCTCCTCTTTTCGGCGTTTTTCCTCCTCACGTTTCTTGCGCTGCTCCTCGTAGAACTTGACCAGACGGACACTCTCGCGTGCGTCCAACTGACGAATCAACGACTGCATTGTCACCGGTGCAAACATTCTACTCATATCCGCCACAAGTTCGACGTCCCAATTCATCTTGGTCGAGATCACCTCCTCATCGCGCTCGTTGCGATAGACCTCAACGCGCTCGGGCTGACGACCCTCGATCAGGTTGCCGCTATCCCAGCGACCGTTGCCGTTCACGTCCTCAACCACACGCACACGGTTCTCACCCTCAGCCACATAGCTGAACGTATGCTTGCCCGTGCGGGCGTTGCGAATCTCATCGATCACCTTCTTGCCGTCCGAGCCGAGTAGCTGCAAAATGTAGGTCGAAGAGTCGGTGCGACCACGCAGGTCGATGATCACCTTGGCATATTTCTCGGCCGCCATCGTGGTCAGCTCCTTCGAGATCGAGTCGTTGGTGTAGCCCGCCACATCGACAAAGGTCGAGTCGGGAATCTTCAATTTGTATTTCAAACCGTCGCCCCACTTGGTCATCAGTCGCCAGCGACGCATATTGGTCGTGTCGCGCGTGAGCGTGATGGGCACCTCGCGCGTCTTCTGCTTGTCGTCGATCTCGGTGAGGGTGATCGCCGTCGTGTCCAACTCAACCAACGGGTACTCGAACTCAAACTCCAAACCTCGCTCGGGATTGATGTCGCCCGAGGTCGTGAAGCGGTACGAGAAGGGATTTTTCACCGGTGGTGGCGTGTACTCTTCGCCCGCCTCCTCGGCCTTTTTACGCTCGCGCTCCTCGCGTTCGCGGGCACGCTCCTCCTCCTTGGTTTCGATCTTGCGCCAAGCCAACGCCAACGGTTCGGTGGTGATGTTCAGCGTGTTAGTGGTATCGTGTTTCATATAGACGATTCGACCGCGAATGGTATCGGGCAACGACTCGGGAGCCACATTCAGCCACAACGACATCGTGTCACGACCCTCGGTCTGGAACTCCCAGATCACACGCTCCGAGTCGATACTGTCGAAGATAATGCTGTCGATCTGCGGGTGCGGAGCACCGAACTGCAACACCGCCTGATTGCTCTTGGGGCGCTCGGCCGAGGTCAGCATTTGGCGCTTGAAGGTACCGTCCTTGAACATACGCATATAGATCTGCGGCTCGCCCGTCCAATAGCGGCGCAACGAGTCATACCAAATCGCAAACTCCTGCATATCAACGGGATTGTACTCCTCCTCGATGAAACCAACGAGGTCGGTTCCGGGGTCGTACATCTGGTTGTCGTTCTTGTCCTGAAAGGCGTAGATACAATAGTTGATCGGCTTCAAATTCTTCGCCAAGAAGATACCGTTGGTCTCGGCACGGGCAATGGCGTCGGGTGCACGGCGCAGCAGCGTCGAGTCGAACTCGGCAGTACGCACCGCCGTATCAAGTGCCAGCGAATCAGCACGATAGAAATAGATATAACTCTTGGCAACGCTATCCGATTTCTGCGCGTCGGCCGTATAGCCCGACATCCACATCGAGTCGATCTCCTCGCCCGTCGAGAAGACATACGAGAACGAATGCAGCGGATTACCCTCGTTATTATCGCGCAACGACGAGCCGAAATTGAGCACGTAGGTTTGGTTTTCGGCAAGCGTATCCTTGATGTCGATCATCACGCCTCGACCACGAATCGAGAGGCTCGGTTTGCTCTTCATTCGGGGCGAGGTGAAGAACTCCTTATGTTGGTCTTTGAGCTGCACATACTCGTTGAACTCGATGAAGACACGCTTCGAGGCGAACTTGGTCGAGTAGTTCTCGGGTGTGGCGACCATCAGCACGGGCGGAATCGTGTCGCGCGGACCGCCCTGCGGAGTCGTGGTGTTGGCACAACGCACCAAAAACGATGACAAAAACAGCAACACAACGGCCATCTTTGCCAACGTCGAGAGCGTCAATATCTGTTTGAAACGGATCATCTTCCAGCGTTTATACTTAACTACTTACACTCTAATACTTAACTACTTACCCCCCCAATTTATTCGATCGGATCGGCGGGCGTATATTGACCTTCGTTGCCGTTGCCCTCGTTACCGCCTTCGGGGTCAGTCGGGTCGGTCGGCTGCTCAGGCTCTTCGGGCTCTTCGGGTTCGGGCGCAACGTAGGCCTCGTTGTTCATTCGCCACGCACCCTCGACATACCTCTTCTTGACCGACCACGGACGGAACGTGACGCTCACATACAGATCGGGCAGATTCTCAACCACGTCGGTCATACGCCACCCGAACAACTTATTGACCGTATCGACCACCACGATCGTAGCGGGCGTTGCGGTCAGTTGCAACACCACGGTCGAGTCGCTCTGCTCGGCACGATCCATAGCGTCTGAGCGTTTTTCGCCCGACGTTTTCGAGGTCAGCACGCCATTCAGCGCGTCGTCATACGTTGCGATGGTCCACTGCGAGGTATCGGCCGCAAAGGCGTAGGCAATCGTCCCCTCGCCCTGCACCGCAACGCCACCCGACTCGGCCTGATAATAGGGTCGAACGTGGTAGCGACAGTCCATCGTCACCTTCTTGAAACAACTCGTCGTGGCGACCGCAACAGCCGCCAACACGATGATTTTAAGCCACTTATTCATTTCCAATTACTTCACTTTCGCGCTTTGCAAGCAGTTCCGAGCGTAGCTCCTCCATCGTCTTGCCCGACACGGGGTGACGCTTAGTTTTCATCAGCTCGCACAACGGCGCCAACACGAAATCGCGCTCCTCGATCAGCGGGTGAGGAATGGTCAGTCGGGGCGACTCCAAGACCAGATCGTCATAGAACAGAACGTCGATGTCGATCATACGCGACGAGTAGTGAGCACCCGTCTGTGCTTTGAGGCGTGCCTCCTCCTCGCGGTCACGACCCAGCTCACGCTCGATGGTCTGAACAGCGTCCAGAACCTCGTCAGCCGACAGATCGGTGTCGACCTCCAACACCTGATTCGAAAATTCGTCCGTTGACGAGAAGCCCCACGGACGGCTCTTGTAACGGTGCGAGCAACGCAGGACGATACCCACCTGATCGTTGATCATTCGTTGTGCGGTGCGCAGGCGCGACTTCACGTCGCCCAGATTACCGCCTGTGATTAATACTACACGTGCCATATTAGGTTTTTGGTTTTTTAGGTTTATATTTTAACGATTAACTTACTGATTGCCAATGCAAAATGGGTTGCCACAATCAGCGCATTGCCATTTTGCACGATCTGCCCTCGGGCGGTTTCGATCTCCGCAACAAGGGCCTCGATGTTGTGGTTGCCGACAAAGGGTGCAAATTTCGAACAGAAAGCCGCCTCCTCCGCCCACAAATAGCTGATTTCGGCCATACCGGCATTGAGCATATAGCTCTCACGCAGCAGTCGGAGCGCATCGCCGAAGAATGCAATCTGGCGGTCGCGGGTCAATGCCGCAAAGCCCTCCGCCCAATCCAGCAGTTCGAGGTGTTTGTTGCTGTAACTCAGGCGCATCAACGTACAGAACATATCGAACGAAGCCGCCGCCAACTGGTCGCCACCGCCCACCAGACGTCGAGCCTCGATCAGGTCGCCACACGCCAAACGAGCCAACTGATCGGCACGCTCGCGCTCCAAACCGCTCTCTCGCACAAGTTGCTCGGCCAGCTCTTCGCTGTCGATTCGAGGCACAGCGACCTCCTGCGTACGCGAGATGATGGTCGACAACAGACGCTGCGGCTGACGGCTAACCATCAGAAAGAGAGTCTTTTCCCACGGCTCTTCGAGGATTTTGAGTAGTGTGTTTGCCGCCTCGACATTCATCAGCTCGGGCAGCCACACCAGCACGATCTTATATTCGCCCTCGAAGCTCTTGAACGACAACGTGCGGATAATCTCGCCCGCATCGTGCACCGAAATCAGCGGTTTGAGCGTCTTGCCGAGATCCAAGCGATCGTTCCACATCGACTCGTCGAAGTAACCTCCCGTCGAGCGGATCTGCTCGCGCCACGGCTGCAAAAAGTCGCCACTCATCACCTTCTCGCCCGACTTTTTACCCTGCTTATTGACCGGAAATACGAAGTGCATATCGGGGTGCGCCAGCTCCTCCATCTTGCGGCACGAGGGGCACTCGCCACACGAATCGCCATCGTGGCGCGCCGTGCAGTTGATGTATTGTGCATACGCCAACGCCATCGGCAACGCGCCACCGCCGCACTCGCCCGTGAAGAGCTGAGCGTGGCTCACACGACCTTGATCGACCGCGCGTCGCAGCCGTTCCTTAATCTCGTTGTGTCCTATTACGTCCGAAAATCGCATTTTCAGTCAGTTTTTGTTTATTTCCACTAAATCCAAGTTCGGCGGCTGCGGGGGTCGGCCTACGGCCGAGGCGCTGAACTTGGGCAGTTTCCACAGAAACTGCCATTAATATTCTCAATCCAAAACCCGCAATCCCAATAATCTTGAACCGACGCCAAGCCGAATGCGGAGGAGAGCTTGCTCTTCCTCGGCCGAGGCGCGAAGGAGGAAAAGACTGCGTAGCAGGATTAATTTTGAATTACAAACTATTTCTCCTCTTCCTTCATCAGACGGATCAGATCGCGGGTCAGCTGCACGCTGCGGGCAACGCAAATGCCGAGCATCACGGCATAGATCACGATCCACAACCAACGCAACTCCTCGGCCTGCAATTCGTCGATAAGCGTCAGCAAGCAGTAGACCGCCATCACGATGAACAATCCTGCAAAAATTATGATTCGTGCCTTCATATCTTCGTCGTTTTCAGTTGTTTACTTCTTTCCCGTCGAGCCGAAGCCACCCTCACCGCGCTCGCTCTCGGCAAGCTCCTCGGCGAGTTCCCACTCGACCTGTTCGTGGCGTGCCACGACCATCTGTGCAATGCGCTCGCCCGCCTCGATGCGGAACTCTTCGTTGCTCAGATTGACCAGAATCACACGAATCTCGCCACGATAATCGGCGTCGATCGTGCCGGGCGAATTGAGCACCGTGATACCGTGCTTTGCCGCCAAGCCGCTACGCGGACGGATCTGCATTTCGTAACCCTCGGGCAGCTCGATCGAGAGTCCCGTGGGGATCATTGCGCGCTCCAATGGGCGCAAAACCACCGCCTCGTCGATGTTTGCACGCACGTCCATACCCGCCGAGAGGGGCGTTGCATAGCGCGGCAAATCGAAGCGCGAACGGTTGATAACTTTCACTTTCATAGTCGTTTATCTATTTTTTCGTATTCTAATCGTTTGAATCACAGCCACAGTAAACAGTCCCGCAAAACTCAACACAAGTCCAATGGTGCGGTCGCTACCCGTCCAACGCAAAGCGGCAACACCAAGTGTGAAGAATACGAGACTCACCGCAAAGACCACAAGTTTTAATTTCGTTTTTGTCGTCATAGTTGTCAAATTTTTTCTATCCACGTCTTAAAATCGAGCGCACCATTGCTGCCACATCGATCTTCTCACGACGCACCACATAGAGCGCATACGTTGCCACCAACGCCACATTCAGCACATACTGCGCCGCCACCTGCGCAATCGCACGTTCGCCCGCCACACTCGCTCCATAAACCACCAGAGCCACAGCCACATACTCCACAATTCGCGCCATCGGGTAGGGCGTCGGGTAGTACCTGCGATTGAGCCAATAGCTGACTGCGACCATCGCCGCCTCGCTCGCCAAACGGGCCCACGCCGCACCGTAGTAACCATATTTCGGCACCAGCGCCACGTTGCATAACACCGTGAAAATCAGACCAACAAACGTAACCGCAATGGCCAGCCACGTGCGCTCCTCGCGTTTGTACCAGAACGAGAGGTTGAGCCACACGCCACTCAGCACATTTGCGCCAAGCACCACGGGCAGAATGAAGATTCCCTGACGGAAGTCGCGTCCCACGATTAACGCAAAAAGGTCCTTAAATAGTGCGATGCCCAAGAAGATCAACATCGAGGCGATGATGTAATATTTCAGCGCGGCGGCGTTCATCGCCTTGAAGTCGTCCTTGCGATAATTTGCCAAGAAGAATGGCTCGGCCGCCAAGCGATACATCTGCGTGAAGAGCATCATCACTACCGCGATTTTGGTGATTGCGCCATAGATACCAAGCTGAGCCATAGCGTTTTCGGGCACGAGGTACTTGATCATCTGGCGGTCGATAAACTCGTTCGCTGTGCCCGCCACGCCACTCACCAACAGCGGCAGCGAGTAGCTGAATACGGTCGCCAGCAGCAGCCAATCGATCTTCGGCACGGTGCGATTTGCGGTGGGCAGAATCGAGGCGAAAGTGATCACGCTCGCCGCCAAATTGGCCACAAATGCCCAACCCACACCGAACTCGGTTGCGAACAATCCCATCGCGCCAAATGCAAATGCTAATCCCGTCTGTAACACGATGTTAAGCATTTTGAGCGTAACGAAACGCCCCGCACGTCCCTGCTCCCTCAGGCGCGAGAAGGGGATACAGCTCGCCACGTCGAACATCACAATCGCACCCACCAAAACCACATATTCGGGGTGAGCGACGTATGCCTCGCCCATCGCGCGGGCAATCGGCTCGCGCAGAGCCGCCACCGCTGCGAAAAATGCCACCGCTGCCAACGAAGTGATGCCCCAAACGGTTGAGAATAAGCGTTTTTTGGCCGCCTCGACGTCGCCACCTGCGGCGTCGGCTTTGGCTGCAAAACGGAAGTAACCCGACTCCATTCCCATCGTCAGTACGACCAATGCGAAGGGTATAAGTGCGTAAATATCAGTGATTATGCCATACTCCGCCTGCCCGAAAACGCGGGTATAGTACGGCGTCAGCAGGTAGCTGAGGAAGCGACCGATAATGGTGCTGATACCGTAGATTGCGGTCTGTTTGGCGAGTTTTTCGAGCATAGTTTCGTTGTTTATAACTTACAAAGTTACATATAATTCGTTGAATTGAGAAATTTGGGGCAAAATAATTGGCAGACAGGGGTTTTGTTAAATTCTGATTTTTGGAGGAATGCCAGCAAAAACCAACGTAATGCCAAGTTATTCCAAAGCTGAGTAACCT
>JAFTOX010000030.1 GCA_017463585.1 Rikenellaceae bacterium | reverse complement strand
AATTTTGAATCTTGAATCTTGAATCTTGAATAAAAAAAGACCCCTCTCGGTTGGATATCGAAAGGGGTCGGGATTAGGTTAGTTAGGTTAATGAGTCGTGTCCGACAACCGTCTCACGACGGATTTCTCACGAATTGTTATGCAAATATAGGCTATTAGTTATCAAAAACCAAATATTTTGACACGAATTTTCTAATAATTTATCACTTTTTACCGTTTTTATGCGATAATTATTAATTAAATTATTTTAATAACCTAACGATTTTAAAAATTGTAATTGGTTTCCGAAACGATCGTTCTATATTGGCGCACCCGCAAAAGTGCCATCAAAGTCGCCCGCAAAATCGCCCGCAAAACACTCTCGTCAGCTCCTGCAGTAACTCTCCCAAAAGTCGCCCGCAAGCGCCCCGTCCGCAAGTGTCCCGCCTGCACCAGCCTCAGCCGCTTGTTCGCACCCGTAAGCCCGCCTACTCTCCGACTGCAATCGGTTGCTCGTCTACCGCGCCAGCCTGCACCCGCCTCAGCCGCTTGTCCGCACCCGCAAGCCCGCCTACTCTCCGACTGCAATCGGTTGCTCGTCGATCGTGCCAACACTCTCGACTTCAGTCGAATAGCTATTGCCGACGTGGCGGTGACGATAGCCCGCAGGGGTATGGTCGTAAGCCTTTTTGAAGAGCTTGATGAAGTGCGATGTGTTGGGGAATCCGCACTCCAAACCCACCTCCGAGATCGATTTGTTGGTCGAGATCAGCAGCAATCGCGCGTGCATCAGCCGTTGCTTGATGAACCAGCGATGGGGTGGTTCGATGAAATGTTTCTTGAACTCCTTCTTGAACGAGGTGAGCGAACGGTTGCACATTCGCGCGAGCTCCTCGATTGGAATGTCCTCGAAGATGTGCGCATAGATCGTCTGCTCGAAGCTCTCCTTGCCCGTGTCGGCGTTGTCCATCACTTTGCGTTTCAGACAGTTATCCTCTTGTGATACAATCAGATAGATCAACTCGGTCATTTTGAGATTCTCGGCCGTTTCGTCGTGATTGAACAGCTCGTCCTTGATGTATTGGTTGGTCGTGATGAAGAAATTTCGCAACGCGCTGGTCGCCCCGCTGACCACAAAACTCTGCTCACGACAAGCCGCACACGAGTGGTCGTTCGAGATGTTCATATGGTAGGTTATGCTCAACTGCGAGAGGATTGTGGCGAGCTGCGCGGGCGTATAATAGAACATAATTTGTTCGAAAGGACGGTTGCCTTCGGGCAAATCCTCGATGTAGTGGGTGCCCGTTGCGAGGAAAAACATCTCGCCGCGTCCGACTTCGTTGCGCACGTCGCCCGAGTAGATGAACTTCCGACCGCGGAGGACCATACCGATTGCGTGTCGCGAGAGGTTGTGAGATTGGATACCGTTTCGGTAGGGTTGCACGTACTTTGCGATTACGGGCTGCTGCACGGTCGAGGAATAATTGTTGAGCATAGATTGAAAAATTTTACTGATGAAAAAACTTGCGTCAGCCATAGCTGACTACGGATCGAGCGATCCCGACGCAATCATCTTGGTTGGCAATTAACGGTAGCAAATATACAAGTTTTTATTGTATCAGCAAAATATTTATCTCAAACGCATATTTTGCCCGCTCGACCGAACGATATAAAACGGATAATGTTGTTATTTAATGATTTAGGTTTGGTTTGGACGCTCAAAAACCGATAAATTTGCCCCGATTTTACCCCAAAAAGGTGGAACATAAATAAAATATTACCTTGTAACTTTATGAGAAAAGTCCGAACGGGCACAAATTTAGCCCTTTTGCACGATTCCCCGCTCTGCGCGTGCGAGCGCAGGGTGCCACTATATAATATATATGTGTGTGAATATGTGCGCCGAAGGGTTACAGCGTCGCCGAGAGGGCGTCGTAGTAGCGCTTTGTGACAGGGATTTCGAGCGTTTGGGGCGTGTCGAGCTCGGCCACAATCGCCCCCTCACGATCCTTGCGCAGAACCTTCACGTGGGTGGGATTGACGTAGAACGAGCGGTGACAACGCAACAATCCGTGTGTTGCGCACAACTCCTCGATCGACTTCATCGACCTGCGTATCAAATAGTTACGTGTGCGGTCTTCGTCCAGATAGTGGACATTCACGTAGTTCTCCTCCGCCTCGATATAGAGCACCGACTGCGCCGCCACGACCAGCTTCAAATTGCGTCGCTCGTCGTAGAAACGCATACGTTGTTCCTCACTCGGTTGGTTGCGGTAGCGGCGCTCTGCTGCCAAGAAAAGTGCCAGAGTCACAATCACATAGGGGAAAATCAGCACCGTGAAAATCCAACTGCAAGCACGCGAAACCACCAAAAAGTATGGCTCGACCGTGTGCTCCATCAGCCAGGCGTAGAGCGCGACGAAGAAGGTCGTCACGACCATCTCAAAAATGCACCAAAAGAAGTAGGTGAGGCTGTCGATTCGTCGGCGAACGAGGTAGAAGATCGTGCGCATAATGCACATCGAACCGAAAATGATGCACGCAATCAGCGTCAGATTGACTCCGAACGAGAGTTTTCCGAGTTGGAGCGTGTCGGTGACGTTGAACGGACGATAGATCAGCATAAAGGCAAAAAACGACAGCGGCATTGCCACTACGTGGATCGCTTGCGAGGCTGCACGGCGGAAATTAAGGGGTAGTTCGCTCATTATTTTAGTCCCGATTTTGTGTGTGACGAATGCACAAATATACAAATTTTATCCCAATATTTGCGTTTTGGTAACGAAAATCGACAGAAAATCACAATTTTCGTCGCGTGGTCACCACTTTTTGTTTGTCGGCGAGTTCGGCGTTAGTTTTGCAGTGTGGAAATCGAAACTAAAAAGCAGAAAGAGATGAAACGTATCACGACCTTTGGCGATTCGATTATGGGAGGCATTGTCCTCGACCGACAAAATGGGCAATCAGCACCCCGATATACACTCCTCGAAGAGAGCTTTTCGAGCCGTTGCGCCTCGGCGCTCGGTGTCGAGATCAAAAATCACGGTCGTTTCGGCTCGACCACGCGCCACGGATTGCGCGAGTTGGATCGTTGGCACGAGCAGGTGACCGCATCGGACTTTGTGGTGACGGAGTTTGGTGGCAACGACTGCGACCACTGCTGGAAGCAGATTGCAAGTGATCCTGAGGGCGAGCACCGACCGATAATCTCGCTCGCACACTTCAAGGAGCAGTATCGGCAGATGATTACCACGATACGTCAGCTCGGTTCGCGACCCGTGATGTTGTCGCTGCCGCCGATCATCGCCGACCGCTATTTCGACGCCTTCACCCGCTCGATGAACTCGGAGCAACGAGGCAACGTGTTGCGGTGGCTCGACAACTCGGTCGAGAATATCACGCAGTGGCACGAAATGTATAACTTGCAGTTATTCAAGCTCTCAGCGCTGCTCGACGTGCCGATTATCGACATCACTACACCCTTTCTGGTCGAGCGCAACTACCGCGAAATGTTTTGCGACGACGGCATTCACCCCAATGAGCGGGGACACCGTCTGATCGCCGACACAATATGCCACGCCGCTACTGGTTATATTTAATTAGTAATTGGTTTTTGGGACCCGCCCACCTCTCTCTCTTGGGCGGGCTTTTTTTATTCAAAATTCACAATTCACAATTCACGATTTCCCTTAGCTACCATTGATTTAGGTCGCAGACCGAAAAAAGTAGAACCCGCTCATATGGCAGATTAAACAAATGTGCTAGTTCGCAAGGAGGTTGCTGGTTTTGCAAATTGATTAATGTTTGCTCAACCGAAAAAAGTAAAACCCGCCCATATGGCAGATTAAACAAATGTGCTGGTTCGCAAGGAGGTTGCTGGTTTTGCAAATTGATCAATATTTGCTCAACCGAAAAAAGTAGAACCCGCCCATATGGCGGGCGCACACTCGCGGGCTGGGGCGGTCGCCCGATGGGCGAGCCCGCGAGTGTGTAGCGATTTCGATAAAATCGCCAACTGAAATTCAAAATTATTTCTTCGCTATAAGAATAAATAATCGAAATTCTTGAATTTCGTCTTTCGTCTTTCGCCAGCGTCAGTTCGTCCGTTTTTGTCGCACCTCTATTATATAAGCGCCTCGCAAAACTTTCGCAAACCTCTCTCATTCCCCGCACATTCCTCTCTCAAAATGTGGCGCGCGTACCCCGCAAATGCCCGAAATCGCCCGCCGAAATTAAAATTTTCGGGGTGAACGCTTGGAGTTTGAAATAAAATTCATATATTTATGGTCGCGAAATTTAGAAACTAAAACAAAAATAACCTCAAAACTATGAAAAACTATTCAACTAAGGAGATCAAGAACGTCGTTCTGATCGGTGCCCCCGGCTCGGGTAAAACCACGATGGCCGAGGCTATGGCTTACGAAGGTAAGGTAATCGACCGTCGTGGTACTATCGAAGGCGAGAATACCCTCTCGGACAATACCGACATCGAGCACGAATACAAACGTTCGATCTATTCGACCGCTCTGTTCTCGGAGTTTATGGGTCGCAAGCTCAATATCATCGACACCCCGGGTTCGGACGACTTCTGCGGTAGTCTGTTCTCGGCATTCAAGGTGGCTGACGTTGGTCTGTGTGTGATCAGCGCTATCGAGGGTTTCGAGGCTGGTACCGAGATTCAGGCTCGCTACGCTCGTAAGCTCAACAAGCCCGTGATCGCTATCGTCAATAAGCTCGACGCTGAGAATGCTAATTGGGAGGAGACCATCGAGAGTATCAACGCATCGTCGCGTGTGAAGCCCGTGATCGTTCAGTATCCCGTTAATCCGGGTCCCGGTTTTGATTCGTTCATCGACGTACTGATGATGAAGATGTATCGTTTCACCGACGAGAATGGTACTCGTGAGGAGCTCGAAATCCCCGCTGAGGAGATGGAGCGCGCTCAGGAGCTGCACCAGATTCTGGTTGAGACCGCAGCTGAGAACGACGAGGACCTGATGATGCTCTACTTCGATAAGGGTGCGCTGACTCAGGACGATATTCGTAGCGGTTTGAAGTTAGGCGTTGCTAAGCGTGATTGCCTGCCCGTATTCTGTGCATCGGCTAAGCGCGACGTAGGTTCGAAGCGTATTATGGAGTTCATTATCAACGTGGCTCCCGGCCCGCTGACCGCTCCCAACTTCCTCTCGACCGAGGGTGAGGAGATCGAGGCAGACGAGAATGGCCAGCCCGTTGTATTCGTATTCAAGAGCCAGGTGGAGCAGCACCTGGGCGAAATCAGCTACTTCCGCGTTGTTCGTGGTAAGATCACCGAGGGTATGGAGTTGGTTAACAGCCGCACGGGTAACAAGGAGAAGATCTCGCAGTTGTTCGCAGTTGCCGGTAAGAACCGTATCAAGGTTTCGGAGATGGTTGCAGGCGACATCGGTTGCACCGTTAAGTTGAAGGCTACCCGCACCAACGACACTCTGTCGGCACCCGCAGCACCCGTTGAGATCGAGCCGATCGTATTCCCCGACGCTCGCTACCGTGCAGCAGTCAAGGCTGTTAAGCAGGGCGACGACGAGAAGCTGGGCGAGTTGCTCAACAAGGCTAAGTACGAGGATCCGACCATTCTGGTTGAGTACTCGAAGGAGTTGAAGCAGACCATCATTCAGGGTCAGGGTGAGCACCACCTCAATATTTTGAAGTATCGCCTCTCGACCGAGAACAAGATGGAGATCGAGTATATGGCACCGCGTATCCCCTACCGCGAGACTATCACTAAGGTTGCTCAGGCAGACTACCGCCACAAGAAGCAGTCGGGTGGTGCAGGTCAGTTCGGTGAGGTACATATGGTTATCGAGCCCTACTACGAGGGTATGCCCGAGCCTACCAAGTACAAGGTTGCAGGCAAGGAGATCACCGTTAATATCAAGGGTAAGGAGGAGTACGAGCTCGAATGGGGCGGCAAGTTGCAGTACTACAACTCGATCGTTGGTGGTGCAATCGATGCACGCTTTATGCCCGCGATCTTGAAGGGTATCAACGAGAAGATGACCGAGGGCCCGCTGACAGGTTCGTATGCACGCGATATCCGCGTTGTGATCTACGACGGTAAGATGCACCCGGTTGATTCGAACGAAATCTCGTTCAAGTTGGCAGCGCGTAACGCCTTCAAGGAGGCATTCCGCAACGCAGGTCCGAAGATTATGGAGCCTATTTACAGTGTCGAGGTACTCGTGCCGAGCGACCGTATGGGTGACGTTATGAGCGACTTGCAGAACCGCCGCGCACTGATCGAGGGTATGTCGTCGGATCACGGTCTGGATCGTCTGAATGCACGTGTGCCTCTGGCAGAGCTGTATCGCTACTCGACCACTCTGTCGTCGCTGACCAACGGTCGTGCATCGTACACGATGAAGTTCGCTTCGTACGAGCAGGTTCCCGCCGACGTTCAGGACAAGCTGTTGAAGGCTTACACCGATACCGACGAGGATTAATCCCCGCACGGAATCCTAATAACGATGGCCGCACTCCACAACGGGGTGCGGCTTTTTTTAATTCAAAATTCAAGATTCAAAATTATTCTTTGCTTCCATCGATTTTGACCACAAGTCAGAAAAAGTAAAGCCCGCCCATATGGCGGGTCGGCCTTTGGCCGAGCCCCCACCCGCCAATGATGAGATTCAGAATTCAAAATTCAAAATTATTTAGCAAAATCCAGCGGATTTTGACACACTCTCGCGGGCTCGCCCTACGGGCGACCGCCCCCAGCCCGCGAGTGTCTGTCATAACGTGAGTAATTTTTCGTATTAAATTTTTGGGGCAATCCATTAATCGTCAGCCGATTAACACGATTTTGAGTTTTGGCGGAGCCATTTTGGATTCGAAATTGTAAGATTTATTTCGTATCTTGCGCCTTAGTTAGGTTTTAACCACGTTGAAAGCTATGGACACTTTGACTCGTGAGCAGCGTTATGCACGTCTGCTCGACTTGGTAAGAACGAATTTTTCGCCCACGACGCAGCGCTGCGTCGACGAGGCGCTCGAATATGCCGACCGTGCGATGGACGGTCAAACCCGTTACGACGGCACGCCAATGTTGGACCACGCGGTGCGCACGGCTGAAATCGTAATTTCGGAAATCGGACTCGGTCGCAACTCGACCGTCGCAACCATTTTGCACGATGTTGTGCGTCTGGCGGCGAAGGCTGGTGGCGAGGAGTTGGAGCGTGTGACGGCCGAGATTCGTGCGCAATTTGGTGATTATGTGGTTGATATCACCCGTGCGCTGGCGAATATCTCGGACGTCAAAACCAAAGTCGCAAAGGAGCAGGCCGACAATTTCCGCGACCTGATTGTGTCGTATTCGACCGACCCGCGCGTGATCTTGATCAAGCTGGCCGACCGCCTCGAAGTGATGCGCTCGCTGTCGATTTTTCCCGCAGCGAAGCACCACAAAAAGAGTTGGGAGAGCCTGAATATCTACGCTCAGATTGCTCACAAGTTGGGTCTTTATGCCATCAAGAGCGAGTTGGAGGATATCTCGTTGAGCTACCTCGAACCCGATGATTATCAGCACATTCTGTCGAAATTGGAGGAGACCTCGCAGGAGCGTCAGCAGTTGATCGCACGATTCCTCGAACCGATTATCCCGAAGCTCGACAAGATGGGCTACGAGTACCATATCAAGAGCCGCACCAAGTCGATCTTCTCGATCTGGACCAAGATGCGCAAGAGCCATATTCCGTTCGAGGAGGTGTTCGACATCTTCGCGCTGCGTATCATCGTCGATTGCCCGCGCGAGATCGAAAAGACCCTCTGCTGGAACATTTACTCCGTTGTTACGGACTTCTATACGCCCAATCCCGAACGTATGCGCGATTGGATATCTATCCCGAAATCAAATGGTTACGAATCACTGCATACTACGGTTGTAACCAAGGAGGGTCGTTGGGTCGAGGTGCAGATCCGCTCCGAGCGAATGGACGAAGTGGCCGAGCGAGGCATTGCCGCCCACTGGCGTTACAAGGGTGTCAATCAGGGCGCACAGACCAGCGAGCAGTGGCTCGGTCGTCTGCGCGAGTTGATGGAGACCACGACCCACTCGCTGGTGCAGCGTTTCGACGCCAAGCCCGCCACGGGTGAGATCTTTGTCTTCACGCCCAAGGGCGACCTGCGCAAGCTCCCCGAGGGTGCGACGGTGCTCGATTTTGCATTCGATATCCACTCGAATGTGGGTTGCACGTGCTCGGGCGCGAAGGTCAACCACCGCAATGTTTCGATCCGCGAGGTGCTGAAAAATGGCGACATCGTCGAGATCATCACGCAGAAAAATCAGACCCCCAAGTCGGATTGGCTCAATGTCGTGACGACCAACAAAGCGCGCAACAAGATCCGTCAATTTTTGCGCGAGGAGCAGGCTCGTCAGGCGCGTCTGGGACGCGAGGAGTTGGAGCGAAAATTGAAGAATTGGAAGATGAACATCGCCATTGATGATGCGGTGGTCTATCTATGTAAAGCGTTGAAAATCAGAACAGGAACAGAGCTTTACAACCGAATTTTGAACGAGAAGATCGACTTTGCGCAGATCAAGGAGATCATCACACGCCACCTGAGTGGCGAGGCCGACGAGCAACGTCGCACGACGGCAGCTGCGATCGACGCCGCCAAGCTCGATACGACCAAAATCTACAACACGCGACCCTCGGGCGATGCGCTTGTGATCGACGATCGAATCAGCAAAATCGACTACAAGCTGGCAAAGTGCTGCAACCCGATTATGGGCGACGAAGTGTTTGGTTTTGTGACGATTAACGCTGGTATCACGATCCACCGCACCGACTGCCCCAATGCCGCACGTCTGCGCGAGAACTACCCCTATCGCATTATGGAGGCTCGTTGGCGCGAGCAGGTGCAGGGCGGAGCGTTCCGTGCGTCGATCAAGATCGTGGCGGAGGATACGACGGGTATGGTCAACCGCATTACGGAGGTCATCAACCGCGATTTGAAGCTCAATATCCGTTCGATGAATCTCTCGTCGAGCGGTGGCACGCTGTCGGGTCTGATCAATGTTGAGGTACCGAGCACCAATGTGGTTGATATGCTGATACATAGCATTTTGCGTATTCGTGGAGTCCAGCGCGCCTACCGAGTGAACAACTAATTCGGCGGTGCGTAACGCATACACTTTGACCACGCCTTCGGGCGTGGTTTTTTGTTGTGGTGGAGGCTCAATCTGCTTGCGGGAGAGGGGCGCGTGTGACGAACGGGCAGACCCCAAAAATGTGGGTGGCAAACTCCAAAACGCGACCCGAACAAGTGCGTCAATCGGTCGATTTTCAAACTCCGTAAAAATACAATAATACATTGCAAAACGAGACGTGGACGGTTGAGGTGGCGGGCGAGGGCGGAGATGCGCGAGGGCGGAGATGTGAATTTAGTTTTGGTCGTCCGAATAATTTTTATAACTTTGTAATTAGAAGTTACGAAAAAGGTTTAAATTATTGAGAATGAATGACGACCTTTTAGTTGAATATGTATTGGGTTACGAATTAGCAATATACAGAGTGTTTTGGTCTTCTGCGTTTTGCATAACTTCAAATAACTCTTTCTGTAT
>JAFTOX010000029.1 GCA_017463585.1 Rikenellaceae bacterium | reverse complement strand
TTTACCCAATCACGGTATTTCCAAGCTGAGTACTCACGGAACCATACTTCGTAATCTATCCAGTATGCCTGAAGCATATTGGTGGTAAGAGGCATATCGAAGTATGTAAGGTTGCATCGCTCGTTGAGTGCCGGCTCGTGATTCTTGGCATCTTGAATTGCTACATTAAGGCGCTGGAAGACAATGAACGGGTCGCACTCGCGCTCAGGATCCGAGTTGTTAAGCGTATTGAGAATGAAACGCACTCGCATTGTTGCCCGTCCTTCACCAATACGCTGTTGTGCCACGAGGTAACGCACATTGACAAAGTGTATAAAGACCGCAGGGAAGGCAATCTCATACTCCAAGTTCTCGCTACGGATAAGACGAGTGAACTGACCGTTATCAATAGCGATGGTCTTAAACAGCGGTGGCGATGTAGGGTCATCGGGGTCTTCACGCACGGTGAGGATAGCACGACGCACAGCATCGTACATATTCACAAAAGGGTTTTCAGATACCTTCTCGGGAACACTATCCACGGGAGGTGTCGGCTCCTCTGTTTGCGATTTGTTATGCTTATCTTTTATCATTTCGGAAATCCTTCAAAAATCATATCTACAAGGCCGTTGATGTGGTCTTCAATGTTGGGTGAGAAACCTATAAACTGACGATGCACGGGGCGGCGTGATGAGTATTGGTTCACGGTGTATAGTCCGAACTTCGGGTCGGTGTTATGCACCGCAGCGTAGTTCTTATACTTGCCTCGCTTCTTACCTCGTTTGCCTCGGATGTAAGAACTTACCTCCGTAGTCCAAATGTCGTAGTGAGTGGTACGGCGGAAGCCTCCCTTGCCGTGAAGTTTACCAAACTCCAATGAGCGACCACGCTCTCCCTTGATACTTCTTGACAGCGTGCCGGTGTCAATCATTGTCGGATGGGTAAATTTCTTTCCCCACTTTGATGTGCGGGCTGGCCATTTACTACCATTGAAACCACCTCGCTCAAAAGAGGATTTAAACTGCTGCTTGGCATATTCACCCGCCGCCGTTACAAAGTCCTGGGCATTGTAGAAGAGTTTGCTACCCAACATTCGATAGTTTCCGTTTCGCCACTGGGCACAGAACTGGTCAATCGTTATCTTGCTCATAGAACTTAGATTTCAAGCGTTTGACAATCTTCTTTACAAACTCGGGTAACTGTGTATCAAAGTAGCGATGAGCATCGGTAAAGATTCTGCCACCCGTTGCAAGGCTCTCGCGGAATACAGGATCAACCATCGAGCGACACTTGTCTATGCTCAAAGATGCTCGTACCGCCGCAAAGCCATTGGCAATAAGATAGCATCTGCATCCCCATTCAATGGGCGGTATCAACTCTGCCGGGAACTCCGACTTGCGATACGATACACCTTCGAGGGATAGATGCCACGGGCGCACGCGCTCGTCCCCCTGCGTCATATATGTAATAACCGACTCGGCATTTACAGCCATCCACCACGCAGCCATCTTCGCAGCAAATAGAACTTGCTCATTCTCTGCCTCAGCATAGGTGAGGTTATATTGCTCACAAATTGTTTCGTAGTCGAGCAAGCACTCCTCATCAACCTCTTCGGGCAGTTCGCTTATCATCGTCATCTCCTCTGAGGCTGCAAAGTCAATGAGGTTATCGATGGCGGCCACGAGTATTTCGTGTTGCTGTCGCTCACGTTCTGTTGTGAAGTTGTTGTGATTACGCAGTATGCTCAATGCCTCGTCAAAGTCCAACGCCAAACCTCTCAATGCTCGGTCAATCAGGAAAGAGCATCGATGAGTTATGATATCTTCAATGATGTCCTCGCGCTCTGCACTGTTCTCCCAGTGATGGATAAGCCTGCGGAAAGCATCTCGAATGGCCTCACACTCCTGTTGAGCTTCACTCTCTTGCCCTTTTGCCTCTACATCTGGGAGCGGAAGTTGGGCTACGACTTCGCTCCCAGAAGAAAATTTGCTACTTGTGAGCCTCGCTGTCTGCCGTAGCGGCGATAATACTCCTCATCGGACATAACCCCTCGGTCATTGTGGCTCACACCGGGCGTAACACCTCCAGTACCGCCAATACCAGACATTACATTGAGTTGCTTACCCACATTGATACCGAACTCCTTCTCTATCTCATCAGCAGAGACTTCGTACTTATCCGTGATGAGCTCGTAAAGTTTGATACGGTCCTCGTTGTTCATATCGATGCGGTTCGAGTATTTGAACTCCAAACCCGCAGGGATATAACCCATAGCAACAAGGCGAGGCACAATCTCCTCGTTCATTATGTTCTCAATATATCGGCGGTAGACCTCGATACGCTCGCGGAAGATATCCTGATGAGCCTTCGTAGAGCCCACATAGGACTGCATACCACCTGCCATTGACTCTGAACCCAGCACGAGGTTTGCAACCTCGCTGTTTACAAACTCAATAAGGCCCGTGTAGATCTTCTCTGAGTTCGACATCGTGAAAGTCTTGATATCGACCTCATCCTCGATACCCGTTACCACAACCTTGTTCTGAGCAGCATTGGCAATCTCATTTGCCAATCGCTTGCGGTCTGCATTGCTCTCCGATACGGTCTTGCCGTGAATAATGGGCTGGCCGTATGTGTGAGAGAAGTTTACATAGTTGGCTACAGTAAACTTCTTGGCAAGGATAAGAGGCGTTGTTGCTGAGAAGAGTCCGAGGTCGCCTGACGATATAAGCACATAGTTGCGCTGGTAGGCAGGATTACGCAAATCCCAATGCGGCTCCCAGATACCTTGACGCTTGAGTACCGCCTTCTGGTCAGGAAGCACATTACGACGCTCGATGCTGTTTACCTCT
>JAFTOX010000028.1 GCA_017463585.1 Rikenellaceae bacterium | reverse complement strand
CCAAATTTCTTGGCAAGTTGGGTTTTGCCAGATGAAAACAAATACTTTGAAGTCTCTTATAAAGGCACCTATCCAGGCTTATTACTGCTGGGAAAGATTTATTCTTCCATTGCACACGAAGGATGTGTAAAAGTTAACGATTAGCTATGAAAAAGTTGTATGTATATGCCGATTTTGATTGGCTCAAAGAGATTGAGTTGGTTGGTGAACTTGGCTACGAATCGCTTCGTGGCTCGGATAGTTATAGTTTCAAGTTTGCCGATAGCTGGATAAAGAAGTACAATGCCATTACCCTCAGCGAAGACCTTAACAACTATCCTGGAATACAATATACCCAGCCGAATAAAGATATTTTCGGTTGCTTTGCCGATGCATTGCCCGACAGATGGGGGCGCACTCTTCTCCTTCGTCGTGAGCAGATATTGGCACAAGAGGATAACAGACCTGTTCGCCGCCTCTCGTCGTTTGACTTCTTAACTGGAATTGATGACTTTTCCCGTATGGGAGGATTCCGTTTCAAAGAAACGCCTGATGGTGAGTTCATAAACGCTGACGACTCTTTGCGTATTCCGCCATTGACAGACTTGCGTGAACTCATTGCAGCAAGCAAGGCGATTGAGAAAAGTGAGGAGGCTAATGCACTTCCCGAAAAACGATGGGTTGCTCAACTCGTGCAGCCGGGTTCTTCGCTCGGTGGTGCTCGTCCCAAAGCAAATGTTATAGATGCGGATCGTAGTATATATGTCGCAAAGTTCCCCTCATTGAAAGATGATTATGATGTGGGATTATGGGAACATTTCTGCCATCTATTAGCCAAAAATGCGGGTATAAACGCTGCCAAAACAAAGGTGCTTGAAATAAACGATAAGCATCACACGCTTCTTTCTCGTCGCTTTGATAGAACAGAGGATGGCAAGAGAATACATTTTGCGTCGGCAATGACACTACTCGGGTTAAATGATGGCGATAACGCTACAACAGGACACGGATATATTGACATTGTTGATTTTATCATTAGCGGTTGTACCGATGTTGATGCGAACTTGCGAGAGTTGTTCCGCCGAATTGCCTTCAATATATGCGTAGGTAATAGCGATGACCATTTCCGTAACCACGGTTTCCTGCTTACTGCAAAAGGTTGGACCCTTTCGCCTGCATACGATATGAACCCAACGCTGAATGACCATCAAAGTTTGCTAATTAACAGCAAAACCAACGAATCTGATTTGTCGATTTTGCTCAACTCTTGCGAGGAGTATATGCTCACACCAGAGGTGGCCAAGGGCATAATCAATGAGGTTGTAACGGCAGTTAAAGGTTGGCGAGTGTTAGCAAACAAACTAGGTATTTTCAAGCGAGAAATGGACTTGTTTGAGGGAGTATTTGATAATAGGATTAATTATTTGTGAAGTAAGAAACCTAATCGTTATCATTCAATCCTATAATAGAAGGGACACATTCTATATTTTTAATCAAATAATCAATATATCATAATGCAAGTTGTAAATATCTTTTTAGGGTCATCTTTCAGATTAATGTCTATACGCAGACTAATCGGTGACAGTATTAGAAAAATAAACGACCATTGGATAAAGAATGGAGTTCAAATAAAACTACACATTTGGGAGGACTTTATTATAGGCTATAGTGGAAAGCATAAACAGCAAGAGTATATAGATGATATGGTTCTTCCTAGTGATATATGTATTTTTATGTTTTCTCACAGGGTTGGGATATTTACACAAATGGAACTTGAGGCAAAGCTAAAACAAAACAAAGATGCAGTTTTTTGTTTTAGAATGCCCCATAAAGGAGGCCTACAGCAATCAGTTATTGATTCTTTAAATGAGATAGGAGTACAAGCAAAAGATATTGTTGATGAGCATATAATGTGCCAAGAGGTAAACGATATTGTTGAAAATTATATTTATAGGAATATTACTATTGATAGCAATATTAATAAAATCAAAGAGATGTATTTCTACACAACAATACCTGATGATTTACCTAAAGTTCAAGAAGAAATAGGAACTACCATTCGAGACTTTGATGATACTACAATAGATGAATGGGGAATACATTGTGTTCTTCATCCAAGGAAACAGTTGCACTTAATGGATGAAACAGACCATTATATACCAATACTAAAGAACGAAGTTTCTGATGAAGATCTGTCAGAATTGTCAAATGGAATAGATAAGAGTTTAGACCAAGCTCATAGAATGCGACGTATGAGCGTGTTTGATATGGGTAATATATTTAACAATAATGTAAAGGTGCATAAGTTATTAGAGGATGCGGGGATTTTTACTGATAAAATAACCGATATGAATTCTCTAAAATGGAAATTGCATAAATGGATGAGAGCGGAAAGAAAAAAAATACTTTCCGTATCAACATGTTTATTCGAACTACAAAATGGGCTCATAAATATCAATAATACCCCTATTGCTTCACTCGCAGAAATAGATGAATCAGGCAAACTTGAAAAATCTGCTTCAGAAATAGAAAGGCTTAGCCTCAATATATACAATGCAATAGAAAATAAAAGTACAGACTTGGTTGTTAGTTCTATTGTTGATGAAAGAAATCGATTAAAAAGTATTCTAAATGCAAGAATAACATATGGAATCAATTCCTGGACTAATGACATTATAAAAGATTCCAAGGAGTTTAAAGAAATAATAAACAAATGTACACAACTAGAAATAAAAATCAATGAATTACTTGAGGTGCATTCTGGTAATGAAGATGAGCTAGAATTAAAAGCTATGATTCTTCAAAGAGAAAAGATGGAGTACTGGTTGGCTGCTAATAAGGCGACTTCTCCATTAAGGTTGCTTTCTTATCAATTATACATGGTCGCCATATTTGATACTTATTTAAATGAAATAGTACAATCCCGTGATGAAGATGATTTATATAAAAGAATTATCGCTACAGCGGAAGAATTCCATATTAATGACCCTAATGTGGAAATGATACGTATGAATATTGGAAACATGTATGCTCATAACAATGATTATTTAAATGCTCGCAACTCATATATAACTGTAATCCAAAATTTGCAGGTGATGTACGACAAAAGTGTTTCAATGGCAAGAAACATAACCTATGTTATCACTCATTTGGTTCATCTGGATTTAGGCATGGGAGATGCCAATTTGATTGACGAGTCGCTAATGATGTTCAAAGAGCATATTAGTTGTTTAGATATTCTTAATGACTCCTATCTCATTGATCAATGTCTGTATATAACAGCAGAGTTATGTAGTATTGATATAGAAGATGAATCAGCACATGACATTGTTGTACTCACTGAAGAGATGTTCGAAAAAGCAAATAATAAGTTATATTTGAATCCAGACGACTATGCATATGGAGATATTTTTGTATATCTTCCTAATATGATTGCCAGATATTATATAGATCATAATTCTCCAGAGGATGCAACAACCTACTTCCTAAAAGCCGAAAAATATATTAATGCTTCATGGGATAATTGCCTTAAACTTACTGAATACAAGTATGCGGAAGGTTTATTTCATCAAGGAGAATTAAAACACCAATTAGGTTTTTTGTATGCATCAAAACCGCTTACGTGGGAAAAAGCACTCGATGCATATGAAGATGCATTAAATCTTAAAAAACGTTCATATGAACTTACAAAGTATCCATCGGAAGAACAAAGAATAGCGCAAACACTTGTAAATTATGGCGCGTTAGAGTTGCAAATACTTGAAAGTATACAATATTTCCGACCAACTAAAGAACATAAACTTAACCCTTTGAATAAAGCTCTAACCGCATTAGATATTTACAAAAGAGACCTATTGGCTAATGAATTGGAATATTATCAAGCTTTACAATTAAAAGCAACGGTTTTGGATTATATGCATAAACAGAACCAAGAAAAGATTCTTTTGTATAATGAAGCAACTGATGCATATTATCAGTGTTGGATTTGGAATAAGGCTAATCCCGAGAATCAATACCGAATGAAGTTTGTCGATTATTCAGGAAGAGCTTTGTTGCAAAGAGGTATTATTTCTGCCAAGGAGTTTGTTGAAATCAGAAATATATGTATGAATGCATATAATAAGTAAATTATCAGTTTCTTTTAAAACAACGATACCTTATGATGGATTACCAAACAGCATATTGTTTATATTTCAAAAACACTACTTTGGCTTCGCCGAAGGTGGGCGGCGCCTCGGAATAAAAAATAAACTTATTTATTTTGTTCTTCTCTCGACTTACACTACCTTTGCATCAAAGTAGGAACTCGACTTTGCGAGACACTGCAAAATGGTGCAGAAATTAGGTGGAGCAATAGCGGGAGATTACGTTTGTTGCGATTCTTTAATGTGAAGATATATAGCCATTTAGAAACGAAACTCGTTTTCTGGTGGCACCACAAAGAAGCGACTTACGAAAGTGGGTCGCTTTTTTGTTTGGAGATGGTTTTTGTTTGGGAAGTTTTGCGTTTATCTTTTGCACTACATAAAAATGGCCGCGTCTGAATCCTCGAGCGCGGCCAAATTCGCTTAAAACGTATAACGGATTACTCCTCGGGGTTCATTACAACCAGAGCCGAGTTGCCGCTATTGATAATCTTCGAAGCAAGAGCCTTGATCTGCTCTGCGTTCATATTCTCGACTTTCTCCTGATAGCCGGTGAACAGATCCGCACCATCAACGTGCAGGTTGTTCAGCGTGCCGCTCCAAGCCGAGTTGTTCTTGATGTTATCCAAGTGCTGCTTAACCATATACTCCTTGATGGTATTGATCTCGTCAGCCGTCGGACCCTCCTCGGCCATCTTCTTCAACTCGTCCTTAACGACGCCGATCAGCTCCTCAGCAAGCTCCTTGTTGGTGTCGAACTGAACGATGAAGCGAACTGCCTCAACGGGACGACGCGAGAAACCGCCACCGCAACCAACGCTATAAGTACCGCCACGCTCCTCGCGGATCGAGGTGGTGTAGCGCTGACGCATAATCTGCTGCAAGAAGCTGAATGCGAGCATATTGTCGAGTGTTACGGGAACGTCTGCGTTGAACGTGAGCGAAATGGTGGTCTTAGGCATCGACATCTTGGTTGCGAAGGTGTTGTTCACTTCGCCCTTCCACCAACGTACGCCGTCGTCCTTCCAAGTCTTGCGATCCTTCTTCTTAGCCGATGCGGGCAGCGAGCCGATATACTTCTCAACCAGCGGCTGCAACGTTGCGGGATCGATATTACCAACGAAGGTGAAGGTAAAGTCAGCAGCGTTGCCATAGACAGTCTTGAACAGCTCGGGCATCTTCGAGAAATCGACCTTCTCCAACTCGGCCAAGCCCATCATACCACGACGCGGGTTGTTGTTGTAGAGGGTCTTGTTGTACTCCTTCTGGAAGGTGTACATCGGGTTGCTCTCGACGTTTTTGAGCTGGGTTGCGAGCATATCCATCAGTACGCCGAAGTCCTCCTCGCTCCAACGAGGTGCGTTGAAGTAGAGCCACATCAGCTGCAACTGAGTTTCGATATCCTTGGGCGAGCAGGTACCCGAACCGGTAGCGGTGTAGTCGTCCATCGAGAATGCGAAACCAACATCTTTGCCAGCCAACTGCTTTTGCAGGTCGGTAGCCTTGAACTTGCCGATACCCGATTGCTCGATAGTCATATCGATCAGAGCAGCGGTGTAGATATCCTCAGCAGCTACGAGCGAAGTACCACCCAGAGCCTTAGCCGAAATGCGCAACTCGTCAGCCTTGAAATCGGTCTGCTTAACCACTACCTTGATATCATTCTTCAAAGTCCAAACCGTCGAGCCGAACTTATCGGTTGTGGTCTTCACTACGGGCGAGCCCTTCAATACGGCGCCTTCGGGGATCAGCGGCTCCTTCACTACGTTGTCCTCGTAGGGCTTCAACTCTGCGCCACGTACCTTATTCATAATAGCCAGCACCTCCTCGTTGGTCGGAACGGGAGCCTCGGCCTTCTCGGGAGCGGTAACGATCACCACGTTATCCTTCTGCTTGAAGAGCTCCTTTGCCATAGCGTTGAGCGAGTTCAAATCAAGCATCGGCACGATCTGCTTGATCAACTCGTACTCGGTCTCAGCCGACGGAATGGGCGAATTGGTGCGGAAAGCGTTCAGATAGTCCCAAACCAGCTCACCGTTGCGACGGTCGTTGCGGTTGTCGTAAGCCTTCTCGGCCGAGCGCAACACCTCTGCGCGCACGCGCTCCAACTCCGACATCGTGAAACCGAAACGCTGTGCCTTCTCAACCTCAGCATAGAGAGCCTCAAATGCCTTTTCAACCTCGCCGTCGCGAGCAATAGCGATTGCCTGCATAACGTCCTGATAGTCGGTCAGTGCGCCGTAAGCCGAACCCGCTGCAACGAACGGAGCGTTGGGCTGCTGAGCGATATCGGTCAGACGGTTGCTGAGCATCGAGCTGATCATCTCGATTGCCAGATTAGCTACGAATGCCTGAACCGTGTTGTTCATCTCCTTAGGTACGGGATCGTGCTTGATCATCATCATAACGCGGGTCGAGGTCATCTCGGGATCGGTTGCAACGCAAACCATAGGCTCGTCGTTACCCTCGATTTTGATCACCTGCTTGGGCTCGGGATTCTCCACTGCAGGAATGTCCGACATCACCTTCTTGATCTTCTCGACCATCTCGTCGGCGTTGAAATCACCAACAACGACTACGGCCTGCAAGTCGGGACGATACCAGCGGTTGTAGAAATCCTTAATATCCTGATAGGTAAACGATTTCAGACCCTCGATCGAGCCGATAATGTTACGCTCGCCATACTTCGAGTAGTTCACCATCACGGGGCGGGTCTTCTCGTTCAGACGCCAGTTAGCGTCGTTGCGCGTACGCAGCTCCTCGATGATCACACCGCGCTCGTTGTCGATCTCCTCGTGTTCGAGCGAGATGAAGTGCGACCAATCGTGCAGGATCAACAGACAGGTATCGACGATACCCTCACGATTCAGAGGCACGCTCGACATATTGTAGCAGGTCTGCTCCTGAGCGGTGAAAGCGTTGAGGTTAGCACCGAACTTCACACCCACCTTCTCCAAGTAGTTGATCAACATCTTGTCGGGCAGGTTCTTGGTGCCGTTGAATGCCATATGCTCCAAGAAGTGCGCCAGACCCTGCTGGTTATCCTCCTCCTGAATAGCACCCACGTGGTGCAGAATGTAGAACTCGGCCTGATTAGCGGGCTTGGCATTGCTACGTACGTAGTAGGTCATACCGTTGTCCAACTTGCCGGTTCTCACAGCTGTATCGGCCGGAATCACCTGAGCCGATGCCGAAGCTACGAATGCTACGATCGCAGCTAAGGTTAAGAACAGTCTTTTCATTGTTTTACAGTTGTTAATTGGTTGTTATTAAGTTATTTACTCATTTTTAGGATCATCGGCGCGATACTCGATGATGTCGCCTGGTTGGCAATCCAATTCGCGGCAGATGGCTTCGAGCGTGGTGAAACGAATCGCTCGTGCCTTTCCGTTCTTCAAAATCGAGAGATTGGCCTGCGTGATATCGACGCGCTCCGACAATTCGCCAAGCGACATCTTGCGCTTGGCCATCATTACGTCCAAGTTGATAATCAATGCCATACAATCCCCCCCCCTTTGAGTACGTTGTGTGCAGTGTTCATAATAATCATATTAGGTTAGATGGTTAATTTTTGCTCTTGCGACATATCGTAGCCGATTGCAAACGCCTCGGCAATCAGCAGAATCAGAATACCCATCAGCACGTCCCAGAAATTGACCGAGAACGACGTATCGAGTGCAAACTTGCTACCTGCAAGCCACTGAGCTGCCTCTTTCACAGTCAGATAGTTGATCAGTGCGCTCAGAAACGAGCAGATAATCAACAGAATACCGATAACACGTGTGCGCAGGAAATTCTTTCGATCGAAGACGCTCTCACTCTTGACACTACGGCGCACCGAGCGGATAATGAGGAACATCATCACCACGATCACCGCATAACCAATCACCAGCAACCACGTGCAGATGAAGATTGAGGGCGTTCCCATCAACTCGGTCAACCCCTTCCAGAGCGAGCCATCGAGTGTTGTATTCGGCTTCTCGACCATCAGATCGACACGATTAATACGGGCTTTGATATTTGCTCCGTCGGGCAGCGTGGGTGTGCTGAGGTCAATATCAATCTCGGAGTCAGCACTCGGCAGATCGTAATAGACCCCTACCCAATAGTTTTGATTTCCATCGGCTTGCTCGCTGACAATCTGGTCGCTGACGCGGAAACCGTCACGCAGTCCCTTAGCCAGTCCCGAGCCGAGAGTTCCGAAACAGAAACTTGCAATGATAACCGTAAAGAAGGCGATATAGAGCGCCAAAATACGTTGTTGCAGAGCGTTTTTTGTATTCATATTATATATATTCGGATTGTTGAATGTGCAAATATACGCAAATAGTTGCGATTATCAAAATATATTTATCGAAATTCGATATTAAATTTTAGCAACGCTCTCGACTCGGATTGGCTAAATATTATATATAAGTCCGAGTACACATAATAAAAAAGTCCGACCCTGTCGTGCAGGATCGGACACTATCCGAATTGAGTGATTCTACCCTTTCGATTACTTGCTCAGCTCTGCAACAGCAGCCTTAGCAGCAGCGACAGCGTTACCAGCGGTAACCTTCTTCAATGCTGCAATAGCCTCAGCCTTCTGCTCCTTTGCGTTGTGAGCCATACCCAGCGAGTAGTAAACCTCCGACTTCTCAGCCTCGTCGGTCTGCATTGCTGCAACTGCCTCTGCCAACTCGATAACCTTATCGTAGTTCTTTACAGTCAGCAACTGCGACACGAGCATCTTGTTTGCAACGGGATCGGTAGCGTCAGCTGCAACCCACTTCTCAACCAATGCCAAGATAGCCTCGTTGTCAACCTCCTCAGCCTGCTGCATCTCAGCGATGTTCTTGGTGAAGTAGTAGGTCATATCAACCTTAGCCTGTGCCTTGTCAGCCTCGAAACGGGGAAGAGTCTGAGCCAAAATCGACTTGTGAACTGCAACAGCCTCGTCGAACTTACCCAACTCATAGTAGCTCTTTGCCAAGTTCAGACCCAGCTTAGTGTTGTTGGGATCAGCCTCGAAACCCTTAGCAAATACCTCAGCAGCAGCTGCATAGTCACCGCTATTGAAAGCCGAACCACCCTTCATAGTGTAAACGCGTGCGATCATAGTCTTAGCGTTACGCATAATCTTAGGATTCGAGTAAAGCTCAGCGGTCTCGGCTGCATTCTGGAAGTTAACCAGAGCCTCGTCCAACTGCTGGCTCTGAGCCTGCTTCAAACCTGCCTGGAAGTAGCAAGTGGGAATGTAGGTCTGTGCCTGCTCAGCGGTAGCCTCAGTACCCTCAACATCAGCACTCATCGAAACAACCTCGTTCAGCGCAGCTACTGCACCAACGAAATCCTTAGCGTTCATCAGGCTTGCAGCCTCGTTGAACTTTGCAGTTACGTCCTCAGCGGTCTGAGCCGAAATCGAACCGATTGCAAACAAAGCAACAACTGCTAAAAATACTTTTTTCATCGTTTTTGTGTTTTGTAATTAATAATTTTTAGTTCGTAATTTCCCAGTTCAGCACCCCATTATGGAGGGGTTTATCTCGACAAAAGTAGTAAAAACTCAATACATTCCAAAATCAGCGGCGCAGTTTTTTGAAAAATTCGGTCATCAGTGCCTCACATTCGGTCGCCAGCACCCCGCGAGTGATCTTCGTTCGAGGGTGAAAAAGCGACGGAGTATGGCGGCTTGAACCTCGTTTCGGGTCGTCGGCGCCCCACACCACACGTCCCACCTGGCACCACGCCGAGGCACCCGCACACATCACGCACGGCTCGACCGTGACGTAGAGTGTACATTCGGGTAAGTACTTGCCGCCGAGCGAGGTAGCAGCCGCCGTCAGTGCCTGCATTTCGGCGTGAGCCGTAGCGTCGCTGAGGGTTTCGCTCAGGTTGTGACCGCGCCCAATCACGCGTCCGCCACAGACAACTACCGCCCCGATCGGTATCTCCTCTCTTGATAACGCAATTCGGGCCTCATTTATTGCCTGACGCATAAATTTTTCGTCCTCTGCGAGGGTGGGATTGAGCTCCATAGTTGGCAAATTTGTGATTTAACGTAGCACAAAGGTATATAAATTCAAGATTCAAAATTCAAGATTCAAAATTATTTCATCACAAAATCTTATTTTTGGGGTCGAAATGATTGTTGGTTGGGAGTAATTTTGTATTTTTGTCGGTTGCATCAGTCGTAGACTGAATGTGCGAAAAACCGATACAAAACAAAAATAACAGATACAACTATGTACAGAACTCACACTTGCGGCTGTCTGAGAAGCTGCAACGTCAATGAAACAGTAACCCTCGCCGGTTGGGTGCAGAAGGTGCGCAACCTCGGTGCAATGACCTTTATCGACCTGCGCGACCGCTATGGTATCACCCAGATTGTAGTCGAGGAGAACTCACCCGCTGAGACCCGCGAGGCTGCGGCTGAGCTTGGTCGTGAATATGTCATTCAGGTAACGGGTCGCGTTATCGAGCGTCAGTCGAAGAACCCCAAAATGGCAACAGGTGATATCGAGGTGGCAGCCGAAAAGCTGACCATTCTCAACGTGGCACAGACTCCTCCGTTCACTATCGAGGAGAACTCGGACGGTGGCGACGATCTGCGTATGCGTTACCGCTACCTCGACCTGCGTCGTCCCCCCTTGCAGCGTGCAATGATCCTGCGCCACCGTATGGCTCAGGCTGTGCGCACGTTCCTCGACAAGGAGGGCTTCCTCGAAATCGAGACTCCCTATCTGATCAAATCGACTCCAGAGGGTGCGCGCGACTTCGTTGTTCCGAGCCGTATGAACCCCAATCAGTTCTACGCTCTGCCTCAGTCGCCCCAGACCTTGAAGCAGCTGCTGATGGTGGCTGGTTACGACCGCTACTTCCAGATCGTACGTTGCTTCCGCGACGAGGACCTGCGTGCCGATCGTCAGCCCGAGTTCACTCAGATCGACTGCGAGATGTCGTTCGTCGAGCAGGAGGACGTATTGGAGATCTTCGAGCGTTGGGCAAAATATATGTTCAAAGAGGTGCTCGACATCGAATTTACGGAGCCTTTCCAGCGTATGCCGTGGATCGAGGCGATGGAGCGCTACGGTTCGGATAAGCCCGACCTGCGTTTCGGTATGGAGTTCGCTGACCTGACGGAGCTGGCTAAGGGACACGGATTCTCGGTGTTTGACGATGCGGAGTATGTTGTAGGTTTTGCAGCTAAGGGTTGCGCTGCCTACACCCGCAAGCAGATCGACTCGCTGACCGACTTCGTAAAGCGTCCGCAGGTGGGTGCTAAGGGTCTGGTTTGGATTCGCGTTGAAGAGGGCGGCGTTAAGTCGTCGGTGGATAAGTTCTACTCGCCCGACGAGGTTAAGGCTATGGCCGACAAGGCGGGTGCCGAGGCAGGTGATTTGGTGCTGATTCTGTGCGGTGCGAAGTTCAAGGCACTGACTCAGCTGTGCGCCCTGCGTTTGGAGGTTGCCGAGCGTCTGGGTCTGCGCGATCCCAAGAAGTTCGCTCCGCTGTGGGTTGTCGATTTCCCGATGTTCGAGTGGGACGACGAGACTCAGCGTTTCTACGCTATGCACCACCCCTTCACCTCGCCCAAGCCCGAGGACGTTGAGTTCCTCGTGAGCGATCCGGCACGTGTGCGCGCCAATGCTTACGACTTCGTTTGCAACGGTACGGAGATTGGCGGCGGTTCGATCCGTATCCACTCGCCCAAGTTGCAGGCTCAGATCTTCGACACTCTCGGCTTTACGCCTGAGGCTGCCGAGGAGCAGTTCGGTTTCTTGATGAACGCATTTAAGTTCGGTGCGCCTCCTCACGGTGGTTTGGCATTCGGTTTCGACCGTCTGTGCTCGTTGTTCGGTGGCGACTCGTCGATCCGCGACTACATCGCATTCCCGAAGAACAACGCGGGCCGCGACGTAATGCTCGACGGTCCGTCGGCAATCGACCCCGCTCAGCTCGAAGAGTTGTGCTTGCAGCTGGTTGAGCCTAAGAACTAAATTATAAAAAGTGTAAAGCCGAGAGTGTCCCACGATGAGCGGTGGGTACATTTTCGGCTTTGCGCAATAATAAATGAGCGCTATGAACAAGGAACAAGAGCGTCATATTTATGTTTCGGTGCTGATCTGTCTGGTCATATTTTTGATGTTGTGGGGATCGTTCATTCTCTACCGCTATGCGACCGACACGCTCAACCCCGCAGCGTCGTGGTTTGAGATTTGGAGCACCCCATTGCTGGTTGTGGTGGCGATCATCTACACCGTCCGCAACCTGCGCAAAACGAGAAAGAAATAACGATTCAAAACTCTTTGGCGTCAAAGGTAATTTTGAATCTTGAATTTTGAATTAAGGTAATGTCTGCCCCGCTTGCTGAGAGATTGCGCCCACGTTCGCTGGACGACTATATCGGTCAGAGCCATCTGGTCGGTGAGAACGGTGTGTTCCGACGTTTCTTGGAGTCGGGCAACGTGCCGTCGTTCATTCTGTGGGGACCTCCGGGAGTGGGCAAGACATCGCTGGCCAAGTTGGTTGCAGCGTCGCTCGAACGCCCCTTCTTCACATTGTCGGCAATCAATTCGGGAGTGAAAGATGTGCGCGAGGTGATTGATTCGGCACGCCGTCAGCAATTCTTCAACTCGGCATCGCCCTTCCTATTTATCGACGAGATCCACCGTTTCAACAAGAGCCAGCAAGATTCGTTGCTCGGAGCTGTCGAGCAGGGTATTGTAACGCTGATCGGCGCTACGACCGAGAATCCTTCGTTCGAAGTGATCTCACCGTTGCTGTCGCGCTGCCAGGTCTATGTATTGAAGGCTTTGGAGGACAACGAGTTGCAGACGTTGCTCGACCGTGCGCTGACACAAGACTCGGAGCTGCGCGAGCGAGATATTCGCATCGAGCAGACCACCGCTCTGTTCCGTTTCTCGGGTGGCGACGCACGTAAATTGCTCAATATCTTAGACATCATTACGGGCGCATTAGAGGATCCGATCGTGATCAACGACCAGACCGTAACCGACTGCCTGCAACAGAACATCGCCCTCTACGACAAAAATGGCGAGCAGCACTACGACGTGATCTCGGCCTTCATCAAGTCGGTGCGAGGTAGCGATCCCAATGCGGCGATCTACTACTTGGCTCGTATGTTGGCGGGTGGCGAGGAGCCGCGATTCATCGCTCGAAGGTTGGTAATTCTGGCCTCGGAGGATATCGGGCTGGCCAATCCCAATGCGTTGCTGCTGGCAAATGCCTGTTTCGACACCGTGCATAAGATCGGTATGCCCGAGGCGCGCATCACCCTTGCCGAGACGACCATCTACTTGGCGACAAGCCCCAAGAGCAACTCGGCCTATGCAGCCATCAACGCTGCCCTTGCGCAAGTCGAGCACGACACCACAAATCGCCCCATACCGCTACATATCCGCAACGCTCCGACCAAGCTGATGAAGAGTCTCGACTACGGACGCGACTACAAATATGCTCACGACTATGCCGGTTCGTTCGTCGAGCAGGAGTTCCTGCCCGAGGGTTTGGAGGGGACACGATTCTACACCCCCAACGAGCAAAACCCAACCGAGGCGAAGATTGCCGAACGTATCCGCACGCTGTGGAAAGGCAAATACTAAACGACACATAACGTAAAACTATAAACCTATGAAAAACTACTTATTGATTGCTTCGCTCTTGGCGCTGTTTGCATTGCAACCCGCCAAGGCACAAACCACATTCCAAGATCTGCCCGCCGATTTCCGCGCTAACGGATTTCCGCAGCTGGTTGAGGAGTGCAAAGATGTACTGAAAGCAGCCTATATGGCGCAAACCAAACTCGACACCCGCTACGATGTTCCGAATTGGGAGGGTTATCCCGTTGAGTTGTGGGAGTACTACACAGGTGTCGATGTGAAGAAGAATGTCAAGAAACGTGGTCTGGTCTATCTGCTGATGCCCTCGCCCGAGAAGCTCGCAACGTGGATCGCAACGACCTGCTGGGAGGTTAAGCAGAGCGTCGATACGACATATCTGAACTGTATCCGCGACTTTATCAGGTGGCAGTCGGCTGCTCAGTTTGCCGTTGCTGGCGTGGTCTATGAGGATATGTACACCCCGAAATTCTATGAGCCTTACGTATTCAAAGATGGCGTAACGGTCTATGTTGCTACCGAGGGTATGGTGCCTGCCGACAAGCACTGCACCGACGAGCAGTTGGAGTTCTACCTGCGTCTGACCAACGACGACATTAAACCCAACACGGGTCGCTATGCACGTATTTGCAGCACCAACCGCGACCACTACTACGCTGCGGGAGGTACGGAAGATGTCGGCGACAACGACCAGAACCGTAACCACAAGTGGCTCGAAGTGGTGCGCAAACTCTATCAGGAGGCGTGGAACAGCGACCGCAACGAGTTGATGATTGCGTGGGCAAAGAGCAGTCCCTATATGGTCAAATAAGCGTGTCAGAGCGCACTAAAATGCAAAAAAGCCGAGAAAATGTGAAGTTTTCTCGGCTTTTTTTGGGGGGGGAATTTTATATTATCTTTGTAGAAGTTATTAAACATCATTAAACCATAACACAATGAAAAGACTGCTACTCACCGTTCTGATGGTGCTCTTTGCCGTGAGCACATTTGCTCAGCAGGATCGCATCTACACAAAAGATGGTCGCGAGATCGCTTGCCGAATTACCAATACCCGCGATGCGGAACGAATTTTCTACGAAGAGTACCCCTCAGACGGCGAGGTGCTCCACCGCTTTATGCCAATCAGCGCTGTCGATTACATCATTCGCGCGGGCGAGCGTCTGGCATACGACGATTGGGGTACACTCAAAGCAATCAAAGAGAAAGCCACCGTACCTATGCCCGTACACAAATTTATATATGGTATCAATGGCGGTGTTACTACCGGTAATTTCCGCAACAAGCAAGCTGTTGGCGAGAACGAACTAAGCAAAACAAAACGTGGAATGGCGTGGTTCGTCAGCGGTAGTATGCACTATGCGCTCCGTCCGCGTCTGTACCTGGGTGGCGAGGTGCGCTACGACAACATCACCCCCTATGTCAATGTCAAGCAGCACAACCTGATGCTCGGTCCCTCGATCGAACAGCGATTCTATCTGCGCAACAGCCGTTCGTTCTTCTTCATTGGCGGTAGCTTAGCTTACAGCTTCGGTTGGCGCCATTTCGAGCGCAACGTCAGCGGCTCGACCTGGGAGATTTACAACAAAGCAGCGTGGCCTCAGCACACCGTTTCGATCAATCCTAAGTTCGGCGTCGATATGCGCATGGCGAACAAACTCTATCTGAACGTGGCTCTGGTGGGTGTATTCGACTTCCTGCGTATGGGAAAGATTGACGCAACGCCAATCAACCAAGGCTCGTATAACCCCTACGGCTACAAGCACGTCGATCCGATCCTCAATGTCGGTGTGCAGGTTGGTCTGCGTTTCGGTAGCAACGAGAAGTAGCGCACACCTATTTATATATTAATAATACCGCCCGAAACTGCGAAGGTTTCGGGCGGTATTCATTTTCGGACGCAGCGAGGATTATTCCTCACCCTCGGCCATCGTGGTATAAACGTTGGTAACGTCGTCGTCCTCTTCGAGCTTCTCGATCAACTTTTCGAGGCTCTCGCGCTGCTCGGCAGTAACCTCCTTAGTGTCGGTCGGGATACGCACGAACTCACCGCTGATGATCTCGAAACCGTTGTCCTCCAAGAACTTCTGAACCTGACCGTAAGCGTCGAACGGAGCCTCAACGGTGATGTTGCTCTCCTCGTCAACATCGAGTGCGTCAACACCCAAGTCGATCATCTCCAACTCCAACTCCTCAGGATCAGCGCCCTTCGTGTTAGCAAACTTGAAGGTACACTTATGCTCGAACATAAATGCAACGCTGCCGCTCGTACCCAGCGAGCCGCCGCACTTGTTGAAGCAAGCACGTACGTTTGCAACGGTACGTGTGGTGTTGTCGGTTGCGGTCTCGACCAAGAAGGCGATACCGAACGGACCGTAACCCTCGTAAACCATCTCCTTATAGTCAGCCGTATCCTTCGAGATAGCACGCTTGATTGCGCGCTCAACATTCTCCTTAGGCATATTCTCGGCCTTTGCGTTCTGGATCAGCACGCGCAGACGGGTGTTAGCCGAAGGATCGGGACCACCGGCCTTAACTGCGATTTCAATCTCCTTACCAATCTTGGTAAATGTACGGGCCATATTGCCCCAACGTTTCATCTTTCGCGCTTTGCGATACTCAAATGCACGTCCCATAGTCTGTGATCTTTTTTATCTATTTATTTTATTCTGAATTAGCTGAAAAAGTGAGGGCAAAATTATAAAATTTTCTAACTTTGCGCAACATATTAGCAACGAATTTCACTTTAACCACTAAAATGAAAGACCAAATAGCTCGTGCAGTACAGGTTCTTCGCAACGGAGGACTCATTCTCTACCCCACCGACACCGTCTGGGGAATCGGTTGCGACGCAACGAATGCCGAGGCCGTAGACCGAATCTACAAGCTCAAACAATCTGTAAACAAGAAGAGTATGATCGTGCTCGTTGGCGACGTCGACTCGGTCGGCCGATACGTCAATGGTGCACCCGCCGTGGCGTGGGATCTGCTCGAAACAGCCACATCACCCCTCACACTCATTCTCTCGGGGGCGGCAAACGTCGCTGAAAACCTTGTGCCCGACGAGGGAACGCTCGGCGTGCGTGTGCCCGACCACGAGTTCTGCCGTCAGCTGCTGCATCGCTTTGGTCGCCCGCTGGTTTCGACCTCGGCAAATATCTCGGGAGAGCCTGCGCCTACCGATTTCGACGGCATTGCGGAGGAGATTCGTAAGGGCGTGGATTTGGTCATCGATCCCCGTTTCGAGGGCAAGCCCACACGCAAACCCTCGTCGATCATCGCTATCGATCAATCGGGTTTGTTCAAAATAATTCGATAGACTGAGCTATGAAATTCCGCACCATAACCCCGATTCAAAAGCGATTCAACGATATGGATTGCTTTCAGCACATCAACAACGTCTGCCAGCAGATGTATTTCGATGTTGGCAAAAGCGAATTTCTGGCAGCAACGTTGCAGGGTGACGCTAAGGTCGACCGTATGCGTGTGGTGACCGTGGCGACCAACACGTCGTATCTTGCGCAGGTGCGCTTCGACGACGATACGATCGTAACCACCGAATGCGAATCGATTGGCAATAAGAGCTTTACGCTCCTGCAACGCATTTATGACCGCCGAGAGGGCGACAATGCAACGATCAAAACCGAGAGTCGTTCGGTAATGGTTGCCTTCGATTTCGAGGCGCAGGAGTCGGTTGCAGTACCCGACGAGTGGCGCGAAAGACTGAGCAAGTAAACAACTAATACACAACCTAATATGGAACTCTTTCAACAGATAATCAATTCGATAAACGATGCTCTGTGGGGCTATGTGATGATATTTGCGCTGATTGCTTGCGCACTCTACTTCACCGTCCGCACACGATTCGCACAGTTCCGACTGATTGGCGATATGTTCCGCCAGCTGTTTGCGTCGGGACGCTCGGCAGACGAGCAGAAGGGCAAAAAACGTATCTCGTCGTTCCAAGCCTTTGCCGTTTCGTTGGCGAGCCACGTCGGTGTGGGTAACTTGGCTGGAGTAGCTTCGGCGGTTTCGATCGGCGGCCCGGGTGCGGTATTCTGGATGTGGGTGATTGCGCTGCTTGGCGCGGCTAACTCGTTCATCGAGAATACGTTGGCGCAGCTCTACAAGACCCGCAACAAGGATAGTTTCGTGGGTGGTCCGGCATACTATATGACGCGTGGTTTGAAATGCCGACCGATGGCTGTGCTGTTCTGCGTGCTGACGGTGCTGACCTTCGGCTTTGCCTACAACACGGTGCAAAGTAATACGCTTTGTGCCGCTATGGAGAATGCTTTCGGCATTAACCACGTCTATATGGGCATGGCGATTACAATCGCAACATTGATTGTGATTTTCGGTGGTATTCAGCGCATTGCAAAGGTGAGTGCGCTGATCGTGCCCTTTATGGCGCTGGGATATTTGGCTTTGGCGCTCTACGTTGTGGGAGCAAATATCACCGTTATTCCCGACGTCATTGCGACCATATTCAAGAGTGCATTCGGATTTGAGCAGGCATTTGGCGGCACGGTTGGTGCGGCGATGACGCAAGGTATCAAGCGTGGTCTGTTCAGCAACGAAGCCGGTGAGGGTTCGGCTCCCAATGCTGCCGCTACGGCCGACGTATCGCACCCCGTTAAGCAGGGTCTGATTCAGATGCTCGGCGTCTTTACCGATACGTTGGTTATCTGCTCGTGCACGGCACTGATTATCTTGGTTAGCGGACTGCCTCTCGATGGCTCGTTGGACGGTGTAATGCTGACGCAGGAGGCTCTGTCGGTCGAGATCGGCCACGCAGGACGAGTATTCGTGGCAGTAGCGATCTTCTTCTTCGCATTCAGCTCGATCATCGGCAACTACTACTATGGCGAGGCTAATATCGCTTTCTTCTCGAAGAAACGTTGGGCGATGATTGCATACCGACTGACGGTGGGCGCAATGGTTATGTTTGGCGCTGTGACCACGCTGCAAACCGTGTGGAGCTTGGCCGACCTGACAATGGCGCTGATGACGCTCTGCAACTTAGTGGCAATCGTGCTGTTGGGTCGTCGCGTGATTGTGCTTTTGGACGACTATATGCGTCAGCGACGTGCAGGCAAAGACCCCGTATTCCGACTCGAAGAGGTCAAGAACAAGATTCCGACCGACGGCATTGAGTGCTGGTAATAGTTCTCCCCAAAAATAACAAAAGCGACCCTCGATTGCGGGGTCGCTTTTTGTTTGTATCGTGATGAGTTTAGAGTGCAAATATCGCCGCTCCCATACCGAAAATCAGGATACCGAAGAAGGCCATCAGTGCCAACGTCAGCACTCCGATAATCGTTGCCAAGCAGCCCCAGCGCTTCTCGCCTTCGGGCAGAGGATCCGAGATCAAAGCCGCCAACAAACCAATCAACGGCGTGAAAATCAAACTGATAATAAAGGTCCAACCAAAGCCCAAACGACGACGGCTACCCAAAATACCAACCAATGCGCAGAGTGCCGTGCCGGTCAGCAAACCGAAAATCAAAAGTAATACTCCCATAATCTATAATTTTGTTTAACGTTTCATTCGATAATAGACTCCGAGTGGCAGTTGCTTACCCGCGCGATCCTCGAAATACAACTCGCCAAACTGCTCCTCCGTAGCCGCGCCAAATGCCTGACGCACAGCCGATCGCGCCAACATTGCCGACAAACCCATCGAGTAGAGATTCAGCACCACAAAGCCCTCGGGCGACAACAATCGCGCACAGCACTCCAACATCTCGGCAATGTTCTGCTCCAACACCCACTTCTCACCATCGGGACCACGACCGTATGCAGGGGGATCGAGGATTATTCCGTCGTATTGGCGACCGCGTTTCACCTCACGACGCACAAATTTCAGCGCGTCATCGACAATCCAACGCACTCCGTCCAAACCACTCGCCTCCATATTCTCGCGCGACCACGTAACCACCTGCTTGACCGAATCGACGTGCGTCACCTCAGCTCCCGCCGAGCGAGCCGCCAACGTCGCGCCACCCGTATATGCAAACAGATTGAGCACCTCGGCACGCCCCTTCTTGGCACGAATCTCGGACACACGATCACAGATATAGTTCCAATTCTCGGCCTGCTCAGGGAACAGACCAACGTGCTTGAACGACGTGAGTGCCAGACGCATACGCAAGTGCATAGGTCCGTGAGCATACTCGACCGTCCAACGCGAAGGCATTTGAGGTTTCAGTTGCCACTCGCCACGCTCCTCACTACGTGCATCGCGACGGAACGAAGCATCGGCCATACGTTGCCACTCCGCCTCCGAGAGCGAGCGGTGCCAAATGGCTTGCGGCTCGGGACGACGCGTGATGTAGCGACCAAAGCGTTCGAGCTTCTCGTAGTCGCCACAATCGATCAATTCGTAGTCGCTCCACGTGGGGGTCAAAAGTTCGGGATTCTTCATATTTCGCATTTTACTCTTCATAGATCAAATTCATTTGACAGCGCTTGCAATCGAACTCCAAGCGATAGCGGAACGCACCGTGCTCGATATAGAGCGGCTCGCGCAACTTCGAGCCTTCGCGCAGGCACTCGCCCAACTCACGACGCAGACAGTAGCTGCTAAACAGCACTCGCTCGCCGTGCAGATCAGCACGTGCGTCTAACCCTCGCTCGATACGCTCCACACCGTAGTCGCGGTAGAACTGCTCCGCGAGTTGATTCACCACATTCCAATGACCATCGAGCTGCGCGATTGGCATTCGAGCCGTGCGATCCTCCTCAGCATAGTGGTGTTCGGGGCGGATCGTCGCGCGTCGCGCGGTCAAACGCTCCAACGCCTCGCGTCGCAATACACCCAGCTTCGAAAGTGGTACAAAGCGCACCTCACCCTCGATCTGCACCCGATCAACTCGGAAAATCGTGTCGCCACTACGCACTATCTGTTCGCGCAGGGTCTGCTCCATACGTTCGAGATTCGATGCCGCGTCGAGTTGCTCATCGAGGCGCGCCTCACCCACATAGCCTTCGCAATCGGTATAGCGGAGCGTAACGCCCTCTGAGTCAAACGCGACCATTGCCGTCGCAGGGATCACTCGGCGCGTGCGACTGCGATCCAACGCCAATCGGAATCGTTGATCGAAATTGCGATAGACCTCCGCTCCGCGCGTAATACCCTCCATTCGATTGGGCTGCACACGACGACCCTCGACGCTATTGACGTTCGTACCCGTCAGCGCACCATCGGCAATAAAGCACAGACCATCGCCCGCTGCAAGCTCTGCCGAGCGGTCGAGGCTAAACGTGCGCGAATCGACACGCGCCACACGACCTACATACTCGCCCACAGCCTTCGGAGTATCGAACGACGCCACGCCCGCGCGTTTGCCCTCGAACATATAGCTCGACTCGCCACGTGTGAAACTCTTAGCAGGATTGGGCGTAAAATCGATAACACTCTCCCCCACCGACGAACGTTGCACCGCAGGGCGAGCAGCCAACTCCTCGTCGATCCGACGACGATAGTACGCCACCACATTCTTTATATAAGATATATCTTTCAGCCGCCCCTCGACCTTGAACGAGCAGATTCCATCGTCGATCAGCTCGCCAATATGCGACGAGAGATCCAGATCGCGCACCGAAAGCAGGTGTTTGCCGCTACGCAGTTTGCGACCCGTCGCGTCGGTCAGGTCGTATGTCAATCGACACGGCTGGCTGCACTCGCCACGGTTGCCACTACGCGCGCTCATCGTGCGGCTCAACATACAGCGACCACTATGTCCGACACATATCGCACCGTGAACAAAGCACTCCAACTCGACACCCGTAGCCTCACGTATAGCACGTATCTGCTCGCGGGTCAATCCTCGCTCCAAAATCACACGCGAAAAACCGCTCCGCTCCAAGAAACGCACCCACTCGGGCGTCATATTGCACATCTGGGTCGAGGCGTGAAGCTCGACCTCGGGCAGATCCATACGTCGGAAAGCCAGATCCTGCACAATCAGTGCATCGACACCTACCGCAATCACCTCGCGTGCAGTTCGTTCCGCCTCGCGTAGCTCCTCATCGTAGATGATCGTATTGAGCGTACAATGCACACGCACCCCAAAGCGATGAGCATACTCCACCACACGCGCCACATCGTCGATCGAATTACCCGCCGCATAGCGCGCACCAAAACGCGGACCTCCCATATAGAGGGCGTCCGCGCCATAATCGACCGCCGCACGTGCCGTATCGTAATCACGCGCAGGAGCCAACAGTTCAACCGTATGTACTGCTCCTATTTTCAACGTTGTTTAGAGATCGTCGTAATCAATCGAGAACGAATCGCCACGGCTCAGGTCGCCCGTCAGGTAACCCTTTTTGAGCCACGACATACGCTGCTTCGACGTACCGTGGGTGAACGAGTCGGGAACGGTATATCCCTGAGCCTCCATCTGCAAACGGTCGTCGCCAATCGAGGTCGCTGCATTCAGACCCTCCTCGATATCGCCGTCCTCCAACGAGCCGAAACGCTTATCGTCGTAATGCGCCCAAATGCCCGCAAAGAAATCGGCCTGCAACTCCAAACGAACGGTCAGGCGATTTGCCTCCTTCTCGCTCACACGCGAACGCTGTGCCTGCACCTGCTCCAAGATACCGAGCAGATACTGAACGTGATGACCCACCTCGTGCGCAATCACGTATGCGTATGCGAAATCGCCACCCGCACGCAACTGCGACTCCATCTGATCGAAGAACGAAAGGTCGATATAGACCGTCTGATCGGCCGAGCAATAGAACGGACCCGTCGAAGATGTTGCACCACCGCAACCCGATTGTACGGCATTCTTAAATATCACCATACGAGGCGGTTGATAGGTACGTCCCATCTCCTCGAACAGTGCGCTCCACACGTCCTCGGTACCCGCCAGAATCTGCGACGCAAACTCAGCCAGCTGCTCCTCGCGCTCGGTGGGGACATATTCAGTCTGCTCGCCACCCATCATTGCGCCCAAATCGGCATTCTGCAACACCGACAGCGGGTTACCACCCAGCAACCACGTGATCAGACCTGCGACCAACAGACCTCCCAAACCCATCTTGGTCATTCGACCGCCACCACTCGCGCGGCGATCTTCAACATTCGAACTACGTCTTCTACCTGTAAGTTTCATATCTTAATTCTATTTTCGTTTAGGTTAATTCTCAGTTTCTATGCACGGGGCTTGATCCTGCGCAGACGCAACTTCATCACCCCAAAGAAGGCCTCGCCAAAGATCGAGCTGCTCATCTTCGACTGACCCAACACGCGGTCGATGAAGATGATCGACACCTCACGAATCTTGAATCCGAGCTTCCAAGCCGAGTATTTCATCTCGATCTGGAATCCGTAACCCTTCATCTCGACCTTGTCTAAGTCCATTGTTTCGAGCACCCGACGCGAGTAGCAAACAAATCCCGCCGTAGCATCGTGCACCGGCATACCCGTAACCGTGCGGACATAGATCGACGCGCAATAGGACATCAGCAGGCGCGACATCGGCCAATTGACCACATTGACACCCTGCACATAGCGCGAGCCGACAACAACATCGGCACCCTCCTCGGCTGCCGCAACCAGACGAGGCAGGTCGTCGGGATTGTGCGAGAAGTCGCAGTCCATCTCGATAATGTAGTCATAATCGCGCTCCAAGCCCCAACGGAAACCGGCCAAGTAGGCCGTACCCAAGCCCAATTTACCCTCACGGCAAAGCAGGTGCAGACGGTCGGGATAATCCTTCTGACGTTCGCGGACTATGTCGGCCGTACCATCGGGCGAGCCATCGTCAATGACCAGAATATCGAACTCGACGGGCAGCGAAAAGACCTTATCGACCATTGCCGACACATTCTCGCGCTCGTTGTATGTGGGAATCAAAACCAGATTTCGCATAACTATCTCAAATTTTTCTCGATAACAAATTTAACATTTTTTTGCGGGAAATCACATCATATTTCCAAATTTTTTACCGCCAAACAATCGGCGCACCACCACCGAGCCGCGATAGACCGTTGCGGGCAATTTGGCGCGTTTGGCACGTTCCACTCGGCGTTTTGCACGCAGCGAGGGCAACATTCGATAGAAACCTACGTGTGCCTGCCACACCGCCTTCACACCTTGCCACTGACCCTTAGCCAGATAGCTCGCCGCAGCCGCTCCGTCCAGAACCAATCGCGTGGGTAACACCCAAAGCAGATGTGCAAGTGGCAGATTCTTATAGAGCATTGCCAAATTATTGCGGTGGTTGAGCATTGTCTTGCGCGGCGAGAGCGCGCTGAGCGTACCGCCGCCCAAATGATAGACCTTCGATCGCGGCTCAACACCCACTCGGTAGCCCGACGACTGCATTCGCCAGCAGAGGTCAATCTCCTCCATATGGGCAAAGAAATCGCCATCGAAACCTCCCTCAGCCTTGAATCGCTCGGCACGACAGGCAAACGCCGCTCCACTTGCCCAAAAGACCTCGCGCGGTGTATCATACTGACCCTCATCGCGTTCGGTCGTACTCAATATGCGACCACGACAGAACGGATAGCCCAAAATATCGATAAATCCGCCACTTGCGCCTGCATATTCGAATCGTTCACGATCAGTATCTGCCAACAATTTCGGAGCAACAGCCGCCAACTGCGGATCGGCGTCCAAAGCCTCAACCAACCAATCGCACCACCCCTCGGTTACCTCAACGTCCGAATTGAGCAGCACGTAATACTCCGCCTCGACCTCTTGCAGGGCACGGTTGTAGCCCTCGGCAAAGCCGTAGTTGCGATCCAGGCGCACAATCTCGACCTCGGGAAACGTCTCAGCAACATATTCGAGCGACGAATCGGTCGAGCCGTTATCGGCCACGACCACCCCATACTTGGGCGTCGTCGCACGCACAACGCTCGGCAGGTAACGCTCCAAATGGGCGCGACCATTCCAATTCAATATGACGACCTTAACTCTGCTCATAACTATCTCTTGTTCTACTCCGTAGCGTTCTGCGCCGCCTCGTCTTCGGCAATATCGAGATGTTTCCAACGGCGGTGCGACCACGTCCACAAGTGCGGTGCGCGACGAATCATCGCCTCCAAACGCTCGGCATAACGGCGCGTGATCTCGCCCTCGGCAACCTCCTCTGCGCCATCATAGATACACTCAAACGTACAACTATATTTAGCACGACCCACCTTCTCAACGTGCATAAAATAGACAGGCATCGAAAACTTGCGAGCCAGCCACTCACCACCCATAAAGAATGCGGTCGGCGAGTTCAGGAAGTCGTACATTCGATTTTCGGCCTCACGTGGCGGTCGCTGATCGGCAATCATTCCGAACACAACGGGGCGACCCTCATATCCATTGCGATGACGAACTGCAAAGCGAGCTATATCCTTCATCTTGACGGGCAATAGTCCGAAACGCGAGCGGATCGTATAGTAAAACTCGTCGAACGCCTCATTGCGCAAAGGGTGATAGACACCCAACACCTGCGCTCGCTCGTCGTGCAGTTGATATGCACCGAAATACTCCCAACACCCATAGTGAGCCATCATCGCCACCCACGAGCGGTCAGTCGTTGCTGCGCGGTGCTCGGCAAGGTTATCGACACGCAGTCGCGCCGCCATATCCTCGCGCGAGATGTTAGCCATATCGATCGTATCGATCACCAACTCGCCCAAATGTGCATAGAAATCTCGTTCGATTTGACGCAATTCGTCTTGACTCTTATCGGGAAAGGCACGATTGAGATTGCGACGCACCACCTTCACACGATAGTGCGCCACGCGATAGAGCACAAACGAGATGAAACGCCCCAACCAATCGTAGATAAACCAATCGGGCAGCGCGCCAATCGCTCGGCTCATCGCCATCAAAAGTCTATATTTCAATCCCTTGCCGTTGCTCATTATTCGTCGTCCTCGTCCGCTGCGCGACGTGCCTTAGGTTTGCCCGACACGATCACAACAAACTCACCCTTCGGGTCGTTCGTGGTGAAGTGTTCGATCAGTTCTGCCAGCGTGCCGCGCACGGTCTGTTCGAATTTCTTGGTAATCTCGCGCGACACCGACGCCTCGCGCTCCTCGCCCATAACCTCTGTGAGTTGCTGTAACAACTTCACCACGCGGAAGGGCGACTCATAGAAGATCATCGTGCGCTCCTCGTCAGCCAACGCCGCAATGCGTTTGTTACGACCCTTCTTCTGGGGCAGGAACCCCTCAAAGCAGAAACGGTCGCACGGGAAACCACTCTGCACCAACGCAGGGACAAATGCCGTCGGACCGGGCAGCGTCTCGACCTCCAAGCCCGCCTCGACACAGGTGCGCACCAACAGGAAACCGGGATCGGAGATACCGGGCGTACCTGCGTCCGAAACCAACGCCACATTGCGACCGCCCTCGATAGCCTCAGCCACCATTGCCGACGTCGCGTGCTCGTTGAACTTATGGTGCGAATACATCTTCTTCTCGATACCGAGATGTTTCAGCAGCACCGACGTGGTGCGAGTATCTTCGGCAAGAATATAATCAACCTCCTCCAACGTGCGGATTGCACGCAGTGTGATATCTTCGAGATTGCCGATCGGTGTCGGCACAATAAACAACTTAGCCATAGCGCATTAGAGCAACTTGCGTGTAACCAGATCCATCAACATTCGCGCACCATCGCTATTGGGATTCCAGCGATACTCGGACATATAGACCAGACACTCGTTGAAGTCCTCGAAGGCGTCCAACTCCTCCATTGCTCGATCGAAAGCCGCACCATCGCCACCAAACAGATCGCGGATCATAATGAAACGGTCGTTGATTCCGATCGAATTGCGCAGGCTATTGACACGGTCATTCTGCACCGTCTGCACCGTCGGTTGGCTCGCTGCCACCGCCTCGGCCAACGTGGTCGTACCCGCGCCAATCACATCGCCCAACACCTGCGAACCATCGGCTTGCGCCGCAGCAATACGCTCAGCAACCGAAACCGCAATCGGCGTCTCAGTCACTTCGGGTGCGGGTGCGGGAGTCTGCTCGACAACAGACTCAGGCTGTGCCGCGGTCGGCTCTTGTTCGGTTTTCTGCTCGGTTTTTTGCTCGGGGGTCGGGGTCGACTCGGCACTCTTTGCCTTCTTCTCACGGCGCGAGGTTGCGGGCGACTCGCCATAGAGCGACATTATAACTCGACGACCACTCGACGAACGCGGACGACGCACAATATCCATATCGAACAACGACGCCTGCTCCGACTTGGGCTTCTCCTCCTCAGCTGGCTTTTCCTCGTCGGTTGTAGCGGGATGTTCCTCCTCAGCTGCGGGTTGTTCCTCAACTTCCTCAGTAGGCCGCTCCTCTGCGACTATATTTTCAACAGTATCTTCAGTGGGCTGCTCTGCAATTTCCTCTGCGGGTTGTTCCTCAGTTGCGGTAGGCAGTTCAACTGTTTCCTCAGCGGGTTGTTCAACCTCGGCGACCTCCTCAATGGGTTGCTCGTCAGTTGGTTCAACCTCCTCAGTTTGCTCAACCTCTACCTCAGCTATCGGCTCTTCGGGAGCAGGTTCTTCTTCAACAATTGGTTCATCTTCAACAACGAGGATCTCCTCCTCAATTGCGGGAACAGGCTCTTCGATTGGCTCCTCTTCAACTTTCTCCTCGATCTGCTCGGTAGGTTCTTCGTCCCCTTCAACTTCATCAACCTCTTCGGGCTCGTACGATGAGCTACCAAAAATATCCGAAAGATCAATCACCTCAGGCGCCGACTCCTCCTCTGGTTCAGCAACCTCCTCGGTCATAATCGGCGCGGGATCCTCGACCTTTGCGATCGGGGTCGCAGCCAATGCGGTATCGAACTTTACCGCCTCGTACAACTCCGCCAAAAGCGAAGCCGCTATATGTCGTTCGACAGCCGGTGCACCCGACTTCTCGTCCCAACCTTCGACGATCGCCTCCAAACGAGCGACCAATGCTTTAATATCGTTAATCTGCATACGCGTTGCAATAGATGTTTTTAACCCTCAAAGTTAGTCAAAATTTTCTAAATCACCGCTATTCGCACGCCCTTTTCGCGCTTTTCGCACGTAAAACTTTTGCCGATCGCGGGATTTGCGCTATCTTTGCACCCAAAATCGAAGAATACAATGAGTTTAGTAGCAATAGTAGGACGCCCCAACGTGGGCAAAAGTACCCTCTTCAACCGTCTGGTCGGTATGCGCCAGGCGATCGTCGATGGTACTGCCGGAACAACCCGCGACCGCCACTATGGTCGCTCGGATTGGGACGGTCGTGAGTTCTCGGTGATCGATACGGGTGGTTACTCGGTCGGATCGGACGACATCTTCGAAGACGAGATCCGTCGTCAAGTGATGTTGGCTATCGATGAGGCCGACGTGATTCTGTTTATGGTCGAGGTTTCGACCGGCGTGACCGACCTCGATATGATGATGGCCGACATTCTGCGCCGCACCACTAAGAAGGTGATTTTGGTTGTGAACAAGGTCGATAACTACGACCAGCAATATGGCGCAATGGAGTTCTATTCGCTCGGTTTGGGCGAGCCGATCACCATCTGCGCAATGAGCGGCAGCGGCACGGGCGAGATGATGGACGAGATCATCAAAGCACTACCCGAAGACACTAAGGCTGAGGAGTTTGATGACCTGCCACGCATTACGATCGTAGGTCGCCCGAACGTAGGTAAATCATCGATGACCAATGCGCTGCTGGGCGACGAGCGCAACATCGTAACCCCCATCGCAGGCACCACGCGCGATTCGATCCACACGCGCTACAACAAGTTCGGTATGGACTTCTATCTGGTCGATACGGCAGGTATGCGCAAGAAGGGCAAGGTGACCGAGGACTTGGAGTTCTACTCGGTTATGCGTTCGATCCGCGCTATCGAAAACTCGGACGTTTGTATCCTGATGCTCGACGCCAAGCAGGGCATTGAGTCGCAGGACATCAACATCTTCAACCTCATCGTGCGCAACAAGAAGGGCTGCGTAGTGGTTGTCAATAAGTGGGACCTGATCGAGAAGGAGAACAACACGATGAAGGAGTGGCGCGAATTCCTCGAAAAGAAGTTCGCTCCGTTCTCGGATCTGCCGATTATCTTCACCTCGGTGATCAACAAGCAGCGCATTTTGGAGGTTATGCAGCAGGCTATTCGCGTCTATAACTCGCGTCGCCGCCGTGTGCCGACCTCGGAGTTCAACGAGTACATTCTGCCCATCATCGAGGAGACTCCGCCCCCCTCGACCAAGGGTAAGTACATTCGTATCAAGTACGCAATGCAGCTCCCCTCGCCTACTCCGGCATTTGCATTCTTTGTCAATCTGCCGCAGTACATCAAGGAGCCGTATCGTCGATTCCTCGAAAACAAGATCCGCAGCCACTGGGATTTCTCGGGTGTTCCGATGCAGATCTATTTCCGCCAGAAGTAAGACGACACTTAATTATATGATTCGAGCCGTGCATTGAGTTGCGCGGCTCGTTCTTTTTTTGGGGTATAATCTATGGTTTTCGCAGCACCACTGCACCCAACAAAAAAAGCGGACCGAGTTACCTCGATCCGCAAAGGAAATACGATAGCGTAGTTCTTTTTAATCTCCCTTCTAACCTCTCCCCTGAAATCACACAAAATCTCTCTCACATTACCATCGTTGAACAACCGAGATTGTTCGTTTCATTTCCGAGCACAAAAATAGTCGATTGTCGAGCGAATGCAAGTTTTTTCGCTCAAAAATGGTGTTCAATTTTACAAAAACCGATTGTTTTTTACGATTTGATCATCGCGACAAGACATTTTTGCGATATTCTCCGTAAGTTCGACCAATCTCGCGAGTGAACGATCGACGGAATGTAGAGACCGAATTGAATCCGCAGCTCTCGACAATGTCGTGCACCGACACATCGGGATCGCTATCGATCATTCGGCAAGCGCGCTTGACACGGAACGAATTGACATAGTCGTAGAACGACACATTAAGTTCGCGGTTGAGGTAGTTCGACAGATAAGTGCGGTTGGTACCCAACTCGGCAGCAAGATCGCTCAGCGTCAAACGCGAATCGAGGTATATCTCGCGTACCGTCATCAATTCGTTGAGTTGGGCCTTCATCGGCTCGGTCAACTGCGAGGTATTGGAGTCAATCTCCTCCTCGACAGCCGACTCCTCGATCGGAGCTGACTCCTCAACGAGTTGAGAGCATTCGCCCTGAGTGGTCGCAAAGTGGCACTTGCGCGTTGTAGCCGTATCGAATGTTACCTCGATCTGTTTCTTGCTGCGAGCGATGAGCATTATCCACGCAATGAGCGAGATGATGTAATAGACGCTCTTCATATAGTAGTTGTGGTTGAACAGATAGATCGTCCAAACCACAATGCAGACCACAAAAACAACTACGACCGAGTACAACCAATCCAGATTGATTCGTTCGAGATTCGAGTAGTTGTTGCGTATAAAACGATTGTAGCGAACAAGCAGTCGTGCCAAGAAAGCAAGCACCACCACGCTATAAATGCCCACATAGACCAGATCTGCATAGAAGATCACCTCGCTACCCGTAATGGCGTAAGCTACTGTAAAAATGACAAATAGAGCCGACAACCACAAAGCTCTCCGCAGCGTAAACCAGCGTGGCGACACCAATTCGATCAGGTATGCCGCACAGACACCGATCGTCCACATATCAATCGTATAGAGCAGTCGCAGCGCGTAGGTCGATTGCGTAACGGCAGGTATCACACGGATCAAATCCTTCACCTCGCCAAACGCAAAGAAGGCAACGATGAACGCCAACGCTGTTTTCAGTCGTGATCGCTGCTCGGACTGGAAGAGAGAAATCGACGAAAAGAGGAAGAACATTAACGATGCTCCCTGCAAAATGTATGATAGACGTTCAGCTGAAAACATTGCTCGTTACCCTCAATTAATGTCGACTATGATGATACAACCAAAGATCGGCCAACGCAATTGCCACAGCCGCCTCGACCACTACCGCCGCACGCAATGCGATGCAGGCATCGTGGCGACCCTTGATCTGCAACTCCGCCACCTCTCCGCGCTCAAAATCAAAGGTCTGCTGCGGGCGCGAAATACTCGGTGTGGGCTTCACCGCCGCGCGCACCACAATCGGGTTGCCATTGGTAATGCCGCCATTCACTCCGCCATCGTTGTTTGTTGCGGTCGCGCCCTCAGCATTGATTATCAGATCATTATTCTCCGAGCCACGACGACGTGCGACCTCGAATCCGGCACCGAACTCGACACCCTTGACTGCCGGAACCGAGAACAGCAGGTGTGCAATTTTGCTCTCGGTCGAATCGAAGAACGGCTCGCCAAGACCCACTCCTGCACCCTCTATACGGCACTCGACAACGCCTCCGACCGAGTCGCAATCGCGCATAGCAGCGTCGATCACCTCGTCGAAACGGCTCTCGTCCGTACAACCGCCAATCTCGGTTATGCGTGTAGCAAACGCCACATCGCCCCCAAGCACCCGCTTTGCCACCACTCCCGCAGCAACCAAGCCGAGCGTCAAACGACCCGAGAAATGGCCACCGCCACGCGGATCGTTCGCACCCGCGAATTTGCATTGCGCAACGCGGTCGGCGTGCGAAGGTCGCGGCTGACGCACCAGATTCGAGTAATCGCCCGAACGGGTATTGGTATTTTCGAACAGCACGGTCAGTGGCGCACCCGTTGTGCGTCCCTCATACACTCCCGAAACGATCTTCGGCTGATCGGGCTCACGTCGAGGCGTCGTGCCACGACGACCACTTGCACGACGAGCCAAATCCTCGGCAAAATCCTCAACCGACAACGCAATGCCCGCAGGCACACCGTCGATACTCACACCGACACACTCGCCGTGCGACTCGCCCCAAATCGTTACTCGAAATATGCTACCAAAGCTGTTCATACCTTAATTAATATAAAGGGAGGTGCTCCCTCCCCGCACCGATTAATACTTCATTGCGATACCCGTATAGCTCTGCGGAGTGAGGGCACGAAGCTCCTCCTTGACGCTCTCCGACACGTCCAAGCCCTCGATAAACTCGCGCATAGTCTGCTCGGTTACCTGCGAGTTGGTACGGGTCAGCGCCTTCAACGCCTCGTAGGGCGACGGATACTCCTCACGACGCAAAATCGTCTGGATACCCTCGGCTACAACTGCCCAATTATCCTCCAAATCGCGCTCGATAGCTGCGGGATTGATCAGCAGTTTGTTCAGACCCTTCATAATCGAACGGAACGCAATCATCGAGTGAGCCATCGGCACACCCACATTGCGCAGAACGGTCGAGTCGGTCAGGTCGCGCTGCAAACGCGATACGGGCAGCTTTGCCGACAGATGCTCGAAAATTGCACCTGCAATGCCCAAGTTACCCTCAGCATTCTCGAAATCAATCGGATTGACCTTATGCGGCATTGCCGACGAGCCAACCTCGCCCGCCTTAATGCGCTGCTTGAAATACTCCTCCGAGACGTAGGTCCAAATGTCGCGGCAGAGGTCGATCAGAATCGTGCCGATACGTTTCATCGCATCGAACATTGCTGCGAGGTTATCATAGTGCTCGATCTGAGTGGTGAACTGCGAACGGCACAGACCCAACTTATTATCGACGAAATTGTTAGCAAATGCTACCCAATCAATCGCAGGATAAGCGGCATTGTGAGCGTTGAAGTTACCCGTTGCACCACCGAACTTTGCGGGTGCAGGAACAGCCTTCAACTGCGCAATCTGGCGATCCAGACGCTCCACGAATACCATCATCTCCTTACCCAAACGGGTGGGCGACGCGGGCTGGCCGTGGGTACGTGCCAACATCGGCACCTCGCGCCACTCGTCAGCCATCGCATAAATACGATCACGAACCTCACCCAGCAAAGGCAGATATGCCTCCTTAACCGCCTCAGCCAACAGCAGCGGTGTGGCAGTATTATTGACGTCCTGCGAGGTAAGACCAAAGTGAACAAACTCCTTATGAGCCGACAGACCAAGTGCGTCCATCTTCTCCTTGATCAGGTACTCAACAGCCTTCACGTCGTGGTTGGTCGTGCGCTCGATCTCCTTGACACGCAGGGCGTCCTCGATCGAGAAGTTGCGGTAGATGTCGCGCAACTGTTCGAACTTCGAGCTATCGATCGACGCCAACTGAGGCAGAGGAATTTCACACAAAGCGATATAGTATTCGATCTCGACGCGAACGCGGTAGCGGATCAGGGCATATTCCGAAAAGTAGTTCTCCAACGGCGACGACGCATCGCGGTAGCGACCATCAACGGGCGAAATGGCAGTAATCTTACTGAGTTCCATAGTTGTATTGTTCGTTTGTAATGTTTAGCGGTTTTGAAAGTACAAAAATACTATAAAAAAGCAAGTAATAAAATTTAATCGAAAAAATATCGTTATATTTGCGAGTTGATTTACAATAATAGTTATTCGATAGTGGATTTTATTTACAGATTGATAGACTCTTTCGTGGCATTCGTGCGACGAAATCCATTTATATTCCTGATTGCATTATTCGTCGCGTTGGCCTCGCCACAATTATTGGCCGGCGCGTTCAAAGCAATTATTTACGCAATTATGTTTTTCCTAATATTGATGTTGGCGATCGGGCTCTATATGAGCTATCGCATTAACCGCTTGCGCAAAGAGGCTGCTGAACAGACTATGCGCAACGCATCAGGCTATTACCGCAACTATGGGCATAAGACCCAACAACCGCGCGAGGGCGAAGTCAGTGTGCACCAAACCGAGCCGCAAGAGAAAAAGATCAATAAAAATGTCGGCGACTACGTCGATTTCGAAGACGTCGGTCCCAAAAAATAGTTCGAGAAGGAGAATACAACTATGATGAAATTCCTTGAAACACTCGGACGCTACTGCCTGCTGATGGGCAAGGTCTTTTCGCGCCCCGAAAAGTGGTCGATCTACCGCAATCGAATTATGTTCGAGATGGAGGCTCTGGGCTACAACTCGATCGGCATTGCAGCCATCATCTCGATCTTTATGGGTGCGGTGGTAACGCTGCAAATGGCCATCAACCTCGAATCGCCATTCATTCCCCGCTCGCTCATCGGTTACGCAACACGCGAAACGATGATTTTGGAGTTCTCGTCGACGGTTGTGTCGCTGATTCTGGCGGGTAAAGTTGGCTCGAATATTGCCTCCGAGATCGGCACAATGCGTATCACCGAGCAGATCGATGCGCTGGAAATTATGGGTATCAACTCGGCAAGCTATCTGATTATGCCTAAGGTCGTTGCGACGGTGTTGTTCTTCCCGTTGCTGTCGATTCTCAGTATGGTTATCGGCGTATTCGGCGGCTGGGTCGTGGCCGGTTTTACGGGAATTATGATGCCCGACGACTATGTCGATGGTCTGTTCTACGATTTTAGAATACTATCGATCATCTACTCGTTGATCAAGATTGCGGTCTTTGCATTTTTGATCACCTCGATTTCGGGCTTCTATGGCTACTATGCACAGGGTAACTCGCTCGAAGTTGGTCGCTCATCGACCAAGGCGGTTGTGGCCAGCTCGATCGCAATTCTGATATTCAATTTGATCCTAACACAGTTAATTCTTATCTGATGATTCGCGGAGAACATATCGTAAAAATTTTCGACGGCCGTCGTGTATTGGACGACGTATCGGTGCTGTTCGATGCCGGCAAAACGAACCTTATCATCGGACGAAGCGGATCGGGTAAAACCGTGCTGCTCAAAAGTTTAGTGGGTCTGCACGACATCGACGAGGGTAATATCTATTTCGACGATCTGTGCTACACGCAACTCGGATTCAAGGAGCGAAAAGCGGTGCGCAAGGATATTGGTATGATTTTTCAGGGTGGTGCGTTGCTCGACTCATCGACCGTCGAGGACAACATTCGTCTGCCGCTCGATCTGTTCACCGAGCAGAGCCTCGAAGAGAAATTGGAGCGAGTGAATTTCTGCTTGAAACGAGTGAATCTGCCAAATGCCAACAAGCTCTACCCCGCCGAGTTGAGTGGCGGTATGATCAAGCGAGTGGCGATTGCACGCGCTATCGTGCTCAATCCCAAGTACTTGTTCTGCGACGAGCCTAACTCGGGACTCGACCCGATGACCTCGATCGTGATCGACAACCTGATCAAGGAGATCACCGAAGAGTACAACATCACCACGATCGTCAATACGCACGACATGAACTCGGTGATGGAGATTGGCGAGAAGATTGTCTTCATTCACGAGGGTCGAAAATGGTGGGAAGGCACCAAGCACGACATTCTGCACAGCGACAACCGCGAGTTGAACGATTTTGTCTTTGCTTCGGCAATGGCAAAGCGCGCTAAGGCCAATATGTAACGTGCGACACACCACCTCATTAGGGCTCGCAATGAGGCTCAGAATGAGAGTTGGCGAACTTTTTTGACGATGGATAATTAAAAAAATTGAAAAATATTTGCATTTTCATTGTACAATATATATTTTTGCAGTTGTTAAAAAAATAACGGAAGTTTTTAACCTAAAATAAATCAAAAAATTATGGCACAGATTAAGATTGGTATCAACGGTTTCGGACGTATCGGCCGTATGGTATTCCGCGCTGCGTGCTCGCAGACCGAGAAGTATGACATTGTAGGTATTAACGACCTCTGCCCCGTAGATTACTTGGCATATATGCTCAAGTATGACACTATGCACGGTCAGTTCGATGGTACCATCGACTACGATATGGAGAAGAGCCTGCTCATCGTTAATGGCAAGGCTATCCGCGTAACCGCTGAGCGCAATCCCGAGGATTTGAAGTGGAACGAGGTTGAGGCTGAGTACGTAGTTGAGTCGACCGGTCTGTTCCTCACCGCTGAGAAGGCTGAGGCTCACATCAAGGCTGGTGCTAAGTACGTAGTTATGTCGGCTCCTGCTAAGGACAAGACCCCGATGTTCGTTTGCGGTGTTAACACCAACACCTACGCTGGTCAGACCATCGTTTCGAACGCATCGTGCACCACTAACTGCTTGGCTCCCATCGCTAAGGTTCTGAACGACAAGTTCGGTATCACCGACGGTTTGATGACCACCGTTCACTCGACCACCGCTACTCAGAAGACCGTTGACGGTCCTTCGCTGAAAGACTGGCGTGGTGGCCGCGCTGCTTCGGGCAACATTATCCCTTCGTCGACCGGTGCTGCTAAGGCAGTAGGTGTAGTTCTGCCCGAGTTGCTCGGTAAGCTGACCGGTATGTCGATGCGCGTTCCTACTCTGGACGTTTCGGTTGTTGACCTGACCGTTAACTTGGCTAAGCCCGCTAAGTACGAGGAGATTTGCGCTGCTATGAAGGAGGCTTCGGAAGGCGAGTTGAAGGGTGTTCTGGGTTACACCGAGGACGCTGTTGTTTCGTCGGACTTCCTGGGCGACGCTCGCACTTCGATCTTCGATGCTAAGGCTGGTATCGCACTGACCGACACCTTCGTTAAGGTTGTTTCGTGGTACGACAACGAGTGGGGTTACTCGAACAAGGTTCTCGACCTGATCTCGGTTATGAAGGCTTACAACAAGTAGTCTTAACCCTACCGACAAAGAAAAATCCCGAACCGCACTGGTTCGGGATTTTTTGTGTTTAATAGCGAGCGGCTACATTATCGGGAAGATGACAAAGACCGCTGCGTCCCACAGGGCGTGCGAGAGAACGATGGCCGAAAAACGTTCGGGCATCAAACGGTAGAGCAAGCCCCACGCAATGCCGCAGACCATCGACGCCATAATCAGCATAAAATTGAGCGAGCCGATGTGGACCAATGTATATACGGCCGTTGCGACCACAAAGCCCACGTTTGCACCCCAACGCTCCGAGAGTGTACGCTGCACGTAACCGCGCCAAAAGACCTCCTCGGCAGGACCTATCAGAACGAGCAGAGCGAAGGCGATCAACGAGGGCGAGGTGCCATCTTTCATCGCATAGATCGAATCGACCTGCGGGCGAGCGAAGTCGAACATCAGTTGCGAGAGTTTATCTCCCACCCAAAAGACTCCCCACAGCACCACGGCAATCGCCACACCGAGCGCAATGTTTGTCCAATTCCACTTCAAGTCGCGCGGCCACGATGGACGTGCCAACGTGGCAATGGTCATCAGCACCGCCGCCGAGATGGTCATTGCCGCCCAGAAATTGAGATACGGAGCGGTCCACGGTGAGAACATCACCGTCCAAAGCACGAATGCCAACACGATGGCTAAACCGACACGCTTCATACGAAATATGCAATTACAAATGCGATGGTAAACAGCAGGCTGAAAACGAGTTGCAGCTTTGCGGTGCGTTCGTCGAGGTTTGCGATGATCTCGGTCGATGCGTCATCGTGACGCAACATATCGCGCGCGCCCTGCCAAGCAGGCACCATTGCCACCAACGTCAGCAATGCCCACGCGGGTAGCATACCAAGCACCACATACGTCGCAATCAGCGCAAAGGGAGCCAATACCTCAAAGGCATAGACGCCCTTCGAGATTCGACGACCGAGTTGCATTGCGAAGGTTTTGATCTCAGCACGTGCGTCGGTCGCAATATCGCGCGTATTGTTCGAGTGGAGGATTGCCACCGTAATCAGACCAATGGGAATAGCGATCCACAGCACCTCCCACACCAGCACACCCGTTGCCACAAACGAGGTTCCGAGTGTCGGCAGCAGTGCGTAAGCCAACATAATATCGACATCGCCCAGCGCACTATATTTCAGTCGGGGATACAAAAGCACGGTCAGTGCACCTGCCAGACCAAACCACAACAACGTCCAATCGGTCATCAACATCAGGCCAACGCCCAACACCAATGCCACCACAAGCAGCCCAATGGCCAATCGCAACATCTCGCGAGGCGAAAATTCGCCACTTGTCATTGTCTTTGCTCCGAACGTATCTTCGGCATCGACACCCTTACGGAAGTCGAAATAGTCGCTCCAAACATTACCTGCTGCGTGAAATACAACAATATTGACAAATGCCCACACACCCGCCAACCAATCTATTGCCTCACCTCGCCACAAAAGATAGGCGAGCGTTACGGCTACGGGCATTGCCGACGCGGGGAATGACCACGGACGAACAGCAACCAGCCACTGACCAAACGAATGTTTCTTCATAATCTTAAATCTACTTCTGACAACAAAGGCCCACTACCCACGCAGGGGCAGCGAGCCTTTGATTCGGTTAATTATTCATTGACGAATGCTTACTCCAAACCCATACGCTCGATCAGAGCCTTCTGGTCGGGCTTATGACCACGGAAGCGAACGTAGAGCTCCATCGGGTGCTCGGTGCCACCCTTCGAGAGTACGTTCTCGCGGAACGAAGTCGAAACCTCGGTATTGAAGATACCCTTCTCCTTGAACAACGAGAATGCGTCAGCGTCCAACACCTCAGCCCACTTGTAACCATAGTAACCGGCAGCATAACCGCCCGAGAAGATGTGTGAGAACGAGGTAGCCATACCCGTACCCTCAACCTCGGGAACAACCTGCGTAGGCTTCATCGAAGCCTTCTCGAATGCCTCAACATCACCCGTATAAGGCTCCGTCAGGCTATGCCAAGCCATATCGGTCATACCGAACGAGAGCTGACGAACGTTCGAATAAGCAGCCAAGTAGTTCTTGGCATCAACAATCTTCGAGATCAACTCGGCAGGCATCTGCTCGCCCGTCTCGTAATGTACTGCCCACAGGTCGAGGTACTCCTTCTCGGTAGCCCAATTCTCCAACAACTGCGAAGGCAGCTCAACGAAATCACGATAGACGCTCGTACCGGTCAGCGACGCATACTTACCCTCGCCCAACATACCGTGCAGCGCGTGGCCGAACTCGTGCAGGAAGGTGGTAAATTCGTCGAAGGTCAGCAGCGACGGCGTGCTCTCGGTCGGCTTAGTGAAGTTCATTACCAGCGAAATCAGAGGACGGATCTCGTTGCCCTCGGCGTCGAAGCTCGCGGGACGGAACTCGGTCATCCACGCACCACCACGCTTGGTCTCGCGGGGGAAGAAATCGAGGTAGAGAATTGCCATCATCTTACCCGTAGCATCATAAACCTCGTAAGCGGTTACCTCGGGGTGATAAACCGCGATCTCGGTGTTCTCCTTGAACTCCAAACCGTAGAGTTTGGTAGCCAACATAAATACACCCTTCTTCACGTTGTCGAGCTTCAAGTAGGGCTTAACCATCTCGTCGCTCAGAGCATACTTCTCATTCTTGTACTTCTCGCTGTAATAGCTGAAATCCCAAGGCATTACCTCGCCCTCCAAGCCAAGCGACTTAGCGTATGCGTTGATAGTTGCATAGTCCTTATCGGCATACTTCTTCGTAGCGTCCAGCAGACCCTTCAAGAAGTTATTTACATTCTCAGCGCTCTCGGCCATACGCTCCTCCAAAACATAGTCAGCATAGGTAGCGTAACCCAGCAGGTTAGCCATCTTCAAGCGCAACTCGGCGATACGCTTAACGATCTCGCGGTTGTCGTTTGCGCCATCGGCCATAGCACGCGAGTTATATGCACGCCACAACTGCTCCTTCAACTCACGGTTCGACGAGTAGGTCATAAACGGACCATAGCTCGGAGCCTGCAACGTTACAGTCCAACCCTGCTCGCCACGAGCCTTAGCGTCAGCAGCCAGACCCTCCTTAACGAAATCGGGCAACTCGGCTACAACGGTCGAGTCGGTGATATTCAGCGTATAAGCGTTGGTTGCAGCCAGCACATTCTGACCAAACTGCAAGGTCAGCTGCGACAACTCAGCCGAGATCTCACGATACTCTGCCTTCTTCTCGTCGTCCAGCGCTGCACCACTACGTGCGAAGCTCTTATAGGTCTTTTCGAGCAACTTAGCCTCTTCGAGCGACAGATCGAGCGACTCGCGCTGATCATATACAGCCTTCACGCGAGCAAACAACTCGGGATTGAGCGATACATCGTTCGAGTACTCGGTCAGCTTGGGCTGCACCTCCATCGACACCTGCTGCATCTGCTCGTCAGCGTCGGCCTCCAAGATATTGAAGAAAATATACTCAATGCGAGTCAGTTTGTCGCCTGCGCGCTCCAAAGCCTCGATCGTATTTGCGAACGTGGGAGCAGCCGTATCGGCTACGATAGCGTCGATCTCGGCACGAGCCTCAGCAATAGCCGCGTCGAATGCGGGTGCGTAGTGTTCAACCTTGATCTCGTTGAAAGGCGGCGTCTGGTAGGGAGTATTCCAATCAGCCAACAGCGGATTGGTGCCCTCACCCTGACAAGCCGCAAGAGTTGTAAGTGCCATAGCAGCAATCAGAATTTGTTTTTTCATAGTGTTTTTGAGTGTTTCTATTTGTTTAAGTTTTCGTGTTAATACAAATTGTCATACATCGACTGGCTCTTGTCGTACTTCAAGTCCTGCAACATCGCCGACTTGACTCCAATGTGGAAACTCCACGACTTGTGATAGCCGAACGGAATCCACGAAAAGCCCATCTGCCAACAGTGCAAATCGCGCGAAATCGAGATTGACGAGGTGGTCAGCTTACCCGTCATAAGATCGAAACCACCTTGGAACGTAACACCCCACTTGGGCGTCAGGTTCAAGCTACCGTTGAAACCAAGCGTCTGTGTAATATTGCGTTTGATACCCGTCGTGCCGTTATTGATCAGTGATGTACCGTAGCTGATCGTATAGTTGAAACTGAAATTCCACGGTAGCGCGAAATCGTAGTAACTATTGGCCATATACATTCGTCGCATCATCGGGTCCATCGTGCCATACGGATCGGAGAACGGATTGGCATAGGCAGGGTCGATCGGCTGCGAGGTGATATCGTTCTGCTTCACTCCACTCGATCCCTTATTCTTCGATTGGAACGAGTAACCGAACGACCAACCTGTGCTGATGATTCGTCCCAGCTTACCCTTAGCCACTGCGAACTTATTGATACGGCGACCTTCGGGCGTAACCTGATAGGGGTCGATCATAGCCGAGAGCTGGATACCGAAGTTCTGCGTGATGGTCGTGCGGAAGCTCACGTTGATATTCGACAGATTCATCGAGTCAGCCAAGAAGTTGTACGAGCCCGAAAGAGTCAAATCGTCGATCAACTTAATGATACGTGTACCCGTTGTATCGCGGTCGCTGGCAACCTTCATTTCGAGGTTCTGTTTGAGCGAGAAGTTGATCGCTGCCGAACGTCCCGACGAGGGAACACCGTAGGCATTACCCTCGAAAGGCGAGTAGATCTGAATGCGACCCGTCGTATCGCTCTGCACCGCCTTGTAATATCCATACTTCTGTTTCGAGAAATCGGGTGCATACGAGAAACCGATCGAGGGCGTTATCACGTGGCGAATAGCCTTGATCTTTGCCTTCGGATTCTTGAAACGGAACATACCATAGAGCTTGGTCGACGCCGAAACCGCAAAGTTGTAGTTATACAGACGATAGAAACCATACTCGGGTTCGAGGTAGTCGACCGTCTGCGTCTCAGGATTCCACACACGATCCTGCTTCTTGAAATACCACTTCTCGGTATAGTTAGCCGAAGGACTGATATTCAGATAGTTGAACAGCGTCAGCGAAGTCGAAACGGGAATCGAGTGCTCGATACCGTGGCGCATCTTATCGATGGTCTGCATCGTGAAGATCTCCTTCTCGGTGGTCTGCACCGAGTTGGTCAGTTTACCCGTGTACGACATCGAAATCTTCTCGTACCAGCGCTCCTTACCCATCACCTCCTTGCGCTTGAAGGGGTAGATACGCGACATATTGACAACAACCGTCGGCAGGGTCACCGAGATTGCCTTGCTCTGCGAGTTCTGCGACACGGCCAAATTGGCCGACATCGAGAACGGTGTGCCCGCCCACGACTTCGAGTAGGCAATCGACGAGTTGGTCTGCGTTGCAAGAATATCGTTGAGCGATGTTGCCGAATACTTCGAGTAGCCACTCGTCGAGAAGTTCACACTTGCCGAGAAGGTCGAACCCGGACGGAACTTGGGATCCTGCTGGTGGGTCCACTGAATGCGGAAGTTGCCCTGATTAGTGTAATCGGCAGCACCCTTCTCGCCAAAGCGCACCTTCGAGTAGTTGGCTGCAAGGTTACCCGAGAACTTATATCGCTTGATGTAGCGCGACGAAGCCGACGCCTCCCACGAACCGAGCGTATAGATACCGCCTTTGAGCGTGAGGTCGATATAGTCGTTGAACGTAAAGTAGTAGCCGAAATCACGCAGGTAGAAACCCTTGACATACTCCTCACCATAGGTGGGCATAATGAAACCCGACTTGGGACCTTGGTTCAGCGGGAAGAAACCCTCGGGCAGACCGAGGAAGTAGATGGGCACGTCCTCCATCACGATATACGACGGACCGATGATCGCCTTCTTGCCGGGAATCAGCTTAGCCTTGCTCATAACCAGACCGAAGTGCGGGTGATCGGTGTGTTCGCAAGTGGTGAACATACCATCGGCGATGTGAATGGTGTTGTCGGCCATCTTCTTCACATCTTTACCAACCAGATAACCCTCGCCCTCCTGCGTTGCGATACCCTTAATTTTAGCCTTGCCCGACTCCATATTGTAGTCGATCGTATCCATCGTGAATGTCTTGCCGCCCTCGGTGAATTGGGGACGAGTGACCGTCGGCTCGTTATCGACCGTGTCGTTGATACCATAGGCGCGAATCTGGCGAGTATCCATATTGATGGCCATAAAATCGGCCTTCATATTCATCGACTGATACTTGACGTCGCCCTCGCGGTAGATGTAAACCATCTTATCGCGCACATTAAACACCAAAGAGTCCTTATTTTTACCCGTGATCGGTGCTTCGAGTGCCGAGCCCTTGTGTGCCGCCTTCGGCTGGGTCGGAACGGTATCGACCGTATAGGGAGCATCTTCGCCGTGAATCCACTCGGGCGCAAGCTCCGACGAGTCGATACGCGAAGTATAGTCACCACGCATAAGTTCGGGCGACATTTCCTCTTGATCTTCTGATGTTTGCAACGTTGCACGGCGACGCACATCGTGGCTATCGACCGTCTGCGGGGTCGGTTGTTCGGGCGTCTGCACGGTCGTATCGGCTGCCACCGCACGACGTGCCGCAGCCAACAACGCCCCATTGGGCGACGTTACGCCGAAGACCATCTGCGTTACGACCGACACAAATGCAACAATCGAGAGATATTTTATCGTTCTTTTGCTCAAAATTCGATATTTTTTTGTAACTTTGCCGGCAAAGCCGGCAAAAACGCTCCGTAACACCTTCGCAACGCCCTCGCGTGCGACGCGTTACGCGCGTTTTAACCTGCAAATATAACTAAATTATTTGAGTTACCTAATTATATAAACCGATAATAATGCGTCGCGCGACACTCTTTTTAACGATTTTGGCCGCCGCTTTGTTGTGTGTGCCCTGCACTTTCGCACAAAATAATCAGCCGATGACCATCGTTATCGACCCCGGACACGGTGGATACGACCCCGGTGCGGTCGGCGTGCTCAATGGCAAGCAGTACCGCGAGTGCGACATCGCCCTCAGCGTGGCACTCAAAGTGGGACGTATGATCGAGAAGAATATGCCCCAAGTGAATGTGATCTACACCCGCGCTTCGGATAAGCATTGGAGCACTAACAAAACGCGCGATCTGCAAGCACGTGTCGACATCGCAAACAAGGCCGACGCAAGTTTGTTCCTTTCGATCCACTGCAACGCCGCAAAGGCAACATCGGCATCGGGAGCCGTAACGCTCATTATGGGCGAGAGCAGTCCCAAGCGCATTCAGCAGAATGCCGACGTGATCGAGGACGCCTATCGTGACGATCTGGTCGATATGTCGGACGCTGCAACCGCAGCTGCCGTACGTGCCTATATTCAAACGGTGCAATTCACTCTGTTGCAGAACAGTAACACCTTCGCAAATCTTTTGCAGAAGTATCATAAGAATGCTGTCGGACACGGCAACCGTCGCTCGTTGGTCTATGGGCAGCCATTGTGGGTGCTGTGCTACACGCAGATGCCGGGTGTGCTGACCGAGATCGGCTTTATGTCGAACAAGCACGACTTGCAGATTATGGCTACGGACGAGGGTCAGCAGAAGATTGCAAAGGCTATCTACGACGGTTTTGCCGAGTACTACAAGATCTACTTTGGAAATGAGCCGCAACCCGTCGAGGAGTCTAAGGCTGAGCCGAAAAAGGAGGAGCCAAAGCAAGAGCCTGCACCCGCCGAGGTAAAGAAGGAGGTGCCGAAGAAAGAGGAGATCAAAAAGGAGGAGCCCAAGAAAGAAGAGATTAAGAAAGAGGACGTTAAGCCCGCGCCCGCTGACGCAAAGAAGGAGCAAGCGAAGCCTGCACAGAGCGACTTCGGCTACACGATTCAGTTGTGCGCAAGCAAGACCCGCATTGCCTCGAACAGCTCGGAGTTCAAGAGCTATCGCGGTCGTGTGCGTGAGTTCGTGACAGGTGGCACGTTCTGCTACAAATATTGCACGGGTATCTTCTCATCGAAAGAGGAGGCCGACAAAACGCTCGAAGAGGTGCGTAGAGTGTTCAAAAGTGCCTATGTTGTGGGGTTCGATGGCAATAAATTGGTATCGCAAACCGTTGTGGCTGAAAAGTTGAAAAAAGATAAAAAATAAAGAATATGAAAAGAGAAGTTAAAATTGGAATTTTTGCAATCGTAATGTTGCTCGCGTTGTGGGCAGGCATTCGATTCCTGAGCGGCATCGATATTCTCAGCCGCAACATCACCTATTATGCATCGTATGAGAACGTCAGCGGTCTGCAAACGGCTGCACCCGTGACTATTCACGGCGTGAAGGTCGGCACGGTCGAGAGCATTACCTTCGACCCGTCGAAGAGTAACGACGTCGAGGTGGCTATCTCGGTTAAACGCCAATATCGTCTGCCCAAAGATACTCGCGCAGTGATCTACAACGACGGTCTGATGGGCGGCAAGGCTATTATGCTCGAATTGGGCAGCGCAACAGAAGTGCTCCAACGTGGCGACAAGATCATCGCCGCAGCGGGCGACGATATGATGGCGTCGATCGGCTCGGAGCTGGGCGATCTGAAAGGCAAAATCGCAGTTGTGGCTGACAACCTTGCCAAGACTTTGGAGAACATCAACACGCTCGTCGAGCAGAATACCGACAATCTGAGTGGCACGATGTCGAATCTCAACTCGATCAGCTCGTCGCTCGACGGTGTGCTCAAAACCGAGCGCAAGAATATCGAAGGTATAGTGACCTCGCTCAACGGTTTGGCCGAGATGCTCGACCAGAACACCGAGCGTTTTGACCGAATCATCGGCAACGTTGACGCTGTGGCTGAGCAGTTGGAGCAGGCCAAGATTGATTCGCTCGTGAAGGCCTTCACCTCGACGGCCGACAATCTGAGCCGTATGCTCGCTACGATCAATGCGGGTGAGGGTTCGATTGGCGAGTTGATGAACGACAAGGAGCTCTACGACAACCTGACCAAAGCAACCAGCAACCTCTCGACGCTGTTGGCTGACTTGAAGGAGAATCCCGCTCGTTACGTTCACTTCTCGGTGTTCGGCCCCGACAAGAAGGCTGAGCGTCAGGCTGCACGTGCTGAGAAAAAGGCTGCAAAGGCTGCAGAGAAGGCACAAGAGGCTGCCGAGTAACAACCCAAACCGAATGAGTCGGTCTAACCCGCGAGCAGTGGCGTTAGACGGCTCATCGTTTTATATCTGATTATGATCTATCCCGCAAATTTTGAGTCTAAAATAGGTTTCGACCGCATACGTGCATTGATTGCCGAGCGTTGCAACACCGAGGCTGCCCGCGCCAAACTCGACGAACACCATTTCTCGTCGCGTCGTGAGGTGGTCGAGAATCGTATCGCCTCGGCTGACGAGATGCGCACGATCATTCAGATGGAGCACGAATTTCCCAACGATGAGTTCTGCGACCTCACGGCATTGATCGCAAAGGTGCGTGTCGAGGGTACGTTCCTCGATCTGGAAGAGGCCGTACTGCTGGCGCGTGCGTTGCGTCAGGTCGATGCGATCAGCCGTTTCATTCGCTCGCGCGAGAGAGCAGTCTATCCCACACTGCACCGACTGACCGAAGATGTCATTTCGCTCGAAGCCATTGCCAATCACATCGATTCGTTGATCGATCGTTTTGGGCAGATGCGCGATAGTGCTTCGGACGAGCTGTACCGTATTCGACGTGCGATACGCGAACGCGAGGGTCAAGCGTCGAAACGTTTGCAGCAGGTCTTGCAGGCAGCCAAGAGCGCGGGCATCGTCGAGGCCGACGCTACCCTATCAATCCGCGACGGTCGTGCTGTGATTCCAGTTTCGGCGGGCAACAAGCGCAAACTGAATGGTTTTGTGCAGGGCGAATCGGCAACGGGTAAAACCGTATTTATCGAGCCTGTCGAGGTGGTCGAATTGAACAACGAGTTGCGAGAGTTGGAGTATGCCGAGCGCCGCGAGATAGTCCGTATCCTCAGCGAATTGACCGACCGTATCCGCCCCGAAATCGACACCATCGAGGCCTCGGCCGACTACTTGGCTACGATCGATATGTTGCGTGCGAAGGGTCGTTTTGCTGCCGAGAATGGTTGCGTGCGCCCGATCGTTTCGCTCGACGGTCGTATGGAGCTACGCACGGCACGCCACCCCCTGCTCGCCATTGCGTTGGCTAAGGAGAAGAAGAGCGTCGTTCCGCTCAATATGGTGCTCAATGGCGAGAAACGAATTTTGGTCATCTCGGGTCCAAATGCGGGCGGCAAGTCGGTCTGCTTGAAGACCGTCGGACTGCTGCAATATATGTTCCAATGCGGTTTCCCGATTCCGTGTGGCGAGAACTCGGAGCTGCCACTCTTCGAGTCGATTTTCATCGACATAGGCGACGAGCAGTCGATCGACAACGATCTGAGTACCTACTCATCGCACTTGATGAATATGAAGAATATGCTCAGTGGCGCGTCATCGCGTACGTTGGTGCTGATCGACGAGTTCGGTACGGGTACCGAGCCGATTATGGGCGGTGCGATTGCCGAAGCGATTCTCGAACAGCTGGTCGAGCGTGGTACGTATGGCGTAATCACAACGCACTACTCTAATATCAAATACTTTGCGTCGAATCACGAGGGCGTCGAGAATGGCGCAATGATGTTCGACGTGCAAAATATCCGCCCGCTGTTCCGCCTCGAAATGGGCAAACCGGGTAGTTCGTTTGCGGTCGAGATCGCTCGCAAGATCGGTCTGCCCGAGCAGATTATTCGCACAGCAAGCGAGAAGGCCGGTAGCGACCATATCAATATCGAGCGTCAGTTGCGCGAGATTGCGCGCGACCGTCGCTATTGGGAGCAGAAACGCGATCGTATCCGTATTGCCGACCGCAAAGTCGAGGAGCTCGAAACCTCGTATGCCGAGCAACTTTCGCGCATTAAGGCCGAGCGTCAGCAGATTATCCGCGAGGCAAAGGAGGAGGCACAACGATTGATTGCCGACGCTAATCGCCAGATTGAGAACACGATACGTACCATTCGCGAATCGCAGGCCGAGAAGGAGCTGACGCGTTTGGCTCGCAAGGAGTTGGACGACGTGCGTGAGCGAACGGCACGCGACGAGGCCGCTGAGGCTGAGCGTTCGGCACGTGTCGATCGTGAGATGGAGCGCATCGAGCGTCGTCGTCAGCGTCGTGAGGAGCGTAAGGCAGCAGGCGGCAAGAGCGAGAGCGCGGAGGTTGTCGAAAAGCAGATACCGCGTGTAATCGAGGTGGGTACCAAAGTGCGCATTAAGGAGCAGGACGGTGTCGGTGAGGTGCAGGAGGTCAAGGGTAAGAAGGCGACGGTTGCCTTCGGACATATCCTGACGACCGTTGCGGTGGATCGCTTGGAGGCCGTTTCAAATGCCGAGTACAAACGTCAGACACGACCGACAACGGCTCGAACGGTGGTTTCGGTCGATGTCTCGCAACGCAAACTCAACTTCAAAGACAATATCGACGTGCGCGGAATGCGTGCCGTGGACGCATTGGAGGCGGTGCAATCGTTTATCGATGACGCGATTATGGTCGGCATAGGTAGCGTTTCGATTCTGCACGGCAAGGGTACGGGTGCGCTCAAAGAGGAGATACGTCGCTACCTGCGCACGGTGCCCGATGTGGCTACGGCTGCCGATGAGCACGCCGATCGCGGTGGCGCGGGTATCACCATCGTAACATTTAGACAATAACAGACAATGAAATATACACTATCTCAAATAGCTACGCTCTGCTGCGGGCAGTTGATCGGCACGGATCGCACGGTCGAGGAGATCACGGTCGATAGCCGCAACTACACCTACGGCGAGCGCAGTATGATGGCGGCAATACGTGGTCGCAACCACGATGGACACGACTTCATCGAGGCAGCATACGCGCACGGTGTGCGATCGTTTTTGGTTTCGCGTAAGCCCGAAATGATTCACGAAGAGGCAGGCTATGTCGTTGTCGAGGATACACTCGCGGCATTGCAGCGGTTGGCTGCCGATCGTCGTGCGCAGTTCGAGGGTCAAGTAGTTGCCGTAACGGGATCGACCGACAAAACCCTCACAAAAGAGTGGTGCGCACAGAGTGCTCCCGACGGAGTTAAGATCTTCCGCAGCCCGAAGAGCTACAACTCGCAACTCGGTGTGGCTCTGTCGCTTCTGATGATCGAGGGCGACGAACAGGTGGCGATCGTCGAAGCGGGAATTTCGCACCCCGACCAGATGGCGCGACTCGAAGAGATGATTCGTCCCGACGTTGCGATCATCACAAATATTGGCGAGCAACACGCCGAAAATTTCGCTTCGCTCGACGCTAAAATTGCCGAAAAATTGGTCATCGCGCGTCGTGCCACGATCGTAATCTACGACGGTGCTATCGAGCCGATTGCGCAGGCGGTCGCTCAGCTTTCGGCTACAAAAATTGATTGCCGCGCATTTGCCGATCCTGCGAGCAACCACCGCGACCGTTCGTTGCAACGTTCGGCCGAGATGGCAGCAGCACTCTGGTGCTCAATGGGTTGCGAGAGCCAAGATGTTCACCAACGAGTGAGTGCGCTGCGTCCGATGGCAATGCGTATGGAGCTGAAAGAAGGCGTGAATGGTTCGATCATACTGAACGATTCGTCGAATGCCGACGTCAATTCGTTGGCCATTGCGCTCGACGCTCTGTTGCGTTCGGCCGAGGGGCGCGACTGCACGCTCATAATTTCGGACGATCCTCATCGCGCAACAACCGCTGACTATTGGCGTCGTGTGGCTCAATTGGCTTCGCGTTCGGGCATTCGAACGGTGCTGGGCATTGGTGCGGGCGCAGATCAATTTGCCGATCTATTCGACTGTCAGACACGCTTTTATGCCACGCCCGACGAGCTGCTGAGTGGCTTGTATCCCGAAGATATCGCCAACCGGGCCGTGCTCGTCAAGTGTGCCTCGACTCCCGATTTCGAGCGTATGAGCCACAACCTCGAACAGCGTAGCCACACCACCGTTTTGGAGGTCAATCTCGACGCTATGCGCCGCAATCTGAACTACTACCGTTCGATACTCTCGCCAAGCACGATGTTGATGGCGATGGTCAAGGCGTCGAGCTACGGCAACGGTCGCCACGAAATCGCTCAAATGCTCCAAAATGAGGGCGTTGACGCTTTGGCGGTCGCCTTTGCCGACGAGGGAACGGCACTGCGCCGACGCGGAATTACGATGCCGATCGTGGTGCTCAATGCCGACACGAACAGCTTTCCGGTGATGGTTTCCGACCGCTTGGAGCCTGAGATTTACAGCTTTACGTCGCTGAGCGACTTCGTCGAGGCAGTTAAGCGTGCGGGCGCCTACCGCTACCCGATTCATATCAAGATCGACAGCGGAATGCACCGACTCGGTTTCGAGGAGCGCGACATACCGCAGCTGATCGTCGAGTTGGAACGCGCGAGCCAATACGTGCGTGTGGCGACTATCTTCTCGCACCTCGCAACTGCTGACGACACCGAGCAAGATGACTTCTCGCGCGAACAGATCGCCCGCTACGACGCCATTTCGTCGCAACTCGCAGCAGCACTCCCCTATCGTGTCATTCGCCACACGGCGGCCTCGGCTGCAATGGAGCGTTTCGAAGAGGCGCGATTCGATATGTGTCGCTTAGGATTGGGTCTGTATGGTTTTGATTACTACCGCAATGACGCGCTGACGCCCGTCGCTACGCTCAAAGCCCGCGTGGTGCAGATCAAGCGATTGGACGAAACCGAGACCGTCGGCTATGGACGCGCAGGAAGGCTCGCTCGCAAGACCGTAACCGCTACCGTTTCGATCGGCTATGCCGACGGATTGAATCGTCGTTTGGGTTGCGGGGCGTGGTCGATGCTCGTGCACGGGCAGCAGGCCCCGATTGTGGGTCGAATCTGTATGGACTGCTGTATGATCGACATTACCGACATCGACGGTGTGCGCGAAGGCGACGAAGTTACCGTCTTCTCACCAACAGATGGCAACCGCGTTGATGATATGGCCGTTCTGCTCGGCACAATACCCTACGAGGTGATGACCTCAATCAGCACACGTGTTAAACGAATCTTTATCCGCGAATAACAATGGAAAAAGGAACTCTCTATATGGTGCCCTGCCCGATCGCCGACGATGGCGATATGGCACGCGTGCTCCCCGAATACAATGCCGACATCGTTCGTTCAATCAACTACTTCGTGGTCGAGAATCTGCGCACGGGACGTCGTTTTCTCTCGCGCGTGGGTATAGGTCGCCCCATCGATACACTCAAAATGGCTGAACTCAACGAGCATACCGCACCCGCCGAGGTCGAAGCGTTGATCGCTCCGATTCTTGCCGGCGAGGATTGCGCAATGATCTCTGAGGCTGGTTGCCCGGGCGTGGCTGATCCGGGAGCGGCGCTTGCTGCACTCTGCCACCGACACGGTGTGCGCGTGGTGCCATTGGTTGGCCCTTCGTCGATCCTGCTGGCGCTGATGGCATCGGGAATGAACGGTCAGTCGTTCGCTTTCAATGGTTATCTGCCCGTAAAAACACCTGAGCGTCAGCGTGCCCTGCGCAATCTCGAACGTCGTGCACGCTCGGAACACCAGTCGCAAATATTCATCGAGGCTCCCTATCGCAATCGTCAGATGTTGGAGGCAATCGTTGTCTCGTGCGCACCCGATACACGCGTTACAGTTGCGGTCGATATCACCGCCGAGAGCGAGCGGATCGTTACTCGATCAGTTGCCGAGTGGCGACGTGCAATGCCCGACGATCTGCACAAGCGCCCTGCGATTTTCATTATCGGAGAATAGCCTCGCAAAAATACACAAAAAGACCGCCCCACCGAAAGGTGAGGCGGTTTTTGTTTGCAGGTGGAGTGCGTCGTTACAAATTCAAGTAGACCTTCTCGATATAGTTGTTGAACGCATCGCGATAGTTATCGCCGACGGGCAGGCTCACGTCGTCATTCAAAAAGACTCGACCCTTGGCAAAAGCCTTGATGTGCTTCAAATTGACAATATACGAGCGGTGGATTCGCATAAAATCGCCCGCCGTCAAGATCGGCTCGATATTCTTCAAACGCAGCAGCGTCATCACCACCTCGCCCGTATTCATATGCAGACGCAGGTACTCGCTCTCGCTCTCGACATAGTCTATATCGCTGATCTTAACCAACATAACCTTATGGTCGGCCTTGACCGAGATATACTCCTTGTTCTCGCTGGTAATTGTGACCTCCTCGTCGCTCTCGGGCTCAGTCGTCGAGGGTTGTGCCGCCGCACTCTGTTGCAATTCGAATTGGCGGTGCACCTTATTTGCTGCACGCAGGAAATCGGAGAACGAGATCGGTTTCAGCAGATAATCGACCGCATCGAGCTTATAGCTCTCAATCGCATACTCCGAGTAGGCCGTCGTGAAGACCACCATCTTGCGACCAATGAGCGAACGCACGAAATCCAATCCGTTCAAGTCGGGCATATTGATATCGACAAAGATCAGATCGACCGCCTCGCTCGACACAAAAGCCGACGCCTCGATGGCATTGGTGAACGACCCCACAAGCTCCAAAAAGGGGACTTGCGACACATATTTATTCAACTGTTTGAGCGCCAGAGGCTCATCGTCGATTGTCACACACTTGATCATAATACAGGAATGTTAAGTTCGACACTATATTGATTCGCGCTGTTCTCGATATTGAGTTGATAACGCTTCGGGAAGAGCAGATCCAAGCGCTTGCGGACATTATCCAAGCCTATACCGCCCTGAGTGTTCCACTTGCTGGGGTTCTTCGAGTTCGACACACGGCATATAACACGATCGTAGGCCTCGCTCAGCTCGATATTGATATGGATAAACGAGCGACTATTGTAGCTGACTCCGTGCTTGAACGCATTCTCGACAAAGACAATGAAGATCAGCGGCGGAATCTTGACTCCCATAGGCAACTGCTCGGGTACATCGACCTTGATCTCGACCGTATCGCTATAACGCAGACGCATTAGCTGAATGTAATGCTGCAAGAAGTGTATCTCCTTTTCGAGCGAAATCGAGTGCTGCTCGGCGTCGTAGAGCACATAGCGCATCATCTTCGAAAGCTCGATAACCGTATCCTTCGCCGTTTCGGAATCGATATCAATCAGCGCGTGGATATTGTTGAGCGTATTCATAAAGAAGTGCGGGTTGATCTGGTATTTTAGGTAGCTCAACTCCGCCTCCTTGATGTTGTGTTTCATCTCGGCCATCTCCTGGTCATCGCGTCCCGACTTATAGATCATACTAACGCCCAGATTCAGACCGCACATAAACACACCAAGCAGCAGATTGACCGGCACGGGCAGATAGCTGAAAATCCAACCCTTAGTGAGCAGATCGGGGTGATTGACATCGATACCACTCACCGACTGATAGAGCGCCACAAGCAAGAATATAATCACCGTCAGTCCGATTGTCGACAGCATATAGCTCCAATAGCGCTTATGCATCAACAAATGACGAATCAGAACGAAATTGTGTATCAAGAAGATGACAAAGTAGGGCAATACCACGCTCCACGCCACCTCGATACTCTGCCAATTGAACGGGTCACGACGAAAGATCGAGCCACTCAAAATAGGCAACAGGAATATGAATACCCACACCACAAAGTAGAGCAGGCCCTCGGTTAGAGCCTGCTTACTGATTTTTTCGGTTTGTGGTCGTGGAACTCTCATCGTTTCAACGCGTGATTACCACCGAGTTGTCTACTTGCGAATATGCTTCTTCAAGAGTTTTTTGTAGTGATCGGCCATAGCCTTGAAACCCAAGTCGGTCAGGTGAGCACCATCTACCGAACACTCATCTTCGCTATACGACGCACCTTCATAGAAGTAGAAGTTCTTGTCACCCTTGAAGTGCTCAGCAACCTTCTTCATCTCGACCGTCTTAGCCTCCAACTGACTGCGCTGTTCGAGGTTGAACTGCGAGGGCGGAAACTTATAGCTGTCGATCATAATAATCGGAGTGGTCGGGTGAGCCTTACGCAGCACCTCGATGAACTCGATCGCCCTCTCCTCAATCATCTTAGCCGTACAGTTAGGTACGAAATCGAGGAAATAGACCGTAGGATTCAGACGAGCCATAGCCTCAGCGATATAGATGTCGCAACGTGCATTGCCACTGAAACCGAGGTTATATGCCTCGAAATCCATCTCGCGCGAGAGAATCGACGAGTAGCACATACCTGCACGGTTAGCACAACCGCCCTGCGTAATACTCGTACCGTAGAATACCACCGAGCGATCGGCACGCGGAGTTGCTGCCTGCGGCTGCTCCATTGTGGCCGTACGATCGATACCGATCTGGACATCGCTAACACCATCGTACAGAGGCAGATAGAGCATATACTCAGCAGCCTTGCCGTCCATATTCTCGATCAGCACACCGCTATTCTCCTTGCTCTTGGTCGAGGGGCGACCCGAGTTGACGTGACGCCAGCCCTCGTCGGTCAAGCGATAAAGATCGACTCCACGAATACCAACCGTAGTCATATGACCCATATTCATCTGCTGACGAACGGTCCACTTCACGCCAATCGTCTTTGAATTGGTACGGAAGCGCACTGCCATACCAGCCGAATTGGTCGAGAGTGTCCACAACTCCTCGCGGCAACCCTCCTTGACCGATGCGGGCAGACGATCGTAGAACGATTCGGTATCGGTAAAGCCCTTGCCTACAATACGATAATCGCGCGCCGAGTAGAACTCCAACGAGTCGATCTTTGCGGCTGCGGCCTGCAACGCGATGGCTACAACGGCCACCATCGTGAGAATCAATCTCTTCATTGTTTGATATCTTTTTAGATGTTGTACAAATAACGCTTGATACTACGCTTGGGAGTCTTCTCGAACTCCGAAGGATAGATGATGATCTCGGCCAGACGCTCGTAAGGTGCAACCAATGAGTTGATCTGCTTCAAGTTCTCGTCCATATACTTCGCAATATCAGCCTGTGCAATGCCGTCGTTCTCGGCTGCCTCGTAGTCGGGTACAACCAACGCAACCAGCTTATTATCACGCTGAACAACCAACGACTCCAATACCAGATAGAGCGTATTGAGCTTAGCCTCAATCTCCTCAGGATAGATATTCTGACCATTGCTACCCAAAAGCATAGTCTTGCAACGACCACGAATATAGAGCGTACCGTCGGGATCCAACGTACCCATATCGCCCGTATGCATCCAGCCATCGGGTTCGAGAACGTCGTTGGTAGCCTGCTCGTTCTTATAGTAACCCATCATCACGTGCTCACCACGGATCATAATCTCGCCCGCAACCTTCTCGGGATCGGGCGAGTCGATCTTACATTCGAGGTGCTGTTTCAGATAGCGACCGCACGAACCGGGTTTGAAGTTGGTGTGAGCAGCGAAGCTAACCAACGGACCACACTCGGTCATACCATAACCAATCGTCAGCGGGAAGTTGATCTTCAACAGGAATGCCTCGGTCTCCTCATTGATCGGAGCACCACCGACAACGAAGATATCGACATTGCCACCAAATGCCTCGATCAGTTTCTTGCGGATAATCGAGTGGATTGCGGTGTTCAACAGAGGAATGCGCATTGCAATGCTCATCGGCTTCTTCTCCAACATCGGCAGAACCTGCTTACGATAGACCTTTTCGAGGATCATCGGCACGCAGCAGATAATCGTCGGCTTGACAACCGCCATAGCCTGCATCAGGATCTTAGCTGCGGGGATACGACCAAGCAAGGTGATGTGACCACCAACTGCCAAAGGCGACAACAGGTCGAATGCGCAACCAAATGCGTGAGCCAACGGCAGGAACGACAGCGTACGCGAACCACGATAGAAGAAGGTATTCTGGGTATCGGGGTTAATCTCGGTGATTGCAAAGAGCACGTTACCCGTCAAGTTGTTCACCGTCAGCATTACACCCTTCGAATAACCCGTCGTACCCGAGGTGTAGTTCAACAGCAACAGCTGATCATTCGGAACATCGGGATACTTGATATCCTCGGTGCGGAAACCACGAGGATATGCCGTACGGTAGTGTTTGAGGATATCCTGCTGGTAGCGGGTCAGCGCGTGACCATCGCGCTCGTGGATCACGTGGTAATCGGTCAGCGAGAATACAGCCTTGATGGCAGGAATCTGATCGGGCTCGATGTTATCCCAATAGGTATCACCCAAGAAGAGCAACTTACTCTCCGAGTGGTTGATGATGTGAATAATGTCGTTGGGGTTGAAGTCCTGCAAAATGGGGACAATCGTTGCGCCGTAGGTAATCGTAGCGATATACGAAATACACCAGCGAGTGTTGTTACGGCCGATCAGCGCAATCTTGTCGCCCTGCTTGATATCAGCCTTCTTGAACAGCAAATGGAGCTTTGCAATCTCCTTCGCCATTTCGTAATACGAGAAGGTCTCGTTCTTGAAGTAGTCGGTCAATGCCGGCAACTCACGATTCTCACGAAAACTTTTCTCGTAGAATTTAATTAGATTTTCTTGCAACATAATTGTTGTAATTGGTTTAAGGGGATTAATACTTCTGTTTTCTCCTTTTACACCCGTTCCAATCAGTTGCAACTCTTCGCAAGAACAACCGAAGGAGCGGATTCTCTCTCTTTATCTCTATTTTTCTTTTTCTTCGGTTGTATCGTTATAATCCTTCTCGCACTCACCACGTAGGTTGCTACCCGTAATATCGACATCGGGTTTATGACCGTTGGTCGGGAAGATCGAAATCTTCGACTCAGTACCTGCACGTAGACGCGATATATTTTTGCGATGGGTCCAAATGAGCAGAATTGCCACAAGGAACGAGAAGATTATAAGTGTCAAATTGTCGTGTGTCTTAGGCGACACAAGAATAAATATCGGGAATGAAACACCCGCGCACATCGAGGCCAGCGAAACGTAATTAAATAGAATAAAGATCACCAGCCACACTCCGAAACAGAGCAGAATGATCGACGGAGCGATTGCAACCACCGAGCCGACGAGCGTTGCCACGCCCTTACCACCACGGAAATCGGCAAAAATCGGGAAGATATGACCCACAACAGCTGCAACAACGGCAAGCAATTTGAGTATCGTCAGCAGATTATCGCCAACGGCGGGGCTATACTTCATAAGGCTCATCAGCGTTACCGCTGCAAAACCTTTCAACACGTCGAGCGCAAAGACAGGCAATGCAGCCTGTTTGCCAAGCACTCGCAGGGTATTGGTTGCGCCAGCATTTTTACTGCCGTGTTCGCGTACATCGATTCCATAATATCGCTTACCGATCCACACCGCACTCGGAATTGAGCCCAAAAGGTACGCTGCAATCAGTAGTAAAATCACACTTAAAACGACCATATTTTCAAGGTTTTACTCGGAATACATTCCGTGTATTTTAGGCAAAGTTAAGAATAAATTGTATAAATTCATAATTTTTCGAAGAAAATGGCTCGACGGCTTCCAACTTTTGCGGGAAAAGTTTATCTTTGTATTCAAATTTGGACAATAATTCTCTTACGTTACAACTATGGCAAATAACCTCACTTTGGCTCAATCTGTACGCACCTTCGATTGGTGGAAATCGTGGTTTATGATCTTCCTCGGCTGTACAATTCTGGCCGCCGGATTCGTCTATTTCATCAACCCGTACAACATCGTTCCCGGTGGTGTCTATGGCACCTCGGTCGTACTCCACAACCTCTTCCCCAATATTCAGGTGGGTACGTTCGGCTATATGCTCGATGTGCCATTGATGCTGCTTTCGATCATCATCTTCGGTGGTGGTTTCGGCGCACGTACCGTTGTGGCGGCTCTGACCACCCCCGGTATTATGAACATTATGACCTACCTGAGCTATGACGATATCACCAAGCAGTCGCCCGCAACGCTGCTCGACGGCAAAATTGACCTGTCGAACGACATTATGCTGGCGTCGATTTGCGGTGCTGTGCTGATTGGCGTAGGTGTGGGTCTTGTAGTGCGCAACCAAGCGACTACGGGTGGCACCGACATCGTGGCGATGATTCTGCAAAAGTATTTCAAAATCAAGTTCTCTAATGGTATTTTGTTAGTCGATTCGATGGTCGTGATATTCGGTATCATCGTATTGCAGGATTGGAAGTTGCCTCTCTATTCGCTCATCACGATCTACATCTCGACCCGATTGATCGACTATGTGATCGATGGTGCAAGTTACGACAAGTTGCTGTTTATCAATACCGACGGCAAGCACACCGACGAGCTGCGCAGTCTGATCATCAACGACATCAAGCGTGGCGGCACATACATCAAGGCAAGCGGTATGTACTCGGGTGCCGAGAAGGAGATGATCTTCCTCGTTGTGAGCCGCAATCAGGTTGTAAGCGTTCAGAACCAGATCAAGAAGATCGACCCGCGCGCATTCCTCGTTGTTGTCGATGCCTACGATACCTATGGCGAGGGCTTCAAACCATTCCCTGAGGAGGAGGCTATCAGCACCAACTAAACTCAAAAAACGTTCAAACCCATAAAAATGGAAATCAGATCACTGCGCCCGCTGACGGGCGATGGCAAAAAACTATATATCGAAACATACGGCTGTCAGATGAATTTCGGCGATAGCGAGATCGTAACCTCAATCCTCCAAGACGAGGGTTGGCGTTACACCGAGCAGATCACCGAGGCTGACGCCATACTGCTCAATACCTGCTCGATCCGCGACAATGCCGAGCAGCGCATTTGGGGTCGTCTGCGCGAAATTGATCGTTATCGCAAGGCTAAGCCCTCGATGGTGGTGGGCGTTATCGGCTGTATGGCAGAGCGACTCAAAGAGCAGCTCACCGAGGGCGAATATGCCGTCGATGTGGTTGCCGGTCCCGACTCGTACCGCGACCTGCCGCGATTGCTGGCAGTGGCCGAAGCGGGCGGACACGGCGTCAATGTCGAGCTTTCGAAGGAGGAGACCTATGCCGAGATCGCTCCCGTGCGTCTGGACAAGAACGGAGTTACGGCATTCGTGTCGATTATGCGCGGTTGCAACAACTACTGCTCATATTGCGTTGTGCCCTACACGCGAGGTATCGAGCGTAGCCGCGATCCGCACACCATCGTTGCCGAGGCTCGCGCACTGTTTGAGGCGGGTTATCGTGAGGTGACACTGCTCGGACAGAATGTCAATTCGTATCGTTGGGAGCAGGACGAGGAGAAGATCGGTTTCCCCGAGTTGATCCGTATGGTTGCCGAGATCTCACCGTTGCTGCGCGTTCGTTTCGCTACGTCGCACCCTAAGGACATCAGCGATCGTCTGCTCGAAGTGATGGCGTCGATGCCCAACATCTGCCGCCATATTCACCTGCCTGCTCAATCGGGTAGCTCGCGTATGTTGGAGCTGATGAATCGCAAATACACCCGCGAATGGTATTTGGATCGCATTGCAGCGATTCGTCGTTATATGCCCGACTGCTCGATTACGACCGACTTGATTTCGGGTTTCTGCACCGAGACTGAGGAGGATCACCAGCTGACACTCTCACTGATGCGTGAGGTGGGTTACTCGTCGGCATTTATGTTCAAATATTCGGAGCGTCCGGGCACTCGTTCGCAAAAGACAATGACGGACGACGTATCGGAGCAGGAGAAGATTCGCCGTTTGAATGAGGTGATCGCGTTGCAAAACGAGCTCTCGCTCGAAAGCAACCGCCGCGACGTGGGCAAGGAGTTCACGGTGCTGGTCGAGGGCACTTCGAAACGTAGCGAGGAGCAGCTGTTCGGTCGCACATCGCAGAACAAGGTGGTTGTGTTCGACCGCCGAGGTTACGGCAAGGGCGACTATGTACGTGTTCGCGTGACGAGCTGTTCGTCGGCAACACTGCTCGGTGAATCTATCGAAGAGTAATTTTTTGAGAGGAACAAAACTATCCACCCAATGAAATTTTCGGAATTAGAACTTGAACCCGAGGTATTTGATGGTTTGGACGCGATGAACTTCGTCGAGATGACACCCGTTCAGGAGCACACCATACCTGTGATACTCTCGGGACGAGATATAATTGGTTGTGCACAGACGGGTACGGGCAAGACTGCCGCCTACACCCTTCCGTTGCTCAATCGACTCACGATCGAGGGCAACCCCGACAACGTAGTAAAGTCGCTGATCATCGTGCCTACACGCGAGTTGGCACAGCAGATCGATATGCAGTTTCAAGGCTTTTCGTACTTTCTGCCCGTATCGACCACCGTTGTATATGGCGGTGGCGACGGCAAGGGCTGGGAGGTGCAGAAACGCGGTATGTTGATGGGTGCCGATGTGGTGATCGCAACCCCGGGACGACTGATCGCCCACCTGACCAATAGCGGCGTCGATCTGTCGCACGTCGAGTGCCTCATTCTGGACGAGGCCGACCGTATGCTCGATATGGGTTTCAGCGACGACATTATGAAGATCATCTCGTATCTGCCCAAGGAGCGTCAGACGATTATGTTCTCGGCTACGCTCCCGCCGAAGATCCGCGAGTTGGCACGCACGATTCTGAACGATCCCGCCGAGGTTACGATCGCTGTTTCGAAACCCAACGAAGCGATCTCGCAATCGGCATACATCTGTTACGAGAGTCAGAAATTGGGTATCGTGCGCGAGATGTTTGCCGAGCCAAAGGATACCAAAACAATCATCTTCTCGTCATCGAAGCAGAAGACCAAAGAGTTGGCTCACGTGCTCAAACGTATGAAATTCAACGTCGCTGCGATGCACTCCGATTTGGAGCAGTCGCAACGTGAGGAGGTGATTCTCAATTTCAAGAACAATAAGGTCGATATCTTGGTGGCTACGGACATCGTGGCACGCGGTATCGACATCGAGGATATCGGATTGGTGGTCAATTACGACGTACCGCACGACCCCGAGGATTATATCCACCGCATTGGTCGTACGGCTCGCGCGGCGGCTACGGGCGCTGCCGTAACGTTGGTCTGCCAAGAGGAGCAGGGTAAATTCCACCGCATTGAGAAATTTATGGAGCGCGAGGTCGAGAAGACTCCCCTACCCGAGTCGGTTGGCGAGGGTCCCGCCTACACGCCCGAGGCATTTGAGCGCAAGGGTCGCGGAGGACGTTCGGGGCGCAGTCGTGGCGGCGCAAAGCGTGGCCGTGGACGTAGCGACAAACCGCGTGGTGAGAACAAGAAGGCAACACCTGCACCCGAGAAGGTAACCTCACCCGAGAAAGCACCTGTAAAGGCGACTGCGCCCGAGGGTACGTCAGCAGTCAAGTCGCAAGAGGGAGGCACGAAGCGTCGTCGTCATCGTGGCGGCCGACACCATCGTCGCAAGCCTGCAAACGCAACTCCGCAAGAATAGACCGACGGCCAACCATCGTTTGATGATTGGCCGTCGATCGTTTGCGTACCTATATATTATAAATATATTATCGCCAACATTGCTACCACCATTCCACCGAAGTAGCCCGCTGCCACCTGCGAGGGTTTGTGTGCGCCCAAATGCAGACGTGCCGACGCCAATGCGCCCGACAACAGAATGGTCGCAACCAATGCCCAAAAGTGCTGACCCGCACCCGCCACACTAAGCAGCATAAACAGAGCCGTAACGCCACCCATACATATCGAATGCAGGCTGATCTTCCAGAACGGCGTTACGACCAGCGCCAGCGCCTCGCAACAAGCCGCAGCCATCATAAACTTACAAAGCACCGTAGCCATCGGGAAATCACGCAACGACATCGCACCCATCACATAGCTGATCGTGCCGACCAGCAGAGGGATCACACGTGCACGTTGCGAGTGCAGTCCGAAATCCTTGATCAGTCCCCACAGGCGCAACAAACCCAACGAGATCATCGGCACAACGGCGGCATACAACACCACCGTCCACGCCAAAAAGCTCTTGATCTCAGCCGAGAAATGCGACAGGTTGCTATGAAAAAACAGCATAAACACCATCACGTACAACGGCACCACAAATGGGTGCAGCAGCCACGATAGTGCACGCGACAAGCGGGTTGCCCACGACGAATCGTGAGCAATCGAAGGTTCCTCGGTTTGGGTGGATTCGGGATCTATTATTTTGTTCTCTTCTGTCATTATCTCTATTAAATCTGTTTGCGCAGACGAGCAACAGGTATATCCAACATCTCGCGGTACTTAGCCACCGTGCGACGTGCAATGCGGTAACCCTTAGCGTTCAAAATGTCCATCAGCACCTCGTCGGTCAGCGGGTGACGCTTGTCCTCCTCGTCGATACACTCCTGCAAAATCTGCTTGATCTCGTAGCTCGAAACCTCCTCGCCACTCTCGGTCTGCATAGCCTCCGAGAACAACGATTTGAGCGACAAAATGCCAAAATGGGTCTGTACATATTTACTATTCACCACGCGCGAAATGGTCGATACGTCCAATCCCGTGCGGTCGGCTATATCTTTGAGAATCATCGGTCGAAGGCGGCTCTTGTCACCGTCCTTGAAGTACTCCTGCTGGTAGTTCAAAATCTCACGCATCGTGTGCATCAACGTATCGTGACGCTGCTTGATAGCCGAAATAAACCACTTAGCCGAGTCGATCTTGCTCTTGACAAACTGCACCGCCTCACGATTCTCCTCGCTCACCGTGCCATCGGGCGACGCCATCTCGCGCATCATCTCGACATAACGACGATTGACCCTCAGCTCTGGCACGTTGTACGAATTGAATTGCAGATCGAACTTGCCATTCTGGTAGTCCAGCAGAAAATCGGGAATGATATATGGCGCTGCATCGCCCGTACCCTCGCTAAAACTTCCACCAGGACGAGGCGACAGACGACGAATTTCGGCAGCAGCCTCACGGAACTCGTCCTCGGTGATGTGCATACGTCCAATCAACTTCTCGTAGTGCTTCTTGACAAACTCATCGAAATGGTCCGTCAGAATCTTGCGAGCCGTGCGACGAGCACGTGAAGTCATCGGCAACTGATTGATTTGCAGCAATAAACACTCCTGCAACGAGCGTGCACCAATACCCGCAGGCTCCAACTCCTGAATCACTGCAAGCAGGCGTTCCAACTCATCGGTCGACGCCTCGACGCCCACCGTGAATGCCAGATCGTCGCTAATGGCCTCCATATCGCGGCGCAGGTATCCGTCCTCGTCCAGACTCCCTACAAGGTAGCGAGCCAGCGTCATCTCGTGCTGCGTCAAGTTGCGGAATCCCAACTGCTCGATGAGCGACTCCTGCAACGAGCGTCCACCCGTAATATAGATTGGACGCTGCTTGTCGTCCTTCGAGCGATTGTTGATATGCGCTTTGTACGAGGGCGTGTCGTCCTCTTTCAGATACTCCTCGACCGAAATGCGTGCAGGCTGCTCGTCATCGTTCTGCTCAGGCTCCTGCTCTTCGAGAACTATGTTCGACTCGATCTCCTCCTTAATGCGCGAGTCGAGCTGCGCCGTCGGCAACTCCAAGAGTTTGATCATCTGGATCTGCTGCGGCGAAAGTTTCTGTTGCAGGGCTTGAACCTGACGTTGATTGATGTGTGACATAGTGTAAGACCTTGTTTCTAAATAATTTTACAACCAATTAGTTACGGGGTCTCTTCGCTTTCGATTTCGGTTCAGTAGAATAGATTGTGCGCCACGCCTTTACGCGCAGCGCACAATCGTTCGTTCAATTCGCTCGTTCGATTAGAACTCTGCATTCTTCGGCGTGCGCGGGAAGGGAATCACGTCGCGGATATTGGCCATACCCGTTACGAACAACAGCAGTCGCTCGAAACCCAAACCAAAACCGCTGTGAGGTGCTGAACCCCAACGACGAGTATCGAGATACCACCATACGTCCTTCTCGTTCATACCAAGCTCCTCGATTCTTGCACGAAGTTTGCCATAATCTGCCTCACGCTCCGAACCGCCGATAATCTCGCCGATTTTCGGGAACAGAACGTCCATTGCGCGTACTGTGCGACCGTCCTCGTTCTGCTTCATATAGAATGCCTTGATCTCCTTCGGATAGTTGATCAGAATCACAGGGCGCTTGAAGTGCTTCTCAACCAAATAGCGCTCGTGCTCGCTCTGCAAGTCGCAACCCCACTCAACGGGGAACTCGAACTTCTGACCGCTCGCCTTCAAAATCTCAATACCCTCGGTGTAGTCCAAACGCTTAAAGTCGTTCTCGACAACGAAGTTCAGACGCTCCAACAACTCGTTGTCCCACATCTTGTTCATAAACTCCAAGTCCTCTTTGCAGTTATCCAGCGCATAGCGAATCAGATACTTCAAGAAGTCCTCGGCGAACTCCATATTGTCCTCCAAGTCGTAGAACGCAACCTCAGGCTCGATCATCCAGAACTCGGCCAAGTGGCGCGGAGTGTTCGAGTTCTCAGCGCGGAACGTGGGACCAAAGGTATAGATCTGACCCATCGACAGCGCGCCCAGCTCACCCTCCAACTGACCCGAAACGGTCAGGTTGCAAGGCTTACCGAAGAAGTCCTGCGTGTAATCAACCTTACCCTCCTCGTTCTTAGGAACATTGTTCAGATCGAGGGTCGTAACGTTGAACATTGCACCTGCACCCTCGCAGTCCGAGCCGGTGATCAACGGCGTATGCAGATAGTAGAAACCTCTGTCATTGAAATACTTATGGATTGCGTAAGCCATTGCGTGGCGAATACGCAGAATTGCACCGAAGGTATTGGTGCGGGGACGCAGATAGGCGATCTCGCGCAAAAATTCGAGCGAGTGGCCCTTCTTCTGCAAGGGATAGGTCGAATCGGCCTTGCCGTAGATCTCGATCTCCGAAGCCTGAATCTCGACGGGCTGACCCGAGCCAACCGACTCAACCAGACGACCTGCAACACGCAAGCAAGCGCCCGTAGTAATATCCTTCAACAGTTGCTCGTCGAACTTAGCCACATCGGCAACGATCTGAATATTAGCCACACACGAGCCATCGTTCAGAGCGATAAATGCGACGTTTTTGTTACCGCGCTTGGTGCGCACCCAGCCTTTTGCAACGACATCGATGTCGCGCTCGACGGATTTGAGCAAATCCGCAATTTTGGTTCTTCCTCCGCTTAACATAGTGAGTTTCGTTATTTTATATTTTTGTTGTTATCTATTTCGAGTATGATCGAATTGCAAATATCGTCAAAATTTTCCGAATCATCGCTATATTACACAATATTTTTTCGCGCGCGCAAAATCTCAGAACATAAAACGGCAATTTCTCGAAATTGCCACACACTCGTGGGCTCGCCCTTCGGGCGACCGCCCCAGCCCACGAGTGTGTAATTTGTTTTCAACTATTTTAGCCGCAAATCGAGGTAGCGATCTTCATCGACCGCGAGCACACCCATCGTATCGAGCAGGCGATCAAAGTCGATATTGTTACGGCAGAGAACCTCGCCCGCAACCGATGTCGGATCGGCTGCCACAAGCAACAAAATATGTCCCGTATTACTTGGTTCACCTACAACCGTAGCCGAGGCAAGGCGATCGTAAATTTTCGAAAAGAAGGTACTGCGTGTGCTCGCTCGCTCTGCTCGGTCGATTGGCTCTTCGTCGTACAATTCGTCCTCGATTTGGGAGCGTAGTTGCGCCACATTATGTTCGCCCGCAAGCATTTGCACGAGGCGTGTGGCGTGGCTATGCGGCTCGTCGAGCGCAAGCAACAAGAGTCGATCAATCAAATGGTTAGCATTGTCATTTCGCTCAGCCTTGAAGGCTGCTCTGGCAATAATGGATCCCAGAGTAGAAGTAGGTCTGAAATTCATACTGTCTAAAAAGGTTTAATGTTACGCCAATCGGTTTGGCGCACATATAACGCACAAGGCAGTACAAATATTGTATTGTAATTTTAGCGAGGCCACTCGCCAATCTCCATATCACGGATTTCGCCACCGTCGAGCGTAAAGCGCAGAGCCGTGCGAACCTTATGAAAACCATAGCGTCCCGCCGCCCCGGGATTGAGGTGCAACATCGAGAAACGCTTGTCGTAGATTACCTTCAAAATATGAGAATGGCCCGCCACAAAAATCGTCGGACGCACTTGATAGATATGTGCCAACGCGCGACGATCGTAGTGGTCGGGATAGCCGCCAATATGGGTCATCAGCACCCGAAAACCCTCGACATCGAATACCGCCACTTCGGGATAGACACGGCGCACGTCCCACCCATCAATATTGCCATAGACCGCGCGCAGAGGTTTGAACGCCGCAATCTCATCGGCCAGCGCCAACGAGCCGATATCGCCCACGTGCCACACCTCATCGACATCGCGCAGGAACTCGCGCAGTGTCGCGTCGAACGTGCCATGAGTATCCGAGATCAGCCCTATGCGTTTCATTATTCGGAAGTTAGCGTTTAAAGAAATTCATAAACCGTTTTCTGAACATACAACTCGCCCGCCTCCATCACAATCGAAGGGAACTCCGCACGATTGACCGCGTCGGGCAGAGCCATACAGTGCAGAGCCAGCGCCGAATGATCCTCATACTCGCGTCCATCGCGTTGCGCGCCACTGCCACTCATCGCATTGGCGGAATATAGGTGCAATGCGGGTTGCGACGAATAGACATTCATCTTGCGTCCCGACTGCGGATCGGTCAAGGTCGCCACGTGTGCCAAAATCGAGCGTTGCCAACCATCGATCGCCAACCAATGATCCAATCCTCCGCGCTCGCCAATCAGCCCGTCGAAGGTATCCAGATCGCCCACCTCACGCTCCGAACGGAAATCGAGATCGGTTGCTTCGACCGTCGGTAGCTCACCCGTAGGGACATTGTCGCCACGCATTGCCACGTAGCGCGACGCATTGACCTGCAAGCGGTGGCGCGCAATCGACGTGGGTGTAAATTCGCCCGAAAGATCGAACAGCGGAGCAGTCGTAATGTCGATCGGAGTTGCGCCGTCGGCTTGCGCCACAACGGTAATTTCCAAGCGGTTATCGTCGTCCCAATCGTAGATCACCTCCGTACGCAGACCCGACGGATAACCCTCGTCGCCCGCTACGCTCTCCAACGCAAAGACCACACGATTGACCTCGGTACGAGCCTCCCACATACGTGCTCCAAAGCCTTTGCGACCACCGTCGGCGTGATGGGGAGGTCGGTTTACCGCCAAGCGCGACGTCTGCTCGCCAATGACCAAACGACCGCGCGAGATCACGCCACTCGTACGACCGATAATCTTGCCCATTCCGACCGTATCATCAACATACTCGGCAAATGAGTCATATCCCGCCACCACATTACACAGCGAGCCATCGCCATTCGGCAGACGCACACCCACGAGTGCCGCACCCGCATTGGTCAGCAGCACCTCGCCACCCGACGCATTGCGCATCGTATAGAGCAGGCCTCCTTCGCCCTCGGGCGAGAAACCCCAAAGATTCTGTTCGATTTCCACGTTTTCTTTTCGTTTATACACAACAAATATATGTGGTTTTTCCGTTATAGACAAGATTAAGCGACAAAAATTAGGCGCGCGCGTGATGCACGTATGAACAAAATAGCTATCTTTGTAGATTCGAAAAACTGTATATGTAGATATGAAAGCAAATTGGAAAGATAAAATCGCAAACCTCTGGCGCAAACATCGCCTTTCGTTGCGCGACGAACGAGATAACCGCGAGATGTGGTATATGTACATCTCGCCACTGAGTATCGTGGCGGGTATTCTGGCGTTGGCGCTGGTGCTGTTTATCGTCATCATCTCGTCGGTGGCCTATACCCCACTGCTCGAATTTCTGCCCGGTTATCAAGGTAACCGCACCCGAACAATTCTGCTCGAAAATATCGTGCGCCTCGACTCAATGGAGCGTCAGCTGAGCCAGATGAAGGTTTATAGCGACAACATCGCCCTGATTATGGAGGGCAAGACACCCGTGATGAGAACACTCACCGACCAGAACCAAACCACGACCGACAAGTCGATCGTGATGCCTTCGGTCGAGGATTCGATACTCCGTGCGCAGATCGAGGGCGATGGCGACTATTCGATTGCAAATCAGGCGTCGAGCCGTCGTAGCGTGCGCGAGTCGATGGAGTTGGTATCGCCTTTGGCAGGTGGTGTGATCGTCAATCAGTTCAGCCCCCGTTCGGGCTCGATGGGTGTCAGCATTGCTTCGACCTCCGACACGCAGGTGGTAGCCATTGGTGAGGGTACGGTGATCCTCACAACGTGGTCGCCCGACGACGGTTATCTGGTCGAGGTGCAACACGCAGGCGGTCTGCTCTCGATCTATCGAAATATGACCCAATCGCTGGTCGAGGTGGGACAGAAACTCAAAGCGGGACAGATCGTGGGCTACAATGCCGACGCAACAGACGAAGGCAACACTCCGCAGTTGCTGCAATTTGAGATTTGGAGCGATGGCAAGCCCGTCGATCCCGAAAGTTACATCGTATTCTAACATTCGATTATGAAACAACGCATAGCACTCTTAGGTTCAACGGGTTCGATCGGCGTGCAGACGCTCGACATCGTCCGCGAGAACCCCGAACAATTCGAAATAACGGCACTCGTTGCCAACCGTAATTGGGAGCAACTTGCTGCACAAGCTATTGAGTTTGACGCCGATTGCGTGGTGATTGGCGACGAGCAATATTACACCTCGCTCAAAGAGGCCCTCGCCGCGACCGACGTGAAGGTCTATGCCGGAGCGAAGGCGATGGAGGAGGTCGCAGCAGCGTCGAACGTCGATGTGGTGGTCAATGCGCTGGTCGGATATGCGGGTCTGCTGCCGACCGTTGCCGCCGTGAAGCAGGGCAAGAAGATCGCCCTTGCGAACAAAGAGACGTTGGTGGTTGGTGGCGAGTTGGTGATGCGCCTTGCGGCGGAGCACCGCGCACCGATTCTGCCCGTCGATTCGGAGCATTCGGCCATATTTCAATGTTTGGTCGGCGAGCAATCGCCCGTGCGTCGATTGATTCTCACGGCGAGTGGTGGCGCATTCCGCGATACTCCGATCGAGGATTTGGGAGCGATGACCGCTGCCGAGGCACTGCGCCACCCCAATTGGTCGATGGGTGCGAAGATCACTATCGACTGCGCAACGATGGTCAATAAGGGTTTCGAGGTGATCGAGGCACGATGGTTGTTTGGCACGCCTGCCGACCAGATCTCGGTGCTGATTCACCCGCAGTCGATCGTCCACTCGATGGTCGAATTCGAGGACGGAGCGATCAAGGCGCAGCTCGGCACGCCCGATATGCACCTGCCGATCAGCTATGCACTCTCGTTCCCCGAACGCAAAAACCGTCCGACGGAGCGTTTCGATTTTCTGGCTAATCCCCAGCTCACCTTCCGCGAGGTTGATCGTGTGAAGTATCCCGCGTTGGACGTGGCATACGACTGCCTGCGTCGCGGAGGTACGGCAGCCTGCACGATGAATGGAGCCAACGAGGTGGCTGTGGCAGCTTTCCTTGCGGGTCGAATCGGATTCTTGGACATTGTGCGCTCGATCGAGCAATCGTTGGCACGTGCCACATTCATTGCTCGACCGACACTTGATGATTATGCACTTGCGGACGCTGAGGCACGCGCTTTGGCACGCGAGATTTTGGGGTTATAACACACGCATTAAAACACGAACAAAGTAAAACACATTATGGATATTCTGATCAAAGTAGTTCAATTCTTTATGAGTCTGTCGCTGCTGGTGATTATTCACGAGTTGGGACACTTTTTGGCCGCACGTATGTTCGGCATTCGCGTCGAGAAATTCTATCTGTTCTTCGACCCGTGGTTCTCGATCTTCAAGTTCCGTCGCGGACAGACCGAGTACGGTATGGGTTGGCTGCCGCTGGGTGGCTACGTCAAGATTGCAGGTATGATCGACGAAAGTATGGACACCGAACAGATGGCTGCCGAGCCTCAGCCCGATGAGTTCCGCTCGAAACCCGCTTGGCAACGCCTGATTGTGATGGTGGCGGGCGTGGTGATGAACGTGGTGCTGGCGTTCTTTATCTACTGCGGAATCAGCTACCATTGGGGCGAGCCGTATATGCCTGCCGAGGACGCAAAGTGGGGCTACGTCTGGAACGAGGCGGGACACGAGCTCGGTTTCGAGGACGGCGATAAGGTGCTCTCGATCGGTGGTAATCAGATTACCGAGGTAGATCAGATCCTCAACGAGTTGCTGATCACGGCCGATGACCGCGAGGTGGTTGTTGAGCGCGCAGGTGCAGAGCACACCTTCACCATTCCGTTGGAGCAACTTGTCAAAATGCGCCAAGAGGAGGGCTACAAGAATATGTACGCAATGCGTATGCCCTTCGAGATCGACAGCGTGGCGACCGACGAGGCGGTGGCGGCCGGACTTGTTCGAGGCGACCGATTGGTGGCACTCAACGGCGAAGAGGTACGCTACTTCGATGAGTATAAGCAGTTGTTGCCCACGTTGGCGGGTCAGAGCGTGAAGATTGGCATTGAGCGCGATAGCGCCAATGTGGTCGTAGCTCGTGAGGTGGAGATCACGCTTGCCGATGATGGTACGATTGGCGTTTTGGCTCGCAATCCGTTCGAGGTTCGCACGCGCCACTACTCGTTCTTCGAGTCTATCCCTGCGGGTCTGCGACTGACGGGCGAGGAGATCAGCGGCTATTGGAAACAGATCAAGACAATCGTGGTGCCCGAGAGCAAATTGTATGAGGAGTTGGGCGGCTTTCTGTCGATCGGCAACGTCTTCCCCGACGAGTGGGATTGGGAGCGTTTCTGGCGCACGACGGCTCTACTGTCGGTGATCTTGGCGGTGATGAATATTCTGCCCATACCGGCATTGGACGGTGGGCACGTGCTGTTCCTGCTTTGGGAGGTGATCACACGTCGCAAGCCGAGCGATAAATTCCTCGAATATGCGCAAATGTTCGGTTTGATCGTGCTGTTTGCACTGCTTTTGTATGCAAACGGAAACGATATTTATAGGTTGTTTATCAAATAACACCTTTGTACGTTAATCGCTAAATCATATTTAGTATGAAGTTCAGACACCTGCTAATTGCAGCCGCGTTACTCGCGCCCTTTCTGCTGCGCGACTACACGCTGAACAACGAGCTGAAATATATAAGCATAGCCGAGGAGGCTCTGCGCGACGGAACGTGGTTCTCGTTCTACAACCACGGCGAGGCGTATGCCGATAAACCACCCTTGTACCTCTGGATCGTAATGCTCTCGAAGCTGTTGTTCGGGTCGTATCAGATGTGGTTTATTGCGTTGGCAAGCGTGCTGCCCGTCGCGGGAATCTTGGCTGTGATGGGTCGCTGGGTACGTGAGGAGATGCCCTCGTTCGACGCGAAGGCTGCCGACCTGATGCTTGCTACGACGGGAATGTTCCTCGGTAGCGCGTTGGTGCTGCGAATGGATATGCTGATGTGTATGTTCATCGTGCTGGCGATCTACACCTTCTGGCGGCTCTATCGAGGTACGGCGCGAAAGTGCCACCATTGGCTACTGCCCGTATGGATATTCCTCGCTACGTTCACCAAAGGTCCCGTGGGATTTATGATGCCTGTGCTGGTGATTGCGGTTTTTCTCGCGGTGAAGGGCGAAATCCGAACCTTCGGACGATATATGGGCTTGCGTCAGTGGGCGTTGCTCATCGGGTTGTGCGCCGCGTGGTGGGCGTTGGTCTATGTCGAGGGCGGTGCGGAGTATATCAACAACCTGCTATTCCACCAGACTATCGGGCGCGGTATCGACTCGTTCCATCACAAACGTCCGTGGTGGTACTACATCGCACATATTCCGCAGTCGTTCGCACCGTGGGTTTTCCTGCTTGTGGGCGTGTTGGGCGTCGGTGCGTGGCGAAAAATGGTGCGCACGGATCTCGAACGACTCTTTATGGTGGCGATCGTGGCGACGTTCGTTATGCTCTCGCTATTTAGCTCGAAATTGGACATCTACCTGGTGCCGATCTACCCCTTTGTGGTCTATTTGGCGATGTTGTGGTTGCCGCAATTCGAGGGCAAACGATGGGCTAAGTGGGCTGCGGGATTCGCCCCTGCGGTATTTGTGCTGTTGCTGCCCGCTGCGGTGGTGGCCGATGTGTGCGACCTGATCCCGATTGAGTACGAATCGCTCGCGTGGGGATATGTGGCTCTGGGGGCGTTGTTCGTAGCGTCGTGCGTGGCTCTCTGGCAGTTGTGGCGCGGGCAGATGCAACGCTCGATCGTATGGTGCGGAGGTGGTCTGCTGGCTATGATTGTACTTGCCACACCCGCCATTCCGCAATTCAACCCGCAGTTGGGTGTAGGTGATCTCGCGGCAGAGGCCACCGAGGTAGCCCAAGCAGAGGGCATTGAGCACTACGCCTTCTATCGTTTCCGTAGCGGACAGAATATGGACATCTATCTCAATCAGCCGTGTGAGCCGATCTACGACGTCGAGCAGCTCGACAGCCTCGATTGTCTGCCCCACCGTTCGGTGCTCTTCATCGGGTGGAAGGAGCCTCAACGCGACTCGCTCTTTGCCGAGTGGCTCAAAGGTCGCGAGCAGACCGTTGTGGGCAACCGCTCATTCACCATTGTAGGCAAACGAAAACTCAGAATCAAATTGCGCGAAGAGGTTAAGCCGCTCCGTTTGCAGATTGATTCCACGAAATTGAAAACAATTTCATTTTAATGATGGAGCTGCATTAAATAAAGATGGTTCGTGGAAACACAGTTATAGAAAATTAACCAACGCTGAAAAAGAATATTTGACAAATGAAGGCTGGAATATTTCAACAGATTAAGCAAGAAGCTATCCAATGGGCTAATAAGTTTTGTACAAACATAGAGACCTGCGAATTCTGGGTTGGAGAT
>JAFTOX010000008.1 GCA_017463585.1 Rikenellaceae bacterium | reverse complement strand
TCAAAGTTCAAAATTCAAAATTCAAAATTCAAGATTAATTGAATGGAGAATATTTGAAACAACGGATAAAAGAGAGTATTAACAAACTGATTCACTGATTCGTCTTTCGCTCGCAAAATTGTGAATTACGAATTGTGGATTGTGAATTGAACAAATATGTTAAGCGTTAAAAATTTGCACGCCAACGTGGGCGGCAAGGAGATATTGAGAGGTATCAACCTCGAAGTACGTGCAGGCGAAGTGCACGCTATTATGGGTCCCAACGGCTCGGGTAAGAGTACGCTGGCATCGGTGCTGGCAGGTAACGAGAAGTTCGAAGTTACCGAAGGCGAGGTAACATTCTGCGGACAGAATCTGTTGGAGATGTCGATCGAAGAGCGCGCTCGCGAGGGTCTGTTCCTCGGATTCCAATATCCGGTCGAAATTCCCGGTGTTACGATGTCGAACTTTATGAAGATGGCCGTCAATGAGCAACGCAAACATCGTGGCTTGGAGCCGCTTACAGCAGGCGAGTTCCTCAAAATGATGCGCGAGAAGAGTGCCGTTGTCGAACTCAGCTCGAAGCTCACAAGTCGCTCGGTGAACGAGGGTTTCTCGGGCGGCGAGAAGAAGAAGAACGAGATCTTCCAGATGGCTATGCTCGACCCGAAATTGGCTATTCTGGACGAGACCGACTCGGGTCTGGATATCGACGCTCTGCGTATCGTTGCGACGGGCGTAACCAAACTCCATACCGCAGAGAACGCAACGGTCGTGATCACCCACTATCAGCGTCTGCTGGACTATATCGTGCCCGACTACGTACACGTTCTCTACAAGGGTCGAATCATTCACTCGGGCGATAAGTCGCTGGCATTGAAGCTCGAAGCCGAAGGTTACGACTGGCTCATTAACGATTACCAATAAGTCGCGCCGATATGCCTACCAAACAAAATTTGCTCGATAACTATCTGTCGAACATCGACATCATCGGTGAAGGGTTGCCCCTGTGGTTCAATGCCCGCCGAAGTGATGCCGCAGCCTCGCTCAACCTGCACGGACTGCCAACTGCCAAGCAAGAGCAGTATCTGCATAGCGACATCGCGCGCCTTGTCGAGGGCGAGTGGGAGCAGTATTTCGTGCCTCGTCGCCACCCTGCTCCTGCGCCATTACTACCTGAGGCTGAGGCTTCGCGCGTGGAGCTAATGAATGGTCGCGCAGCGAAGGAGGGACTGCGTGTGAGTGCCGAAGGCGCGGTCTATGGATCGTTGCGTGCGGCAGCCTGCTCGGCAGAATATGGTCCGATAGTCGAGAAGTGGCTCGACAGCGTGGCCGATATGGGCGACGCACCGACCGCTATGACTCGTATGTTCGTGCAAGATGGTGCGTTCATCTATCTACCTGCGGGCGTGGAGATGACGTCGCCGATTCTGATTGACAATTTCTATCACGCTGAGACAGAGGCCGAAATGTGCTTTGCGCAGGCGTTGATTGTGGCCGACGAGGGCGCACGTGGCGAGGTGATCGTAACCCACCGCTCGGAGGGCGAGGGACGCATTATGGTTGGTTTCACACGTGAGGCGGCGATTGGCTCGAAAGCCGACGTTCGTTTCACGGAACTATATGATTTACAGTCGAATTGCTCGATCGTAAATAACAACTACATCAAGCAGATGGGCGAGAGCCACTGCTCGACGATGTGCTGCAAGACGGGCGATGGATATGTGCGCGCTGCTTACAACTCGGCTCTCACTGAGCGTGAGGCGGTTAGCGACGTTTGGGCGTTGTACTTGTGCGGGGGCGAGGAGCATTGCGACCTGAATCTTGCGGTGCGACACCTTGCGCCCGACTGCCGTAGCTATTCGCTCGTCAAGGGTGCTGCCGCAGATATGTCGGTGGGTTCGTTTGCGGGTATGGTCTATGTTGCACAAGACGCTCAACGCACTGACGCTCAGCAGCAAAGCCGCAATCTGCTACTGAGCGACACCGCGCGAATCTATGCTCAACCGCAACTCGAAATCTACGCCGACGACGTGAAATGTACGCACGGAGCGACGGTCGGTCAGCTGGACGACGAGGCGATCTACTATATGCGTCAGCGCGGACTGAGCGAGCGTCAAGCGCGCCGTCTGCAAATCGAGGGATTCGCCTATGACGTGGTGCAGCATTGCGGTTGCGAGAATATGTGCCGCCACATCAGCGAGCTGACAGCAGCAAAATTGGAAAGAATGTAATATGTTCGACATCAACGAGATACGAAAAGAGTTCCCGATCCTTGCGCGAGAGGTGCACGGTCGCCCGTTGGTCTATTTAGATAGCGGAGCGACGGCGCAAAAACCGGCGTGCGTGATCGACGAAATCGACCGTCTGCATCGCGAACTGAACGCAAATATTCATCGTGGCGTTCACTACCTCTCGGAGCAGGCGACCGAGCTCTATGAGCAGGCGCGTGAGCGAGTGCGCGCATTTATAGGTGCCGAATCGCGCACCGAGATCGTCTTTACGGCAGGTGCGACCGCCTCGATCAACCTTGTGGCGCAAAGCTGGTGCTCGAAGTTCCTCCGCGAGGGCGACAACATCGTCGTCAGCGAGATGGAGCACCACTCGAACATCGTGCCGTGGCAGTTGGCTGCCGAGCGTGCGGGGGCGCAGTTGCGAGTATTGCCCTTTGACGATCGCGGCGAGGTACGCTACGAACTGCTCTCGGAGTTGATCGACGAACGCACAAAAGTTGTCGCTATTACCCAAGCCTCCAATACGTTAGGCACGATGCCCGACTTGCGTCGTGTAATCGACGCGGCGCACTCAGTGGGCGCAATCGTTATGGTCGATGGCTGTCAAGGTGTGGTGCACGGAGGGGTCGATGTGCGAGCGTTGGATTGCGACTTCTACGCATTCTCGGGACACAAACTCTACGGTCCGACAGGCATTGGCGTGCTCTACGGTAAGGGGGCGTTGCTCGACGCTATGCCCCCATATATGAGCGGTGGCGATATGGTCGATCGCGTTTCGTTCGAACGCACGACGTTCGCTCCCCTGCCCCTGAAATTCGAGGCGGGAACAGCTAACTTTATCGGTGCGATTGGTTTGGGACGTGCGATTGAGTGGTTGCAAGCGCTTGATGCTGAGGCGGTAGCTGCACACGAACGAGATCTGCTAAGCTATGCCACCTCGTCGTTGCTCTCGATCGACGGCTTGCGAATCTATGGCGAGGCTGAGGAGAAGTGCGCCATCTGTTCGTTCAATATCGACGGTGCGCACCACTACGACGTGGGTATGATTCTCGACAAGTTGGGTATTGCGATTCGCACGGGACAACATTGTGCCGAGCCCGTGATGATGCACTTCGGCACGACGGGTATGTGTCGCGCGTCGTTTGCACTGTACAACACCCGCGAGGAGATCGATCGCCTCACCGAGGGTGTGCGTCGGGCTGCGAGAATGTTGCGATAGTAATTCGGATTTCGGCAAACTAAAAAGGCGTAACGCACTGAGCGTTACGCCTTTTATTATGCCGTCGAGCAAACGTTACTCGAACAGATCCTCAGTAGGCAGCGAGCGGAACTTCCACAACTCATCACCCAAGATAATCTGTGCAGTATCGAGGCTGGTGTAATTGTAGCTATCGTAGGTACGCGAGTTGTTCACCAACGCAATGTGGTGACCATCACCGCCACGAATCATCAACGACGCAGTACCTGCGATGTTACCCGTGTGGTAGCAGCAACCCGGCAGCAACGACGAGTGGTTCATACGCCAACCCAGACCGTAACGCTTGTAAGCCTCCGAAGGGGTGAACATACGATCCAAAGTCGACTGCGGGAAGATCTCAGGATAACCATCAAGACCGTCGATTGCCGAGCAAACACGTACCAAATCATCGGTCGACGCCATCAGACCACCGCACGAATCCAGACGCTTCATATTCTTGCCATAAGCGTTATAGCCACTCGGCGCATAGAATACGCACTCCATAGGCAGACGCTTTGCCTTGGTGTCCGAACTAACCTGAACGGTGTAAGCACCTGCGGGCTCGGCAACCTGCTGTTGCATATAGTCCTCGTACTCCATACCCGTAATCTTCTCGATCACACGACCCAAGATGCAGTAACCCAAGTTCGAGTAGTTGTAGGTTGTACCCGGCTCATCGCTGAAATTGTAACGTTTCAATGCGTACTCGATAGTCTCTTCCGAAGTCAGTCCATTGGTTGCCGACGAGAACATCGGATCCCACGGATCAGCATTGTCGTTCCAACCATTCTGGTGCTCCAAGAGGTTGCGGATCGTAATCTTCTCATTACCAGCCTTAATCTCGGGGAAATCCTCAGCCAAAAGACCGCCATCGGCAAACGGGCGGTCGGTCAGCGAGAGCTTGCCATCGTCGATCAGTCGCTGAATTGACATCGAGCAGAAGGTCTTCGAAACACTCGCCAGACGCAACATATGACCACGATCCATACGCTCGCGGTTCTCCTTATCGGCATAGCCGTAACCGCGCGAGTAAACCAGCTTGCCCTTATCGGCAACCGAAACCGACATACCCGGCAGATTGTAGTTGCGCATAAAGGTCAGCACCTTATTGTCGAACGCTGCAACACCGTTACGAACATCGACATAGAAATACTTCTTCTGACCATTCTCAGCCGTTACGGTCAGATGAACCAACTTGCTGAAATCGATCTCAGTCTCGCCCGAAACAACCTCAGTTGTGGTGTTGCCGAGGGTTACCTTAGCACCCTCCGACGTCTTGAAGGTTGCAACCATCTTACCGATATTGTAACCTACGGGAACGGTAATATTGTAGGTATCGAACAACAAGAAACCGGTGCAGACAGCCGTAAGACCAGCATTGTTCGACGGCGCAAACGACATCGAGGTGATCTCCTTGCCCGTTTTGGGGAGTGCGGGTTTGTCATCAGGCTCGGGGGTGTTAATCTTCTCACCGCACGATACCATCACGCACGACGCCAGCAGAATTGCCGACAGATAGAGTAAAAATTTCTTCATTTTCGTATTATTACTTAAAATTTAATTGCTCAATTAGAACTCAACCGTCGGAGCCTTCTCTGCACCTTCGTCAGCCGAGAACGCAGCCTTGCGATCGAAACCAAACAACGACGCCAACAGATTCATCGGGAAACGACGAACTGCTACGTTGTAGGTCTGTACAGCATTGTTGAACTCCTTGCGCGACACCGAGATACGATTCTCCGTGCCCTCCAACTGAACCTGCAAATCGCGGAAATTCTCGTTAGCCTTCAAGTCGGGATAGCTCTCAGCAACCGCAATCAGACGTCCCAAAGCCGACGAAACCTCGCTCTGAGCCTGCTGGTATGCCTTCAAATTCTCCTCGGTCAGATCCTCAACATTCAACTGTACCGAGGATGCCTTCGTGCGGGCCTCAGTTACACCCTGCAACGTCGAACTCTCGTGCTCGGCATAGCCCTTGACCGTTGCCACGAGGTTAGGAATCAGGTCGGCACGACGCTGATAATCAGCCTCAACCGCTGCCCACTTGTTGGCTACCGCCTCGTCCTTCTCGACCAGACCATTGTAGCCCGAATATGCCCAGATAGCCAACACGGCCACCACGACAATTCCAATAATACCTTTTTTCATAGTCCTTTTTGTTGTTATTTCTGTTTACACTTTATTTCCATTTTAGAAACGTGATCCTGCGCCGCCACCGCCCGAGAAGCCACCTCCAAAACCGCCTCCAAAGCCGCCGCCAAAGCTACTTCCACCACCGAAACCGCCGCCAAAGCCTCCGCCAATATTCGTCGGACCTTGATTGCGAAGGCGTTGCGACATACGCAATTGCGTCGTGCCACACTTGCGGCAGACATAGAGATTCTCGATGATATCGACATCGGCTGTGCGCTCCACAACACGCGAGTGAATCTTGCGCAACTTTCGTTTGCCACAGTTTTTACACTTGGGTTGCGAGAGCCATATCACCACAAACATCAGCAACCAAAAGCCACCCATCGAGGTGAAGATTCCGATTGCGTCAGTCAGCGTAAAATCATCATCGTCAGCCGCTCCGAGGTAAAGCTCCGAGCCACGCAGCACTTCGCATACCGCCGTTACACCCGCAACCATACCCGAGTCCCAATCCTCCTGACGGAACGAGGGCAGCATATATTGCGCTTGGATTCGGCGGCACAAAGCGTCGGGCAGAATACCCTCGACGCCATAGCCAGTAATAAATCGTATCTCGCGCTGATCGAGCACCAAGATCATCAGCAGACCATTGTTGCGATCCTTCTCGCCAATGCCCCACTTCTGGAACAGCGAGTGCGAAAACTCGAAAACCTCCTCCGAACCAATCGACCCAACCGCCACAACTGCGACCTCGGCTGTGCGATCTTCACGCAACGAGTAGAGCATACGGTCGATACTATCAACCGCAGCCGCCGACAAAATCCCATCGGGGTTACTCGTAAAACAACGCGCGTCGGCGACATTCACATTCGGAATGTCGTCCAACGTGCGTGGAGTGTGCGCCTCAACCGTTGTGACGATCGCAAGGATCGACAACAGGCTTAGAATCAATCGTTTCAATCAGTTGTATTTTAGTCCATAATTGCACCTGCCACCAAATTGGCAACAGCCGAGCGCAGACGACCCGTGCGACCGCTATCGCTCGGGTGAACCGCATTGGTCAGCAGAATCATTGCAACATCATTCTCGGGGTCAATCACAATCGAGGTGCCCGTGTAACCCGTGTGACAAACTGCCGACTTCGAGAACAGATCACCCTTGTTGCCCGAATAGCTCGAATAGCTATCCCAACCCAGCGTGCGACCCAAATGCTGAACATTCTCGGGTACCGAGAACATCTTCTCAACCGTCAGACGACCCATAATGCGATGACCGTTGATCTCGCCACCATTGAGCAGAGCTGCTGCCAAAATCGCCAAATCCTCAGCCGTCGAGAATACACCTGCATTACCCGAATTGCCGTGGTTCAGCACACGTGCCAGAGGATCGTGAACACTACCCAACAGGATCGTTCCATCGGGCTGCTTCTCGGTCGGAGCTACGCGCTTCAACTTCTTCTTATCGGTGATAGGACCATACGAAGTATCCTTCATACCCAATACGTCGAACAGGTTCTCTTGTGCGAACTGCGAAATGGTCTGACCCGTAACGGCCTCCAATACGTGCTGCAACGTAATGAAATTCAAGCAGCTATAACGGAAACGCTTTTTCGGTTCGGGCGAGCGGCTGCAATTCTTGATATAATCCAACAGAGCCTTCGGATTAGCACCACCCTGCTCCACAACCGTTGCTACGGGAGCATACGCGGGCAGACCCGACGAGTGGGTCAGCAGGTCGGCAATGCGAATGTCGATCGTGTCACCCTTCTCGGTTGCGAAACCCTTGAAACCGGGCAGATAGTCCTTCACCTTATCGGTCAAGCGAATCTTGCCACGCTCAACCAAAATCATCGTACAAATAGCAGTCGAAGTTACCTTGCTGAGCGATGCGAGATCGTAGATGGTATTCTTCTTGACGGGAGCCTTCTCGGGCAACCACTGCTTGTCGCCAAATGCCGCCAAATGAGCGAGTTTACCGTGGCGAACAACTGCAAACACTGCACCAGGGAAATCCTTCTTGGCAGCAGCCTCAGCGATCAGTCGATCTGCCTCTTCGAGCATTTTGGGGTTCATTCCAACTGATTCGGGCGACGCCTTTTCGAGCGACTGCGCCGATACTACGGTTGCCATCAAAACGGCAACCAACAATGTTACGATACGTTTCATTTTCTGTCTATGTTTTTCGGTTAGTTGCGATATAATCGTGTAAAGATACAAACTTTCTTACTCTTCTCCAAAAATTCCGTAATTATATTGCACATCTTCGAGCACCCAATCCTTCATCAACTCTCGATACTCCTCGCGCCACGGATATACAACGTTAGTATAAGGTTTTAACCCTTTGAATGTCGAATTTAACATTAATCGGCTTGGGCGCTGATCCTCAGCTTTATCTCCTCTTTCAAGCGACAAACATACGTGAAATTTTTCTGCCAACTGAGGATTAGATTCTTCCATCTCGAGCGGCATATAGAACAAGCGCACGATGGCAAGTCGTTCGCTCCCTCCAAGACGCAACATTACGCTAACTATCGGAAGATCATATATATTCAAAAATTCGCCAACGGTACGATTCTTAAATTGATTGGGCGATCTAAGTCCCCAATTATGAGTCAGATATGCAATGGTATCTTGCTCGCACTCGGCAAGAGAACGGTAATTTTTAGGCTCAAAATTTTGTGCGCTTAGAGCACCCGAAAATACAATAAAAAATATGAATAATAGTAATCCTCGTTTCATTGCATTCTATTCGTATAACTACTCACAAAAATACAAATATTCGCAAAAAACACAAATACCACACTCCGAAAAAACGCCCTCCGACACGTACAAAATTCCGTCAACCTCGTCGGTAAAATGGCGAGAGAAGGTTTATTATTATATTTTATGGTGTTTAGTGTGGATATTTGGAATAAAAAGAGTATATTTGCACGTTAATTAGACGTTTAATTTTTTCACGAATATTCACAATCTACGTAGAATGAAATCTTTCAAATTATTGGTAGTCGCAGCCGCTGTGCTGTTGGCGTCGTGCGGTACGCAGAAAAAGAGCATTCTCTATCTGCAAGATGCAGTAGCAGATCAACCCGAAACTATCACCAATCAGTATGAACTGAAAATTAAGCCCTCGGATATCCTCGGCGTGACCGTGAATGTGAATAGCCGATACGCTGAGTTGGCTGCCCCATTTAACCTCAGCTCGACCTCGTTCCAGAACGCAACGGCAGGCAAGGTCGGCGGTGGTCAGGCACAAGGTCAGGTGGTGGACGATGCAGGTTACATCTCGATGCCTGTGCTCGGTAAGATCAAGGCTGCCGGTTTGACCCGTTCGGAGTTGGCTGCCGACATCGAGCAGCGACTGATTACGGGTGGTCACATCAAGGATCCCGTTGTGAACATTCAGTTCTTGAACTTCAAAATCAACGTATTAGGTGAGGTGGGTCGTCCCGGTGAGTTCGCAATCAACTCGGACCGCGTAACGTTGTTCGACGCACTTTCGATGGCTGGTGACATCACCGACTACGGCGTGAAGGAGCGTATCACCGTGATCCGTGAGCAGAACGGTCAGCGCACAATCGCTTACCTCGACGCAACCTCGACCGACGTTTTCAAGTCGCCCTACTACTACTTGCAGCAGAACGACATCATTATCGTTGATCCCGACGAGATTAAACAGACAAACGTTACTGTAAATCAGAAGGGTCGTAACACAATCTCTACCGTAACTTCGTTATTGTCAATTGCAGTAACCGTTACTACATTGATTTTAACCCTCACGAGAAAATAGCATTAGTAAGATATGGAAGAGCAGAAGAGATTTACGGGTGATGAGGTATCGTTTGGCTCGGCGGTGAGTTTCTCGCTGACAGACTTTATTCACCTAATTTTGAGTAATTGGTATTGGTTTGTCCTTTCGGTTGTAATCTGCTTGGCGGCTGCCACCTATTATATCAAAAAGACACCGAAAACCTACACACGCACCGCAACAATTCTGGTCAAGGACTCGCGTAAGGGTGGTAACTCTGACCTCATTGCATTTAGCGATGTGGCTGGTGTAAATACCCGTAAAAGTGTTGATAATGAGTTGATTATTCTGAGTTCGAATCGTCTGCGTCACGACGTTGCTCGTCGTCTGCGCCTCGATATCGGTTACTCGGATAAGGTGGGTCTGCGTCCGCGCAGCTTATACGGCATTAGCCCCATTGCGATGTCGATCGTCAATGACAACGAGACCGACAGCTTCGCATTCACGGCTACACTTGGAGCTGACAGCACCCTCTCGCTGACCAACTTCGCTGGTATGGGTGTGAACGAAACCGCCGCCACAAGCACCGTGAAGGCACACTTTGGCGACACGATCAACACTCCCATCGGTAGCATTATCATCAACCCTACACTTTACTATAATAAGAATGAGAAGGGTCACGAGATCCGCGTCAGCAAGACCAGCATTGCCGCTGCGGCAGGTTTGGCGTACGTGAACGTTGCGCTGGCTGACAAGAACTCGTCAATTATCGCAATCAGCAAGATGGATAGCAATCCACGTCGTGCTGAGGACGTTATCAATACGTTGATCACCTGCTACGAGGACGATACGAAAGCCGACAAGAAGCGTATTTCGGAGGCTACCGCAGCCTTCATCAGCGATCGTTTGGCACTGATCTCGGGTGAGCTGGGTGACGTTGATGAGGACGTTGCGTCGTTCAAACAGTCGCACCAGATGGTCAGCCTCGAATCGGAGGCCGCACGTAATATGTCGGAGAGCGACCGCTTCCGTATGGAGGGCTTGCAGCTTGAAAATCAGATCCGTATGTCGAACTTTATCAAGGATTATCTGCTCGACCCGACACATACCAACGACCTGATTCCCGCTGCCGTAGCTGTTTCGGACGTGGCAATTAATGCCAACATCTCGAACTACAACGAGACGTTGATTCGTCGTGACAAGCTGCTCGCTAACTCGTCGACCAGCAACCCGATGATTCAGGAGATCGACGGTCAGCTGTCGGCTATCCGTCGCTCGATCATCGCCTCGATTGACAACCAGATCGCAACCCTTAACATTCAGTTGGACAACGTCCGTACGCAGGAGAATCGCGCTACAAGCCGTGTTTCGGCTATTCCGCGTCAGGAGAAGCAGATTCAGAGCATTACCCGTCAGCAGAAAATTAAGGAGGAGCTGTACCTCTATCTGTTGAACAAGCGCGAGGAGAACGAGATTGCGCTGAACGTCGTCGAGGGTAACGCCCGCATTATCGACCCCGCATACGGTTCGAATGCGCCCGTGGCACCTCAGGTTTCGACCATTCTGTTGGCTGCACTGTTGCTCGGTCTGGCTATTCCGCTGGTAATTCTCTACGTGATTGAGATTTTGAACACCTCGATTCGCGGTCGCAAGGATCTCGAAGAGAATCTGACTATTCCGTTCCTCGGTGAGGTTCCCCTCCACAAGGGCACGAGCGATCACGGTATCGTTGTGCGCGAGAATAGTACCGACCCCGTATCGGAGTCGATGCGTATCATTCGCTCGAATATGAGCTTTATGAAGGTGCAGAGCGAGCGTATGCAGTCGGTGATGGTTACATCGTCGAACCCGAGCGCTGGTAAGACCTTCATCTCGTCGAACTTGGCTATGTCGCTGGCTATGACCGACAAACGTGTCGTACTGATCGACTTCGACCTGCGTCGTCGAACACTCTCGAAGGAGTTTGGTCAGCGCCACGCTCGTAAGGGTCTTAGCTCATACTTGGCTGGTACGTTCACCGAGTTGGACGACATTATCTTCAACAGCAATATGCACGCTAACCTCGATATTATCTACGCTGGTCCGCAGCCTCCCAATCCCGCTGAGATGTTGCTGAGCGAGAAACTCGACAAGATGATCGCCGAGTTGAAGAAGCGCTACGACTACGTGATTATCGACGCTGTGCCCGCATTGATGGTTGCCGATGCGCAGATTATCGACCGTCTGGCCGACCTGACAATCTACGTTGTTCGTGAGGGTCTGCTCGACCGTCGTCAGTTGCCCGATATCGAGCGTCTGTACACCACCGGCCGTTTCCACAATATGAGTGTCGTGCTCAATGGCGCAACCGCTCAGAGTGGCTATGGATATCGTCACGGATATGGCTATGGTTATGGCTACGGCTACGCAACCGAGAAAGTCGGCAAGAAGAAGTCGATGTGGGACAAATTGAAGAATAAATCGAAGAAGTAATGGTCATAGCACTCGATTTTGACGGCACAGTCGTTACGCACGAGTACCCCTATATCGGTGAGGATATTGGCGCGGTACCCGTATTGAAAGAGTTGGTTGCTGCCGGTCATCAGCTGATTCTGTTCACAATGCGTAGCGGTAAACTGCTCGATGACGCACTTGCTTGGTTCGAACGTAACGGCATTGAGCTCTATGCCGTGAACGAAAATCCCGAACAAGTGTCGTGGACCTCGTCGGTTAAGGTGCACGCAAATATGTACATCGATGATTGTGCGCTCGGTTGCCCGATCCGTTTCGAAGATGGCGTTCGTCGCCCATTCGTCGATTGGAAAAAGGTGCGCGAGATTCTGGTCTACAATCGAGTGATCGCCGAGTAAGGCAGTTCGCAAAGCAAAGATAGTATTCACGGGGGTGCTTCAATGGAGCGTCCTCGTGAATCGTTTATATAGGTGGGCTTAACAGGTCGACTGCGACTCTCATACCACAAAAAGAAGTTCCGCCACTCACTGTCACAGCGGGCGGCGGAGCAATAGAAATTGGGCTTACAAAAGTTCTCTTAAACTATTAATTCACAATGCAAAGATAGATATTCGCATACAAGCCCGCAATCGCAAAAAATTGTGATTGTGCGATAGAGGCAGTAACATATTGTAGGTATTCGTGTCGATTGCGAGAGTCGGCACAATGGGATAGCTATAAAAAATTCGCCCGTAGCAGAACGCATACGGACGAATTCTTCAGAGAATATTAGTGAGTAAAAGGGAGACGATCTCATAATTGCTCGGAACTGCGTGACAGACGTTCAAGTTGCACAATCACTCGATACTGCCCTGCCGACGTTTGAAACCACACAGCAGACGTTCGGAACAATTTTATGGTACAAAAGTACATTTTATATTCGACATTACAAAATTATTCGCAAGAAAATGTCCCAAAATACTGCATTTTTGGAACAGAATACCAATATTGGTCAATGCGTCGGGTGAAATTTGGGCGGATTTATAGTCGTTGGTCGATTCTTATCCAACACAAAACAAAACGACCGCCCCACAATGGGACGGTCGTAGTCATTCGAACTAAGTCCGATGGTCGATTACTTGTGCATTTCGCTCAGCTTAACGAACAACTCCTCGAAACGAGCACCGATCTCCTGACGCAGAGCTGCATACTGACGCTTAACCAGCACGGGGCTGCAATCGCTCTTGCGGGGCATCTTGCCGAGCTTACCAGCAGCCTCGCGGGGCTTCTTGCCGAAAGGATTGTTAACCTTGCAGAACAACTCGTTGCGCAGATCAACACCCTCCTTCATCAGGTCGAAAATCTCCTTCTCCTTCTCGGGCTGGTAGTAGTATGCCATATCGCAATCAAATACCAACTCCTCGAGTACGTAATCGATATCTTTCTTAAGACGACGTAAGTTTGCCATAATTTTGAAATGTTTTAATAGATTTTCACAAATATAGCAATTTTTTCGGAGCTATCATCTTTTTCTGCCAAAAAAATCTCACTTTCGTCGTTCATTCGCCTAATTCGACGGAATAGCAATCTCGATTAGCTCTGCGTCGATCTGATCAGCAACAACGCCCTCGACCATTTGCAGCAAAGCGTCGTCCACCTCGATAATCAATCCGTTGCCGTTGCACGTACAATTCGCACCACACGTGCACCCCTCCTTACCGCACTCGACGCAACGACGTGGCACTACGACCTCCTCGACCACCTGCTCCTCGAAAACGGGCTCAATCAGCGTGCGCTCCTCGACAATCGTTCCCTGTGCGTAGTTGATCACTATATCAACTCGGCGCAACGGCGGCAGAATATCGGTGCGCATATAGTTCCAGACATCGCCCATCTTCTTCAACTGCAACTCCTTAGCGTTGTTCGAAAGCGTCGAGTCGAGGATCGCCATCACCGCCGTCTTATGCGGAACGTCGTTCGACATCTTGACCATTGCGTAGCAGTTCTCCCAATCCTCCGCCACGCCGCGCGTTGTCACCTGATAGCGCGACGAGAGGTTATACTTCTTATCGACATACTGCTTGAAATCCTGCGCGCGCTGCATCGACAATCGCTCATTCAGGGCGTAAGGGCCATCGGGCGAGGCGTAGCCCGTGATCTCGATCGACGAAATACGCGCCGCCGTGTCAGCCATCGTCTGCTCGATAAAGTGCGACAGAGCCGTCAGCGCACCGCTATTATCGTCCAGATCGGGTTGCAGGCGCGCCGTATTGATCGAATAACGCACCGAATAGTCCGACATTCGATTGTTCGGAACATTGACGACATAGCGTTTGACCAGATAGTCGTCCTCTTGGTAGGTAGCCAGCACAACCGTATCATATTGAGGTTGCTGATTGGCGTGCTCGGAGCCGTTGTGCGCCGACGCTATCGTCGCACTCGCCACCGTACACGCAAAAGTTAGAATTGTTGTAAATGTTTTCACTGTGTTGGTTGATTTATGGTTATCTGCTCCAACCCTTCGCAATATTCACGCCAAAACCAACTTCTGAGCCTGCGGCTATAATATATAAGGTATCAAAACGAAACAAGCCCGCCCCGTGGGCGAGCTTGCTTTTTTGTTCGAGATGTGCGACCCGAAAGCCGCTCGGCAGACTACTGCTGAGTCATCTCCTTGTAAACTGCGTTGATCTGATCGTACTTAGCCTTCATCGACTCATCGTCGTAGCTCAGACGGTAGTAGATCGACTTCAACAGCTCGATAGTGGTCATATTCTTGCCATTCAGTTCATAAGCCTTCTCCAACGAAGGAACCGAAGCTGCATAGATCTCATTAACTGCTGCCTGTGCCTTGTTGCTCTCCTCATAGCTGGTGAAGGTCTGCTTGGTCAGCTCGTCCTGAGCAGCATCACCCTTCAAGCAGTAGGTGTAACCCAAACGCAACTGGTTGATCTCGCTCTCGGGCTGCAACTCAACTGCCTTAGTGTAGGTCTCGATTGCATCGTCCCAACGCTCCGACTTCAAATATACGTTGCCAAGACCAGCCCACAAATCAACGTTGGTAGGATCAGCGTCGATAGCAGCCTTAATCAGACCAAATACCTCCTCGGGATCCTCGGTGCTACCCTCGCGCGAGTAGAACATAGTCATCGACTCGATCAGGTTGTTGTTCTGGGGATACTTCGAAACACCCTCCAACAGAGCCTCCTTCGACTTAACCATATCGCCGGTGTTGTTCTTGAAGTAGCAGTGGAACAACAGATAGTACAGAGTACCGTCAGCCTCGTAGTTGTTAGCCTTCGACTTCTCCAAGAAGGTCAGTGCGCCGTCGAAATCACCGTCCAATACGTAGCAGTAACCGATGTTGAATGCCAACGACTGGTCGGGAGTACCCAAGTTCTCCAACAACTTCTCAGCAACAGTGTAACCCTCGCCAGCTGCCTTGTAAGAACCCAGCTTGTACATATTGTCAGCCTCCTGCAAATAGTAGTCCTTCAACTTGGTCAGACCCTCGTTTGCCTTAGCTACTGCCTTAGCGTCCATCTCCTTAGCCTTCTGGAACGACTCAACAGCCTTAGCTGCTGCGCCCTCAACTATGGGATTGGTTACCTGCCAGCTTGCAACTGCACCATTCTCAACATAAACGATTACATAAGGATACTGCAACTCGGTGAACTCGCCGTAACCCTTCTTAACGCACTCCTGAACCGACATAGCCTTGCCAATCGATGCCTCCAACATATTCATAGGCATACCGATATAAAGACCTGCCTCGGGAGCCTCAGCTACGTCAAGATAAACCTGACCACGGTTGAGCCAAGTCGCGCTCTTGACATTCTTCTTCGCATTAGCAGCATCAGCGTCAGCCTTCGCAACCTTTGCCTTCAAACCTTCCGCATTTACCTTCTGAGCATTTGCGGCGGGTGCAGCAACCAACATAACCGCTGCAACCATCATAAGAATTCTTTTCATAAGATAAGATTGTGTTTAAGGTATAAATTTTTAGTTAATTTGTTTATTCGTTTGTAGGTTGTTCACTCTGTTGTACCTCCGCTGCGGGCTGCTCGGTTGTCTGCTCAGCCTGTGCGCCTTCGGTCGGCGTAGCCTCCTCAGCGTCATCGCTCTTGGGCACAGCCATCACCGACGCAATCGAGTCGCCCTCGCGCAGGTTGATAACCTTAACGCCCTGCGTTGCACGGCCCGCCATACGGATACCATCGACTGCCGTACGGATCGTGATACCGCTGCGGTTGATGATCATCAGGTCGTTCTCGTCGGTTACAGCCTGAATCGAAACCAACTTACCCGTCTTCTCGGTAATGTTGATCGTCTTGACGCCCTTACCGCCACGGTTGGTAATTCGATACTCGTCCAGATCGGTACGCTTACCGTAACCATTCTCGCTCAGTACCAGCACGTCCTGCTTGCTCTCAGGCTCGACGCAGATCATACCTACTACCTCGTCGCCCTCGTCCAACGCGATACCGCGAACACCCGCACCTACACGGCCAATCGGGCGAACGGTATTCTCGTTGAAGCGGATTGCCTTACCCTCACGAGCCGCGATCATAATCTCTGCCTCGCCGCTTGTCAGCTTAGCCTCGATCAGCTCGTCGCCCTCGCGGATAACGATCGCATTCACACCATTCTGACGCGGACGCGAGTAGGCCTCCAACTTGGTCTTCTTGATCGTACCGTCCTTGGTACACATCACGATATAGTTGTTATTGACAAACTCCTCATCGTCCAAACGACGAACATTGATATATGCACGAACCTTATCATCGGGTTCGATCTGGATCACATTCTGGATCGCGCGACCCTTCGACGCACGCGAGCCCTCGGGAATGTTATAAACCTTCAACCAATAGCAACGACCCTTCTCCGTGAAGAACAACATCGTGTTGTGCATCGTTGCCACATAGATATGCTCGATGAAGTCCTCATCGCGCGTTGCACTACCCTTCACACCGATACCGCCACGATTCTGTGCGCGATACTCGGTCAGCGGGGTGCGCTTGATATAACCCATATGCGAAATGGTGATAACCATATCATCATCAGCATAGAAATCCTCAGGATTGAACTCCTCAGCCGAGAAGACAATCTCCGTACGACGCTCGTCGCCATACTTCTCCTTGATCTCAATCAACTCGTCCTTGATGATCTGCATCTGCATACCCTCGTCAGCCAGCACTGCGTTGTAGTAGTCGATACGCTTCTGCAACTCATCGCGCTCGGCAGTCAGCTTGCCGTGCTCCAAACCGGTCAATGCACGCAGACGCATCTCCATAATAGCTGCTGCCTGCAACTCCGACAGACCGAACTTCTCCATCAGCGCCTGACGACCCGACTCGGGGTCCTTCGCTGCACGGATCGTATGGATCACCTCGTCGATATTGTCCTGAGCGATCAACAGACCCAGCACAATGTGCAGACGCTCCGACGCCTTCTTCAAATCGAACTGCGTGCGACGTACCACAACCTTGTGGCGGTGCGAAACGAACTGAGCGATCAGATCCTTCAAGTTGAGCAACATCGGGCGGCCATCAACCAACGCAATGTTGTTCACCGCAAACGAGGTCTGCAACTGAGTATTCTTATAGAGCGTATTGAGCACCACGCTCGCTACTGCGTCCTGCTTCAAGATGATCACCACGCGAACACCATTGCGGTCGCTCTCGTCATTGACGTATGCGATACCCTCCAACTTCTTCTCGTTGACCATATCGGCGATCTTCTTGATCATCTCGGCCTTATTGACCATATAGGGGATCTCGGTGATCACAATGCACTCACGACCCGATGCCGTATGCTCGATCTCGGTCTTGGCACGCATCACAACGCGACCACGACCCGTTTCGAGAGCCTCGCGGACACCCTCATAGCCGTAGATGATACCACCCGTCGGGAAGTCGGGACCCTTGACATACTTGGCCAACTCCGAAACCTCGATATCCTTATTATCAACATATGCGCAGCAAGCGTCGCAAACCTCACCCAGATTGTGAGGAGCCATATTCGTTGCCATACCAACCGCAATACCGCTCGCACCATTGACCAGCAACAGCGGAATCTTGGTGGGCAGCACGGTAGGCTCGGGTGTCGTATCATCGAAGTTGAGCGTAAAGTCGATCGTATCCTTCTCGATATCGGCCATAACCTCATCAGCGATCTTACGCATACGAGCCTCCGTATAACGCATTGCAGCCGCCGAGTCGCCGTCCATCGAACCAAAGTTACCCTGACCATCGACCAGCGGATAACGCATCGACCAATCCTGAGCCATACGTACCATAGCGTCATAAACCGACAAGTCGCCGTGCGGGTGGAACTTACCGAGCACATCACCCACGATACGCGCCGACTTACGGTGCGGCTTATCCGAGTAGAGGTTCAGCTCGTTGCTCATATCGTAAAGAATACGACGATGAACGGGTTTGAGGCCGTCGCGCACATCGGGAAGGGCACGCGAAACGATTACCGACATCGAATAGTCGATATAGGCGGACTTCATCTCCTCCTCGATGTTGATCGTAATGATCTTACCACCTTTCTTCTCTTCCAATTCTTCTGACATAATTTCTTCTTAGTTGGTTAGGGGTCAGCTCTTTACAGCACTCCGCGACCCACTTCGACTCGCCCTTGCGGCTCAGTCCTCCGCAGTCGCCCGCACCCAGCTTGGAGACCCCATTCAGCTTCTTCTATTTTAACGTGTAAAAGTACGATTTATTTCGCAAATAACCAACATTTTATGCGCTTTTTTCTCTCCGCAGTCGAGTAATTTGATTTTTCGTTAGATTTTCTTCGCTTTTGGCGCCATTTTTAGCCGTTTTGACGAACTTTAATTTTTCGCCCGACAAGGGGTCGAGGGTAGAGGGTGATTCACAATTCACAATTCACAATTCACAATTCACAATTCACAATTCAAGATTTAGACTCAGACTTCAAGATTATGCCTTTGCTAAAAACTCTTTCATCGGGTGCGCACCTTCGCGGGCTAGGGCGGTCGCCCAAAGGCGAGCACGCGAAGGTGTGTCAAAATCTCTAATTTTGCCAAATAATTTTGAATCTTGAATTTTGAATCTTGAATAAAAAAAAGCCGCACCCCATTGCGGAGTGCGGCCTCACGTTAGATTGTATATCCGTTCGGATTAACCGAAGAATGCCAACAGAATACCTGCTGCAACTGCCGAACCTACGACACCTGCAACGTTGGGACCCATAGCGTGCATCAGCAGGAAGTTCGACGGATCGTACTTGCGACCCTCGTCCTGCGATACGCGCGCTGCCATAGGAACTGCCGATACACCTGCCGAACCGATCAGCGGGTTGATCTTCTTGTTGGGATCCTTGATGAACAAGTTCATCAGCTTAGCCAACAGGACACCACCTGCCGAACCGCAAGCAAATGCAACGATACCCATTACCAGAATACCCAGAGTCTGCCAGTTGATGAATGCCTCTGCGGTTGCAGTTGCACCTACGGTGATACCCAAGAAGATAACAACGATGTTCATCAACTCGTTCTGAACGGTCTTGCTCAGACGCTCAACAACGCCACACTCCTTCATCAAGTTACCAAACATCAAGCAACCAATCAGAGGTGCAGCGCTGGGCAACAACAGAGTTACGATTACGGTAATGATGATCGGGAAGATGATCTTCTCCTTCTTCGATACGGGACGCAGCTGAGTCATACGGATCTTACGCTCGCTATCAGTAGTCAGCAGTCGCATAATGGGAGGCTGAATAACGGGAACAAGTGCCATATACGAGTATGCAGCAACTGCGATCGGACCGAGCAACTCGGGAGCCAACTTCGAGGTCAGGTAGATAGCGGTCGGGCCGTCAGCGCCACCGATAATACCGATCGAAGCCGACTGAGCCTCAGTAAAGCCCAGAGCCGAAGCACCGATGAAGGTCAAGAAGATACCCACCTGAGCTGCTGCACCAAGCAGGAAGCTCTTGGGGTTAGCGATCAGCGGACCGAAGTCGGTCATTGCGCCTACGCCGAGGAAGATCAAGCAGGGATAGATACCCAACTTAACACCCAGATAGAGGTAATCCAACAGACCGGCATTGTTCACGAAGATATCCCAGTGAACGTGGCCGCCTGCGAACAGCTCCGAGTGGAACATATTCGCACCCGGAAGGTTGGTGAGCAGCATACCGAATGCGATGGTAAGCATCAACATCGGCTCATACTTCTTCACGATCGCCAAGTACATCAGCAGGAACGACACGGCAATCATCACGTAGTTGCCCCAATCGCCTACCGTGAAACCCATCTGACCGACGAAGTCCACCAAGCTGTCCAAAATGTTAGCTGAAAGGAAATTAATCATCACCTAACCTCCTTACTCGATAACCATTAATACATCACCCTCCATAACGGTTGCGCCTGCCTGAGCCAGAATCTGCTTAACAACACCGCCCTTACCTGCGTCGATATTGTTCTCCATCTTCATAGCTTCGAGGATTGCAACGGTCTGACCTGCGCTTACGGTGTCACCCTCCTTAACTTTCAGAGCGATAACAGTACCCGGCAGCGGGCAAGTAACCTTGAAACCTGCACCAGCAGCTGCTGCCGCGGGACGTGCAGGCGACGATGCGGGTGCATTGGTCGGAGTTACCGACAGACCCAACGCCTTGGGAGCCGATACTACCTGAGGTTTCTTTGCTGCCGCAGCAGTACCGCCTACGATCTCTACATCGTAATTTACACCGTTTACAACGACTTTTGCCTCGGTCGATGCATCATTTACTGCATTGATCGTTACGTTGTATTCGTGTCCGTTTATTTTCAGTTTGTAATCTTTCATTGCTGTTAATCAAATGTTTATTTTCTGTAATCGGGCATCTGAGTCAAGCCGTGAATCTTAGAGTTCCAAGGCGAGTATGCACGTTTGATCTGGTGAATGGTGATAACTTCCGACTCCTTGTCGTGGCGCGAGCTCTTGTAGAGTTTCAGAGCGGCTGCAATTGCAGCAATCTCCTCCTCACGCAGCTCGTGCTTCTCGACCGGTTGAGCCTTCTTGTGCGATACGAATGCGGCACCCATAGCCTTCATTATGAAGACCAAAAGAACCAACATCACTACCACAAGCAGGAAACCTACCAGCGCGAACGACAGGATACTCGGCCAATCTACTGCTAAAAACATCATAATACGTCAGTTTTTTACAAAGGAATGTTCGAGTGTTTCTTAGCGGGATTCTGCAAACGCTTGGTTGCAAGCGACTGCAACGCGCGAATGATGCGGAAACGAGTGTTACGCGGCTCGATTACATCGTCGATATAACCGTAGCGAGCTGCGTTGTAGGGGTTCGAGAACTTGTCGTTGTACTCCTTCTCCTTCTCTGCTACGAATGCTGCGCGCTCCTCAGGTTTGTCAGCCAGCTCCTTCAAGCCCTTAGCCTGCAATACCTCAACAGCACCACTTGCACCCATTACTGCGATCTCAGCGGTAGGCCAAGCGTAGTTGATATCGCCACGGATATGCTTCGACGACATCACGATGTATGCACCACCGTATGCCTTACGCAGTGTAACAGTGATCTTGGGAACAGTAGCCTCGCAGTATGCGAACAGCAACTTAGCACCGTGGGTAATAACGCCACCGTACTCCTGAGTAGTACCCGGCAGGAAGCCCGGAACATCTACCAGAGTTACCAAAGGAATGTTGAACGCGTCGCAGAAACGAACGAAGCGAGCTGCCTTGCGGCTTGCGTTGATATCCAACACACCTGCCATAAACTTAGGCTGGTTAGCGATGATACCTACGCTCTGACCGTTGAAGCGAGCGAAGCAAGTGATGATATTGCGAGCATACAGCTCCTGCGACTCCAAGTACTCACCGTTATCAACGATTGCGCGGATAACCTCGTACATATCGTAGGGCTTGTTGGGGTTATCGGGAATGATCTCGTTCAGCGAATCCTCCAAACGGGTGATGCTATCGGTGCAAACCTGCAACGGAGCGTCCTCCATATTGTTCTGGGGCATATACGAGAGCAACTTGCGGATAACTGCGATACCCTCCTCCTCAGTGTCAACTGCGAAGTGAGCAACACCCGACTTCGATGCGTGCATCATTGCACCACCCAGCTGCTCCTGAGTTACGTCCTCACCGGTTACGGTCTTAACAACCTTCGGGCCGGTCAAGAACATATTCGAAGTCTCCTTCTTCATAATGATGAAGTCGGTCAGCGCGGGCGAATAAACTGCACCACCTGCGCAAGGACCAAAGATAGCCGAAATCTGAGGAATAACACCCGATGCCATTACGTTACGCTGGAAGATGTTAGCGTAACCTGCCAGAGCGTTGATACCCTCCTGAATACGTGCACCACCCGAGTCGTTCAGACCGATACAGGGTGCGCCGTTGCGCATTGCCATATCCATCACCTTGCAGATCTTGTCTGCCAACGAGATCGACAGCGAACCTGCCGTTACGGTGAAGTCCTGTGCAAATACATATACCAAACGACCATCAACGGTACCGTAGCCCGTTACAACGCCATCACCAAAGGTGTGGCTCTTGTCCATACCGAAGTCATAGCAACGGTGAGTTACGAACATATCGAACTCCTCGAAGCTACCCTCGTCCAAGAACATAGCAATACGCTCACGAGCAGTGTACTTACCCTTAGCGTGCTGTGCCTCAATTCTCTTCTCACCGCCGCCGAGTTTCGCAGTTTCGCGGTTCTCGACCAGCTTCTGAATTTTCTTCTGAATTTCGCTCATAATTATTTGTAAGTGATTGTTTTGCGAATGGTTGTTTATTTGTTCTTATCCTCGCACAGCTCGGTCAATACACCCATAGTCGATTTCGGGTGCAGGAATGCGATGCTCAGACCCTCTGCGCCCTTGCGGGGAGCCTTGTCGATCAGCTGAACGCCCTTCTCGGTTGCGTCTGCCAATGCGTCCTCGATACCCTCAACTGCAAATGCAACGTGGTGAACACCCTGACCGCGCTTCTCGATATACTTTGCGATGGTGCTCTCCTCCGAGGTGGGCTCCAACAGCTCGATCTTGGTCTGACCTACCATAAAGAATGCGGTCTTAACCTTCTGATCTGCTACCTCCTCGATGTTGTAACATTTCAGACCCAATACGTTCTCCCAGTAGGGAATTGCCTCTTCCAGACTCTTGACAGCGATGCCAAGATGCTCAATGTGAGATACTTTCATAGCTTGTAATTTTAGTTATAGTGTTAATTATGTTTTGGTTACCTAATGTTCGGGCAAAATACCATACAAAGCTACGCCAAATATTTTGAAAATGCCAATCTTTTGCAGGTTTTCTCACGCAATTTTATCAACATTTTGTGGTTTTAGGCTCTTTTACCGACGTTTGGCAACCGTCGGCAAGAATTTTGCAACCTCAAACCTACAAAAACCTTCAATCTAATTGCTTTATGAGAACTCGTTTCCGAATTTTATTGATTATCGCCGTGGTTGCTTTTTCGGCTGCCACCGCGTGGGTGATCGCACAACAGGAGGACTCGCGTCAGCAACGGCGTGAGCAGCGTCAACAGATGACTGCCGAACGACGAGCCGAGCGAATCAAACGGCGCGAGGAGCGCACCGCAGCCTACATTCGTCACATCGACTCGATCGTCTTGGCGCACAACTTCATCTTCAATCCTACCTCGATGCAGCGACAACCCGCAGGACCCTATCACACGCTGACAAACCCCTCATTCGAGGTGGCCTATCGCACCGACTATATCGACGTCTATATCCCCTTTATCAAGGGCGTGACACCACCCTATTACCCCGTTGTTTTCAACTACATTCTGCCCTCGGTGAGCAACTACACCACCGTACAGCACGAAGGTGGTTGGACGGTAACTTTTTCGTCGTGGCTGTATGGCGGATCGAACTACATCTTCACGCTCGACATCTACTCCGCCTCAGGCTCCGCCGTGCTCACCATCGAGTCGCTGGCCGACAACACGGTCACGTACAGCGGATACATTTCACAGGTATATTGACACACAAAAAGGTCGCCACCCATCATCGGGCAGCGACCTTTCGAACTCTCTATTTTCGTTGAGTTTAGTTTGCTTGCAGAACGCGGTTCTCGCCGTTGTAGGTCATCGTTGCGCTAACCTTACCGCAATCAGCACCACCCGAGAACTTAACGATAACAAACGACGAGGGAATCTTCTCGGTGTCGTACTTACCCAAAATCGACACATACTCCTCGCCCGAGCTACGATAGACAACACCACCCGACATCGAGCACGAAGGCTTGTAGATGTTAGGCTCGGTGGTCAATAAACGCAAGTGCGACTGGTTTACGCCATCAACAGCAGCGAAGGTAGGACCGTCCATTGCAATGGTCATAGCAAAGACCGACTTGCGAGCCGTAGCCATACCCAGAGGCTCGTTGGTCTTAGGCGTAATACCATACTCGCCCAACCACGACGAGGTGTAAACACCTACGTGCGACTTACACTTATAACCCTTAATTGCAACACGATAGGTCGTAAAACCATCATCAGAGGGAATAGCCGTAATGCTATACTCATCGACACCCTCGCAAGTGATCTGCTCCGATGCCGAAGCCTGATAGTTCAGCTGATCGTTAGCGTCGGTCTCGATAATCCAAGCATCGTTGTCGGTCATCTCGGTGAGCAACTTATTGCGGGTCGAGATGATAACTGCACCACCACGTGCACGATCCGACTGACCACGATCGCCAGCCAAATCGAAGCTGATACGATAGTCACCTGCAACGCCCTTATAATCCTCCTCGATGAGGGTCATCTCACCAAACAAGAACTTCTTCTCGTGAGCCTCAGCCTCAGTCAGCACATCATTCAAGTTCTCAACGCCCTGCAACTTCTTGTCGGTCAGAAGGCAGTTCAGACGGAATGCAATCGCTGCGGGATCGAGCGCATAGGTCGACTGAATGACTGCGGTGTTGTAAATCCACAAGCCCGGAGTCATAGGATCTTCCTGACCCTGCTCAGGCTCGGGCCAGCACGAGATCATCATCAAAGGCAGCACAGCAGCCACCAAAAGATACTTTAACGTTTTCATCTTCATTGTATTAATTGTTAATATTTATATTTCAAACAGGCACTTTTGTGCGCCAAAGATACGATTTTTTCATCGCTTCTACAATATATAGACGTTCGAGAAGGGCGAAATGTTGCAAGTATGACGAAAAAAATTTACTTTTGTACGATAATTTTTGTTCGCCCGAACACGGCAACACCATTCAACTCAATGAAAATGAAACGTTTAACAATACTCGCCATTGTGGCAACTTTTTTTGCACTTGACCTTGCTGCACAAACCTCACACGTCAGCCGTGGCGCCGCACCCGCACGCTCCGAAATTATGAGTTTCGACACCCGTCGCAACGCCAACGACGACAACCGTACAAACGTTCAACAATACGTCACATTTGCCCCCGTAGCGCTCACCAGCACCGCAACCGAGCAGAGCGTGGGACAGGTACTCGAAGTGCCTCAAATTTGGAATAACCGCGATATGTATCTGCATATCGAGAATCCGCACGGCGCATATTCGGTCTACGTAAACGATTCACTTGTAGGTCGTTCGACCGATACCCGCACCCCGATGGAGTTCTACATCTCGCCCTACGTCAATCACGGTCAAAATGCAATCGTAATCGACGTCGAGACCTCGGGCGAGCCGCTGCTCAGTTCGTCGCTCGCAGCCAATCCCCGTGCGCAGTTCGAGAATAGCTACATCTACTCGCAGCCCAAATTGCGAATCTATGACTATGACGTTCGTTTCGAGCCCGACTCGACCCGCACGTTCGGTTGGCTCGAACTCGACATCATCGCCGGCAACTCGCACAACTATACCGAAACAATGGAGGTGGGTTACGACCTGACCGACCCCGCAGGCAAACTCCAAGATTACAATATGCGCGAGTGCTCGATCGAGGGTCATAGCGTCGATACGGTCCATTTCCGTATGCCGATCTACAAGACCAACCAATGGCTTTGGTCGCAGCGCACACCCCATCTCTACAAGCTCACAATGTACAGCAAGCTCGGTCAGATGATGACCGACTACATACCCATTCGCCTCTGCTTTGGCGACACCCGTTTCGATGGCGAGCGTCTGTTGCGCAACGGCAAAGAGTTCAAGATCAAAGCAGCACGCTACAATGCCGAGAAGAGCCGCGCACAGACACTCAAAGATCTGCGTGCATTGAAGTCGCGTGGCGTAAATACGATTTACGTCGATTATCCGCAGGCATATTGGTTCTACAATCAATGCGAGCAGGTGGGTCTGTTTGTGGTCGATCAGGCAAACCTCAACGTCGAGCGCGGTCGTGACCAGCGCACCATTGGCGGAACACCCTCGAACGACCCCACGTTAGTCGATGAGTACATTGATCGCGTGCGCCGTATGTATCGTCGCAACCGCAACCGCACCTGCATTATTGCGTGGTCGCTCGGCGGCAATTCGGGCAACGGTTATTGTATGTACAAGGCGTACCAATGGCTTAAAGCTCAGGGCGATGAGCGTCCGATTGTCTATCGCGATGCCGACGGCGAGTGGAACAGCGATTGGCAGTTGCCCGCAACGATTGAATAATACACGCGCACGATGAACGTCGAACTGATTGTTGTCGGCAAGACCGACTCGCCACAGGTAGCTGCGCTGGTCGAGATGTACCAGAAGCGAATCTCGAACTACGTGCGTTTCGGCATCACGATTGTTCCCGATGTGCGCAACACGCGCAGTATGAGCTTTGCGCAACAGAAAAAGGCTGAGGGCGAGGCAATTATGCGACTGCTGACCGATAGCGACTACGTCGTATTGATGGACGAGCGCGGACGTCAAATGCGCTCGGTCGATTTTGCTTTTTGGCTGCAAAAACGAATGAATAGCGGACTGAAACGTCTGTGCTTTGTGATTGGCGGCCCGTACGGATTCTCGGAGGAGATGTATGCGCGTGGCAACTTCTCGCTGTCGCTCTCGGAGATGACCTTCTCGCACCAGATCGTGCGCGCAATCTTCGCCGAGCAGATCTACCGCGCCTTCACGATCCTCAACAACGAGCCCTATCACCACGAGTAGCGAAATTCAAGATTCAAGATTCAATATTTCATCTACAAATTTGATATAAACACAAAAAAATCCGCCCCGAGTGTTCGAGGCGGATTTTTCGTTTAGTCAGCGCGACCAACTATGCGTTGGTTTGGAGCGAGCCCTTGAACGAGGTCTCAAACTCACCAAACTTCAACGACAAATCGATCGAAGTCGCAGTGATCGTACCCTTCAACTGCGTTACGATATACTGCGGGAACTCACCGCCCATACAGATGGGGATAATACCCTCAGCCACAAACGAAATCACACCCTCTTCGATCGTATAATTTACGGTCGGAATAGTGATATCCAAAGCGGGCATCTGGGGCACAAACTTAATCATCTTGAACACGATGCTGAACGACTTGCCGTCCTCCGAAGGAACGATCTCGATCAAGCTGTTAGGTGTCGAAACGGTCTCGCCATTAACAACTACCGATACGGTGCCATTGTAAGCCGACGTGGTATCGAGGTCGATAACCGGTTCGGGAGTCTGCTCATTGTCGCAAGCGACCATACCGAACATCATCGCTGCGAGTGCAAAAATCTTAAAAATTTTCATACTTTATTAGGTTTTAAATGGTTAAAAATCAAACGATAACTTCACTCCAAATTGGCGCGGGCGACCGCTCTGCATAAACGCATTACCCACCGACACAAAGTAGAACGTATCATACTCCTCGCCCGTCAGGTTGCGCCCCCACACCTCAATGGTCCAACGAGCAAAATCAAACGCCACCGACGCCCCCAACAGCCCATAAAATGGCTGACTGAGTGTATTTGCCTCGTTCCAATAGATTCGACCTACACTGCGCCAATCGGCGTGCAGACGAATGCGCGACAACGTGCGATTCACGTGCCACGTGTAGTCGCCACTGAGCGACAACGTATGTTGCGGAGCATAAGGCACATAGCGACCGCGATAGTCGTTATTGCCGTCATTATATTTCAAAAAACGGGCATTCGTATAGCCGTATGCTGCACGCAGATCGAGGTTCTTCACCGGCCACCAATCGACCGTTGCCTCAACACCGTAACTACGTGTGCGTCCGGCATTTGTCATCATACGTCCCGTACTCTTACCTGCCGGAAAAACGGTCAGCTGCTGATCGCGGCAGTCGATATAGAACAGCGACACATCGGTCGAAAATTTCGGCGAAGGAGTGTAGCTCGCTCCAAGTTCATAGTTCCAACTATGTTCGGGTTTGTAGCCCGTAGCCTCGGCCGTATCGTAGCTCGGTCCCGTCTGGTCGAGATAGACACCCAAATCCTCCATCATATCGGTCATCATTCGATTTTGGAGAATATCCGAGAAGATCTGCGTATTGAATCCACCCGCCTTGTAACCCTTTGACACCGTGGCGTATGCGTTGAATTTCGGAGCGTTATAATTCACCGCCACACGCGGCAGCACCTCGAAGAACGACTTGCGGTTGCTACCCACAAACTTCGAATCGAGTTGCTTGAATCGGGGCATTGTCATCGTAAAACGGTAGTGGATCGTGGCACGGCTATCGTAGCGGAGTGTCGTCTGCTCATAGTCGAAACGGACACCTGCACCCAACGACCAATGCCCCAACTTCACCTCCGAGGTGTGGAACAGCGCCGCGCCCCACGTCGGATTGCGGAAGTCGCTCGTGATGTCGAACTCTCGCTCCTCGATCTCGATGGCGTGGTCGGGGAACATCGTCTGGATCCCCTTATTGGCATTGGCGAGGATCAGCTCGTCGATACCATCGCGTTTGAATCGCACGGGAGCCGCCATATTGAGGTGTTTGTAGAACGCAAATGCGCCAAAACGAGCCGAATAACGCTTCGTGGGATCATATTTTACAATCACCTCCTCGGTCAGCGTATGCTCACGCTGAGCCTGCTGCAAGGTGAACATCGAGCGCGGAGTGAAGTCCTGATCAAGGGTCATACAATCGTCCAGATAGGACCACGACGTTACACTCGTAAGTGTATAATTATCACCCTTATAGGCAAATCTCAGAGCGTCGCTCAACGAAAGGCGGGTATAGTTACTCGGATCGTTGTAATTGGTCTGCAACTTCTCGCCACTCGCCTTGTCGATCAGTCGATAGGGCCAGCCGCCCTGATTGGTCGCATCGACCGAAAAAGTATTGCTCAACGACATCGCCCCATTGCGCCACTCGACCTTCGCGCGACCGCCACCACCGTGCTCCCAATCGAGTCGCTCACCATCGTATTCATTAGTGAACTGTCCGTCAGTATGGCGGAAGTAACCACCCACCGACACTCCAACCTCCTCGCCTACAAGCGCATAGTGCGACGCACGAACTTTCACCGTGTTAGCCGTTCCGTACTCCGCTGCCAAACGTGTGCCCGAGTACGAAAAGGGCGACAACGTATGCACGTCCATCACGCCCGCCATCGTATTGCGACCATAGAGCGTACTCTGCGGACCACGCAGCAGCTTGACACTACGCAGATCGAAAACATCGAAATCGAAAGCATTTTTGTTGAGAACGGGGGCGTCATCGACATACAAACCCACTGCGGGCTGGTCAATTCGGGCGCCCATACCGCGCATATAGATCGACGAGGTCATACGTGATCCATAGTCGGGTACATAGAAATTGGGAGCGTAGCTCGACATCGAACGCATATCATCAATCGACTCACGTTCAGCGTCATACATAAATACCTCCGTCTTTGCCACCGAGTGCTCAATCAGACCCGCCTGCTTGATCTGCGCCGTAACCGAAACCTCGGGAACGTCATACACAGCAAGCGTATCGACACGTTGTGCCGACGCCTTGGCTACTATCAAAAGTGTGAATATTGTGAGTGCAAATCGCATTGATGATTACATACCTTTCAACAACGCAAAGATACTGCACTTCATCGCAAAATGATAGGACGATAATTATTATTGGTGGGATTTTTTCATCTTCACGCGGAAATCGACGGGCGACATTCCGACCTGCTTGCGGAAGAAACGCGAGAAATAACTCGGATCAAGCACACCTACACGTGCACCAATCTCATTGATCGTAAGGTCGGTATGGCTCAACAGCGCCTTAGCCTCCGAAACCACCGCCTCGTCGATCCAAGCCAGCGGAGTTTTGCCCGTTGCTCGCTTGACCGCGCGGTAGAGAGTTCCTGCGCTAACGCCCAGACGCTCAGCATATTCGCCAATACTCGCACGACGATCCGACGCCTCGAAAACCATTGCCACAAAACGGTCACTCAGCACATCGATTTCGGTTGTCGACGTTGCTACACGGCGGTCAATCTCGACCAAAAACGCAGCCAAATAGGCACGGATAATCTCCTCGTTTCGCTCCCGTTCGCACTCGTTGAGCAGGCGTTCCAAAATCGTTGCTACAAATCGAATCTCGCCCTCGCCAAAGGTCGCACGCACCATCTTCCAACCTCGCAACGACTCCGAACGGCGCATCATATTGCCCGCCTGACCATCACACATAAATTCGGTTGCAAAACCGCCCATATAGCCCACGCAATTATGGTAGTAAAGAACTGCAAACGACTGCCCCACAGGTATCAACACGCACTCTCCTCCGTGCACGAGTACACGTTCCTCCTCCACCGCAATCATTGCCTCGCCACACTCCAAGCATAAGAACGTATGGATCGGAGCTCGCATCGGGGGCGACGGCGACTCAATACGCGAATCGGGCGCGTCCAACCGTCGCAAACGGAGCGGGAAACCCACATCAGCCGACGACAATCGTGACGCCATAGCCGACGGAGCGCCCGTATGTCCGTGGGGGTGTCCGTGAGGCATTGCACCGTGGGGCATTTGCCCGTGCGGGTGCCCGTGGAACATTTCGGCGTGCGGGTGTGGAGCAGATTGCTGTTTGCTCTGCTCGTCGTGGGTCGCTGCGCCGTGGAACGGACAACCGTGTGGGTGTTGATCCTTCATCTTTATTATTAAATAGGTACCGACACGCGTGCGAATCGGTACCCATTTTCAATATTATGCAATGTCGGAACCTATCGGCCCAACATCTCCTTAACCTCCTTATAAACGGTCTCGCCCGAGAAGCCGAACTTCTCATCGAGTACCTTGAACGGAGCCGAGTAGCCGAAATGATCCAAACCGTGGATCTTGCCCGTCAAACCAACCAGCGTCTGCAACGTCATCGGCAGACCCGAAGTCAGACCATAGCGAACAATACCCTCGGGCAGAACCTCGTTGCGATACTCTACCGACTGATCGAAGAACAGAGCCTCGCTCGGTACCGAAACCACGCGGGTCTTGATACCCTCCTCGCGCAACTTCGCAGCACCAGCGATCAGCGTCGAAACCTCCGAGCCACTTGCAACCATCACTACGTCGGGCGTACCCTCGCAATCGGCAACGACATAACCGCCTCGCTTCGTCTCGGTCATAGCCTCCTCGAAACGGCTCTCGCCCTTTGCCGGCACGTCATCGACATTCTGACGCGAGAAGATCAGACCAACAGGGCGCTCCTCCTCCAATGCAATCTTCCAAGCCGAGATAGCCTCAGCCGAATCGGCCGGACGCAACACAACCATCGAGCGCTCGCCACGATGATTGCGCAGGTGCTCCAACAGTCGGATCTGCATCTCGTGCTCAACAGGCTGGTGAGTAGGACCGTCCTCGCCCACACGGAACGAGTCGTGAGTCCAAACGAACACCACGTGCAGACGCATCAATGCCGACATACGGATTGCGGGTTTCATATAGTCCGAGAAGACGAAGAACGTACCACCAACGGGGATCACGCCACCGTGCAGTGCCATACCGTTCATCACGCAAGCCATCGTCAGCTCGCTCACGCCCATATGCAGGAAACGACCCGTAAAGTCGCCCTTCACAATCGGGTGGGTATGTTTCAAGAAACCATCGGTACGATCCGAGTTGCTCAGATCGGCCGACATAACGATCATATTCTCAACCTTTTCCGAATACTCGCCCAACACAGCCGCCGACGCAACACGTGTTGCTACGCCCTCGCCAACCTTGATGGTCGAGTAGTCGATCTCGGGCAGTTTGTTCGAGAAGAATGCCTCCAACTTAGCAGCCTCGGCAGGGTTCTCCTTGCTCCAAGCCTCAGCCACAGCCTTATGCTCCGCAGCCCACGCACGCAACTCCTCGCGACGCTTTGCATACAACTCCTCAGCCTCAGGGAACACCTTGAACGGATCCTCGGGATCGCCACCCAAACCCTTGATCGTTGCTGCAACATCGACACCAGCCTTGCTAAGCGGCTGACCGTGAGTCGAAACCAGATTCTCGCGGCTCGATCCATCAGCACCGACTGCGCCCTTGCCCATAATCGTCTTACCAACGATCAGCGTCGGACGCTCCTTCTCGTCGTTAGCCGCCTTCAAAGCCTCACGAATCTCATCTTCCGAGTGGCCGTCGATGCTTATCACTCGCCAGCCCCAAGCCTCGTACTTAGCCACAATATCCTCAGTATCAACCTCCTCAACCGTTGTCGAGAGCTGAATATTGTTGGCATCGTAGTACATAATCAGGTTGTTCAGACCGAGGTGGCCTGCCAGACGACCGACACCCTGCGAAACCTCCTCCTGAATACCACCGTCCGAGATGTAGGCGTAGGTCTTGTGAGCAGCCCACTCGCCAAAGCGTGTTGCAATGAATCGCTCGGCAATAGCCGCTCCGATAGCCATCGCGTGGCCCTGACCCAGCGGACCCGACGAGTTCTCGACACAGCGTGCCACATTCAACTCAGGGTGGCCGGGAGTTACGCTACCCCACTGACGGAACTCGCGCAACTCGTCCATCGAGAAATGACCTGCCAATGCCAGCACGCCGTACAACATCGGCGACATATGACCCGGATCCAAGAAGAAACGATCGCGGAACGGATAAGCCGTATTGTCAGGATCGTAACGCAAAAACTCCGAATAGAGCACATTGACGAAATCGGCACCGCCCATTGCACCACCAGGGTGTCCCGATTTGGCTTTTTCGACCATTGCGGCAGTCAATACTCGAATGTTATCGGCTGCTGCCTTCATTTGATTTCTTCCCATTGATATATATTTTTAGTTATTATTCGGAGTTATTTTGCGGTTTTAGTGCGGTTTTTAGTCCCATTTTCACGCTATCCCCACTTTACCGATTGCAAATATAATAAAAAAACGTAAGTCCCAAAGAACTTACGTTAATCATTTTTCGACAAACTATCAACTATCCCACTTGTCGAAGGGCTGTTTGTGCCGCTGTGCGCTCAATCTTCTCGCGCGCATAGTCCAGCGTAACGGTGAACTCCTTGCGCTCGCTATCCGACGGAACCTCGAACATCGTATCCATCATCACAGCCTCGCAAATCGAACGCAATCCACGTGCGCCCAACTTATACTCAACTGCCTTATCTACAATGTAATCCAGCGCTGCGTCCTCGAACTCCAAACGCACCTCATCAAGCTCGAAAAGGCGCTTATATTGGCGAATGATTGCATTCTTCGGCTCGGTCAAAATCTGTCGCAGAGCGTCACGATCGAGTGGCTCCATATAGGTCAGCACGGGCATACGACCCACCAACTCGGGGATCAAGCCAAATGCCTTCAAGTCCTGAGGCATAACGTATTGCATCAAATTGTTGCGGTCGATCTGCGCGCCCTGCACACGACCATAGCCCATTGCGCGGGTATTCAGTCGTTGAGCAATCTTCTTCTCGATACCATCGAACGCACCTCCGCAAATGAACAGAATATTTGCCGTATTGACCTGAATAAACTTCTGGTCGGGGTGCTTGCGACCACCCTGAGGCGGAACATTGACCGTCGTACCCTCCAAAATCTTCAACAGCGCCTGCTGCACACCCTCGCCCGACACATCGCGCGTAATCGACGGATTGTCGCTCTTGCGTGCGATCTTATCCACCTCGTCAATGAACACGATACCGCGCTCGGCCTTCTCGACATTGTAGTCGGCCACCTGCAACAATCGCGTCAGGATACCCTCGACGTCCTCGCCTACGTAGCCCGCCTCGGTCAGCACCGTAGCATCGACAATCGTAAAGGGCACATCGAGCAACTTAGCTATCGTGCGGGCCATCAGCGTTTTACCCGTACCCGTCGGACCAACCAAGATGATATTCGACTTGTCGATCTCGACGTCGCTCGTCTTGTCCGCGGCAGCCACCAAACGCTTATAGTGGTTATAGACCGCCACCGACATATAGCGTTTTGCGGCGTGCTGACCAATCACATATTGATCCAAGAACGCCTTGATCTCAGCAGGCTTCAAGAGCTCCTTCATCACGGGTGCGTCGACGCCCTTGCCCTTGCGCTTAACGTCGTCGTTCTCGTGCAGAATCACGTGACCCTGCTCGATACACTTATTACATATATTCGCGCCCGCGCGACCCGCAAACAACAACTCTACCTCCGAACGCGGCGCACCGCAGAACGAGCAGCAATCTTCGCCGTTATACGATCTGTTGTTCTTTCCCATTTCGTTTATCTCTTTTCGCGTTTCGAGAGCACCTCGTCAATCAGACCGTAGGCCTTCGCCTCCTCCGACGAGAGCCAATAGTCACGATCGGCATCGCGCTCGATCTTCTTCACCGTCTGACCCGTATGCAACGACAGAATATCGTACAACTCGCGTTTGGTGCGCAAAATCTCACGTGCCGTGATCTCGATATCCGACGCCTGACCCTGCGTGCCACCCAGCGGCTGATGAATCATAACGCGCGAATGAGGCAGCGCCGAACGCTTGCCCGCAGCACCCGCAGCCAGCAGTACAGCACCCATCGAGGCTGCCATACCCGTACAGATCGTCGCCACGTCGGGTGCAACCAGCTGCATCGTATCGTAGATACCCAAACCCGCCGAAACCGAGCCACCGGGCGAATTGACGTAGATCTGAATATCCTTCTCAGGATCAACTGACTCCAAGAACAGCAACTGCGCCTGAATAATATTGGCTGCGTCGTCGTAGATCGGTGCTCCGAGGAAGATGATACGATCCATCATCAAGCGCGAAAAGACGTCCATCGTCGCCACATTCAGCTGGCGCTCCTCGATGATCGTCGGCGATACGTATCCCTGCGCTACCGACTCAAAATTGTGCAATTTGAGGCTCGAAATGCCCAAATGTCCACGCGCATATTTTTCAAATTCGTTTTTCATATTCACGTCCAATATACTCTCCTGTCAAACATTCTTTTTAACAAAAAGACCCCATAAGTACCGATCTTTGAAGCAAAAATCAATCCTTACGGAGTCTTAAATCGAACGATCGGCCCGATTCGGTCCTTATGACCAAACCAACGGACCTCGTGCGTTTAGGCGTTCAGCTTCTCAACGATCTTGCCGAACTCCTCAGTCGAAACCTTCTTCTCCGAAACCTTCACCTGCGAACGCAGAGCCTCGACAATCTTTGCCTCGAACAGCTTGTCGTAGATCTTCGATGCCTCCTGCTTGTTCTCCAAGATCGAACGACCGTAGTTGGTCAGCATATCATCGGGAGCCGATGCCATACCATACTGAGCGAACTGCATAGCAGCCAGAGCCTTAGCCTCCTGCAAAGCCTCCTCCTCGGTAACCTCCAAATTGAGCTCCTTAGCGTAGTGCTTCTGAACCAAGCTCCACTCGTACATCTTCAAGAAACCAGCGAAGTCCTTCTCGATATCCTCCATCGAGAACTTGCCCTCGTTGATCACGAACAACCAATGCTTCAAGAATGCCTCGGGAAGCTTCATATCAGCCTTCTTAACCAACATCTCGCGCATATGCTGTACGAACAGATAGTCGCTATCGCGCTTCAAATCACCTGCGATCTGTGCGTCGATGAATGCGTCCAGACCCTTCTCGTCGGTAACATTGCCCTCGGGGAATGCCATCTTGAAGAACTCCTCGTTCAACTCGGGCTCAGCAAAGCGACGGATCTTGGTGATCTCCAACTCGAACTCGGGCTTGATCTCAGCCAACTCCTCAGCCTTAACACCCAAGATTGCAGCACGCTGCGACTCGCTCTTGAACAGTTGGTTCACATTTACCGACATCGTGTCGCCAACCTTCTTGCCGATGAAGGGCTTGCGCTCCTCGTCGTTCATCGAGATCAGACCAACGTATGCGTCCTCAACACGCATATCGCCATTGTCCAACGTACCCGACAGAGCCTCGTCAGCCTCAACTGCCTCAACCTCTACCAGACGGCCGAAACGGCGCAGGTAGTTGCTACGGAAGTTGTCGTGCATCTCCTTCGAGATCTCAATATTATAATAGGTAAGCTTATCCTTCTCCGACAGTTTGATGTCGATTGCGGGAGCCTCACCAATCTGGAAAACGAACTCGAAATCGGTCTGGTTGTCGAAATCGAACTCCTTCTGCTCGTCGCTGGGCAGCACGTCGCCGAGGAAATCGATCTTCTCCTTCTCCAAATACTCGAAGCAAGCGTTCGACGCCAACTTATACGACTGCTCGGCTACAACGCCCTTGCGGTACATCTTGTTGATGATACCCATAGGAACCATACCGGGGCGGAAACCCGGAACGTTAGCCTTACGCTTATACTCGCGGAGGGTCTTATCGACAGCCTCTGCATAATCCGACTGGCTCACCGTTACGCGAATAAGCGAGGTGAGATCTTCGTGATGTTCTCTTACGATGTTCATAGTGAAATAGTTATATTTATTTTATTACTTTTCCGTGCATAATTCGGACTGCAAATGTACTCTTTTTTTATGAAATAACCTTACCCCAAACAAAAAAAAGCAAAATAACACTCCTAACATCTCAAAACCGTACACAAAAACACCCCACTTCAACCGCAAAGCCACCTCACAACTGCCACAAAAAAAGTCGCTCCCTTCGGGGAGCGACCGGACCGAACATCTCAAAGGTAATCTTTATCTAACTGAGATGTAAGGCGTGTAGAGATTTGATGATTTAGTGCTTTGATGCCTGAGTGATCCAAACAGCAGTGTTGCTGCTAGTACCACCGTTGGTAACACGCATACCACGCAAATAATGGATTCGATGCTGACCAATGTAACCAGTCCAGTAGTCCTTGTACTCAGTATCCGATTCCTCTGCGCCACCCTTGCGGTTGTAGGTGAACCAACCCAGATCCTCACCGTTAGCGCCGATCATCTTGATTTTGTAGTAGATGGAGCACGAGCCTGCGGTTACAGTGTAACCTACACGGTTGTTGTCCTCAAAACGGCTCGAGCCGTTACCCGACTCACCCGAGCGCTCAGGAGCGAACTGGTCGATGTGGATACGATACCAAGCCGAAGCCTCACCGAAACCAACGGGATCACTTGCGGGATACCACTCCAAGTCGGTAGGATCCTGATACCAGTACTGCAACTTGTACTCGGGAATAGTGTAGTTCTCGTCAGCGTACATAAAGTTTACGAAACGCAGGTAGAACGACTCAGCGGTGTGCTCAGTTAGGTCGCAAGGATACTCAGCGTTGTTGTCGATAACGATGGGAGCAGCGTTGTAATCAGTTACGCAAACCTCCTGCATACCAGCGATAGCGGTGAAGTTCTGATTGTAAACCTCGGTGCCATCTTGCAGGAACCACTTCATATTGTGTACACCCGGCTCCATAATGTAGTGACGCGACTGACTGGGCATCCAATCTTGTGCAGCCATATAGGTGTAGTTGTTACCCCACAAGGGTTGGTCATCGATGGTGATGTTGTAAACGCGGTTAGCGGTAGTTGAAGCCTCGGGGATCAAACGCCATACCACAACCAGAGCCTTGTCTTCAGCATCAATGTGCTCCATCTGGTAAGCCAGATCGTGCTTCTCACACGATACGAGAGCAACCAACGAAGCCATAGCAATGATTATATACTTAAAGAATTTCATATCTCAGTTTGTTTTTAAGTTAATAAAACTTTACCTGATTGTGTGTTATTCGATGGTTACATCGGGATACGACTCAGGATAACCGTTCGGATAGCAGAACCAAGGAATCGAGCAATGGTAGTAAACTGCATCACCGGGGATAGGACGCAAAGCGTGCAAGCCGGGGATATTCCACATATACTCCGAGTTGTAACGAGGACGGATACGGAAGCAAGGTGCACCCTCCAAGTTCTTGGTCTGCGAGTAGGTACCGCGGTAGTCAGCGAAGTTAGCAGGCGACAGATAGTAACCAAAGAATGCCTTAGTCTTATCCTCATCGCGCTTCTGCTTAACCTCGGTCTTATCCCAACCGTTACCGTTGTAAGGATACTCACCAGTGTACTCAACGTCGTAGAAGTTCTTACGCATATCTACCCAGATCTCGGGCGAACCCCAAGGATAGAGAGCAACGTACTTCTGCAACATAATGTGCGACATAGTCAGGTTGTCAGCAGTCATCTGACCCACGAACGGACCAGCCAAGTACTCAGCAGCAGCCTGATCGAAGAGAGCCTTAGTGATCTTATCACCACCAGATACCTCCTTCTCGCTTGCAGCAGCCTTACCGGGCTTCAAGTACTTAGCGGTGAACTCCATATCGTCAGCGATTGCCTCTTTCCACCAGTTCAGAGCCGATGCCTTATCACCCATACGGAAGTAAGCCTCAGCAACGCAGAACTTGATCTCAGCAGCATTCATCAGGATATAGGGAGCAGCGTCGTGATACAACCAACGACCCTGACCGTCCAAAGTGGTCATATTGCTAGTGGTGTTACGACCCCAAGGCGAGATGCCGGTGAAATAGCGGTGACGCTTGATTACGTCCAGATTCTCAATGTTCTGGAAGCAGCTATCGCTATAAGTACCCAACTTAGCAACAACACGGGGATCCCAGTGACCCTCAGCCATTACGTTGGTGTCGGTTACGATCTGAACGGGGTTCAGGTGATACTTGTAACGCGAATCCCAGTTGATCAGAGTATCCTCGCACTCGATCTTCTCGCCGTTCTCATCGTACAGAGGTACAGTACCGGTCATAACGCGGATAGCATAACCCTGCTTCCAGCCAGTACCCAAGTTGCCACGCGAAGTGCCCCAATAGTTGTTGTAAGCGCCATAAGGCTCATCGGGACCACCACCGCTTACAGTAACGGTAGCATTGTCAGCGTTCGAAAGGATAGCCTTGTCAGCATAACCTACCAATACGGGAGCGATCTCAGTTACGAAGTTAGCCTTATTGGCCAACGACGAGAGCTGACGGATCTTGCCCGAGTAGCAGAACTTAATCCACTTAGCCTTGTCGCCGAAGTAGATCCAGTCGTTACCGGTCAGCTTGGTGCCATAGAAGGTGTTGTCCTCCATAGTCAGATACTCGATAGCGGTGTCATACCACTCGTCGATCTTATCGTAAACAACGTCCTGATAGTCATAGTCGAACGAAGTACGACCCGGCTCAAAAGCCTGAGTCAGAATCACGTCGCCGTGATACTTGGTCAAAGCGTCCCACGAGAATGCCTTGATAGCGTAGCCGATACCAGCCAGTGTCCACTGCTCAGCTTCAATAGCCTGGTTGATCAGATTCTCAAGGTTCATACCCTGGTTCCAATAGGTCATACGCCACTTCTCACCACCGGTATCCGACGAACCGGGATAAGTGTGACCTGCGTAGCTGCTGCTACCATTCATCATACGAGTGTACTCACCCGTTACATTGGTAGCGTCCCAATAGAGACCCTGGAACTGCTGGATCACACCCGAAAGATAGAGGTGTGCCTCTACGTAGTCAGGTGCGTCGATATTGTTGTTGACGTCGAGCCAATCCTGGCAGCTGGTAAAAGCTACTGCGGCCAACATCATAATACCTGCAAATATCTTTTTCATATTAATATATGTATTATTTGTTCGTTATAAATGTTTCGCTTAGCTTAGAAAGAGAGGTTTACACCGAACGAGTAGGTACGAGGAGCGGGGATACCCCAAACATCGTAACCCTGACCACCGGTACCACCACCAGCTGCAGACATAGTGTTACCTACGGGGTCAACACCCGAGTAGTTAGTGAATGTGCAGAGGTCGTTAGCCGAAACGAAGATCGAAGCTCTCGAGATGAAGCCCTTGGTAGCCTTCTTCAACCAGTTCGAAGGAACCTGATAGTTCAAACGGATTTCAGCCAACTTCAAGTAGTTAACGTCCTTCTCGAACCAGTCCTCATCGTAGCCGGAGAAGATCTGCGAACCTGCATACTTCCACATATCCACTGCAACGGTGTTCTTGGTAGGAGTATCAGTGTTCTCCATACCGTCCATCAGTACGCCCTCGAATACATAGTGGCGGCTCTCACGCAGACGAACCGACTCCCAACTCTGGCCGCGGCCCATCATATCACGCATAGTACCGTTTACAACGCTTGCGCCGACCATACCCGTCAACATTGCGCTCAGAGAGAAGCCCTTATAGCTCAAACGAGTGGTGATACCATAGTTCATCAAGGGGTTACGATCGCCGATTACCGACCAATCGCTCTCAACCTGCGGCAGACCGCTGGTAGTACCAATCAGGATATCGCCATTCTTGTTACGCTTGTAAGCCTGACCAGTGATGGTAGTGATAGGATAGCCCTCCTTGATACCGTTACGCAGACCACCCGAGTTCCAAGTGTATGCGTTGTAGTACTCCTTCAAGTTCTCGGGCAGATCAACTACGAGCGACTTGTTCTGCGACATATTCAAACCAACGTTCCAACGGAAGCCACTTGCCGAACGGATAATGTCAGCGTCGATGTGACCTTCCCAACCCCAAGTCTTAAACGAACCTACGTTCAAGTTGTTGAGTACGAAACCGGTTGCATACGACATACGGAAACCGTTTACGATC
>JAFTOX010000027.1 GCA_017463585.1 Rikenellaceae bacterium | reverse complement strand
TTGCGAGTCTTCTTCTTTATATTTTTTGGAGGAGGGCTCTGCTGTTTTCGGTTGTGGGGAGGGAGTGACTGCTTGCAAAACCAGTAAACTCGTTGCGAGCCTTCTCCTTTATATTTTTTGCGGGCTCTGCTGTTTTCGGTTTTGCGAGGATTTGGCTGCTTGCAAAACCAGTGAACTCATTGCGAACCTTCTCCTTTATATTTTTTGGGAGGGCTTTGTTTTTTCGGTTGTACCCTCAGAATACGCACGCGGTGGCGTGGGGCGGTGCGACTGAAAGTCGCGGGCGCCACCGCGTGTGTCGATTTCAAAGAAATCGCCAAAGCGCAATTCAAAATTCAAAAAGCAAAATTCAAAATTCTTTCCTTTGTTTTAATTAAAAGAAGAAATAAATCAAGATTGAGTTTGAGGGCGACACGCACCTTCGTGGGCTGGGGCGGTCGCCGAAGGCGAGCCCACGAAGGTGTGACAAGATCGAAGATTTTACCATTTTATAAATTGATAAGAATCAATGGGAACAAAGTCAAAAGTTATTCATATCTTTGTCAATAGAATTCTTAAAAACAGATCGAATATGGCAAGAATAAGAGTTAATTCACCAGACGATATGGAGTCCATTAGCGTTCGCCTCACGAAGCGAAAGTTCCCCATTGCGTTTCAGGCAAAAGTCGAGGAGTTGATGGAGGCAGGCGCCTTTAACGACAGCCGTGAAGCGGAAAAGTGGATCGCGGAAAACCCCATCGAGTTGGAGATTTACTATGATAAACACAATGGGTTGTTTGCCGTTGAGTGTGAGGTCCTTGAGTGTGGCGCAGAGGCTGTTTGCAGCCCCTACACGGGACAACCTATGTTGGACTACGAGGATTAATTAGAACAAATCTGCTACTTCGCGTTGCGAGACGGTAAGGGTGGCCACGCTTATGCGGCAGTCGGGTGCGACGGCGCGAATCGCCTCGGCACACGCGCAAATCGTTGCGCCTGTGGTGAATACGTCATCGACCAACAAGATGTGTCGCCCCGCAAGTTGCTCCCCGCGACGCACCCGAAATCGTCCGTGAACATTATCCCAACGTTGGTTTTTCGTGCGTCGGGTTTGCGAGGTTGTGTAGCTGTGACGGCGGAGCGAGCGGCGGTCGACGGGCACCTCCAATACGCGCGAAAGGCCCTCGGCAAGGTACTCCGATTGGTTGTATCCGCGCCAAAGTCGGCGCAGAGGGTGGAGCGGCACGGGTATGATCACATCGATGTTGGAATAGGCTCCTGCGCGGAGAATCTCACCGCCAAACCATTCGCCCATTTCGCGGGCGAGAAACCACTTCCCATTATACTTAAACTCGTGAATTATACGTCGATAGGGGCTGTTTTCGATATAGAAAAAGAGCGCCGAGGCGTGTTCGAAGATGGTCAATCCCCACAGTCGTCGCTCCATTGCGTTGTCGACGTGGCCGATGAATCCCGTGAGTGGAATTCCGGCACGGCAGTGGTTGCACAGAATCTGCTCGCCCTCGCGCAGGGTGACGTTGCAGACGGGGCACGCAGGCGGAAAAAGTACGTACCACATATCGCTGAAAGCGTGGCGTAACTTATTGAGGATCAACATCGCAGTAGATGTAAATAGAGTTCCACTCCTTGTTGTTGCGGATTGCGTCGATCTGCTCGGCGAGCAAGCGTCGAGCCTTCGAGAATGAGATTGTATTCTCGATTTTAAGCAGGAAACCGAGAATATAGACGCCGTTGATTCGGTCGACGGGGGGCGACTGCGGACCGAGCACGCGCTGACCGAACACCTCACGCAATTTCGAGCCGAGATCGCGCGCTGCCGTACGCAGCAGTTGCGGGTCACGGTGACGCATTGTGACGCTGATCAGATGGGCATACGGAGGATAGTGAAACGCCTCACGTTCACGCAATTGCATATTGACCATCGAGAGGTAGTCGTACTCTGCCGCCTGACGGATCACGGGGTGCAGCGGTTGCGACGTCTGGACGATCACCTCGCCCTCGGTTTCGCGTCGTCCGGCACGTCCTGCCACCTGCGTAATGAGCTGAAAAGCACGCTCCGACGAGCGAAAATCGGGGTAGTTGAGCAGATTGTCGGCATTAAGAATCCCGACCACGCTCACGCGCGAGAAATCGAATCCCTTGGTGATCATCTGCGTGCCGACAAGCAGGTCGGTAGCTCCGCTTTCGAATCGTCGAATTATTTGGTTATAAGCACGTTGCGAGGTTGCGCTATCGCGGTCGAGGCGGTCGATACGTGCCTGCGGGAAGATCTGCGCCAGCTCCTCTTCGACCTTCTCCGTGCCGAAACCACGCAGGGTCACATCGGCCACGTGACACGAGGGACAATGTTCGGGAAGTGGCTGAGAATGACCACAATAGTGGCAACGAAGGGTGTTCGGGCGGTGGTACGTGAGCGACACGTTGCAGTTGGGACATTCGACCACGCGACCGCACTCCGTACACTCGACATAGGGCGAAAAACCGCGTCGATTTTGGAATAACATCGCCTGCTCGCCACGCTCCAACACCTCGCCCAGACGATCCAGCAGAGCCTTGTTGAAATGCGAGTGACGCTCGCCACGCTTGGCCGCACGCAACGTATCCGAGATGACGATACGAGGCATACGTGCGCCGCCATAACGCTCTGTGAGTGAGGCGTATCCGTACTTGCCACGATGGGCATTCATAAAGCTCTCGATCGATGGCGTCGCACTTCCCAGCACCGTCCGCGCGTCGTAGATCGACGCCGCCACAACCGCCATATCGCGGGCGTTGTAGCGCGGTGCGGGGTCGTTTTGCTTGTAGCTCGCGTCGTGCTCCTCGTCGACCACGATCAGGTGCGGGTGCGCCAACGGCAACAGCAACGCCGAGCGCGTTCCGACGATCAAACGCCCCGCCTTCGAGCGCAGCAGTCGCAGGTAGATGTCCGTGCGGCGGGTGTCGGTCAGCTTCGAGTGGTAGGCCACCACGCGATCGCCAAAATAGCGTTGCAGGCGTGAGATCAACTGCTCGGTGAGGGCGATCTCGGGCACCAACATCACCACGTCGCCACCTGCGCTCAACGCCTTATGTATCAAGTGAATATATATCTCGGTTTTGCCAGAACCTGTCACTCCGTGCAGTAGCACGCAACGCTTTTCGAGGTGTTGTTGCTCGATCGAACGGAGGGCGGTCGTTTGCGCTTCGGAGAGCGTCGGCAACTCGACCGTCATCTCCTCGGTGCAGAAGGCAGCCTCGCGTTCACGTTCGTGAAATTCGATTAAACCCTTGTCGGCCAATGCTTTGAGCACCGCTGCGTCGGCAGCCAGCGTACGTGTTCGCACCTCGCCCTCTAATCCCGTATTTGTCAAGCGATCAGCCACCTCCAACAACGCCTCATACTGCTTCGGGGCGCGACGTGCGAGGCGCTCAAACCACTCATTCAGAGCCTCTTGCGAGCGCACTTCCTCACGCAGCGACACCGTGCGTTCGTGCGCCACGCGGAATTCATCTTGTTCGAACTCCTCGTCGGACATTCCGCTCGGTTTCATCTTCGAGGGCAGCGCCGCACGCATAACCTCGCCCACCGTGCACATATAGTAGTCGGCGATCCATTCCCACAGACGGCGTTGCTCGGCCGACAAAAGCGGCTCGCCATAGAGGATTCGCTGGATCGGTTTGGTGCGGAACGGAGGGCGCTCCGTGGTGATCGACCAGACGATTCCCGTGTAGATTTTTCGGGGCCCTAATTGCACCACAACTGCCTGACCCTCACGCAGATGATTAGCCAGCTCACCCTCGGCCGAGAAGGTGAACGACGGCTGCGCCAACGGCAAAACGATATGTGCGTAGAGGGTCATTATTTTAATTCACGATTCACGATTCACAATTCACAATTTTCCTTAGCTACCAATGTTTTGGTCGTAAGATCACAACACGATTCTCAAAAGCCAACGTTGAGTTGCGAAAAAAGCGGCTTGGGTAGACCCCAAACCGCTCTCTTTTCGATATCTTTCAGTGTGAGGGTGCGGGGATTAACGCTTGATTTCCTCGAAGCCGCGACCGTAGACGCCCGTAACGCTCGCATTCGAGATAAATGCGTTAGGATCAACACGTTTCACCGTGCGCAGAATGGTGCTCGTCTCGCTCTTGCGGCAGAGAACCATCACCACCTTGGTCGCCTCCTTGGTGAACCAACCCGTGCCGTCCATCACCGTACAACCACGGTGCAGATCGTTGACGATTGCGTCGGCGATAGCCTCGTAATGCTTCGACATAATCATCAGCTGCGACGATTTCTTGTCACCCGCCAGCACTGCGTCGGCCGTGTAACCGCAAGCCGCAACAACCACGTAACCGAAGATAACCATCTGAATATCACGTGTTACCAACAACGACGAGCCGATGATGATAAAGTCCGTGATGAACAAAATTCGACCGTAGCTGATCGTGCGATATTTATTGACGATCAGCGCGACGATATCCGTACCGCCCGAGGTTCCGCCCTGCAACAGGCAGAGCGACACGCCGATACCCGACAAAATACCACCCAAAATCGACGACAACAGACGCTCCTCGCCCAGCTGCATAATGTCGGCAGGCAGGTTTGCTTGCAGAATGTTCATCGCTACTGACAGCATAATGATCGAGAAGATGGTCTTGGTGCTGAACTTCCAACCGACTATGAATGAGGCAACTACGATCAGTATGGCATTGATCAAGAATACCATTGTACCCAACTCGACCGTACCGCCCGATGCGTAATAGATCATCATTGCCAAACCGCTCGCGCCACCACCCGTACATCGTGCGGGGAGGATAATGCTCGACCACGCAAAGGCGTAGATCCACATTCCGAGCGTCATAATGCCGTACTCTTTGAGTGCGCGCAGAAGTTTCTGTGAGGTCGTTTCGGCCATAGTTGTATAGTTGATTTTGGGGTTTTAATCACTTCTAAAATACAAAAATATCAAAAATTCCGATTCGATGTACCGTGTTTGGCGGTTTTTTTACATTTTTTGCGTCGTGGGCGGTTTGTAGAGGTCGCCTTGGCGAGCGTCGAGTGCCTCCAAGCGTGCGTCGAGCATCGCCAGCAGCTGTTCGTTACGCACCAGACCCCACCCCTCGGTGTGGTGGTAGCGTGGGGGTGCCTCGCCTGCAAATCGCTCCACAATAAGGTTGGGACGCAAACGGCGTAAAATCTTGACAAACAGGTCGATATACTCCTCGATTGTCCACGTGCGGAAGCGTTCGGGCGCACGATCATACTCGTCGGCCATTGCCGTTCCACGGAAGAGTTGCAACTGATGGAATTTGACGGTAGTAAGTGGCAACGAATTGATCGTATCGCATTGGTCTATAAGCATTTGGTCGCTCTCGTCGGGCAGTCCGAGGATAAAGTGCGCACCGCAATGCAGACCTCGCTCGGCTGTCATCTCCACCGCTCGGCGGGCACACGCAAAGTCGTGGCCACGGTTGATTCGGGCGAGCGTTGCGTCGTAGCACGACTCGATTCCGTACTCGACCGCAACATACTTTTCGCGTGCAAATTCGGCCAGCAGATCGAGTTTCTCACGATCGACACAATCGGGGCGCGTACCGACGATTATGCCCTTCACCTGCGGGTGCGAGAGAGCCTCCGAGTAGAGTTTGCGCAGACGTTCGACGGGCGCGTAAGTATTTGAGTATGATTGAAAATAGGCCAAATAACCTTCGGCTGTGCGGTAGCGTCGTGTGTGAAATTCGATACCCTCATCGATCTGCTGCGTTATGCTCTTTGCGGGGTCGCAATACGATGGCGTGAAGGCCTCGTTGATACAGAACGTGCAGCCGCCCGTCGAGATCCGCCCATCACGATTCGGGCAGCCCAACGCTGCATTGATCGAGAGCTTCTGCACCCGACCGCCCATCAATCGACGGAAATAGGCCGCGTAGCTGTTGAAACGGCGGTTATTTGGAAATTCAAAATTCAAGATTCAAAATTCAAAATTATTCCTTTGCTGCTGTTTGTTTTGTTTTGTTTGCAGGATTATTCCTTTGCTACCAATTAGTTACGCATACTCGTGGGCTGGGGCGGTCGCCCGTAGGGCGAGCCCACGAGTATGTGTCAAAATCAAAGATTTTGCCTGTTTTGTAATTCATTAATTTACAATCCAAAATTCAACAATCAAAACCAAATTTTGAATTTTGAATTTTGAATCTTGAATTGCAAAAGCCTACGCTTTTCGCAGTGCCTCGATGAAGCCTCCGAATTGCGCCCAAAGGTGCTCGGTCTGCAACCACAACTCGCGCGCCAAAGCCGCTGCCGAGGGTCGTTCGCCCGCGATGTCGGCGAGGTAGCCCTCGTCGATGGGGTGCTCGGCGGCGGTGAACTCGTCGAAGTAAGCCCCGAAACGCTTGCGGAAGTTGCGCACCTCGCCCGCAGGCAGCGTGCCCGTGCGACGGTATTCGCTCCACAGGGTGAGGATCTCCTTATCGGGATATTTGTCGCTGATGTCGTTGGCGATGTCGTCGTACGAATCGAACTCCTCCATTGCTAAGTAGGTGTATGCCAAGCGTATAGTAGCTTCGAGATGGTCCTCGGGATCGAGTTCGAGCAACATTTCGAGCATTGCAGCCGACATCTCCCAATCGCTGATCAGGAAGTGGTCGATGGCCGAGCAGTAGATCACCCCCAAGGCTGCTTGCGAGTTGTCGTCCTCCCACTCGAAGATCACCTCGCCCGAGTCGGGAATCAGCTCTTCGAGGCGTTGCACAGCGTGGTAGCGGGTGTTGCAGGCGGCCTCGATGTTGCCCTGCTGCTCCTCGCGGCGCGAGCGTGCGAGAATCTCGACAAAATCCCAATTTCGATCCGCAGGATCGGCTACCAAACGGAAGGTCTGGTCGGCAGTCGGTCTAAGCTGTGGGCGTATCATTGCGTCGTTTCCAGATTATGAATGCGATTAAAACTACGAGGGTAATCACGCCTCCAAGCACGTAGCTCAGCGTATGGTCGAGGTGGAACATCTCCTTTCCGAGGAAGAGATAAGTGCCACACACAAAGGTCATTACAACGGCAGGCAACATCGAAACCCAATAGTTCTTCTTGCGCTGCACCAGATAGACCGTCACGGCCCAAAGCGTAAAGACGGCCAACGTCTGGTTGAACCACGCGAAGTAGCGCCACACCACGTCGAAATCGACCAGCGTAATGATGAATCCAACAATGAACAGCGGAATCGAGATCGCAAGTCGTTTCACGAGGCTCTTCTGCTCGATGTGGAGGAAGTCGGCCACGATCAGTCGCGCGCTACGGAATGCCGTGTCGCCACTCGTAATCGGCGCAGCAATCACGCCCAGCACCGCCAGGATACCACCCACACGACCGAGCGTCGTATCGGCAATCAGTTTGACCGCCCACGAGGCGTTATTGCCGTGCTCGGCCAACGCCACACCCAACGCCTCGACACCACCGAAGAATGCCATTGCAATCGCAGCCCAGATCAGCGCAATCAGGCTCTCCGAGATCATCGCACCGAAGAATACGGGGCGGCACTGCTTCTGGTCGGTCAAGCAGCGTGCCATCAGCGGCGACTGCGTAGCGTGGAAACCCGAAATCGCACCGCACGCAATCGTAATGAAGAGCGTCGGCACGATGGGGAAGTCTGCCGCGTCGGCTTTGAAGTTGTGCAGCGAGGTCAGCTCGGGAATCGTGTAGTCGCCAAAGAGTAACACGCCCAGCAGTCCGACCGCCATAAAGATCAATGCCGCACCGAACAGCGGATAGATTCGGCCGATGATCTTATCGACGGGCAGCAACGTAGCCAAGATGTAGTAAATCAATATGATAGCGATCCACCATTTGAGCGAGATTGCGGGCGTCATACCTGCGAGCAGACCCGCAGGACCGAGCAGAAATACCGCACCGACCAACACCATCAGGCAGACGGTGAACACGCGCATCACCTGCTTGACGCCCACACCGAGGTACTTGCCGATGATCTCGGGCAGGCTCTGTCCGTCGTTTTCGAGCGAGATCCAACCGCCCAAAAAGTCGTGCATCGCACCAAACAGAATACCGCCTGCCGTGATCCAGATGAATGCTACGGGACCGTACAGCGCACCGAGCACCGCACCGAAAATGGGGCCCAAGCCTGCGATGTTAAGCAGCTGAATGAGGAACGTTTTCCACTTCGGCAGGGGCATATAATCGACGCCGTCGAAGCGAGTTTGCGAGGGAACGGGTTTGCCGGCCTCAGCGCCGACCAGACGTTCGAGATAGCGACCATAGACGAAGTAGGCAGCCACCAACAGAACGAAACAGACGATAAAAGTAATCATAATCGGGGTTAGTTAATTTTATGCGAAGATACAAAGAAAATCGGAGATTGTTCACTCTTTTGCGTCAGAATCGCCCCGAAACGTTGTAATTGTGATTCGATTTTCGTAATTTTACAACCCGATGTTGCGAATTAACGGTCGATTCGGCAATGAGAATAATATGATTGAGTATAATTCCACAAAGGTACTTTTTGATTAATTCGCCAATATATAATTTCCTAATTCAATACTAAAATAACCAAAAATAACCAAAGTAATATGAAAAAATTGACAGTGCACAGAGAGTTAGAATTCTCTTATGCTTCGTGTTATGCTAAAAATGGCACACCGATAGCTAATTCCCCTACTGCAATTGTGTTTACTAATCCCTTAAGTGATAAGGTGCACGAAATAGCTACATTAGTCAAGGAGTACATCGAGAAGAATGGCTATGATTTTGAGAAAGTTAGAGATTATACATATTCATTATGGCCTGATGAATTAGAGGGTAATGTACGTGATAACCGAAAGACAATCCTCGATTTTATGCAGATGCGTGCTGATGGTTATTCTGGCGCGAAAGCTGTTGTGCGAAAGCGCATTAAAGATATTTTCGATCAGTTCCCGCCAACAAGACAAGAGTATTGTTTCAAGAAGATCACAATCTACAGAAAAGGCGAAAAACTCGATGACGAATTTTATCTGCTGATATCACCTATGATCGTTTGGACGGAGAGAGTATATGAGAAGAGTCTATTTTACAATTACTACGAGAGTTGTATGATAAGGTTCGATAGTTATGAAGAGTGGGCCAATTCAAACAAGATTGATTATGATCCAGTGCAGATTACGCTACCAGCAAAATATCGTGATTTGCAGGTAATACACTTGTGTCGCAGCATCTTTGTTTCTGATGACCTTAAAAAAAAGCTTTTGGGTGAAGTGTGTTACACATACGAAAGAGAGAGCAACCGGCTATGAATTTGGTTATAGGCTGCTATTTGACGAGTAACCGTATTAAACCACTCAATTTACTATGAAATTCAATATAGGAATATATTAAATCGAAAATAGTATGAGATATTTATTGTTATTGCTTGTCACATTTGTATCTGTAGAAGCATTCGCGCAAAATAATCAAAGTTTCGCGTTTACAGTTCACCCTAAAGGCAATCCTGTCAAATGTTACGACAATATGAATTTGAAAGAAGTGCGATATGCCATATATCCACTAAAAGAAGAGGGTGATGTTGGCACCATTGTACAATTACGATATGCTAATGAAAACTATATCGCTATTGTGGTTAATGATGAGATCACTTATGTAGAAAAGGGAAGTGTGGCTGTTAATACACGTAACTATGATGGGAGAACTCTACATTTGTATAGTAAAGCCGACTATAATTCTGAAGTTGTATATAAAACGACACAAGAGCATACCGTAACTATATACGATATCTGCAACGGTTGGTTATATGTATGTTTAGATAATAAACATAGAGAAAAAGTATATGGTTGGATAGCGCCAGATATGCAATGCCCAAACCCTTTTACTCCGTGTCCTTAAAATCAAATGTATGGATATATCTAACAGTTTTAGATAGACTCATCTAAACGTTTTACAACAATTGGCCCAAATGCCCCGTATCGTAGATGCTAGCATGAGCATTTTGCTTTCAAACAGCAGACCTTTCATAATATGAGATATATTATAGATTTTATCATTTTCTTAACTTGCCGTGTGAAATTCGGGATAATGATGGGAATATGACAGAAGATGAAATTATTAACATTCTGCATTCGGGCGATTTGTCCGAATTGTGGAAACACGGTTATAGAAAATTAACCAACGCTGAAAAAGAATATTTGACAAATGAAGGCTGGAATATTTCAACAGATTAAGCAAGAAGCTATCCAATGGGCTAATAAGTTTTGTACAAACATAGAGACCTGCGAATTCTGGGTTGGAGAT
>JAFTOX010000026.1 GCA_017463585.1 Rikenellaceae bacterium | reverse complement strand
GCTAGCGTTCATCCTGAGCCAGGATCAAACTCTCCATTGTAAAAAAATTATCAATATTGTTAGAGTCCTGACTACTTATTTCCTAAAAGGAATTGATGGATAAATACTACATTTCTCTCTAAAATTTACCAGTAATTCAAAGAACCTTGTTTGGAAAATATCTTTTCGCTTACTTGCCTTTCTCTCATCAATCGGCTTTCGCTAGTGATCGAAAGGGACTGCAAAGATATGGCAAATATTTTTAACTACCAAATATTTTTCAAGAACTTTTGCAAAATTTTTCAACATTCTGCGTTTTAAGCTATTTTCGACCGATTCCGCTTGCCATCGTTTCAGGCCGCCTCATCTTTCGTGTATATCTTAGAACCGTGTTTCTTTCGTTTTGCGGGTGCAAAGATAGCGCATAATTCTCCAAACTTCCAAACATTTTTTGAACTTTTTTCATAAAAATTTTGCATTACTTTTGCATTACGTTGATTTTCTGCGAGTTACGTCGCAAACTTTTTCACCCTATTTTGCGACCTTTGGGCGCTGCGGTGACACTTTTCGGGTTGGGGTGATTTACGTGCGGGTTCAGGGTTGTGCGGAGTGGTCGCGGAGGGCGAAATCGCTCCTCGATTTTATACCTATATATTATATAAGGGGGCGCAGCGCAAAAAAATCGTTCGACGAGCGAAAAAAAGTAATTGTCACCCGATAAAAAGTGACTTGACACTTCGAAAAAAAGTAAACTCGCTCGACAAAAAAGCGACTCGACACTTCAAAAAAGTAATCCCGCCCTCCACAACGGAGAGCGGGATTGCTCAATTTTGTCCTTCGAGCGGCGACTCTGCGGTCACCATTCGGTCACCCAATGATCGTCCGACAGCCACTCGGCAGTCGCTCGGCAGTCACCCTTCGGTCACCCTTCGGTCACCACCGGTCACCCATCGGTCGCCCATCAGCCACCCGACGGACACCCTCGGCGGTTTAGAAGCGGAAGCTCAAACCTGCGCGGAAGGTATTTTTCATTGCGCCACTTGCCAGGTAGTAGGTGAAGTCAGCCTGGATCATATCGACCACACGAACACCAAGACCTACGGTAGCGTAGTTCATCTTAGCCTTGCCGTCCATATGGTAACCCACGCGAGCAGCTACGGTATTGAACGCCATATACTCAGCACCGATACCTGCAACGAAGCCCGTGTAGCCCATAAATTTGTAACCAGCATCGACGCCAACCTTGATCGAGTGAGCGTCGCTCGGCTGAACGGTGAACACTGCACCCAGCGTAGCCTTTGCGGGCAGAGCCGAGCCCTCGCCCTCGCCATACTTCAACTTCGAGCCGATGTTGGCAGCCTTAACGCCCAGGTCGAGATTCGCTTTCTCGCCCAGACCCAGACGATACTGAACGCCCAGATCGACAGCAACTGCCGAGCCGCTTGCGCCCACGCCCAAGTTCGAATTGATGTAGTGTGCAGCCACACCAACACCGAGGCTCTCGCCGATACGGATACCGTAGCCCAAGTCGATGGTCATATCCTTCGGTGCGAAGGTATCCTTTGTGGGGTTACCGTTTGCGTCCATACCCACGCTGCCTGCCGACTGCAAGTAGCGGAAACCAATCTGAATCGAGTGGCGCTCGCCTGCGGTGAAGTAAGCACCCACGCCCATCAGCGTATTCTTCTTTTCGAGATCCTTCGTCAGTCCACTTGCCCAAGGCGAGTAGTAAGCACCGATCTGGAACTTCTTGTTCGACAGGGGAGCTGCCGCAGCGTTGTTGAACACCGAGAAGGCGCTACCCTCAGCTGCCGTAGTGACGTCGCCCATAGCGGCGGTGCGGGTGTCGGCGTTGATGTCGAGCAACGAACCAGCCTCCTGAGCCTGAGTAGCGGTCATCGCACACAGCAATGCTGCCGCCATCAATATAATCTTTTTCATAGTCGTATCTTGCGTTTATTACTTCTTAACAATTGTGCTCTTATAGACCTCGTTGCCGTAGCTAACCTCAACAACGTAGTTGCCTGCGCCCAGAGCCGACAGATCAACCTTTGCCGGTGCAAACGGATCGATCGTAGCGCTGGTCTCCATAGCCATCGGACCTGCCGCGCTGAATACGCGAACACCGATCGAGCCCTTAACCGACTGACCCATACGGATATTCAGATCCTTAACAACGGGGTTGGGATAGAGTTCAACGGGCTTGCTGTCGTCACGAACCATCACCTTGAAGCTCGTAACAGCCTCCTTGTTACCAGCGTCGCGAGCCGTAACGGTAACGGTTACCAAGCCATACTTCGAACCCTCGACAACCAAGTTGCCACCCTCAATGCGTGCAACTGCGGTCGCAGCATTGATCGCAACGTCATACTTCAAGGTCTCGCCATTGCTATCGGTGAAGTAGTCAGCCAACGTGTAGCTCTGCTTCTGACCCGTTGCACCCATATAGAGGTCGGGGATCTGCTTAGCTACGGGAGCCTGGTTGCCGATGATGTTGAAGGTGAAGGGAACCTGCGCCGAAGTCAGACCGGTCTCGTCGGTAACGACTACCTTAGCCGCGTAGGTACGAGCCGCCAAGTTCTGGCTGTTACCCGTGAAGGTAACGGTGATCTTGTTACCATTAACCGCCATCTTAACGTAGCTGTCGACTGTGCCGACGATCTTTGCCGTCCAATAATCATAGTTGGGCTCATTTACCTCGAACTCGATCGACGCCTTATCCCAATACTGCAAAGTCTTGGTCGTCTCGCCCACTGCTGTCAGCACGGGAGGATAGTTCTTCGGGGTCTTGCCCGATACCTTTGCAGGCTCCGAGCTCAGACCAAACTGGTCGACTGCAACTACCTCGATATAATAAGTGGTGTTGTTAATCAAACCTACCAAATCATATTCGCCATAATCGTATGCAGCCAACGTTACGGTCTGCGTAACAGCATTCGTCATCGAGCTCGAAGTCGAGTAGCGAATGGTATATTTAGCCATATTCTCACCAATGCAGTCAGCCACACCCGAGAAACCGATCGTCAGCGAGGTATAGTCCTCGTCCACAATCTCCAAATCATCAACTGCCACAGGAGCAACGGGAACGTCGGTCTCGATCTCGCCGAAGCAGCCTGCCGACGACATATTCCAATCATCGACAGCAACTACTGCCACGTTGTATTTCTTTTCGGGGCGCAGGTTGGTAATCGTGGTCTCGATAACCTCACCAACAGCCTTCTCGCCAACCGAAATCGACTTAGGGCCATAGAGAGTCTTGGTCGAGCTTACTGCGCCAGCGTCAGAGATGGTGATCGTACCCTCGCTCCAATATACGCGGTAGCTCTGTACGGGAGCACCTGTGTAGTCGCCCGTAACCTTCCACTCGATAGTTGCCGACGAAAGGGTCTTAGCGGTCTGCTCGATCGCCTCAACAGCCTCGGGAGCAACGTGATCCTCGGGCAGCGGAGTGTCGCCCTCAATCTTATTCAACAGAGCGTCAGCATCAACCAGACCCTTACCCATCTTACCGCGGTAATCCTTCATATACATACGGTAGGTACCGGTCGAAAGGGGCAGATACTTATAGTCGTCATCTTTCAGATAGCTATCAATATCGCGTGCAGTCTCGTAGATATACTTCTTCAAAGTCTCGGCAGTCATCGCAATACCCAACTGATTAGCATACGACAGACCCAGCGCAGCCACACCCGAAGCGTGCGGGCAGGCCATCGAGGTACCGCTCATATGGCCGTAACCATTAACGATAGTGCTCAACACCTCTGCGGTCGGACTACCATAACCCACACCAACATAGGGGTTATCCAGATCACTGAAGAAGGGGTCGCCACCCGGAGCCGAGATATCAACCCAAGTACCGTAGTTGGTGTAGTATGCGGGGCGGTAGTCAGCAGCGATCGAAGCCACAGCCACTACATTAGCGTCAGCTGCGGGATACTTCTTCACGTCGTTCTGATAGTAACCCTCGTTACCTGCCGCGAAGAGGATCAGACCACCGGCCATCGGACCAACCTGATTCTCGCCCGTTTCGTCCATACCGGCATAATCTACGAAATATTTGAGCGCCTCTTTGAGCGACGAGAACTGCGACTGATCCCAGTTCACAGGGTCGGTATAGCCCCAACTGTTCTGGCAGATTACCGCGCCGTTGTTACAACCGTAGGTAATTGCGCGTGCTGCATAGTCGGCACCACGACCCTGACCAGCGTCATTCATCGTTGCGCAACTCATAATCAACACACCGCCATTGTTCTTCGAGCCACCTGCGATACCCGAAACACCCTTGCCGTTGTCGTTCATCGCAGCAATCGTACCGGCCACGTGCGTACCGTGGTTAGCACCCGTATCTGCTGCGGGATTCTTCATTCCGCTGAAACCCTTGTTCGAGTAGAAGTTGAAACCGAAAATATCGTCGGTGTAACCATTCTCGTCATCATCAACGCCGTCCGCACCGTTCAACTCTGCAAGGTTATACCAGATGTTGTCAGCCAAATCCTCGTGGTCATAGTCAACTACACCATCGACAACCGCAACAACAACCTTATCCGAACCCGTGCACTTCTCCCACGCGGGAACAACATTCACGTCAGCACCCTTCACAGCGCCCTTGATGTAAGCCGTGCCATTAGCCTGCTTCCAATCGGTACCGCGGTTCTGCAAGTGCCACTGCTCAACCAGATAGGGGTCATCGAAAGGCAGTTCCTCCGTTGCAGTGATCTGCTCGGTTGCAACCGCAACATTAGCCTCGGTCATCTTCACGTCGGGCAGCTCAATTGCCATATTGTACTCAACTACCGACAGATCCTCGTTCTGCGACAGAATCTCGCCAACTTTCGACATCGAAACGCCCTCGTCGAACGAAATCTTGTACCACAAATGCAGACCTGCCTTGCGCTGACGAGCCTCGAAGCGACCTGCATCGGGGAACAGACGCTCGATATTGTATGCGCCTACCGTCTTGCAGAACTTGTCGATCGACTCGACACCAGTCACCACGTTACCCTCCGAGAGGAGCGTTGTGGCCGACTCAATCGTCTCGACTGCCGGCTCGCGGAACTTCACGATAATCTCACCCGCAATAGCTTGATCAGCGTTGAACAGCACTTGCGGTTTCAGTGCCAGCGACTGCGACGGAACCGAGCCGTCGATCGACATACTGTCGTCAATCTTCTGATCGACGCACGATGCCAACATCGCCGTTGCACACATCAAGAGTAAAAATTTACACTTCATAGTACGTTTGTATTAATTAATATTTGTTTTCCGTTGTTTTATCGGCTCGCACGCCACGCAAAAATCGCGCGTTTGCGAACTTACAAATATAGAAATTTTCTGCGTATCGACAAAAAAAAGAGGGACATTTCTCACTGTCCCTCTAAATTTCTCGATCAAACGTACTATTTACCCCTTTTTCGGCTCCTCTTGGTTGAAGAATTTATATTGGAAAATCAGCAGATAGACCACCGCAACCGAGATATAAGCGTCGGCCAGATTGAAGATTGCGCCGAAGAAATAGTTGTTGCTATCGAGCAGGAACGACAACCAATCGGGGCAGTTATTCCATTGGAACAGAGGGAAATAGAACATATCGACCACACGACCGTGCATCAGCCCTGCGTAGCCGTCGCCCCAATGTGCCACCTCGAACGGCGTCGATTCCGAGAAGATCATACCATAGAACGCACTGTCGATGATATTTCCGACCGCACCCGCGAAGATCAGCGCCATACCCACGAGCACTCCCGTCGGTGCTTTCGCGCGGATCAGGTACGAAATATACCACGCGATTCCGCCCGCCATCACCACACGGAACAGACTCAGAAACAGCTTGCCCCAATCCTTGCCCAGCTCCATTCCGAACGCAAAACCGGGGTTCTCGACAAAGCGCAGCTGAAACCAATCGGGAAAGACGATAATCGCCTCACCCAGAGCCAAATGCGTCTTAATCCATATTTTGAGCAGTTGATCGGCGACGAGCAACACGACGATCAATACCGACAATTTCTTACCATTCATAGTCTAAATATTTTCGCTAAATGATTCACAAAAGTAACTATTTTTTGCGAAATAGCAACCACACAGCGCAATTCGCCCCTTCAAATGGCAACCTCCCCCACAAAATGCAAAAGCGACCGAAAAGTTTAAGCACCCGCCTCTCCGAAAAAAGCCCTCGCGCCACCCCGCCTCTCCGAAAAAATGCCCTCGCGCCGCCCCGCACCAAAAAAAGCAAAAGCGACCCCATCGTGGGATCGCTTGAGCCTGATTGGTTCAGAGCCTAATTATTTCGTAGCCTCTTTAACCTTCTCAGCAGCAGCCTTTACAGCGTCAGCAGCCTTCTGTGCAGCCTCAACACCAGCCTCAACCTTCTCAGCGGTCTCAACTACCTCCTCAGCTACCTCCTCAACCTTGGTCTGCTCAGCCTCGGTGCACTCACCCTCAGCGCAAGCCTCGGTGCACTCCTCAGCAGCCTCAACTACCTCAACTGCCTCATCAGCAGCAGCCTCTGCCTCAGCAGCGGGCTGATTAGCGTTACCGCAACCTACGAAAGCGAAAGCGGCAGCTACTACCATAAAAGAGAAAAACTTCTTCATAGTCGTAAATAAATTAAATTGTTAAACCTCACAAAAATAAGTTATTGATTTCAAAAATGCAAGAAATTGCCCCGCAAACTGCAAAATTTAATCAATTTTTCGCGCAAGATGGGCAATCGGAATATCCGTACGGGTTATGTGGGCCTTCGGAAAGAGCGTTTTGACACGTCCCCAGAGGATCGTTGCCTCCTCTTGTGTCAGGCAATTTCCGACCGCAACGATGAAGTACGGATTGCGATAATCCTTGTAGACGGGGATCGACGGGAAGTTGGCACGGAACAGCTGCTCGGCTTGTGCGGCACGCACACGCGCGTCCTGGCTGTTGTCGTAGAAGATACCCACACGGTAACCACGCACGTGGCTACGCTGCGTCTGGGTCGTTGCCGAGGCCACCGCCGCCGAGGCGTTACCGTGCTCACGCACCTCGATCGAGGCTCCGTTCTGGCTCCGTGCGAGCTTGTCACGGAATGAGTCGAGATTCTGTGCGCCGACCGTCAGCGAGGTCACCAACGCTATAATAATCAATGCGATACGTTTCATCTTTCGGGTCTATTGTTTGAGTTAAATCCGCTCGACCTCCTCGGTCGATAATGCAAATTTACTAAGAAATTTTTGGAGTTCCATCTTCTCTATCGAAATATTTTTGCGCACGGGACCCGCCTTGACCTGCGCCTCGACGCTGACGGTCATATTTTCGACATTATTGTTGCGGATTCGCGCCCACACGCCCACCGCCGACAGCGGGTCGTAGATCTTCATTCGGGTCGAAATCGAGAGCTGACCCTCGAAGCGTTTGGGTAGCAGCACCTCGTCACGTAACTGCAACATTGCCACCGAGTTATCTCGATAGTTAAGCGTGAGCGTAGCCCCTTCGAGCGTGATATTGTGACGGGTGTGATTGGCTAAGGTCACCACCGCATCGACCCCCGAAAGACCGTGCGGAGTCACATCGTCCAGACTCACAAATTGGATCTTCTCGCGCAGACGTTCCGCCTGTCGCTCCTTGTTACACGAACCGAGAAGCAGCGCGCACGCCACCATAACGGTCAAATAGAGAGTTCGTTTCATCGTTTTACACCTATATAAATATACGCAACTCCGAATGTCAGCGATATTGCGCGGCACTCCTCCAACCCCGCCTCGCGCATCATCTCGACGAAGCGCTGGGGTGCGGGGAATTTATCGACCGACGCAGGCAGATAGCTATACGCCGCACGGTCGCCCGAGATCCAGCCGCCGACAATCGGCATCAACTTATGAAAATAGAAACGGAAAATCGGACCAAATATTTTATTCGTCGGGCGCGAAAGTTCCAAAATTTCGACCACGCCACCCGATCGCAGCACACGAGCCATCTCGCTCAGTCCCTGCTCTTTATGCACGAAATTACGCACACCGAAACCGACCGTCACCGCGTCGTACTCACCCTCGCCGTAGGGCAACTGCTCGGCGTCGGCAATCCCCAACTCGATTTGCTCGCTCAGCCCTCGCTCGGCCACCTTCGCACGACCCACCTCGACCATCTCGGTCGAGATATCCGTACCCGTAACCTTCACTCCCTCAATGCCTTTCGCAATCGCAATCGCCAAATCGCACGTTCCCGTTGCGAGATCCAGCACACGCTTGGGTGCAAATTTTCGCAGCTCGCGCACCGCACGGCGACGCCACAGGTAGTCGATTCCGAGCGACATCAAGTGGTTCAACGTATCATAACTCGGAGCAATGCGGTCGAACATTGCTCGAATCGGGCTTTTGGGTTGGTTTTCAGTTTGCGTCATAATTATTGGTAACGTATTGATGTATCGGGTTTTATAAACGAAATGATCATCGTCGGCAACGCCATCAGCAGCACAATCGCCGCCACCGTTCCGACATTGAGGACCACCAGCCACCACCACTCGACACAGATGGGCACCTCCGAGAGCATATAGCCCGACGGATCGAGTTTGACGATGTGTCCCCAACGTTGTAACGCACAGATAGCCAAGCCGATAACATTACCCCACACGGCTCCGCGAGCCACAATGTAGAGCGAACGATAGAGGAACACTCGCTGAATCGCGCCGTTACGCATACCCATCGCTTTGAGCAGACCGATCATTCGGGTGCGTTCGAGCAGTATGATCAACATTGCCGAGATCATATTCATCAGCGCCACGGTGATCATTATCACGATGATTACCACCGCATTAACGTTGTGCGCACGTAGCCAATCGAAGATCGTCGGATAGCGATGTTCGATGTCCTCGGCCATCAGATTTCGACCCTCACGCACGCTCACCTCGGCAGCAATCAGGTCGATTCGTTCGGCATACTCGGCCAAGCGCGAGAAGTCGTTCGTATTGATCTCGTAGCCCGTAATCTGCCGCTCGTCCCAGCCATTAAGTCGCTGAACGTTACGCAGTTCGGTGATGACCATCATATTGTCCATATCGCCCATTCCGGTCGAATAGACTCCGCACACCTTGAACCTATCGCGTCGCGGGCGACCGTCCTCCTGCACGAACAACATCTCGACCTTCGAGGCTGTATCGAGGCGCAACATCGCCGCCAGCGACTCGGAGATCAGCAGGTCCTTGTGTCGCTCCTCGCCCCCCACACGTGGCAGCGTTCCGCGCACAAGATTTGCAGCAAAAATTCGCTCGTCGTAGCCCTCGCCGACGCCTTTGAGCATCACGCCCTGCATCGCCTCCGAGGTGCGGACGATACCGCCCTTGACGGCAAACGGAGCGATCGAGGCGGTCGCGGGCAACACCTTCACACGCTCCTCGAACGAGGCGGAGCGCTCGATTGGCGGACGCTCGAACGACGAATTGCCGTCGAGGTTAACCACCTGAACGTGAGATGCAAAGCCGATAATTTTGTCGGTAATCTCGCGCTTGAATCCCGTGATCACGGCCAACGCCACAATCATCACCGCCACGCCAATGGCCACGGTCGCCGTTGCGATTCGCACCATCACGTTGCGCTGGCTCTCGTCGGGCGACGAGGCAAGTCGGCGTGCTATGAAAAATTCGAGGTTCAAAATTTCGTTAATTTTATGCAAAGTAAGGTAAAAATTTTATATTTTTGTCCAAAACCTATGGATTTTATGGCAAAACTTGCACTCATTACCGGTGCTTCGTCGGGAATTGGCGAGGCAACCGCACGAAAATTGGCCGCTCTCGGCTACGATTTGGTACTCACCGCGCGTCGTGCTGACCGCCTCGAACGCCTCGCCGAGGAGCTTCGCACGGCACACAACGTCGAGGTGCAGACGCTCATTTTCGATGTGCGCGACGAGGCCGCTTGCGAGGAGTATCTGGCGCAGATTCCCGCCGACCGCACCATCGACGTGCTGGTCAACAATGCGGGTCTGGCAGCGGGCTTGGAGCATATCGACGTCGGCTCGACCGAGGATTGGAACGCAATGATTGACACCAACATAAAGGGTCTGCTCTACGTTACGCGTATCGTTTCGCGCCGTATGGTTGCGGCTCAGCGCGGTCACATCGTCAATCTCGGCTCGATCGCTGGCACACAACCCTACGAAAACGGAGCGGTCTACTGCGCTTCGAAGCACGCCGTGCACGCCATTTCGCAGTCGATGCGCTCGGATCTGGTCGCACACGGAATCAAGGTGAGCGAGGTGCGTCCGGGTATGGTCGAGACGGAGTTCTCTGTGGTGCGTTTCCACGGCGACGAGGAGCGCGCGAAGGGTGTCTATAAGGGCGTTACTCCGCTGACAGGCAGCGATATAGCCGAGGTGATCGGTTGGATCGTCAGCCAGCCTGCGCACGTCAATATCGACGACGTACTGATCACTCCGCAACAGCAGGCAAACGCCTACCTCACCGTGCGTAAATAGCGCGTTCGGCTGGTCAAAAGGTCGATGAACGCAATAAAATCAGATACGATTCGTTATATTTGCGATAAATTTAACAGACAAGTAAACTTTTTAGACAATTATGCCCTTAGCAGGAATTAACATCGAATGGCTGCTGATCATCGTGATCGGCATCGTGGGAATGCTGGTGCAGTGGCGCTTGCAGTCCGTCTTTACGAAATATTCGCACGTCGGCACCTCGAACGGAATGACGGGACGCGACGTGGCCGAGAAGATGTTGCGCGACAACGGTATCTATGACGTGCGCGTAACCTCGACCCCCGGTCACCTGACCGACCACTATAACCCCGCCAACAAAACCGTAAACCTCAGTGAGTCAGTCTATAACAGCCCCTCGATCGCGGCAGCGGCAGTTGCAGCGCACGAGTGCGGCCACGCTGTGCAGCACGCCCGCGGTTACGCTTGGCTCGAAATGCGTTCGAAATTGGTACCGTTGATCTCGATCACCTCGCGCTTCTCGACGTGGGTGATTATCCTCGGAATGCTCACGATCAACACCTTCCCTGCGCTGTTTTGGATTGGTATTCTGATGATTGCAGCATCGGCACTCTTCTCGATCGTGACTCTGCCCGTCGAGTATAACGCCTCGGAGCGCGCGCTCGATTGGCTGCGCTCGACCCGCACGCTCGACGACTCGCAGATGGAGGGCGCGACGATCTCGTTGCGCTGGGCGGCTCGCACCTATCTGGTGGCGGCGCTGAGTGCCATCGCAACGCTACTCTACTACCTCGGTTTCGCCCGCAACCGCGACTAATTCACACGTGCGTTTGAAGGTATGGAGCGGCTGGACGAGGCGATATTCCTGGCACTCAATTTCGACGGAGGCTCGGCAATCGATCAGGCGATGTTCATCATCTCGGGTCGATTGACGTGGCTACCGTTGTACCTTCTGATTATCTACCTCATTTGGCGGCGATATGGCTGGCGCACAACGCTTTTCGCGGTTCTACTGATCGCGGCAGCGGTGGGCTTGGCCGACCAGATCTGCAACCTCTTCAAGAATGGTTTGCAGATGTTGCGCCCCAATCACGACGCCGACGTAATGCCCCTGATGCACTTCCCGCTGCGTGACGGCGTGCCCTTCGTCAATAAAGGTCTGTATGGCACGGTTTCGGCGCACGCCTCGACCACAACCGCCATCGCCTACCTCGCCCACTCGTTCATTCACGAACGGCTGTGGCACACCGCGGGTGCCGTCGCCGCAGCAACGGTCGCTGTGTCGTTCGTTCAACGTCGCTGGTTTACAATCGTGGCCTTCGTATGGGTGGCAATAATCTGCTACTCACGCATTTATCTCGGCGCTCACTTCCCCTCGCAAGTCTTGGCGGGAATCGCCCTCGGCGTGCTAATTGGCGCGGCGGGAGTCTTCGTCGCACGCCGTTGCGGACTCTACAACGAGCCCCAAAAGTAAAAACGATACCTATATTTATATAAATGCAGCCCGAAATGTTCATATTTCGGAGTATTGTTCGTATCTTTGTAGCTTAGAAATAACTATAAAACAAGATATACACTATGGCATTTGAACTTAGCGAACAGGAACAGTTGCGACGTAACTCGCTCGCACAGTTGCGCGCGTTGGGCATCGATCCCTACCCCGCAGAGATGTTCGATGTAACGGCAACAGCCGCTGAAATTCAGCAGAATTTCGACCCCGAAAAGAATAACTATCAGGACATTCGCGTTGCAGGCCGCATTATGAGCCGCCGAATTATGGGTAGCGCGTCGTTCTTCGAGATTCAGGACCACACGGGCCGAATCCAGATCTATATCCGCCGCGACGACGTGTGCGAGGGCGAGGATACAACTCTCTACAACACCGTATTCAAAAAGCTGCTCGATATCGGCGATTTCGTTGGTATTGAGGGTTTTGCGTTCATTACCAAGACTGGCGAGCTGTCGGTTCACTGCCGCAAATTCACCATTCTGAGCAAGTCGATCCGCCCGCTGCCTATCGTTAAGGAAAAGGACGGTCAGGTCTATGACGCACTGACCGACCCCGAGGTTCGCTATCGTCAGCGCTACCTCGACCTGGCGGTGAATCCCCACGTACGCGAGGTGTTCGTTAAGCGTGCGAAGATTATGCAGACAATGCGCGAGTTCTTCAACGAGCACGGCTGCTTGGAGGTCGAAACGCCTATCCTTCAACCGATTCCGGGCGGTGCTGCGGCACGTCCGTTCATCACGCACCACAACGCGCTGGACACCGATTTCTATATGCGAATCGCAACGGAGCTCTATTTGAAGCGTCTGATCGTGGGTGGTTTTGCGGGTGTGTATGAGTTCGGCAAGAACTTCCGTAACGAGGGTATGGACCGCACACACAACCCCGAGTTTACCTGTATGGAGATCTACGTCGCTTACAAGGACTACAAGTGGATGATGTCGTTCACCGAGCAGATGTTGGAGCGCGTGGCAATGGCTACGAACGGCACCACCGAGCTGACCATTGGCGACAAGCAGATCTCGTTCAAGGCTCCCTTCCGTCGTCTGACGATGACCGACGCCATCAAGGAGAAGACCGGCTACGACATTACGGGTCAGTCGGAGGAGCAGCTGCGCGAGGCTTGCAAGCGTCTGAATGTCGAGGTGGACGACACAATGGGTAAGGGTAAGCTGATCGACGCGATCTTCGGTCAGTATTGCGAGGAGGATCTGATCCAGCCCACGTTCATCTGCGACTACCCCATCGAGATGTCGCCTCTGTGTAAGCGCCACCGTGAGAATCAGGATCTTACGGAGCGTTTCGAGTTGTTCGTGAATGGTAAGGAGTTGTGTAACGCCTACTCGGAGCTGAACGATCCGATCGATCAGTACGAGCGCTTCCAGGAGCAGATGCAGCTCAGCGAGCGCGGCGACGACGAGGCGATGTTTATCGATATGGACTTCGTGCGTGCATTGGAGTATGGTATGCCCTCGTGCTCGGGTATGGGTATCGGTATCGACCGTCTGACGATGTTTATGACCAACCAGCCCTCGATTCAGGACGTGCTGTTCTTCCCCACGATGCGCCCCGAGAAGAAGGTTCAGCGCGACGACGACGCAAAGTATGTCGAGGCTGGCGTACCTGCTGAGTGGGTTGCTGTGGTGCAGAAGATGGGTTACATCACCGTCGAAGCACTGCGCGGCACGGCTCAGTCGGGCGGTATGAAGCTCTTCAACGACCTCTGCGGCTTCAACAAGAAGAACAAGCTGGGTCTTGCAACCGCCGAGATGAAGGCGTGGATCGAGGCACAAGCGTAGATTGCAATTCAAAATTCAAGATTCAAGATTCAAAATTGAGAATTGAGAGTTTTTTGGATTGAGTAAAAAACGGCAGTTTCGACTGAAACTGCCCAAGTTCAGCGGCTCGCGCGAACTTTGTCGCGCGACCCCCACAGCCGCCGAACTTGGATCGAGAGGTCGCCAAAACTAAAACGCAACGACCGCAAGGTCTGCACCAAAATTTTGACATACACCGCTCGCCACGCGCCACTCGGAGCGTAGCGACCAAGTCCCCTCCCGAGGAGGGGATTTAGGGGTGGGTCAGACCTGTAACCGCGACCGCAAGGGCGCGCGTGGCAGAATGCGAACAAAATGTAACTACTTAAATATTAACTAATAAACAAACTTTTACGTTATGAGAAAGAAGATTGTAGCCGGTAACTGGAAGATGAACACCACTCCGGTTGAAGGCGTTGAGCTGGCAAAGAATGTTGTTGCTGGTAAGGGCGAGGTTTGCGACTGCGTGAACTTCATCGTATGCCCCCCGTTCACTCACCTGAGCGAGGTTTTGAAGGTAGTTCGTGGCACCGGTATCGCTGTTGGTGCTCAGGACTGCGCTACCGAGGCTAAGGGTGCTTACACCGGTGAGGTTTCGGCAGCAATGATCGCATCGCTGGGTTGCGAGTACGTAATTTTGGGCCACTCGGAGCGTCGCCAGTACTACGGCGAGACCTCGGAGACCCTGAACAAGAAGATGGCTCAGGCTTACGCTAACGGCTTGACCCCCATCTACTGCGTGGGCGAGAACCTCGACGAGCGCGAGGCTGGCAACCACTTCGCAGTTTGCAAGGCTCAGATCGAGGAGGTTGTTTTCAACCTGACCGAGGAGCAGTTTGCTAAGCTGGTGATCGCTTACGAGCCCGTTTGGGCTATCGGTACGGGTAAGACCGCAACCGCAGAGCAGGCTCAGGAGATCCACGCCTACATTCGTCAGGTGCTGGCTGAGAAGTTCGGCGAGGCTGCTGCTAACACCCCGATCCTCTATGGCGGTTCGTGCAAGCCTTCGAATGCTGCCGAGATCTTCGCTAAGGAGGACGTTGATGGTGGTCTGATCGGTGGCGCTGCACTGAAAGCTGAGGATTTCCTCGCTATCGGCAAGGGTTTCTAATCAACTGACCCTCAAACAGAAAAAGGCTGTTCCCTACTCGGGAGCAGCCTTTTTTAATTCAAAATTCAAGATTCAAAATGCAAAATTAGCCTTTGTCGCAATAAATTTTAATCATTAGCAAAGTTAAATCGCCAAACCCGCCCATATGGCGGGTACAAACAAAAAGCCCGAACCGCAATGGTTCGGGCTTTTTGCTTATAGAGTGGAGGTCGCTTAGCGAGCCTCTACCAAATTACCAGCGGGACGGAACACGGGAGTTACCTTACCCTTGCTCTTCTTAGTAACCTTCTGACCGTTGAAAGTCAACTCACGATCAGCCTTGCGGAGCTCGGTTACAACGGTACCCATAACGGGAGCCATCTGAGGCTTGGTTACGAACTCGGTACGTGCAGCACCCTCGGTAGCAGCGGTCATCGAACCGTTGTAGAGGATATCCGACATAGCGTAGTACGAACCATTGTAGATACCATAGATACCAAAGCCGTTAACCTCAACATCGTACGAAGCGTTACCCGGATCGTCGAAGAACTTGATAACACCTGCGTCGGTAATACCTGCATTGAGGAAGATCAAGCCAGCAGCGTTCAAATTGAAGAGCGACTCAAAGTTACATACAGTAGCGATGCAGTCGAACTCAACGCCGTTCTGGTTAGCCCAGTCGGGCATATCCTGAGCAGTCATCTGCAAGAAGCCACCATTGTAAGTCCAAACGATCGAGTCGTCGTAGTCGCCGAAAGTACCATAGGTCAAGCCAACCATCTTAATGGTCTCCTCGTCAACCTTAACCAACTCAACGGGGATATCGATATCAACGTAGTTGCCGGTAGGAGCACCCTCCGAGTCATACTCGTTGGTCTCAGCGGTCAATACCCACTTACCTACGAAGTCGTCGATCGACTCAGCAGCGCCGATAACCTCAGCGTTGATAACCTCGGTGTACTCGCCGTAGATAACGTCAGCCTTAACGCCCGTAGGATCAACACCTACCATCTCACCAAGGATCGTGTAGCTGTTGTTAGCAAACTCACCCTTCTTGATGTTGAAGTAGAGGTCGAAGCCTGCGATCGACAGACCCATCTCCTGCGAAGCGTAATCCTCGGGAACGCTGATCTTACCCTCAGCGTCAACGCAGAAGTAAACGGGGAAGCCCTCAACGAATGCGTTCTCAACCTTGATTATCTGACCGAACTTCTCAGCGTACTCAGCAGCCTTCTCCTCGTCAGCGGGAACACCCTCATAGAGAGCTACACCCCACTTCGAATCCAGAATCTCCGACTGCCAAGTAGCGTCCTGCAACTTCGAGAATGCGCAGTCGCGCTCGAAATCGGTGCCTGCCAAGTTCTGATCCAAGAACAGGGTGAAGTCAATAGCACTGGTATAGAAACCACCACCATTGTATGCAGACATAGACTTAACAAGCGAATTCGGACCAAAGGTGATCGACTTGTTAGCCTCATTATACTTACCCATATTTGCATCCGAAGGAGTCTGACCCGAGAAGTTGTAGCCGAACGAACCCCAGTAGTTGTAACCGTAAGCGGGAGGATTCAGACCAAAGTTCTGGCTCTGTACAGGCATAAATGCCCAACCCTTTTGCCAGCTTGCCTTGTCAGCGTCGTCCCAATAGTAACCCTCGCAGTCGATGTAAGTATAGTGAACATTCTCAGCGTCCTCCAAGTAGCTCTCATCGTAGTAGTAGTACCAATAGGGGTGCTCATAGGTTACGCCAGCCTCGCTGGTGTAGGTCGAGAACAAGTTAGCGATACGATATACCTCAGCACCGTCCAACTTCTCAACATATACGGGGAAAGTGTGGCCGGTCTCAACGCTAAACCACTCTGCGCACAAGCTCTGACGCTCAACGAACAAAGCCTGAGTCTCGATAGGTCTCCACGATGCGGGAGGAGTGGGCGACCAAGTGGTCAGAGTTACGGTGCAACGCTGGTTAGCGTAGGGAGAGTTCGAATCGCTGTCTACGCTCATCACGATCTTCAAGGTCTTACCCTCGCCGATTGCAGCCTGATCGACCGATACGGTGAAGGTGGTCTTCTCCTGACCTGCGTTGAACGATACCGACGAAGGTACGTTTACGCCCTCGTGACGCTCGCATACCAAAGTAGCGGTAGCAGCCTCATCATAGTTAACACGTGCAAGCTCAACCTCGAAACCGCTGGTCAGCTCCTCCATCGATACGGTCATCGTAGTCGCGGGGAAGTAAGCCTCCTGAGTATCGGGGAGCTCGGCAGGCACATAGTTATCAACCTCTTCGCAAGCTGTGAACATTGCGACGAGGGCAAGTGCCGATGCAAAATATTTTAATGCTTTCATATTCTTTCTCTGTTTTACTCGTTAATAACTATTCAGCCGGAGCGATCCACAACTTAACAGTACCAGTAGGATCGGGGTTATTCTGAGTCTCAGGAATTGCCAAGTTGTTGTTGGTCTCCTGGCGGGTAATAACGATGTTCCAGAAAGGCGAACGGCCCTCGGTGTTCAAGCAATAGGTTGCAGGTGCGTTAGTGCCCTCGTAACCACGAGTCATACCGATGTTGGCACGCTTGCAGTCGAACATACTTACACCCTCACCCCAGAACTCTACACGCTTCTGGAAGATCAGCTCCTCCTGGAAGGTCTTGAAATCGGTTGCTGCGCATACATACGAACCATCGAGAATACGCTTGTCCATAATAGCCTTCAACAGTGCCTTACCATTCTCCAAGTTAGTGCGGCCCACTGCCTCAGCCTCGATGAACAACATCTCCTCCATACGCATCATATTGACCTCACCACAGTTACCTACTGCGTAGTCCGAATAGTCACCACCACCCGGGCGGAACTTGATCGATACGTAGTCACGCAACGATGCGATGTACTCCTCAGCGTTGGGGTAGCAGCTCTTGTATGCGTACTCACGCTTAGGATCGATCCACGAGTGCTTACGGAAGTCAGCATTCGATACGCGATCGAAGAAGCTGCTCAATACTGCGGGCATCGACAGCGGAGTATAACCATACTCTGCCTCCTGTGCCGAGTGAGCAAAGAAGTTGTGCAAGTTACCGATGTTCTCGCTCGAAGTGGTCAGTGCCCACATCCACGAGTTGTTCGATGCGTGGTTGTTGAAACCGTTGGTAGGATCCTCCCACTGCGACTGAGTCAGCGGCGAGTAACCACCCTTAGTAATTGCCTTACGAGCGTAGTCAGCAGCCTTTGCGAATGCCGAGTTATCCTTCTCGCCATACTCCAAGTATGCCTTTGCGTACAGACCGTAAACTACCGACAGGTCGGGCATTGCGATCGAGGTACGCTTGTAGTTTGCCAGCAGCTCCTCAGCCTTAGCCAAGTCAGCGAAAATCTGAGTGTAAACGTCCTCAACCTTAGCACGGCCATTCTCGCGTGCTGCCTCCATCGACTCGGTTTCGAGTGCCAGAACGCACGACAGACCCTCAACCTCGGGACGCGAAGTGTAGTTATTGGGCTTGAACTCGTAGAAACGAACCAAATCCAAGTAGTAGAGCGAACGATAGGTATAAGCGATACCCAGATAAGCCTTCTGCTCATCGTTCAAACCACCATTTGCGACCTCCATATCGTTGATCATACGGATCATATCGTTGGTGTTCTTGATCCACTTGTAGTAGAAGTACCAGAAATACTGAGCATAAGCGTAGTCGTTACCCTGCGAACGGCCCTGTGCCCAAGCACCGAACCAGTCGTAACCGGTGTTATCACCTACGACGATCTTCTCCTCCAACATAGCATCGGTAATCATCTTGATTGCGGGATAACCGAAATCGCAGTGCATCGAGCTATTATAGGTAGCGGGGAGGTTCATCGCGGTCGGGATAGCTGCAACAAGTGCCTGCAAAGCCAGAGGCGAGTTCATCACCTGACTCTCAGTTGCGGCACCGTTCATAGGCGTAGTCTCCTTAATACAGCTGCTGAGCAGAAGTGCAGGAGCTATCGCTACGAGGATATATTTAGCTATTTTTTTCATAATTGTATATCTCCTTTCTCTGTTTAGAACTGAATGTTAATACCACCCGAGATAGTACGTACGGGAGCGTAGTAAGCTGCGCTCGAACCTCCCGAGAACGACTGACGGGGATCCAGACCCTGACGCTTCGACCAGTACCAGATGTTGTCAGCTGCTACGTAGATACGCAGAGTCGAAACACCGATCTTGTTCATCCACTTCGAGGGGATAGTGTAACCCAGCTGAGCGTTCTGAATGTTCAGGTAGCTTGCGCTGGTCAGGAAGCGATCCGACGATGCTGCCGAATACTGGTCGCCGAACTGCCAACGAGGAATGTTGTTCTCCTCGCCTGCTGCGCGCCAAGCGGTGTAAACATCGCGGTGAATGTTAGTACCGGTCGAACCTGCAACGGGCGACGACATCTGCGATGCGTACTGACCGTCGTAGGTCAAACCACCAATCTGATAGGTGAAGTTAACACCGAAGTCAAAGCCGAAGAACTCGATCGAAGTACCGAAACCACCATACAGATCGGGAACTGCGCTACCACACAGGTAATCAGTTGCCTCCGAGTAGGTCTTAGTAACGGTGCGGTTCTTAACGATAGGCGACTTGGTCTCGTCACGCTTAACGGTGCCGTCCTCGTTCATCTCGTACTCGTCCTTGTACCACATAGGCTCGCCAGTCTCCTTATCGGTACCAGCGTACTTGGGCAGGTAGAAGGTGTAGAGCGACAGACCCTCACCGACGAACTTGTTACCCGACTCGAAACCGGGGTGACCCTCAACGCCGAGCGACTTGTTCTCCTCTGCGATATACAATACCTTATTACGTACGTGCGTAGCGTTAACGTTTACGCTCCAACGAACGTTCTTGGTATTAACCAGAACACCGTGCAAGTCAACCTCAACACCCGAGTTACGCATATCACCTACGTTGTCGTAGTACGACAAGAAGCCGAGGTGACCCGGAACGCCGAACGAGTAGAGCATATCGGTAGTCTTACGCGAGAAGTACTCAACGGTACCCGACAAGCGACCATTGAACATACCGAAGTCAACACCTACGTTCATATTGGTATTGGTCTCCCAAGTGATATCCTTGTTACCGTAGCCGGTCCAGTTGAGCGATACGTTACCAGCACCGTCATTTACGATCTCATAGCGATCGGTGTAGAGGTAGCTGCCGATACCGTCGTTACCCTGCGAACCGATCGAAGCCTTAACCTTCAACATATTGATCCAAGGTACATCAAACCAACGCTCCTTGTTGATCAACCAGCCAGCACCTGCCGACCAGAAGTTACCCCAACGGTGATCGGGGTGGAACTTCGACGATGCGTCGCGACGATACGAACCGTTAACGAAGATACGACCATCGTAGTCGTACTGCAAACGACCGAAGTAACCCTCGGTGTTGTACATCGAGCGGCTCGACGACGACGAACCCGGATCCTTGATAACACCGTTCAACTCATCGTAGTTCACGTCGAACAAGTTGGTCTTGTAAGCGCCCAACGAGTAACCCTTATTATAATAGTACTCGTGGCCGACCATTACATCGATGTTGTGATCCTGGCAGAAAGTAGTATTATAGGTAATCAACTCCTGAGTATTCAGGTAGAACGAACGACCGTGCGACTTCGACAGAGCACCACCGGTAGTTGCGAACTGACCGTAGTAGGGGTTCGACATATCGGTGCCACGATACTCGTCCAGACCAACACCAACGTTGAAACGAGCCTTCAAGCCCTTGATGATGGTAGCCTCAACGTATGCCGTACCGGTGAATGCGTTACCCTCGGTGTAGCTCTTGTCCAACAGAACCTGCGACAGAGCGTTACCCTGCGACAGGTAAGGACGCGACAGACCTGCGTTCATGCCATCACCGTAGTCGTACATAGTGATACCGTTAGCATCGACCATCTTCGAGCCGTCGGGGTTACGCAGATATACGGGATAGATAGGAGCGATGTACGAAGTAAATGCGAACACGTTACTGGTCGAATTCGACGCACCCTCGTCCGACAGCTGATTCCACTCGTAGTTCGAGTACGATGCGTTAGCACCGATCGTCAACCACTTCTTAGCCTGATAATCAGCGCGCAGACGTGCGGTATAACGATACATATCAGTGTTGTTAACGATACCCTCGTCCTTCAAGTAACCGAACGAACCGTACATCGAGATACGATCGCTCGAACCCGAAACGCTTGCGTTGTACTCCTGACGGAAACCGGTCGTGTAACCCTCGTCGTCCCAGTTGTCAGCGGTCAGCAAGTACTCGGTACCACCATAGTTCACAACGTTACCCATAGTAGCACGGGGGTTAACCTTACCGTCCATACCGATGAAGTACTGGTTCGAAGGCACCTTGAAGATCTGGTAAGCCAGACCACCGTTAGTCGAAGTTGCGGTGATCATCTGGTTAGCGCGAGCGTTAGCAGCGATTGCGTCCATACCGTTGTTCATCAGGTAGTTGTTCAATGCTGCGTAGTAAACCTCGTAGTACTCAGCGGGGTTGGTGATGTAATCGTAGTTACGCAGAGCCTTGCTCGTTACACCCCACTTAGCATCAACATTTACAACCGCGTCACGGCTCTTCGAGCGCTTGGTGGTGATCATTACCACACCGTTAGCACCACGAGCACCATACAACGAAGTCGAGGTAGCGTCCTTCTGAACGGTCATCGACTCGATGTCGGCGGGGTTGATGTTGTTCAGGTCACCGTCGTAGGGGATACCGTCCACTACGTACAGAGGCTCCTGGCCGGCGTTGATCGACGAGAAACCACGAATACGGATCGAAGGAGCCGAACCGGGCTTACCCGAAGCATTTACCAGCTGCAAACCTGCAACCTTACCAGCCAACGACTGAGCGACGTTCGAGGTCTGAACCTTTGCGATGTCCGCAGCCTTGACCTCAGCTGCCGAACCGGTGAAGGCCTCGCGCTTAGTCTGACCGAAAGCGGTCACGACTACGTCCTCGACCATCTGGGTTTCGTGCTGCAAGACTACGTCGATCACCGAACGCTGACCCACTTTCTGGGTCTGAGTCGTGAAACCGACCGACGAGAACTGCAGATTAGCCTCAGCCGGCGCCGAAATTGAATACTGACCCGTTACGCTTGTAGCGGTAGCATTCATCGTACCCTCGACAAGTACAGTCGCACCAACCACGGGAGCACCCTCGGGATCAGTAACGGTACCTGTCACCTGCTTATTCTGGGCCATAGCCATTGCGCCGCAGCTCAGAATTGCAACCAATGATAGTACAATCTTTCTAATCATAAGCATTTAATTAATTAGTTAAAAAATTATAATGTTCGAATTTGTTTCCGCGAACAATTCTTCCATTTATCCGACCTCGGTGCGCATTGCTACACATCGATGTCAGACGGCAAAAATAAATATAAAAATAGATATTAGCAATTTTTTTGGCCACAATTTTATATATACTAATGAATTAACGCTCAATCTAAGGAATTCGATAACGATTTGTAATCAATTATCACCTTTTTACTAACAGTTTTCGTCGGCATTTTTTGCTGCCGAAATTAATTTTTTGGCTTACAATTACCTACCCAAAAGCGCCAAAACCGCCACGAAATTCCCCATTCGTGCCCATATTACCCCTCAGCTTGCTCGACATTCGGCGGGCTTACTTACAAAACGTCGCTCGGTGAAGGCAGACGCTTCTCGTCGCATAGAGTTAATCATCTATCAATCAAGCGAAAACACAGACTTGTGCTTTTTAACTTCGGGCAAAAATTAAAAATTTCGATCGCGCTCCGCCCCACCTCGCAACCAAAAAATGGGGTGGTTCGGATTTTTTCGTTGAAAAATTGAACGAGTTCCGAAATTTATTCGTAATTTTGCCCTCGCAACGGTTCCCATTATGTGCGCCCAACGCGCACGGGATTAAAAGGGAATGCCGTGAAAGTCGGCAACAGTTCCCGCTGCTGTAAGCTCTCGCCCCTCGGGGCGCAATGTTCGTAGGCGATCCTAAGCCACTGAGAATGACACGTTTTCGGGAAGGCCGCCACGAATAGAGTGAGTCAGAAGACCTGCCTTTGCGCAATCACTTGCGATTTTGCGGCCTACGGCGAATGGGCGGAGATCTACCGAAACTGACTCACTCACTGAAAATCAAGATCGGCAGTTCGAATCACATTAGCCAACGCGCCCGAAACGCATTGACTAACAATTGATTCGCGGCGAATGAAACGATCGTTACACACTCTATTATTTATCATCGCACTCACATACGCGGGCGCGACACGTGCTCAATATGCCGAGGGCAACCGCCTGAGCGACCGCTCGATCACCGACACCGTCCACCGCATCGACGCGGTTGTAACCACAGCGCAACGACGTGCAGTCGAAACCGTTCCCGCGCAAGTTCTTGCGGGTCAGGAGCTTAAACGTCTGAATGTGGTTTCGGTAGCCGATGCGATTCGCTATTTTTCGGGTATTCAGATCAAGGACTACGGCGGCGTGGGCGGACTGAAAACGGTCAATATCCGCAGTATGGGCACGCAACACGTGGGCGTCTTTTACGACGGAGTTCAGTTGGGTAATGCTCAGAACGGCCAGATCGACCTCGGACGTTTTTCGATGGACAATATGGAGGCCATCTCGGTCTATAACGGCCAGAAAAGCAATATCTTCCAGTCGGCCAAGGACTTCGCCTCGGCAGGTGCGGTCTATATGACCACGCGTCGCCCCGTGTTCGACTCCACCAAGCGCAACAATCTGCGTCTGTCGTTCAAGACGGGCTCGTTCGGCACGGCCAACCCCGCAGCGCTGTGGGAGCACCGTTTCAACGACAAGATCGACGCGCAGGTGAGTGCCGAATATCTCTATACCACAGGGCGTTACAAATTCTCGTACCGCAAGCTCGACGGCTACGACACCACCGAGGTACGACGCAATGGCGATGTGAGTGCGGTGCGTGCCGAGGCGGGTCTGTTCGGGCGAATCCAGAATGGCGGCTGGCGGGCGAAGGTCTACTACTACGATTCGGAGCGCGGCTACCCCGGTGCGTCGGTGCGCGAGGAGCCGGGCAAGTTCCGCCACGAGGATCGTCAGTGGGACCGTAACTTGTTCGCGCAGGGGTCGTTACGCAAACATTTCGGCAAGCGTTACAGCCTGATGGTCAATGCCAAATATGCCTACGATTTTCTGCACTATCTGTCCGATCCGCGCGAGGACGTCTCGACGATGTATGTCGATAATCGCTACCACCAGCAGGAGGGCTACCTCTCGGTGGCCAACGAGCTGCGAATCAAAGATTGGTGGCGTGCGAGCTTATCGGCTGATGTTCAGCTCAATACGCTCACCTCGGATATGACCGATTTCGCCTATCCGACGCGACTGACGGTGCTCGGTGCAGCGGCGACGGCGATCGACTTCGAGCGGTTCAAAATGCAGGCGAGCCTGCTCTACACATTCATTCACGACCACACTCGCTATGCGGGTGCGGCGGCGGGCGACCGTGACGAGTGGACACCGACGGTAATCGCTCAGTATAAGCCATTTAAGAACGAGGAGTTGAGCCTGCGTGCTTTCTACAAGCGTATCTTCCGTATGCCCACGCTCAACGACCTCTACTACACCTTCATCGGCAACAAGTACCTCGATCCCGAATACACCACCCAATATAATATAGGTGCGGTGTGGGGTCGCAACTTCCGTCGAGGCATTGTTCGTCGTGTCGAGGTGCAGGCCGACGCCTACTTTAACCAAGTGAAAGACAAGATTATAGCAATGCCCACCTCGAACCAATTCCAATGGACAATGCTCAATTTGGGCTATGTCGAGATTGTGGGTGTCGATGCGGCAGCGCAGTTGCAATGGCAGTTTGGTCCCGTGGCGGTCAATACGCGCCTCTCGTACACCTACCAGGAGGCCGAGGATCGCACCGACCCCGAGAGCGAGTGGTATGGCGGGCAGATTCCCTACATTCCGTGGCACAGCGGCTCGGTTGTCGTGGGCGCTGTTTGGCGCGATTGGGACCTGAATTACAGCTTCATATACACGGGCGAGCGCTACGAATCGCGCGCCAATACCCCCGCAAACCACGCTCAGCCGTGGTACACGAGCGACCTGTCGCTCTCGCGCAACATACGTTTCCGCAACCGCTCGTCGTTGCGCGTAACGGTCGAGGTAAACAACATTTTCAACCAACAATACGAGGTTGTGCAGTGCTACCCGATGCCCGGCACAAACTTCAAAATCAAACTCAATTGGACGCTATGAAAACCTTTGACAAGTTATTAGTAATCAGCCTTTTGGTGCTGACATTGGCGGGCTGCCGCGAGGAGTACGAGCCGATCCTGCCACCCGACCAGACCATCGTAACCTACCCCGATCCGATGGTGGGCGATGTGAAGGGATTCTTCCTGCTTAACGAGGGGAATATGGGTAGCAACAAGGCCACGCTTGACTACTTCGATTATGAGACGGGCGAGTATTCGTGCAACATCTTTCCGCAGCGTAACCCCAACGTTGTCAAGGAGTTGGGCGACGTGGGCAACGACCTGCAAGTCTATGGCGAGCGTCTGTATGCCGTCATCAACTGCTCGAATCTGGTCGAGGTGATGAACCTCTCAACCGCCGAGCATATCGGCGCGATCTCGATCGCAAACTGCCGCTACATCACCTTCGACAAGGGTTTCGCCTACGTCAGTTCGTATGCGGGTCCCGTGCAGATCGATCCCAATGCGCGCCCCGGCAAGGTGGTCAAAATCGACACCGCAACCCTCTCGATCGTGGGCGAATGTGTAGTCGGGTACCAGCCCGAGGAGATGGCCGTTGTGGGCGATCGACTCTATGTCGCCAATTCGGGCGGATACCGCGTACCGAACTATGACACAACGGTTTCGGTCATCGATCTTGCGACTTTCACCGAGCTGAAACGTATCGAGGTGGCGATCAATCTGCACCGCCTCGAACTCGATCGCTATGGCTACCTTTGGGTCAGCTCGCGCGGCGACTACTACAGCAAGCAGTCGGCGCTCTACGCTATCGACACCCGCACCGACCAAGTAGCAACTAAACTCGACCTTCCCGTGGGCAATATGACCCGCTTGGGAGACTCGCTCTATGTTTATAGCAACGCCTTCGACAAGCAGGCACAGAAGCACTCGATCAGCTACGCGATTGTCAATCTCGTCTCACGCGAAGTGGTTGATCGTCATTTCATTAAGGACGGCACGGAGAGTCAGATTGTGGTGCCCTACGGCGTAGCGGTCAATCCCGAGACTCGCGATATTTTGGTTACCGATGCGGGCGATTACGTAACCCCCGGCAAGCTCCACTGCTACAATGCCGACGGCGTGCGCCAATGGTCGGTTACGACGGGCGACATTCCCGCGCATATCGCCTTCACGCACCGCCGACTGAAACCCACGACCAACACCAACCCCGACCAAAACGACACTAACCCCTACATTACCAGCGTGTTCGACTATCGTCCCGCGGTCGGTCAGTTCGTCAATGAGCTGCCCAAATACGAGGCGGGCGACACGCAGGAGAAGATGAATGCGAAGGTGCTCGCCGCCATCGGCAACAACGCCCGCAGTCAGATTTCACTCGGCGGTTATGGCGGCTATGTGGTTGTCGGTTTCGACCATACAATCCCCAATGTCAGCGGTTTACGCGATTTCCGTGTGCTGGGCAACGCCTTTTATAGTGGCACCGCCTCGCCCACCGATCCCATTGGCGGCAGCAGCGAGCCGGGCATTATTATGGTTGCGCGCGACGCCAACGGCAACGGTCTGCCCGACGACGAGTGGTACGAAATTGCGGGCAGCGCACACCGCGACGTGAAGTCCGAAGCCTTCTACCCGTTGGCTCAAAAAGCGGGCTTGGACGTGGCGTTCTACTCTGATTATCAGATTACTTACTATCGTCCCGCAAGCGAGCCTGAGGTTGCGACCGAGAACTACATTCGCTGGGTGGACAACAAACAAAAAGAGGGCTATATGGACAAAAACGAGTACCACTTGCAGAGCTATTTCCCGCAGTGGATCGACGCCGACTCGCTCGTTTTCAGCGGTTCGCGCCTGCCCCAAAACGGCATCGACACGAGCGGCAAGGGCACCAATTTCGTGCTTTACAAGTTCGGCTACGGCTATGCCGACAACGATAAGAATACGGCTGACGACGCCTCGATCGACATTGATTGGGCGGTCGATAGCGAGGGTAAAGCAGTGACGCTCAGCGGTATAGATTTCATCAAGATTTATAGCGGAGTCAATCAGCAGAATGGTTGGATTGGCGAGAATTCGACCGAGGTTTGCGGTGTGGAGGATCTGCACGCTCTCGGCGAGCGCATTGCCACCCGATAGCCCCCCCGCCGAAGGGCGGGTTTTGCTGTTTTCGGTCGTGCGAATTGTAATCCATTTGCAAAACCCGTAACCGCTTAACGTTCTTCACTCTATCTTTCAGAGCGAAAGCGAGGAATCTAAATTGGCAGAATCTACGATTTTGACACACTCGCGGGCTCGCCCTTTGGGCGACCGCCCCAGACCGCGAGTGTGCGCCTGCTATATGGGCGGGTTTTGCTGTTTTCGGTCGCGCGTTCAAATTCAATGATAGCAAAGTAAAATTTTGAATCTTGAATTTTGAATTTTGAATTAAAAAAGGGCTACCCGCACAAGGTAGTCCTCTCGTTTTTCGGCGTAAGACGCTCTATTTCATCTCGATAATAATCACACCATTGCTGACGTCGCCATACTCCGTGTAGGATTGCGCGCTCGAATCTTTAAGAACGGTTATTGCCTTGATCTGCTGAGGCTCGATCTTATCCATATCCTTGATTACCTGCTTTTTACCATCGGCCGTTACGGTTATGATCAGCGGATCGCCCGCCTTCGCCTTACCACTCATCACGAACGTCTTCACCTCGCGCGGCTCGCCCTCTTTCTGCTTTTCGCTTCTGATGCGAACCACCTTCGTGTTCTCATCGACCGTAACCGACGTGCGTTCGAGGTTGGGCTTCATCGGCTCCCCTGCCGTACCGACCACAACCACCTCACCCAACGGGCTTGTCGCCGCCACGGTGGTAATCAACGTAACGCCCTCGACGCCCTTAACCACATTGATGTTGCGCACATCGCTCGACGGCAGCGCGTCCACCTCGGCTTTACTAACCACCTTACCATCAATAACATATAACATCTTGTTGCTCTTCTCCTGTGCAGTCGCCGCGAAAGCTGCCATCGCAAAGACGACCATAATCAAATACTTTTTCATTGTGTTCATTCGTTTTAGTTTGTGAAAATTTCGTGTGTGGAAACCGGTTTTTCCGAGAGCAAAGATAGCACACTTTTCGCCCAAAGAACGTGAACGAAGTGTTAAGAAATGTTAACAAATGTTAACACCGTTGCGCGAGCCGAACTTTTCACTACCTTTGTAATAAATGAAAGCCCCGAAGAGCCAAATATCGCAATCGTTCTTCCGCCGAATCTCGGTGGTAGTCGTCGCGTCGTTGGTATTACTCGCTGTGGTTCAATGCTTTTGGGGTTGGCAAATGTATCGCAACCAGGTCGAAGATTTCGAGCGCCGAGTCGAATCGGCAACCTACAAGTCGATCTACAAAGCCTTCCGAATGGACGCAATCCCGGGGTTGGTCGCCGCCGAGCAGATCAAAATCGACCTCGACGAATTTGCCTTCTATTTCGAGCCTAACCTCTTGGAATTGGACGCTTTACAGCCATACGCAGCCGAAGTGCTCGACCTCACCGCCTCCTCGCGCGTGATGATGCACCGTGGCGACGCTGCCACGATCCGCAACCCGATGGTTACGCTCATCGAGATCGACGACGACGCGATGTTCGGTCTGCGACTGACGATCGAGGTGCCCCACCGCGCATTTTTCGGGCAGATGTGGGGATTGTTGGCCTCGTCGGTGGTGATCGTTCTGCTGCTGAGCGTGGTGCTTATCTATCTGATACGCACGATGTTCCGCCAGCGCACCATCGAACAAATGCGCCGCGATTTCACCCACAACATCACCCACGAGCTGAAAACTCCGATCTCGGTCGCCGTAGCTGCAACCGACGCAATGCGCAACTTCTCGGCCGATGCCGACATCGAGCGCCGCAGCCGCTACCTCGAAATTGTCGAGGCTCAGCTCTCGCAACTGTCCGCAATGGTCGAGCGCATTCTGACCGTGTCGGTCGAGGGGCGACAAGCCAAGCTCTCGATCGGGCAAGTAGCTATGCGTGAGATGTTTGAGCAGATTGTCGAGACTACGCAGTTGAGCGGCGTCGAGCAAGCTGACTTAGTGATCGAGTGCGACGAAACGGTGGTCATTGCGGCCGATCGCTATCATCTGCAAAGTGTCGTTACCACGCTGATTGACAACGCTTTGAAATATGGAGGGCGACCGATTCGCATAACTCTCTCAGCCGAAAAACGCAACCGCACCACCGAGATTCGTGTTGCCGACAACGGCTGTGGCATTGCACGCGAGCACCTCCCCCACCTCTTCGAGAAGTTCTATCGTGTGCCGTCGGGCGATCTGCAACGTCCGCGCGGATATGGGTTGGGGCTGTACTATGCACGTCAAGTGATCGAGGCACACCGTGGGCAGATCGACATCGAAAGTCGCACGGGACACGGCACAACCATAATCATCAAACTCCCTGATAATGAGCAATAAAATCCGCATACTCCTTGCCGAAGACGAGCAGATGTTGGCCGAGATCCTGAGCGACACGCTCACCGATCGTGGCTTCGATGTGTCGTTGGCGTACAACGGCGAGCAAGCGCTGCAAATGGCTCGCGCCGACCATTTCGACGTGATTGTGACCGACGTGATGATGCCTCGTTTGGACGGATTTTCGCTCACCCGCCGACTGCGGAGCGAGGGGCGCAACGTCCCCGTGCTCTTTCTCACCGCGCGCTCGGCGACCGAAGATGTGGTGCAGGGATTCAAGGTGGGCGGTAACGACTTTCTGCGCAAGCCCTTCGCAATCGACGAGTTGATCGTGCGTGTGCAGGCACTTGCGGGGCGTATGGAGCAGGCGGAGGATTCCGACACGGAGTTCCAAATTGGTCAGTATCAGTTCGATACACGTAACTCAACGCTCTCCATCGGAGGCGAGTCAATCGTTCTCGCACCGCGCGAGGCAGCGGTTTTGCTCCGCTTGTGCCGCCAAAAGGGTGTGACGATCGAGGCTGCTGGATTGCTGCGCGAGCTGTGGGGCGACGATAATTTCTTTAATCTGCGCAGTCTGAATGTCTATATTTCGCGTTTGCGTCGCCACTTCGCCGCCGACTCCGATGTCGAAATTATCAGCGTACGAGGAATCGGCTACCGCCTAGTAGACAAACGCAACTAACTGAAAATCACACCCTGAGAACAAAAAAAACGAGCCGCCCGTATCCACGAGCAGCTCGTCAAAAAAACGGTGTAGCCCCACCGCGACTCGAACGCGAATTTAGGGTTTAGGAAACCCTCGTTCTATCCCTTGAACTATGAGGCCAAAAAAATGACGACAGACTATATAAGGTTGCCTTCCCCCTATGAATTTGAAAGCTCGCCCCAAGTCTGCCGTCAAGAGTCGTGCACTCGTAAGTGCCTTACTTCGAGAAGTTACCGCCGTCGTAAGCCCACTTCAAGTAGATCGATCCCCAAGTGAATCCGCCACCAAACGCAGCAAGAATCAGGTTATCGCCCTTCTTCAAGCGGCTCTCGTAGTCCCACATACACAACGGAAGGGTTGCGGTGGTCGTATTGCCGTACTTATCGATGTTGATCATACACTTCTCACGCTCCAAGCCCATACGCTTTGCCGTTGCATCGATGATGCGCAGGTTAGCCTGGTGAGGAACCAAGTAGCGAATGTCGTCCGAGGTGAGGTTGTGACGCTCCATCATCTCAACCGCCACGTCGGCCATATTCGATACCGCAGCCTTGAACACTGCCTGACCCTCCTGGGTGATCGTATGCCAATTGTTCGACACGGTTTCGTGCGTTGCGGGGTTCAACGAACCACCTGCCTTCATATAGAGGTGTTTCTCGCCCGAGCCGTCCGAGTGCAGAATGTGATCGATCACACCCAAGCCCTCCTCATTAGGCTCCAACAGCACTGCGCCCGAACCATCACCAAAGATGGGACACGTTGCGCGGTCGTTATAGTCGACAATCGACGACATCTTGTCGGTGCCGACAATGACTACCTTCTTACAAGCGCCTGTTTCGATATACTTACTGCCGGTTGCCAGCGCGAACATAAAGCCGCTGCAAGCTGCCGACATATCAAATGCAAATGCATTCTTGCAACCTGCCTGATATGCGATCATATTGCCCGTCGAGGGGAAGAACATATCGGGAGTCACGGTTGCGCAAATTACCAAGTCGATCTCTTCGGGATCGGTACCCGTCTTTTCGAGCAGATCTTTTACGGCCATCGAGCCCATATACGAAGAGGCCTTTGTCGGGTCCTTCAATATGTGACGGGTCTTGATACCGATACGAGTCATAATCCACTCGTCCGAGGTATCGACCATACGGCTCAGCTCGTCATTATCGAGAATGTAGTCGGGGAGATAGGCTCCTACACCGGTAATTGCAGCTGTAATTTTTTTGCTCATTAATTTTCCTTTATAACTTGTTTAAGTTTGCTCGCCAGATCTGCCTTGACCTGCTTCTCGGTTTGGAGGATCATATTCTTGATTGCCAAGGGAGTAGAGCAACCGTGACCGATCACAACCGGAGCATTGATACCCAGAACCGGCGTACCACCTACTGTTTCGTAGTTCATACCATCGAGGAAGGCATTCTCAACACCCATCTTCTTCAAGATGTGGTACATACTCTCTGCCTGCTTCAACACCACGTTGCCCATAAAGCCGTCGCAAACGACCACATCGGCAACCTTGCCCGTGAAGAGCTGCGTGCCCTCGATATTACCAACGAAATTGAACTCGCCTTTATTGTCTGCCAGCATTTCGTGTGCTGCTTTTGCCTGCGCATTACCCTTCTCGCGCTCCTCGCCGATGTTGAGCAGAGCCACGCGGGGGCTCTCAATACCAAGCACATACTGCGCATAGGTACTACCCAGAATTGCATATTGGTACAGCACCTCAGGCTTGCAATCGACATTCAGACCCACGTCAAGCATCAGACCCGAACGGCCCGTAATCGTGGGGATCAACGACGAGATAGTCGGACGAATGACGCCTTCGATGGGTTTGACTGCATACATCGAGCCAACCATCATAGCACCGGTGCTGCCGGCGCTTGCAAAACCGTCGATAAGGCCCTTGGCCATATAGCCAAAGCCGACCGAAATACTCGAATTGGGCTTTTGAGTAAAAGCCTTTGCGGGGTGATCCGACATCTCGATCACCTCGGTTGTCGGTACGATATCAAACGTCGACAGAGGGCAATTCTCGCGGTTGAGAATCTCCTCGATCTGATCCTTCGCACCAAACAACACGATACGACAATCCTCACCGATGGCTGCTGCGGCCGCAATAGCGCCCATTACAGCTGCCTCGGGAGCAAAGTCGCCACCCATTGCATCAATACCTATTTTATACATAATGTATCGATTTTAAGGTTAGCAAAAAAGCCTCGCACCATAGCGGTGAGAGGCAAGAAATTTGTGGAGGTCTATTCCTCAGCCTTCTTCTCGATGGCCAGCTTGCCGCGGTAGAAACCGCACTCGGGGCATACGCGGTGGTAGAGGGTAGCCGCGCCGCAGTTCGAGCATACAGCAACAGTAGGAACAACCGCCTTGTAGTGGGTTCTTCTCTTGTCTCGTCGAGTCGACGATACTTTGTGTTTAGGATGTGCCATTTGTCAATTAATTTATAAAGTTTAACTTTCTCTCCTTCTCTCTTACTAATGGTAGCCTGTTCGTACTTACGGATCTCACGACCCTCTCCTCCACGAACTTCCTCGCCTCTGATCGACAACGCTCGGCAACGTATTGCTCGCAACTTTTTTCAGCCCGTTGTGATCTACTTGTTGTTCTCCATCTCCGCTTTCAGCGCTGCCAGCTTGGCCCACTGCTCGCGGTTGGCCTCATCGAGCTCCTCGTCGCGCTCGGCTGCCTCGGCCATCTGCTCAAACTCCTCCTCGCTGACCGTCGTGAAACGTGCCAACATATCGGGGTTGCAGTCGCCCTCGGCGTGAACGCGGCTGTACGGCAGGCTGAGCATAATGCTGTCGTAGATGTAACGACCCAACTCAACCTCGCCCTCGCTCGGATTCAACCAGAGAACCTCGCCGTCGAATTCAATCTCCTCCTCCGCAAATTTTACGTGAATTTGATCCTCAAAATCGATCGGCAAAATGCAGTCATCAAGGCAGCGATCGCACTCAACGACCACCTCTCCACGAATTTGCACGTCGAGAGTGAGCATCGACGCTGCCTTGGTCACCTCGACGATCACCTTGGCTGCACCGCGCTTCACCTCCGAGCCCTCAAACGCCTGAAACAGAGCGTCATCGACCTCGAAATCGAATTGATGAACGCCAATTTTCAGTCCCTTAAAGGGCACAATATATCGCTTCAAAATCTCCATTTTGACTGCAAATAGGCTACAAAGGTACACATTTACACGGAAATAGCAAAATTTTCGACATTTAGTTTGTAAATTTGTACCTCCAAACCAAATTTTGATTATGGGCGACTTGACTACATATTCGATCCACCTGACCACCGATTTTGGCGAGTGGTCACGCTACAATGTCTTTATGATGGGGCGCTGCCGCACGGGCGACGGCACCGAGGGCGACTACATTCACCTCATCTCGCGCGGCGACACCGACGGCAACACATTCACCCCCTCGACCGACGCACGCCGACACCTCACGCTCGACACCACACCCTGCGTCGAGTTCGAACTATATATATATATTGTAGCCAACACGCTCCCCGCCTCGCGTATCGTCAGCCAGAGTCCGCCGTTCGAGGTCGAGGTCACAATCCGCACCCCCGAGGGCGAGGTCTACGCCAAACCCCACACCGTCAACCAATGGGGCGGCGCAACGATCTATATCGAGTTTCCGCGCAAGTAGGCTATCACTTCACTCCGCACTCCTGCTCGAAGAAGCTCCACAAATTGTCGTTGTAGGGCACAGCCGCAACAACACGCAACGGCTCCTTGCGCACGGGGTGGATAAACTCGATCACACGCGAATGCAACGAAATTCCGCCATCACGATTCGAACGCGGAGCACCATATTTCAAGTCGCCACGAATCGGGCAACCGATCTTCGAAAGTTGAGTACGAATCTGGTGATGACGACCCGTAAGTAGATCAACCTCAATAAGATGATAGTTGGTGCTACCCGCCAGCGCACGATACTTCAAACGCGCCAACTTGGCATCACCACGTGGCGAATTGTAGGCGTGCGAACGGTTGTTTTTGCCGTCACGGCTGATGTAATGTACCAGCTCGCCCTCCTCCGGAACGGGCATCTTCTCGGTGATCGCCCAATAGGTTTTGCGCACCTCGCCACGACGAATCATCTCGTTCAGACGCACCAACGCCTTGCTCGTCTTGGCGAACAGCACCGCACCACTCACGGGGCGGTCGATACGGTGCACAACACCCAAAAAGACATCGCCCGGCTTGCGGTCGCGCTGCTTGATGAAGGCCTTGATCTGATCCTCCAACGCGCTCTCGCCCGACGGGTCGGGTTGCACCAGATCGCCACAATGTTTATTGACCACCAGCAGGTGGTTATCCTCGTAAATAATATCTTCTACTGCAAACATAACTCATTATAATTCAAACGTAAAGGGCAGCAAGTCCTTAGTCGAATCGACCGCCGTAGCCGTTCCCGCACCGCTCATTATGACACGAATCGGACGTCCCTGACGCTTCTCGACATCGACCAGCACCTGACGGCAAATGCCACACGGATAGCACTCGCGCGCCGAGGGGTCGGAGGCGATAGCCAGCTTCACAATACGGTCGTCGGGCGAGAGCGCCTGGTGGTGGAAAAGCAGATTTCGCTCGGCGCAAATACCCGCAGGATAGACCTCACTCTCTTGGTTGCTGCCGATGACCACGCGTCCACTTTCGAGCAACGCGGCGGCTCCGACGTGGAAATTCGAATAGGGTGCGTGAGCGGTCGCACAAGCCAATTCGGCCTGCTCAACGAGTTGCTGTTCGTCGTCGGGCATCTCGGATTTCGATGCATAACGATCAAAGCGGAAAGTGAAATCGGTCTTCATAACTTGGTCGGTTTCAAACGGTTAATTGTTTGGGCAGGACGTTTCCGCACACTGTCTTGGCACTCCACGTCGCCACGCCCCGTCACCCGAAGCGCTTTTCCCCAAATCAAAGGTACGAATTATTTTCCGAACTGCCAAACAGACAAACACTTCGCCTCAAAAACAAAAACGGAAACCCAAAAAAAGATGTTCCGCTTTATTTGCTCCCAATCCATTGACGACTCTCGGCAGATCCTTGTTATTTGATTAACTTTCGCCATTCACAATCGGTGTAATATACGATTGTATACGGGTGCAATACTTCGATTCTTTCTAGATAGTCAAACAGCGACTCGTGGATCAATATATACTTCGTTTTGGTAATATATATCTTCGTAAGGCTATATGTTGGGTAGTCAATAGGGGCTCTAAGTGTCAGTCGATCGCCCTCAATCTTCAAGAAACCGGGATTCACGGCCAGCGCAACGGTGTGATTGGGATCAAACAAAGAGTAGCAACTATCAGTGAACGCAATTCGCTTCTCTACTCCTGGCGTCAATCCTTGCACCGCTTGTCGCACCTTCGGACTCTCTAAGAAGAAGTCATTCTCGACATACTTTTCAATATTGCGATTCTTCTTAAAAGACATTGCGAAAATCTCTTTTGTGGCCTCTGGGCTATATACCAAACCTGCAGTACAAATGGCCAAATGCATTGTATATATGCTCGAAATCTCGTAGAGATTCAACTCCTGCTTATTTTTAATCTTTTCGGCAGCCTTGAATTGCCCATCAAAGACAAAATAGCAACCGTTTGCGAATACAATCACAAACACGATTGCAAATGCAATTCCCAATCTCTTCAAAAACTTTTTCATTGATCCTCGGTTTTTAGTTACTTGATTAATTTTCACTATTTGCGACTCGACGGAATATCGCATACTCGGCTGCCAGCTCGGGATTCCACTCGCAATTACGAAGATAGATCAAAGCCGTCGCCGATACAACCACCAATCCCACAATGGAGTAGGTAAGGAGTTTGAATAGCCTTCTCATTATTTCAAATGTTTTAGATCAGGTCATCGTCCTCGTCAAAGGCAACTCGCTCACGCTCTATGCGCATTCGGTCCCTAATCGACTCCTCCGACTCTTGACATATTTCGCCCTCGCACTCCTTAGCGGGAATACGCCTATACTGACTTTCGGGGTTGTCTAGGATAAACACTCGACAATCGTGCTGCTCGGCGTGATGACGAATCTGCTCCGCCATCGAGAACAGGAACCAATCTTTGGGGATACGATCCAATAAAGATATTGCCTGCTCAAACTCGCCCAGCTCTCGGTGCAGCTCCGCACTCACAAACATCCATTCCAGCGAATCATCGGCCACCAACTCAATGAGCCTTCGGGCATTTTGCTCAAAATAGGTGCGCTCTTCAGCAGGTGCCTCTGAGGGCTGACGCGTACCCAGACAGCCTCCATACCAATCGTTGTAGCCATTGACCAACATCATTCGTAGCATTTTCTCTTTGTCGCCATAGGGCTGAAGCTGAGCAAGCGCCTTTTTGAGAGATTGGTACGACAGTGTGCCGCAATCCCTACAGGTTCTCTCCCAGTCTGGCTCTGACAAACCAACGAGCTCACTATCAGAGTAGAAATGATAGCGCTTGCACGCCGGACAGCGGAGCACACTTGAAGACGATAGCATCATCGGCGCTTCGACCTTTGTGTCAGACCATCGAACCGCACCCATACTATTTCCCGATAAGACATTGATCATATATCGCAATGCGCCACAATGTGGACATTTCAAAATTTTAGATTGATCTGAAATCAGCATAAAAATATTTACTATAATGTTTGTTAATTTAGTTTTTAACTCCAACCCCACCGCCGCAGGACTCAGCCTGCAACGGGGAGTTTAAGTTGTAGGTCTAACGCTCCGAGCGATACTCGTTGCGCGGATAGAGATCGCGGTACAAGTCGTGAAAGTGAAATGCGAAGAACGCCATATCGGTGCAATGGCTTGCACGTTCGCGCTTGACACGTTTGTTGTTGAGCGCGTCGATTGTTACGCGACCGAAAGTGATATGCTGACGACCGACCAGATCGCAGCCATCGACGAACGCGACATAGTTGTAAGTGCACTTCGACTTGTTGTTTGAAAATTGGCGATTGAAGAGCAAAACGCCCTTGCCAAGAGTGTAAGCGATTCGATTTCGCTCGAAAAAACGTCGTACATTGAGTACCGACAACTCTACGTTTTTAGACATAGCTTTCCCTGTTTTAATGTTTTTATAAATCAAAATATGAATAAAAACCAGTCAGGGAGTCCCGATTGGGGTCAGAGAAAATGTCTAAAAATATGTCTGTTTCTTGTTGTTGTTTTTGGGGGTTTCGTTCCACAAAATTAGAAATCGTTTTTGACTTCTGCAAGCCTTTGGGGCAAAAAACTGCACTCATTTATAAAAGGGTGTAAACATTTTGCCAGCATACCCGCTCTCTATCTCGTTCTTTTAACAACCTCGACGACGCTCTCCAAAAGATCTCGAACATCGTCTATTCGATTGTTTTTGCAGAATTTATAAATCCTATCACCTGTTTTGTCTGCGGGATCTATCTCCCCGCTAAATAGGACTTGACAACGGTGCAGTCCCCTATTTCGAATCTCCCTTAAAACAGTTTGGATATTATAGCCTCGTGTTGACATAGGGAACGGCTGCGAGGGGTTGGGGTTGGGAAAGAATTCGGCACAGAACGCCCAAAGTTTGGTCGATATATTTATATCCTTAATCGACGTCTGCGTGGCAAGTTCAAAGTTGCTATGACCCTTTAGATACTCCACCAAATCCGCAAAGTTGGGGTAGCGCAAATGCAGATGATAGTTTACCAAATTTTCAATCTGATAGAAGGCATAAATACAAAAATTACAGAACCGCACCACATCATCTTCCTCGTGAAGATCCAAAGCCGACTGCTCCATACGAAGATTGTCGATTACCAACTGGTTGCGTAATAGTTGATATTGATCGTCGATAAACGAATAATCAATGCTGGGAGTAGCCTGAATGTGAAGGATATGGCGTATCTCCTGAACATTTTTATCAATATTCGACAACACAGGTGATGACGACGCCACAGCACCGTCATCATTGACAACATCACGCAACCTCGCAATGAACTGCTCACTGCCCGGAAGTTCTTTCAGTTTCTGGACAATCTGTATGATTTTGTCGAGTTGGGTAGTATCTATTGCCATAGCCTATATTTTATAGCGTCTTTACGACATTTAGTTTCTCCGGATTCGCTTTGAGGTCATCCAATTCCTCCAAAAGATTGTCAATACCAATCTCCTCCAATTCTGCCTGCAACTCATCCATCAAGAAGCGAACTGCGGTGGTGTACTGCTTGGGCACAAGCGGTCGGTGCACCATATAGAATTGCGATGCCCCGTTATTGCACAACGAAATGTAATACTTGCTCCACGCACCTTCGCCCGTGGTATCGGCAGCCAACTCAGCCAGCACCTCTTTGGTGATCTTACTGCTCAATCGCAAACGACCCCTCGACTCTCCCTCGCCATAGGTTGCCGCCCAATTAAGAGATTTGTCCAAATTGATCGAAATGCGTGTCTGCATCTTCTCCTCAAACTCCGCCTTGGTCATCGTTTGAATATACTCGATATAGGTCGCCTGAGCCTCGTAGATCTCGCCTTGCTTATTCACATACACATCTCGGTATTGCTTATACAGACGGCGATATACGGGATCATCTTCACCCTTCACCATCTTCATATACAGCAACTTACCCGACACGACAGCTGCCAGATCAAAACCCTCCTTCTTATCAAAGACGGTCATAGACTTGATACGTGCACGGCGGTAGCTTTCGCGGGCGTCCATATAACCGTACGTCTGCCAAATGTGCAACAACGTCTTCAACTCACGGGTATATTGACGTGTCACATTGACCTTATCCGAAACGACCAAGCCCGTCACCTCGCGGCGCTGATTAGGTTGCTGCAAGCGAGTTTTGCGGGGGTTAATCGTAAAGCGCTGCTTCTCGATGATTCGGCGCAGAGCCTTGACAAATGCCCCATTCTCGTTATAGACGTAGTGCATACTGCTGAACGTAATATCATCAGCATAACGGCTATAACGCAGACCAAATCGTTTGGCGAGTTTCAAAAGCTGGCGATCGAGATTATCGCAGATCATATTCGTAATGACGGGCGACGTAGGCGCACCTTGAGGCAGAACGTAGCGTACACTCTCACCCTCCTCCAAACGCATCGTACACAATCCTGCAACAAGATGTGCCAGATCACTCGACAGATTCATCGGAGGCAACGTCAGTCGCTTCCAGACTCTCGACTTGTCGATACTCGGGAAGAAATCCTTCAAGTCGATATTATAGACATAGGCTTGGCCGATATGCATTTTTGCATTATCGACAACCGATCGTCCCTGAACGAAACCCATAACGTGCGACGAAGGCTCATAGATCGCCTGCAAAATCGTATTGAGCGAGAACAGAATCGACTTCAATGGGGGCACGGGAGCCGAAATCTGACGCTCGCCACCACCCTTCTTGGGGATCGTAAAATGGCGATAACGCTCAACGTTCTCACGCTTAGGGTCGCAATAATACGTTATCTGTTTAAGCTTGAAATCATATGCTTTACCGCCAAGAGCCTCCCTCTTCACCTTATTCAGGAGAAGTACAAAATCTTCGGTCGATTTGATTGCCGCAACGGCTTGTTGGATCTCTTGTCGGTTCATCTTGATTTGGTTCAATATAAAAAACGTCCTTTGAGCACCTGCTGAAATTCTTTTCTATTGTCTATGTTGAAACTATGTTTCAATGATATTAGGTTTTAGTTGAAAATTATATATTGCTTTGCAATATACTAGCGAGCAAGTGGCTGCAGACATTTATGTCAAAGACACTTGTGCGCGAGTTTTCAAATAACCATTCGAATACCTTCGGAGCAAGCTCCTCGGCGGCCGAGTACAAAACGACTGGCTGGATCAAAAGTCATTTCAGCAGGTATCTCAAAGAACGTTGTTTCGGTTTCTGGGTGCAAAGGTAGAGCCCTATTGTGCAACCTATTTGCACACTTCGTATTTTTTTTGCAACTCTTGAATTTGTCGCGAAATCTCCTCTCTGAGGCTCGCCGGAGCTATCACCTCAACGTCCGCACCAAACGAGCCAATCAGCGAGATCAACTCCCTATTGGGGATCACCTTGATCTTCACCATGCCTTGCTCTTGGTCCACAATCTTCTGCGACCAATGCAGCGGCTTCGAATGCACATACGGGAAGCGATATGGACTAAATTTCAACACAACCTCTTCGGGCGTGCCATCGGCTGGAATCGTCACTCCGACCACATCGTCGAAATATTCGTCGAAATTGATATTCGTTTCAATATAAGGAATATCAATGCCCTTCACCGCAATAATGCGATCCAACGGAATATTGGTGATATTGTCGTACTGACTATTTCGCCCAAACAAGAACCAGCGCTGGTTGTATTGCTTAATATAATAAGGGTGTATCTGCCACGTAAGCTCCGCCCCATTAAACTTGCGATACACAACCTCAACGCACCTCTTGTTGATGATGTATCCAAAGAGAGTGCTGAGATGCTCAATGCCGGCAATATCGACATTCTGCTCAAAGCCGATTACACCTCGCGGACTACCCGTTAGTTGGAAACTATTCTCCAATCTCGATACAATCTCGCCAATCCACTCAAACTGCGGCAAACCGTTGAATCGGCTGAGCATTGTGATCGTTTCGCGTAACTGCTCAGCCTCGATCTGCGACAACGAACTGCTCCGAATGGTTTTGTTGATGTCCTTGTATCGAAAGTAAACCCGATTGCGGGCATCACGCTTACGCTCAATCTCGACGCCATACTTGCCCCACCCGTCATCGCTCTCGATATACTCCAAATCGTACAAAATGGTCCTTCGCGACACATTAATACCCAGCTCCCGCTCACACCTTGTCATCAAATCCCACACCGTAAACTCTTTATACGGATTGCTCAAACAGCTGTCAATCACGTGACAACGAGCAAGTGCATTTTTATTTTTGGGCATAGGGGATATCGTTGGATTATTTTTTGTACCTTTGAGGTTGTCAAAATTATGTATAAAATTTTGGTTTTGCAACACCCCTGCGCAGATCAACTGCATTAATCCCAATTTTAAGAACTCTACTAAACTATCCACGAAGATGATTCTAACCGCAACTCAACAGAGCTGCTTGGAAACATTCAGCCGATTTATTGATTCAACCGACCACATTTTCATCTTGAAAGGCGCCGCAGGTACCGGTAAGACAACGCTAGTTAAGGAGTTTGTGCAACTTCTCAACGAGCGAAAGCGAAGATTCTCGCTTATGGCTCCAACGGGCCGCGCTGCGCTTATATTGGATAACAAAACCCAATACGACTCCCGCACAATCCACCGTAGTATATATCAAATGGACCGATCTCCGATTAAGATCGACGAGCAGTGGATTTTCACTATCAAGGAGAATGAGGACGATACAAACCACATCTATTTCATTGATGAGGCATCGATGGTCGCCGATGTCTTTACCGACAACGAGATGATGCGTTTCGGCAGCGGACGCGTTATGTCCGATTTGGTCGATTATTGTAACCCGACAAAGACCAATCGTAAAATTATTTTCATTGGCGACTACGCACAGCTGCCTCCGGTCGATCAGGCTTTTTCGCCGGCATTGTCGACTGAGTATATCAGTTCAACTTTCGGGCTCAAAGTACAAGAGACCAAACTGACTGAGGTCGTTCGTCAAAATGCCGACAGTGGCATTCTGGCCAATGCCGACACTATTCGCAAAGCCATTGACTCGGGGACGTATAACAAGTTCCAAATTGCTGATGGCGCTGACGTTAATCGTCTTGATACAACCAATCTCGAAAAAGAGTATCAACAGATTTTGGAGCAGGAATCGAATCCGAATGCCATTATCATTTGCCACTCCAACCGCCAAGCTCTCGACTATAACATACGTATTAGAGAGCTTTTATGGGGAGATGGGCACAAACCGATTCAGCCCGATGACATCATCATAAATACCCGCAACAACTACTCAAAGAATATTGAGTTATATAATGGTATGACGTTCCGCGTGCTGGACGTATCGCCCAACGTCGAAGTTCATACTCCTTATGTCGGTGATACAACAAAGACTTTGCGCTTCCGCCGTATCACACTCGACACCGGAGCAGAGCCAACGTCAATCTATATGTTGGAGGATTTCTTGACCGACAAAAACGGATCGCTTACTATCGATATGAGTAAGGCTCTTTGGGCAGATTTCGAGCAGCGTATGCGCGATGAGGGTATTCGCCCCAATGACAAGCTCTATGGCGAACTGCTTAGAAAGGACCCCTACTACAATGCTTTGCAGTGTAAGTATGGCTACGCAATTACTTGCCACAAGGCGCAAGGTGGCGAGTGGGATAATGTGATTGTGAATATGGATACATTTATGGGCAAACACAATGAGATGTTTTTCCGTTGGGCATACACGGCGCTCACCCGCTCTCGCAACAACTTGTGGCACATCAGCACTCCAAGTTTCTCGGCAATCGACCAAATGGTAATACAAGAGATTCTGCCTTGCTCTGCAACAATCGTCAATCACAACATTCCTCACGATAGCGACTGGAAGAACTCCCGTTTTAAGTCAATCAACTCCATTGCCAGCTTGATGGGCATCGAATGCTCGGAGAATCAATCCGTGGTTTATCAACATCGCATTACTTTCAAGCAAGACAACAATATCTGCGAGCTGGCATTGTGGTACAATAAGAAATTCTACACGGGCAAAATGCAGGTCATCAAGGGCACGTCGGAGCCCTTCAACGACATCTGCAAATCGATTTGCCAAGAGTCGTTGTACATTAATAAATATGAGTTCACTCCGCGATTCCCATTCCAGCAGGAGTTGCACAACCACCTTATCGACATCGCAAACGAGGTGGGCGTTAATATTACCAATGTCACACAACGACAATGGAGCGACGTATACTCGCTGAAAACCGACGCTCACACGGCATATATCGAGTTCTTCTTCAACGGCAAACACTTCTACACCTATGCGCAACCATATAGTTCAAACGGTGCAAATGACGAACTTCTACAAAAATTTATATCAACGATTTAGGCGTGCAAATAGATTGCACACTACCCCTCTACCTTTGCCCCGAAACTAAAACAGACCTACATCACAATGAGCGTTATTACAGACTTACGAAAGAAAGGACAACTTGATCAAGCCTACCAACTCGGACAGCAGACATTACAGACCAGCCCGAACGATATTTGGATCAAACGGGAGTTTGGGTGGGTATGCTATGACCTAATGAAACAAGCTCTCGCCAATAACGACGAGGAACAATTCTATGCGCACATTAACGAAATCGCCGCTCTGGGTTTTAATATTGGCCAAGAGCAGATGTTGTTCGAGAATATTTGGTGGCAGATCGTCAAATGGGTTTGCGCTATCAACGCACAGGAGAATGTTGCAGTACGCAACGAGCGTATCAATCGCCTTTTAGATGGAATCGAAGACCTGCCTCGCTACGCCCCTTCGGAGGCTTATAGCACATTCATTCAGGCTATTCATCGTCGAAGCAAGGACTCGTTGCTCTACCTCGAATTTATGCGACGTGTCAATCTGAGCCTACTCAGACCCGAAGATAGTCGCCCGAGCGTCTTTAACGACCAGCAGTTAATGCCATTGCTGGAACAGATTCTCTATGCCTATTCAAAAGCTATCCTGCGCGATATCAACTACTATCGCACCCAGAACGACAATGAGAAACTCGAACAATTGGTTGCCGAGGCGCGTTGTCACACTCGCAGATTGAAAGCAGCTCTTGTGCAGAATCCCGAGTATAACTACACGTTGTATTATATCGCCAAATTGCTGATGGCGGTGAACGAAAATTCCGCTGCGATCGCTCAATTAATGCCCTTTGTGCGCAAAAAGCACCAAGATTTCTGGGTATGGAACACCCTCGCACAGGCGTTGAAAGAGACCGACTTGCAAACAGCAATGTCGTGTTGCTGCAAGGGTTTATTGTGCAAAGCGCAAGAGGATAAAATGGTCAGTTTGCACGAAACGGCTGCAACTATCTTCGCTGCGTGCGGTCACTACAACGCAGCTAAAACCGAGGTAAGAATTGCCGAACAGATTCGTATAAAACATTGGCAAAGCCATATCAAGAATCAAGAGATTCTGGGTATGGTTTCGCAACCCGATTATATCAATGCGGTGGCTAACCAAAACAACTTCGCATTCTACAAAGAGAATGTCGCCCTTGCCGATCAGCTCACATTTGCCGATCTGGCCCAGCCCGTTTTGATTACATACGTAAACACCGAGAAGAAGATTGCCAACTTCATCACCAGCAAAGACACCCGTGGTTTCTTCAACTACGATAGGGTCTTGCAGGGCAACCCTCAACCCAATACGGTATACAATGCCGCCATTGAGAAGATCGATGGCGAGCGATATCGTCTGTATTGCGGGCAAAAGGTCGAGGATCCTCTCCATTCAGGTTTCCTCAAACCTATTCAAGGATTCGTCAAGCGAAAGCCCGAGAATCAGTTTGCATTTGTCGACAACATCTTTATCTCGCCCGAATTGGTGAAGGCTCACAACCTGCAAGACGGTGACGCTGTCAATGCTGTTGCAGTCAAGAGTTTCAACCGCAAGAAGAACGAAATAACCTGGGCGATTCACCAGATCATTTCGTGCACAAAAGAATAACATTTACCCCACGACATATTATGAAAAAGACCCTGATTATCGCCTTTTTGGCATTTTTGATGGTTGGTTGCAACTTTGCCACCAAGAACAACTCGACCGAAAACGAAATTTACGCCGACTCCATCGACATCGATCACGATAGACTTATGGGCTATTTAACCCTAATCGATACCCTCGCACAAGCTGAATTCAAAGAGAAACAGGACATTATTGAGGAGAATCGAATTGACCTATCCCCAATTACCGGCATTGAGTTGACCGACGAGGACTTCGACGAAGTCAACCGATTGAGTCAACAAGCGTGGGACAATCTCGTCGCGCTGGTCAATCAAAAGCATTACAAAGATGCTGTGGATTTCTATTTTGAACACGCAGGAGAGATATTCAATCGACTAAAAACCTCACAGGGGCTCTTTGAGTTGCACAAAAACGTGATTGCACCTATCGTTCCGATGGTCTATCCTAAGGAGCAGGCAGACTCGGTTCTCATTAGCGACATCGAGTTCATTCGAATAATTACCGAAGCGGCAATGATAACAGTTCCCACGTATCGTCCTGAACACTATAATGAAGTTCTATTTCTGGCTTCTCAATATTATTACAATCAATATGATTATGATAAAGCTATCGAGACGGTACACGTTCAGCGAGAATGGGCGAAAACGGCTTATGGAGAGGATAGTTACGAGTATGGGCTCACGTTAGCCAATGAGGCGATGTCCCTCATTGAGAAAAAGGAATATGACAAGTGTTTGGAGTTGTTCGACGAGGCACGCGGAATCTTCTCGATATTAACAGATAAGCAGCCTGAAAATGAGAACTATCGCATTGCAAGAGACCTAATTTGGGAGTATATAATATACGTATACGACTTAATAAATGAGGAAAGAGAAGGGCAACGTGATGACAACGAATAGTAATATATCCCGCTTCCGTGAGGCCAGCGATTGGAACTACGAATTTGCATTGAAGGAGATTCGAAACGGGCAAAAGCGTAGCCATTGGATTTGGTTTATCTTTCCGCAAATGCGAGGGCTGGGGTTTAGCCACAACTCTAACTATTACGGAATCGTCGATCTTGACGAAGCCAAAGCATACTTAGAGGATTCCGTTTTAGGAGCACGATTAAGAGAGATTGCACAAGCGTTACTCGCGCATAACGACAAGACCGCAGTTGAGATCTTCGGGTCGATTGACGCAATGAAGGTAAAATCCTCGATGACGCTCTTCGATCTGGTTGCTCCCAATGACATTTTCGCCCAGGTGCTCTCGCAATTCTACGACGGGAATCGCTGCACACGAACACTAACTTTAACGCAACAATAGAGAATGAGCCTGCCGATGTCGACGTCGGCAGGCTCGTTTTCTCTCCTCGACTGAGCAGCTATGCTTGTGGAAGGTCGCTTGCCTCGATGGTGGTGAGTTCGGGCATTTGCTCCTCCTCATCGTCAAATGGGGTCGAGGCTACAAGCTCCTTCGTGTCGCTCAGCACCCAGCGAATGAAATCATCTAATTCGCCCGTTTCGAACGAACCGTAGTTATTGTGCCGATCGGTCGTGGTGCTACAATACGCCCATTGTCCATCGGCGTACTCCATTGTGTAGTAGTCGATTACAAGCGTAGTGGTATTCAACAGCACCACACCATACTTGGCCTCGGGCACATATTTCGGCTCGGGGAACTGGTAGACGATGAGCTTATACTCGCCAAAATTCTCGACTCGGACAATCTTGAACGCGTCCCACTCGCTCGACTGCTTCTCGCTTACAATCTCCTCGATACTCGCTTTTGTCGTCGAGCGGATCCACTCCTCGTCTGTCAGAGCCTTGATCGGCGTTTCGCCGCTGCTCACGTCCTTGAAAAAGTAGGGCAACCAGCGGTATTCGGGATAGTATATGTGCGGGCGGCGAGTCTGGTCGGTACCGACGCACTCGCCAATGTACATTAGCATTGCGCGGTCGAGAATCTGGACAAATATCGGAAATGCCCGCGCGAAATCGGCCTCGTAAAAGCAGTAAGTGACAATCGAGAGTTCGAGATTGACGCAGTTGCTTTCGGGGTCGAGCGTAGCGTCGGCCTTGACCATTACCACACTCTTGGTGATCTCCGCAGCCACCTTTTGCATATGCTCAATGTCGGCATTGGCACTGCTGCAATCACAAGTTATGTAGAGCTGAACATCGTTGTAACTCACAACATAGGCCAGATCTTCACTTCGATAAACAATAATGTAATCCCCATCGACCTTTGCCGTGTAGCCTGCTTCACGAATGATCCTCAGGATCGAATCCATATTCAGGGGCACAAGAGCCCGTGGTGTCTGCGTATTACTCATAGAGATGTTTTCTGTGGTGTTCAATGTTTTATATTGTTGTGGCGACTGCGACACAACGACCACCTGCGGGGCGGGAGCGGCTGCGGCGCAGGGGGCGGTGGCGTAGAGCGACTGCGCAAGCGCTACTTTTTCAGTTCGTCACGCCAATCGTGGGGAACCACAACGGGCGGGTGCAACGGCGTGAATTGTTCGGTGGTATCGGACGGCTGAGTGGACTCAGTAGCCTCGGACGGCTCAACCGACTCGGGCACCTCAACCTTATCGGCTGGCGGTGCGGGAGTTTCCTCGTTTTGCGCTGCCTTGCGCGTGCCGCAGCACGCAACACCGAGAGCCGACGACAGCACTATCGCTGTCGCCAACTTCATCGTTTTTCGTTTATCGTAGTTCATTGCACTTGTGAATCTTTATAGCGTGAATCCAATTGTGAACATTATCTTCCGCAAATATACCTAAAAAATTTATCACTTCCATTAAGTTGTCTGTCGAACTGCGCTATTCCTATTGCCAATAGCTGCGTGAAGGCTTCGGCAGCGGGCGGTGCAATGTACAACATTATGTACAACATTTTGGCGAAAATAGCTGTTTTTGGGTGTTTTTCGAGGTGGGAGCAGGATTGTCGCGCCACGACGATTGGTCAAAAAGACAAAAAAACTCCCCGAAACGTGGTGGTTTCGGGGAGCAGATGAGCCGCAAACGAGACTTGAACTCGTGACCTCTTCATTACGAGTGAAACGCTCTACCAACTGAGCTATTGCGGCATCACTTCAAAGGTCTTGATCCTTTTGCGGTGCAAATATCCGAAAAAATTTTCGAATATTCCAACTTTCAAACCAAATTATATCATTTTATCGCAAATTTTGTCTGCTCTACGACCTCGCCGTCGGCATTGACGACCGCGCGAACGCTACCCAAATGGTCGGTAATAAAGTAGCGCACCTCATAACCCGAATCGGTTTTGTAGGTACGACCACCTGCCGACGCAACACTCTCTAACTCAATCGATGAACCATTGCGAATATATTTGAAAGAACCTCGAAATCGCGCGGATCTCTTTTTACAAAGTTACGATTTTTTTCGCAATCCCCAAATATAGGAGCGACCTGCCCCAAAGAGAAGCGAAATAAGTAAGCTAATAGTCGATTAAGCGTATTCAGGCAATCTGTTATTTAATTGTATCAGCAGGAAATATTTCAATCCACCGCCAGTAAAGCCCTTCAATTTCATCATAACATTGAGAAAAATAGATAGGCTGATCAATATTTCCTACTCTAATTTCTTTCATAGTTGATACATATTGCGTGAAATGAGGAGAGCCGACTT
>JAFTOX010000025.1 GCA_017463585.1 Rikenellaceae bacterium | reverse complement strand
TCCCTTGTAATAGTTAGCGCACCAGAGCGGATAGCCAAGAGCCTTTAGACCTTGCTCGATAATGACCGAACCGCTTGCGTATATGACGGGCTTGTATCCTGCTAACGCTTCCACCCGTTGCGCGAACTTGCGTACCCACTCACGCCCACGCGATAAGGCAAGGTCGCCTTCGTAGTCGATAACTAATACTGCCTTGCCAATGTAGCCGAGCTTCTTCACCTGCTCAACGAAGAAGTCCGCTTCGGTATGCGCGTCAGGCTGCCCGAACGTGAAGTGATACAGTCCGAGCCGCTTGGTCTTTGCGTAGGCTTCGCGTGCCTGTTGCGCTGCGTAGGGGTTGACATAGTTCCATTGGTAGCCAGACGGGTTGCCCGACGCTTTTACGATGGCAAAGTCATAGTCCACCATCGAGCAGATGTTGGTGGGCTGGTTGCTGGATACGTCTATGCCTCTAAGCGGCATGACTGCCACCTACTTCGGGCAGTATGTGGATAATCTGCTCCCACAGACCTGTTGCAGCAAAGCCGCTCACAGCGCCCGTGGCTAGGCTGTCTAAGCTGATACCTAAGAACGCGCACGCAAGGACGATGCCCAGGAGTGCGCACCCCAGTGGAATGAAGTCATGTGCTCGGTCGTTTTTGATTGCCTGCTTGAACGCGAAGGCAAGCACGCAACAAATTACTGCGATGCTCGGCATAATAAAAGTTTCCATTTTGTTCCTCCTAATACTTGGCTACTAACTCATTTCGCACGTCCCTTAAGTCGTGCTTGGCATCGTGGATATTTCCTAATGCTTCTTCCACGTTGCCGTTCATCTTCTCCCCCTTGGCTTGCTGCAAAAGGACAGTCACTCCTTCCATAGTGGCAATGAGTACTCCGTTTTTTGCCTTGTCTAATTTCTCACGCTGCTCTCGGTACTCTTTTGCATCCTTTGCTGTTTTTTCCTGCTCGGCTTTTGCCTTGCTAGTTATATATGCAGACGCGATACCACCGACAGCTGCAATAAGCGAGGGGATTGCTACGATTACGACTTCCATTTTTTCTCACCCCCTACTCATTCCAGGCTTCAACGCGATACACATAAATTTCGGTGGACGTACCACTGCCTAAGGTAGCGCCCTTGCCGTTAAGGTATCCGCCATTATTCCTGGCAAGTGCTGTGCCGTTCACGCGATACACAGCAAAAACCGCCGAAGCCGTAGTGGATGAAGACACATACCGTGCGGCCTGGAGCGTCACGTATTTCCCGTTCGGACTATAAATGTCCACGCTCTGGTCTGGTGCCGTTGCGCTGTTTGTTGCAGCCCCCACACGGAAGTAGATGCGCATGTGGTTGTAGCTTGCTGCGGTTTCGGAAAGCGTGATTGACGTGTTTACTGCCGAGCCATTGTACAGCACCTTCTTACCCGCCATGATATTCTTTAGTGCCGCTGCTGCCGTAGTTGCACCAGTACCGCCCTTGGCTACGGTAACCGTAGGCAGGTCTGCGGCAACTAGCTTGCGCCAGCTCGCGTTGCCTGCGTCACCGCTAGATGGGCCTGCAAAGAACGTGTTAATAGCGCGTGCGGTGTTATCTGATGCCGTACCGCCTCTTGCAAGCGCAAGCGTGCCGCTAGTTATCTTGCTTGCCGCGAGATTAGGGATACGGTCTGTCGCAAACGTTCCGCTGGTTATCTTGGATGCTGCGAGATTGGGGATAGCTGAAGTGTTTATCTGCCCTGCAATAGTGAGATTGCCGTCCCATCCAAGCTGAAGGGCGTTTGAGCGGGCGTTAGGTTCTCCATTTCCGATTATTAGTGCGGTAGAGCTGACATAGGTGGCGTACCTACCAATAACTGTCTGCCCCATCTCCCAGGCTTCGTTGCCTATTCCACCAGCATGACTAGCCTCTCCATAGGCGTGCGAATTATAGCCTTCGGCGTGAGCAAACCTACCATCGATTCCAGTGCTACACTCCGAGCCTTCTGCATGCGACCATGCAGAATCTGCCTCGCTCGCACCTTCGGCATGAGCACAATATCCTAGCGCGGAACTAGAACCTTCGGCATGAGAATATTGGCCTAGTGCCCTTGAATTATATCCTTCGGCATGCGCTCCCTCTGCGACTGCATAAGTACCTACTCCTTCTGCAAGTGAGTATGGCCCAGTTGCAATGACGTCTTTGCCTATTGCAGCACTGTAAGACCCAATAGGATGTACGGTACTCCTGGAGCCAAACGTGAGTGCTTTTAATATGCTCGGGTTTATTGGGGTATAACGGACAGTGAGGATGGCTCCTTCTTGCGGTGCTGTATCTAGCGCTATACCAAAACCAATCTCTTTACCACTAGAGTCATAGTCTATCCAAAGTGTAAAACTCTCTACTTCTTCCCCATCCAAAATGACATCAATGCCAGCAACTGTATCAGCGGGAGTAGTAAGTGCAAACTCCGAAGACAGGATGCCTCCTTCGTCTGGTGCCTGTATAAAGATATCGGTAAGAGTACCGTCTGCATTGCGCCAGTCACCCACACGAAAGAATGTTGTGTCTTCGTCATCAATTACTTTCATGCCTCGGAAATCCAATTCCAAGTGGCTTTCGTTCGCTTTCCCAATGACTGCTAAATCTTTGCCGAACTGCGCAACAATGTTCTCATCTTCGTTGCCCTGCCCGTCGAAAAAAGCAATACCGCTGCGCGTCCATGATGCAAGGTTGCGCAAGCCAGTACGAAGCAGCGTACCAGCAGAGCCGATAAGCTGGTTGTACCACGGCTTTTCGACAGTCGGCTCGCTAAGCGTGCCATGGTCTTCCTTGGCATACTCTTCCTCCCAGGCCTCGCGGGTGTCGTCGGTTACATGTGCGCCATTATCATCATCCCAGAAGTGTTGGTTGGTTGCTTCTGCGACAGCCTTGGCCTCATCAGCGACAGTGCGCGACGCTTCGGCAGCCTGCGTTGCGGTGTTGGCAGCTTTAGCAATGGGGGCAATGGCACCGCCCACGTAGACAGTGGATGCCGCAGGGCTGGTTAGGTTTGCTTCGCCCACAGCTTTCTTATTACCAATAGCAACACTTACGGTATCGCCTACCTCGACAGTAGTGGCAACCGAAGCTAGCGGAGTGTCGATGTTGCTCCCAGCAAGTCGCGCCCATATGGTGCCATCGGTGTCTATTCGGCTTACCTTGGCTACACGTGAAGAGGTGCTAGACTGTTTCGCTCCTGCGTCTAGCACCTCAACAAGCTCCCAGATTGCCGATTGGTCTATCTTGTCCACGTTTGCTCCTTAATAACTGCTTTCTCGGTTACGAGTGCACCATTGCCGCATTCGATAGACTGAGATACAACCCGCATGTCTCCTGCAAGCCCTACCGATGGCACCATGCCACGCACAATGGAAAACGGGTGGACATCAGGTGACCACTCGCGTTTGTATGTCCGCTCGGTAATGGAGGCGGATTCTTCTTCAAGTCTCCTGGCGGCATAAGCTGCTAGCGTCTCCCCGCCCACTCTTGTCGGTGACTCGTCCAACTCGTCAATGCACCTGCCAACAGATACAGTCGATGTCGGCGATGCTGGTGAGTCGTTCACCGCTATGCTTACCTGCTCTTCTTCAATCGCGATGTATCGGTTTGGCACATCGACCTGCTCGCTTACGTCCACCCCTGCTAAGACCATGGACAGACCCCCCTTGTCGAGCACCAACGAAGGAGTAGCTGGGTAAGCCAGGATGTGAACAACGCCCCGCCCGTCAATCTGCATGCAAAAGCCACCAGCGTCTAGCAGCTGCCAGGCAGCGTCTAAGATAGATGTGCCGATGTCAAAGACGATATGCGTGTTCAGGATAAAGGCACCTTCAACCTCAATCGGTGCGACAATCGCTCGCCTAAGTAACTCAGCTGCATACTGAGCGCCGTCGCTGCCAGCTTGGGCATACTCGCCCTCGAATAGCACCTGACTTTCTGCTGGTTGAAGTACTGAAGCACCCTCTATCTCGCGTACCGATATCCCACGGTCTGCCTTGTAGGTTGACGTGGAGCATAGTAAGGTTGCCATATCGTAGCGAAGCGACTCACCGCCCTGACTTGCTATCATCGCGATGCGATAGTAGCCCTCGTCGAAGTCCCCCTCAGCCTGAAATGTGCCCGATTCCATCTTGCCCTCATCGGTGCGAGTGATAGATATATCAGACAAACCTTGTGCTTCGTCTGCGTCGGACCATGTATCAGCATTAACGTGAAAGATGCGCCAGGTTGCTTCATATCCTGCACCCCAGTCCATCTACTCCTCCTCTTCCTCAGTCTCGATAAGAAAGTCTGTACATGCAAGCTTCTGTGCATCCAGAGCAAACGACATCATCACCGACGATGTAGCATCCGCGCCTGTTACGTCCACGTTGGCTTGATATGCGTCTCCTGTTGGTGTCCTCATGAACACAGGCCCGCTGTAGTTCGCCAATTCGCGAACACGCCGCGCTGTCTCATCGTCATCGAGCGTTACCACATCAGTGGACAGTCCACTCTTGCGCGTAACGCCTGGATTCCAGTATCCACGGGTCTTACCATCCAAATGGGTGCGCTCCTCGAAATCCTTGGAGTAGCTATCTGATATCTCAAGGTTGTATGGCAACTCAACATATCCATTCGCCCAGTCGATGCGAATGTCGTTGCCTTCTAGGTCATAGTAGAAGTCATCCCAGTCGGTATCCCCGTCCTCTGTTCGTAGAGCAACACGATAGATACAGTCCTCGCCGAATGGTGCATAGAGATCTTCTACCTCAGCGTCTAGGGGTAGTCCCTCGGCGATTAGTTCAGGCTCATCAAGCCCGACACGGTAGATGTCGTATACATCAGTCTCAATCGCATCCTCTGGTGGCTTGAGCGATATAACAGCCTTACGAACGCGAACACCTTGCTCGTCTGTTAGGTCCACTCCTTCGACGGTGATATTAGGCGAAGGTGGCACTGCTCGATGGTCATAGTTGACCGCAAACGTAGCCGATGTGGATGCGACAGCGCCCGTGAAGGTATCAACAGCCTCAACTTCAAGAAGATACGATGCATCCTGGCGCAGGTCCAGCCCCGAAGGTAGTGTAATGACAGAGCTGTATAGCGTCTCGTCCTCGTTGGCAGTCCATACAGGAGCGAAAGTGCCGCTGTATACGGTGTCACCGTCGTATTGCGAGTTATCCCCCCTTGCTCCATCGCCCACAGCTGCCAGGGCGCTTACAACGACCCTCAATGTTGCAGGGGCATCGGTCATGCACACAAATTCCAACGGCTGGTAGTGACATTCCTCATCCAGGTCGATGCCTACTGATATGGGGTCTATGATTCTCAGAACTGCTTCATCAGACTCTACCCATTCAGAGCCAGTAGAGATGCGTACCTTACAATTTAGCTTTCTTCCAAGAACAACGAGCGAGCCTTCATCAATGAAACTCTGCAAGCGATTCCACGGAAGGATGTATGCACCGTTGGGGTCTTGTCCACTGCCTAGGATAACATCGGGTGTTGGGTCTTTGGATATAATCTGACTGCCATTCAACACGAATCGGAGTGATTCGCCTGCCTTTAAGTTTAATTTCATCTGGCTTAAGAGCCCTGTAAAATCTTTTTCCTTGCCGTCTTTGGGCACCATTCGTCCTGTCGTTGAATCGAATGTAGCAGCCCTTGCCAACCATTCGCTATAAACGAGCATCCATTGCTTGTCCCATCCTGAATGCCAGTAAATCAGCATTGAATCTACTTCTGCTCCAACACCATCGGGATATTCACTGGAAGGTTTCGCTACTTGAATCCACTCATTGTTAGGGCCTAAAACATCGGCTACATTGTTAATCGTCCACGTATCGATTGTCTTATACTCGTACGCATTGCTTGGCGTGTACAACTGCCACGCCTTCTGCGGGCTCTCTGAGTCAAACGTCCACGAGAGTTGAGCATCTTGCCCTTCGAAGATGTATGGAGGTGGTGAGAGATTGACTCCTTCTGGTGCTGTAACAGGCACAACCGTCGTGTACGATGAATACTGTCCCCAGCTTGTGCCGTTGTTACCTTCAAGGTATCGTCTTGCGCGGAAGTGATACGTCTCGCCCATGTCAAGGTCCTCAACAATGACCTCAGCGGTCTTACGATATCCCGATGCCTGCGAAGTCTTGTCTGACCAAGTGAACTCGAATGTCTTAGGGCCTTTGGTCGACTGCCAAGCTCTTTTGTCGGTCGCCCATGACAGCTCAGTACCCGTAGAGTCATCCTTGCCGTTCTTGTCCCAGCCAAGTTTTACGGTGACGCTCTCGCCGTCATCATTAGGCGTGACGGAAAGTATCCACACGTTATCATCAGCCGCAGTTGGCTCAGCCGGTGCTGGTGTCTCTAGCTTGGTCAACCGCATCGGTGCGCTGTTAATCGTGAAGAAGTCATCGTGTACAGCCTGAATACGTATCCAGGAGTATTTTCCAGCGGTAGGCTTAACAACCGAAATCGGCACGGACAGCGCCGTACAGTTGCCATTGTCAACCGCATTCGTTGACTCCCACATGTTCTCGCTTAGTTCCGATGCCTTGCTAATCTCGCTGTCAGCGACTACTTGCAGCACGACCGAATCAGTTGGATGCGTGGTAGTGGTGTTCGTCTTTATGTATGCGGTAAACACACCCGAGTTCTCATTAAGAGACGAGTACGTGTACTTGCTGATAGTTGGCTTCGCTGGCATTGCCAGGTAGTGCGTGCGTGTTGCTATTGAAGAATCGCCAGCATACCCACGAGCCCACGCCTTGACAGTAATCCGTACATAGTCTTTCTCAGTTAGCGCCTGCTGACTGCCGACGTCGAATCCAACATTGGCAATCTCGACGCTGGTAGATGTGGTGTCGGTCTTCTTAGTCTCCTTCTTGGTACGAGAGTCATACACGAACACCTGATAGCGCGTATCGTATCTCTCTAGGTAGTCTTGTCCCGCATTAGTCTTGATGGTGCACGACACACGGCCTGTGTTCTTGTTGCGTGTCATGGTGCCGATAGTAGGAGTACGCGGCTTGGAGAACTTGCGCGTGACCTTTGCCCAAGCTCCTGCGCCCTTGTTGTTGTTGAAGCGCACCATGCATGTGACGTTACTTAGCTTGGTCTTAGTGTTGGGATAGAATGAGTCGCGGTTGTAGGTCTTCTTGCCGACAGTGAAGCTGTTAAGGTTGATTGAGCTGCTCTTGGTCATAAGCCCAGGATGTGCGACCTTCGCCTGAATGCCAGCAACCCACCATACAACGTCTTGCCCTGTCGCACGTTTGCGGTTTTTTGCATTGGTTGCCGCACTGGCGATTGCCCACTTGGACTCCATGACATGCGAGCCACCAGATGCACGAGTTGGCGCTGTAAGGTTAGCCACCTTGGCAGTTGGCGCTCCATTGATTGAGTAGTCTTCCTTCTTCTTTGCCATTCTATCCTGCCAATCTCTGTAGCTTTACCTGTCGGGCAATGTCGCGCACCATCTGGGTTGCGTCTGCATCTGCGTCGTAGTTGAGGTTGATAACGACGCCACCACGTCCATCCATGCGCTCTGCGATGGCATCTGCATATTTGCTCAGATACGGATCATAAGAAGGCCAAATCAACTCAGCGCCACGTTCACCAGCGCCGATAAGGGTTGCCCCTTCAACAATGCCGCCTTTAGCGTACCAGTCGACGCTAATGCTTGGCGGCGAGCCTTGTCCACCAATGCCCCAAGGCAATTTACCGCCGTTGATATTAAAATGCGGTAACTTGAAGCGCGGTAGTGATAAGTGTGCGCCGTTAATAATGCCTTTAATCGTATCTATAGCGCCACGTACAGCATCTCTTGCTGCGTTGATAGGCGTCATGATTGCGTTTTTAATTCCATTCCACACACTGCTTACTGTACTCTTGATACTGTTAAAAATATTCGAAACAGTGTTGCGTACGCCGTTGAACACATTCGATATTGTGTTACGAATACCATTCACAATGTTGGACACAGTATTGCGAATACCGCTCCAAATATTCCCAACAGTCGTAGAGATGTTTCGCACGATATTCCCAACAGTGGTGCGAATGTTGTTGAACGCATTCGAGATGTTCTGCTTCATACCATTGATGAATCCGCTTACAGCACGGACCATATTGCTAAATGCGTCAGGCACACCAGCAATAAAGTCCACCAGGGCGCTAAAAACATCAAGCACAACTGTAACGGCGTCTACTGCCAGAATGAACGCTGAACCAAGTACATCGCCTACTACTGCAGCAACAGGCTCGACAAGTGGACGAATAGTATTCAAGGCATCGCCAAAACGAGTGAACGCATCGTTAAGCGCATCGAATACGCCAGCCTGGCTAGCTGTGTCCATTGCATACTGTATCCCTGAGATGAAACCTTCAGCAGCGTCTGTGCAAATATTGATAGCTGTACTTACAATCTCAAATACGGGACCAAGATTTTGCCCAATAACATTAGCTGCACCTGAAGCTAGTTCAGACCATTGTGTGAATGTATCGCTTATTGTGCCGCCAGCTTCTTCGAGCCCTGGCATAAGATTATTTGTGACAGCATCGTTTAGCGAACTAAATGCTCCCATGACATTCTCTATCAGAGAACCAGCCGCATCGCCAGCATCTTGGCCAAAGGCAGACGTAATTGTCTCTTGAAGCATGCCTGGTAATTGTTGCAAGGCGCTGGAAAGTGCTGGGGGTACTTGTTCGCTTAATGTCGTAGCAATGTTTCCGATTGTTGGAATGACATTATCAGCTACAGCACCTAATGAGCCGATTAGATCTTGTGACACCTGCGACAAGTCCATTGTCTTGCCGCCATCCCCCAGTGCGGTAAGAAAATTGTCCCAGGCACCCGAGAGCTGATTGATAGACCCACTGATAGTAGTGGACCCCTCTTCCATAGTAGTGCCGGTAATGTCCATAGACTCTTGTATGACATGAATAGCTTCAATAACATCAGAGTAACTATCGATGTTAAACTCAACACCAGCAATTTCAGATGCATCAGAAAGCAACCGTTCCATCTCGGTTTTAGTGCCGCCATACCCAAGCTTCAAGTTATCAAGCATTGTGTAATTCTGCTTAGCAAACCCCTGATAAGCATTGGTGATAGCTTCCATGTCGGTGCCCATTTTGTTGGCATTATCCGACATGTCCACCATTGCTTTATCGGCTACAGCTGCTGCTTTTACAGTATCCCCATCGAGTGATGAAATAAGAGATGCAGAGAAGCTCGTAACATTCTGCATGTAGTCATTTGCCGACATGCCAGCAGTCTCAAATGCACGCTTAGCATTTTCTTGCACAGTTTGACTGGCGTCCTTGAACAGGGTATCAACGCCGCCAACCAACTGCTCATAATCGGCATAATTCCAGAATGTTTTTGTTAGGGTATCCCCTACCGCTGATGCAGCAGATTTAACAATGTCAGACAGAATATTGCCCATTGCAACGGCACCAGCGGACAGCGCAGATGATGCGCCACTAGACAGTTCGCCACCGAACTTGTTGCCCAGCGACTTACCATCGCCGTCAAGCCTAGGTACAACATTAAGGTAAGCATTACCTACTTCGCTTGGCATTATTTCTCCTTGGTTTATTTAGTTCACGCAAGAGCTCGTCTACGGGTAGTTTTCTGGCTGGAAGACTTTTGCCAATCGGCTTGGTCATAGTGGATGGTCCGATACGTTCTGGCGGGTTTCCACGCTTACGTTTATCACCCATACCCCAGACGAACATGCGGAAATCATTCACAAGGGTTGCCAGCATGGTTTCAGATAAGCCCCATACCGTGTCGCTATTCTCAGCAGCAAGCACGCGCGCACCTTGCGGCAGCTGCACAGCTAGACATGCAATATGATGTGGCGTATGTTCACCGCCCATTGCATGATCTAGGTCTATACCGTAATACTGCTGCAAGTCAGCGCGCAACTTGTCTTCATGCAGACCAAATTCCGTGACGAGCGCCATTAGTTTTTTGGATAGCAAGCTCCAATGATTGCTGACGCAACACGCAAAACATCTTCGAAGGATGCTGTATCGCCGCCACAGTGCTCGACGATTGTTTTTTCGTTTACATCTGTCACCAGAGCAATGAAGCCCATCATGCTTTCAATAGATTCTGGTGTAACGTCCCCAACGACGCCGGAAAGAATACGGAAAGCTGGCCAGCTTTTTGTTTTGGCATCGTCCACCTGCACTACAAGACCTTCTACCTCAACAGTGCGGATGGAGGCGGCGGGGGCATCCCCCGCCTTTTCTTGCGCAAGTGCCATAAGCTGCTCTGCGCTCATTTCCTCCACGTTCATGTTTACTCGCTTTCTGCTGCTTCAATAGCAGCCAGGATTTCAGCCTTGGTCATTGACGATGAGACGCCCTCGATGTTATGAGCAGCCGCGTAATCAAGTAGCTGCTGTCTCGTCATCGTGGACAGGCTCTGCTCATCGTCAGTTATTCCCCCGATGATATGAAAGCAGTGTATTCGTACATCGTCTTTCCGTTTGCATCGGCAATGTTGTTGAACGTCAGCTGACGACCATCAACCTGCGTGCCGTCCATAGTAATGTCGCCACGTTCCGTTAGTTGAGTGGTCATGCAGTAACGCTTGACGATACCTTCACGAGGCGTAGTTTCGATAACGGCAACAACAGGCTCCATGGTCTGCCCATGGTGCATTGCGCAAATTGCGCCTGTTGTTTCGTCCACTGTTACTGCGTCTGCGCCCCATGTAAGCTCGGCAACGTCTTCGTTACATTGAATTGGAGTAAACGACACAGACTCGGTATATTCGGTTTTGACGGTATAAACCGTAGTACGACCTTCCCACGCCTTAATCGTATCGTCGGATGAAGATTCGCTGATGGTCACACCTGCGTCGCTGGTAAAGCCCAACAACTTAAAGTCTTCCCCCAGCTCAGTTGTGGCATTAGTAGGAAGAGCCGTGTCTTTAGGTGCGACATAGATTGCACCAGTAGCCGAAGCAGCGCCAACGGTTACCTGTGTAGCATCCATGTTAGCCATGTATGCCTCCTTAGTTATCTAGTTGGGATGTAATATCTAGGACAAGCTGATAGCGAGGACACCGCGTTTCCTCGTCCCAGAATGGATACGGACCGCTATTAACAGTCACGTGATGTACCCCGAAGGGTTTAGAAGATGAAAGTAGTTCAAGACGAATAGCGTTTGCCATTTCTTCTGCGCGCGCATCAGTCGGTGCCCAAGTTTGCACAGCTATGGTTGGATGGTCCACCATGTCTGCTACTGCGCCGCCTGTGCGCTCGATCGTGACGAATTCATCAGGCATATCCTTGGACGGATAAGTTGCACAGCTGTACCCAATCCCAGATAACCAATCAAGTATGCTTTCTGTGATGCTGTACATTCCTATCCTTTCGCCTTAAGCAGCGTGTTGTGTTCCATGTTGTCTTTTTGCGCTGAATAGTTAGCCGTGTAGACAATGCCGATGAACTTGCCATTGCGTTTCTGAACATTGCCATCATAGGCAGGCTGAGTATTGCCCTTTGTCTCACCTGTATCGTGGTCATGCCACTTAGGAGTGCGGTATCCGCCACCAAGAGCATTGGCGGTAGATGCAATCTTGTTAGTTTTTGACTCTACAAGAGCTCGCGTACCTTCAGCACCGCAAGCAGCGCGCAACAATGCTTCCTGGAATATGTTCACCGTGCATGTTGCATTATTAGCCATGAGCATCCTCCACTTCCACGGGCATATGCCAGCGTGTAGGCGTGTTTGCGTCCATATATGGGCGTGGAGCACCGATTACGCGATAAGTACCCTCCCAGGGCGCTGGCAGCTTTACATGACAGCCCTCGAGGCTCTTGCTATATCCCTTGGGAAAATGCAGTGTAAAAGCCACCACGGCACCTTCTGGTCGCGACGCCTCAAGTTCAGCGGTTGTGCCAGGAGCGATTAGCACATTGTCCACTCGCTCCTCTACAGGCTTGCCAGGGATAGCGTTATGAAACCTATCCACCACAGGCTCACCAGGGCGCAATACCGTGATGCTAGTGCCGACAATCATCGTAACCACCCAGCCTTGCCCAGCCAATTCGACCGCCGCCGATACCCAGCATCTTGAGTTCACTGGGTATCAGCTTAGGTGTGTCATAAGCGGTAGCGATGGAGTATGACTGAGAGTATGGCCCTGCTGTTTCGGACATCTGCGTAGTCCCTATAGGCAGGTCGGTATCCCGTGGCATTACACGATTCGCCACCGAACGACATACCCGCATCAGCTTGTCGGCGAATTCCTTAGTCGGCTTGCTGTAGTCCACTCCTGCGCCTTCTAGTGCCGCCTGAATGGCAGCAGTAGCGTCTTCAAGGCATTCTTGCAGCAAGTCTTCATCAGATACCTCGCCAAAGCGCGCAATGTATTGGTCAACGGTGGCGAAAGCGTCCATGCCTACTCCTTGTCTTTCTTAGGCTGCTTTTTCGAAGCCTTTTCTTCTTTTTGTGGTTTGGGTTTTGCCTCGGTGTAGCCGCAAGCGAGCAGACGTGAAGCATCTGCATCACTCGCGTTAAAAGCAACACCATTTGGCGCGATAAGCCTAATCATGACTAAGCCGTGAGCAAGTTGAACTCGGCAGCATCGCGCACGCTAAAGCCAATTTCTGCTTCTACGCGAACGGCGAACATGTTGTTCTGCCATAGGCTAATAACATCATCGCCGTCCACCAGAGTTGCCTGGTTACTGATTTCCAGCTTAATGCCCTCAACGATGCCATAAGCAGCGTCGGTAAAGTCACCAGCGAGACCAACAATATCAGTGCTACCAGCCACATAGAGGCCCTTAGCGACAGTTACACCAGCACCCAAAATCGGGTTAATAGTGCCGGACTCGACGCCAGCGGTGAACAGCGGGCGGTTGTCGCCGTCCACAGCTGCCAGCACCTTAGACTTGCCCTGTGGTGCCAAGCCGATGCCGTTCATGACACCACCAGCAGCAGCGATGTTGCTATCTACAGTCAGGAACTGGTCGTACACGGTCTTTCCGCTCTCAGGAGTCAACGATACCTGAGTGCAGCCACCGAGTACATCAAAGCCGGTGCCAGGTGCAGTTGTGCCCATGACGGTACTGTCGAACTTCTTAGCAATCGCATTAGGAAGGCGACGTACGCACTCGCGGTACAGCGCCTCGGCATCACGCGCGAATTCATCGCTGAATGCCTCAATTACAGCCACCTTATAAGGCGTAATGACCTTTTTGCCAAAGGTGTGGTTAGACACTGGCTTTGCGCCTGTTTCAGCTACCCAGTTGGCTACAGGCTCGCCCGTAATGGTCTGAACGCTTACGCCAGAGCCGGGCAGCTCAATCTTACGGGCAAGCTGCATGATTGCGCTTTCATCGAGCGTAGCTGCCCAAATTTCACTAGATACTTCCTGCGGAAGCACTACGTTGGTAGTGCCGCGATTGATGTCGATTCCAGACATAATCTCTCCTTATCGTTGTTTTGACACGGCATCGGCAAACAGCTGTGCCGCGCTCTTTTTGGCTTCGGCTTTGCCGCCGCCATCGTCTGTCCTTGTTGGATATGCGGGTAGGAGTTTTAACAACCGCTCTACTTGCTCTGCTAGCTCGTCGGCGTCAGCACCGTTGAGCATAGCCACTGCCTCCGCAGGTATGCCCTGCTTATCGGCTACCCTAGCAACGACCTCTGCGCGCTCTGCCTTGGCTTTGAGCTCGTTTAGCTCCGCCTCGGCTTTCTCGGCGCGTTTGACCGCTTTTTCCTGTTCGGTTGCTTGAGATTCCTTGAGCTGTTCCAGCTCGCTGGCAGCAGCAGCGTTTTCCTTAGCGCGCTTTTCCTGCTTGCGCATCTCTTCGCGCATAGCTTCGTACTTGGCATGCCAATCCGTTTCGGACTTAGCAGCTTCGTTGTCCACCTGCCCCTGCTGTTCTGTATCCTGCATTTCCTCTGCCATAGCTGGCTCCTTCCTGCCCTTTCCGGGCATAAAAAAGGACGCTGTTGCAGCGTCCGTGTCTTGTGTCCACCTGCGCAGTGGACGGTATGAAAAAAGCGCCCGCAGTCGCTTGATTCCAATTTGGTAAGTAAAACGTTTTATTTACTAGGTATGTCAGGTATGAAGCTTGTCACGGCATCAAAACATAATCGCGCATCTGTTTCCTTTCGACTACTTCCCTAAGTGCTCAAAACTCGTTTTGACTGTCGTAAAGTTCAATGGGTCGATTTGAACGAAAAAGGATGCGCCCTCGAGGATGATTGCGTTTGGTATGTACGAGTCCATGTTATCAATCACGGATTGCAGTTCGGTTTTGATGCTATTAATCACTTTTTCACGAACGTCTTGGGTCATGGTAATGTCCATGTTCGCCTCCTAACAAATAAGCCGCCTCGGAGGGCGGCTGGCTGCGGCTCGCATGTAAAAACACTACATGGTAGCTGCCGCATGCTCTCTCTTCTTGGCAATCCAAATCGCATAATCATCGTCATCCAGGATCCTGCGCATTTGATCATCGGTAACCATCTTAAACGTCATGCGGCCCTCTCGATTATTTACAACTGCAGAAAAAGCTCTCAAAGCCCACATTCGAGTTAAATCATTGCCAGGTCCGTTTGAATATTTTTCAAATACGTTCATGTTGTCATTTTACCATAGAAGCGTGTTGTTATGTTGCTTGATAGTAGTCATATCCCCAGCTCCCAGCGTTATTGGTCAGCCACTCGTGCTGAATCGGTTTCAAACGCATCTCAGCCTCCAGTTTTTCCTCCAATGTCGCCCCATGGAGGTGCGCTTCTTCGCCACCATTTGCATCGTATATCTCTCCAAGTATACGGTCGTAATTGCGGAATGACTCTTCTTCGTATGCTCTTGCAAATTTCTCAACACTCTCCTCTGATGCGTCGGCATTACGAACAAGCCTATAGGTAATTCCGTGGTACGTGTCTTCAACCTCATGTTCAGAAAGCCAGTTTTCAGTCGTAAACCAGATGTCGTCCTCTCCAAAAGTTCCACCAATCGACGTGGTGTGCGTGTGTTTCGCCTTGCCGTTCCTGAAAGATGCGTCTTCTGCATCGGTTGTTTTGACTCCTGTCGGTGAGCCTTCCCTGAAGAACAGTTCGCCGTCTTCACGGTACACCCAAAGCTTTTCGTTGGGAAACTGCCTCGCCCACGCTTTTACTTCAGGGTCAATTGCTGCCGATACGCCTGAAACAGAATCATGTTTTGATTGCATCTCCTTCTCCAGCGCCTGCGCATGCCTGCTCATTTCATCCCATTGGGCGCTGTAGCGGCCATTCTCGTTGGGAGTCCACTCCTTTAGAATGTCATCGCCTACCGCATGGAGCTCGTCAAGTGTTTTTGCATCAGATAGTCGCTGCATGAATGCGTTGAATTGCTCATCGGTCAGTTTTGCGCCACGTGTATACACCTTGTGCTTAGAACCTGCCTTGAATCGCCTGCCCATTGCTTGGTACTCGGCGAACAGTTCGTCGGGGTCATATGCACGCTTTTCGTACGAGCCATCTCGCCCAGGCTTGACAAGAACCGCATCATCGTCAAAGCCGCGCGACACCTGCACGCCGTTTTTCCAGTAATACTGCATTTCAGGCTCGAAGCTAAGAGCAATCTGGCAATTACAGTGCGGATGGTAGTTATTACCTCCACCACCAGCTTTATATTCGCTGTGGTAGACAAAACCCCTGGACCCTAACATCTTGCAAAAATCACACGCCCTTCCATCAGGTATGCGAGCATATCGAGCATGGCGGTCACGTGCGACATTGTTCATGATTGTGTCGCGTCCCGCCTGTTTGACATACTCATCTAATTTCCCTGCCAAATAGGTCGGTGTCAGGCTTGGGTTTATCTCCACCTGTATCCTCCCAGTCTAGATGTCCGCATGCGTAGCGAACTGATGCTTCCACTTGCTCGAATGGAACGCTGTCTGCCAATTCCACGTTGAAGTCATCGCTTCTTGCAGCTGTGCGTTCGGTTTCGTAGTACTCTGCAGCAGCTACAGATGCCATCTGCCCGTACTTGACGACAAGCCCGTACATAATCTCGATAAGAGCGTTTCTGATAACTGCTGGAGGTTTATCCGCAAGATGCTCCCAGGCTTCTGATAGATCGCGTTGTGCAAGTAGCGATGCTTGATTTAACGCATTGGAGTAGTCGCGAAAATCGCTAGCTGGCATCTTGCTCAACCTCTACTGGCGCTGCATTGAGTGCTGCAATAGCATCTAGTGCTTCTGCCCTGCGCTGCTCCGATTTAATGGCTGCCCTTGTTGCCTCGTCCATGCCCACCATCTTGTGGAATTCATCCGACCCTGCAAAGCCTTGGTCAACACTTGCAATCTTGAGTGCAGAATCAGTACGTGCTGCTAATGAGTTGAGCATGGGTGATGCAAACGACGCCATGATGTCGGCATCGGCGGGGTCAAGCGCGTCCACTGTCGTGTTCTTCTCGATTGCCATGGCAGCCTGGCACACGCGCCGCAAGGTGGACTTGTCCGCTTCGATATCCCGTTCAGCGATAAGGCAGATGTCCTCGCGCGCAGCCTGGATGGCCTCTGCGCTGCTCGGGTTGTCCTGCACGATGCCCAAGCTGTTCAGCGGCACTCCCGTGGCACCGCTGAACTGGCATGCCAGCGCGCGCAACTCGTCGATGAACGGCTGCGGACTGTTGCCAGATAATTGTCCGACGTTCGGGTTTTCCCCATCTGCGCCCGTGGTAAGCGCAAGCAGCCTGGACAGTTGGTACTTAGACTTGTTCTCCATGACGGCGTCGAACTGCTCGTCGGTGAGTCCAGTCATGTAGAGCTTCGCCATGGAGTAGAACGCGCCGGACACCTGCATGTGCCACATGCAGCGGATGGCGTCGTTTGCTAGCGTGCGCACGAACTTGGTAATGCGCGTCTGCCCGAATGGGGCAAGCGTGCCGGTGCCGTTGTGGGCGAACACGTACAACGTGGGTAAAGCCTCACGGACTTGTCCGGGCTCGTATGTCCACTCCCCCTCGCTCACCTGGCGGAACTCGCCAACGTTAAACGGCGTGTGGAGGTTTACCACCGTCGGCACAACCTGGCCATCGCTCCAGCTGGTCTTCTCCCTTCGCGCAATGGCAAGCCCACCTGCTACCACGCCGTCCGTGTAGTCTGGCGACGGCAGCGCAGTGAACGTTTCGGCTGAATGAAAGCGTACACACGCATGTCCACTTGTATCGCGTGTAACCGTCGCCGCCATGCAGCCATAGAGTAGCTTGCAAGCAATGTGACGATTAAAATTGCTTACTAAGTCATTCCTGAGAACAATTGCATCCAGCGTTTCCTGGTCGCCCTCTGGCACTGTAAGAGATTCCAGACGGATACGATCTGCCAGTGCGTCTACTGCCTTCTGTGGCCAGTGGCACGTCTGGTCGTTCGGAATATCAGCTGTAACGCCATAGTCCGATACAGACACCTTGCCGTCGTAGTAGCGTTTGAGCATGCTGTTGTGCCCCGAATGCTTGAAGTATTCGTCTGAAAGCTGTTCCACCCATGCTCGAGCATTCTCGGTAATGCCATCTGCATCCTCAATGCCCTTAAAACTCACAAGAGCATCTGTCATCTCCCATGGACCATCAGTAATTAACATCCAGCGCGTCCTTTTCTCTCAGGGTTTCTCTTCGTAGTCATTGCCGCCCAGTAAGCCAGGGCAGCAGCTTCAACTAATGTGGCGTCGGCAGTTTCAGTGGACTGGAATCCCCAGCCGCCGTAATGTCCGATTGCGCGCCGCTCGCTTCCTGTAACAGATGCATCTAGAGCAGGTTGCCCAAAGTGGCATAGCGACTTTTCGCGAACTGCGTTTGCAAACGTGGAATACGCCGCAATGGCATCTCCAGTCTTCGGACGAATAATTGTTTTGCGCGACACGCCAGCATCCAGGAGGCGGTCGGTTAGTGCTTGAGCGTTAGCTTGCCCATCGATTACGATCTGCGCCGCTTTGTCAGCGTGCTCGGCCAACTCTTCGGCAAACCAGCTGATGCCATGTGCAGTGGACTGGGCATCAACCACATAGACAAAAGGCACTTCGCCTTTATGGCACGCAGCAATAACACCTGTAGCGCCATCGGGCGAGAATTTCACCGCGTAGCAGACAATGCCGTCCTTACTTGGCTTGTCCACCTTGCACTCCCCCCACTCTTCGGCATCAATGCAATATTGGGCGCTTCGAACAGGCGACCACCAACCAAGCCGCTCGCGCGCGAACGTGTCGGCGTCCATCTGCTCGCATTCGGCCTCGACGGTGGACTCTTGAATTAAATGACCTAACGACGGGTTGGCTTCATACCAGCGTTTTTTGTCGCGCACATCGCCTATTTCGTCCACACTCCACTCAAACCAGGCAGAGCGTTCGGATTCGCCGCCCAGACAATGCTCGCGAATACCGCGAAACGGCGCACCGTCGCTTCTGCTCGTCGGTGGCGTTGAAATGTATATCGCCTGCGGGTTTTTACTTGCCGATATTGCCGGCAAGAATGAAGCCTGGCTGTCGGCATCGAGCTCTAACGCTTCATCAAATACCAGCAAGTCGCCATGTTGCCCACGTCCGCCGTTGCGAGTACGTGCCAGGAATTTGACACGTGCACCATTTTTCAATATGACCTGTTCGCGCCCTAGCGCAGTCTTGACGTCCTTTACATACTTGCGCAGCGCCCTGGTGTCGAAGAACGCCGCGATAGCCTCGAACGTCTCGGTGGACGTCTTTTGCAGATGCGACGTGTAGATAACTTCTTCACCCAGCATAACCATGCCATAGCCAATCCTGGGCACCACTAAACCAATCGTCTTCCCATTCTGGCGCGGTATCGAACCTCCGCACGTGGTAGCTGTCCACCTCTTTAGACTGTTGCGCCCTAGCCAGCCTTGCAGAATTAAGCCCTGCCATTCCATCAGCTCCATGCCACCAGCCTTGGCAACCGCATGGCAATCTTCCCATTCGCTGGTGATATATTCAGGCACAATCAGATGCGTAGGCTCTTGGCTACCCTTCAGCTCGCTTGGCGATAAGCTGCGCGATTTCGTCACCATCGGCATCTTCGCCCTCCAGTTCTTCGATTTCGCGGATTGTCTCGCGGTATTGGCGTGCAAGTGCCGCCATTGAGCGACTATTGGCTTTTTGCATCGTCTCGTAGAGCGATTGCTCGAGCTCTTTCAGCTTTTCAAGCCTATTCATCTGCCCACCTCATCCCGTAGCGGTCGAGGATGGTGTAAAAATCCTCTACATCATGCGGCACAACGTGGTACTTCTCCTCGTTGCCGTCCACCTCTATACCTACATGCATCAGTTCATGCAGCAGCAGTATTTTCAGCTGCTTGTCGTTTAGGTGCTCCACGTTCGGCTGGAAGATCGTAATTGTGAAGTCATAGGGCACAGACCATCGAAAACGGTCGGGGACTTTTTCGCACTGTCCTAGCACAGGTCGCCCTTGTGACTTCTTCTCCCAGTCGCTTTCAAGGTATGCAATCCTTACTTGGCTGTTCTTAACAGCGTCTAGCAACGGGTCGTCTATTATCTGCGTAGCAAGGGCTGAATACCTCTCAGAGGGCTCTCTTTGCTCCAAAATGAAACTCCTTGTGTGTAAATTGGCGCTATGCCAGGAGGCACGCCTCGGCAAACACGGGAGGAGCATCCCCCACCCCTCTACCAGTCACTGAATGGCTGTGGCAAAGAATTGCGTGCTTCACGCGCCTTTGATGCGATAGCTAGCACCTGCCCCACGCTGCGATTACTGCGCCATTGATTGCATCTTCTGTGTGCTGCGTCCACATTGTTGTAGTCCAGCTCGCTACCGCCTTTGCTTACAGGCACGAGCTCGTCCACCTCAAATGCAAGCGGATGATTGTGTGGCAAGCTGTAGTCAATTGCAGCTGGCCGACCGAACGCCCTACATATCCAGCAGGGTCTACCTTCTGCCTTAAGCCTGGCACGTAGCTTGCGCCTTGCGTTTCCGTTAGCGTATCGGTTGGTACTCATATCCCTCCCAGGTATTAGACCCCCCGGGGTATCTTTCGCAAGCCCCCTGGTGCGGTGCGCCGTGATGCACGTTTAGACCCATGGGGTCACAGGAGGATAGATGACCACACCGTAAGCACCAGGGCACAGAGAAAGCCGCCCCTGTGCGGAAACGGCCTGTATACACTATACGCGATTATCAACTGCCATTTACTGCCCGATTGTGTATAAAATATGTATGTACATATATACTATTGAATATGTACATATATGTGCTACTATATAACTGTGAGCAGGGCGGTACCCCCTGAACGAAAGGGGGTGAGGCTTATGACAAGATACGACCTAGCATTCATCGTGATTGCAATGACCGTAATACTCGTCCTAATAAGCCGATAACCGCCTGAGCGATAGGCGGTTATCTGATACCAAATATTGCAAGACGGGTCGCCCTGCTCCGCTATAGTAGCATATATACCTGGAGGTTTCAAGATGGCAGACAACGCTCAAAGCAGATACGAGAAGAAGACAATCCGCAGAATCAATCTTCCATTCAACCGCAATACGGAGCCCGACCTTCTTGCCTATATCGAAACCATACCGAACAAGACCAAGTATATCAAGGACCTAATCCGCGAGGACATGAAGCGAAAAGGACTATAACGCCTGGTGCATCGGGTCGCGCTGTTCTATTGGCATAACATCGTATGCATGAATGATAGCAGTGCGCCGAAGTTTCATGATGCCGCCTTCAGTGTAGCCCATTGCTCCTTCGATATATTCCCAACTATGGTTCATACAGTAGCGAAGCTGCAGCGCCTTAGCTTCTGTCTTGCTCTCAAGACGAGAAAGACGATCGTAGCAGTCGCGCCGCTCGTCCGTATATGCACTGGCGTTGGCGCAATACTGCCTGATGTTATCGTTTAGCCTGTCGAGGATATCGGCTATGTCTGGTGAGGTTGGTGTACCGCTGACGCGAACACGCGCATAGTCAATGCTGCTTAGCTGCTCCATTTGCGCCCGTTCATACTCGACGGCGCGCTCTGCTGAGTCCACTGCATCAGCCAGGCCGCGAACATGCTCAAGCCAAGCACGTGCCTGGTTATAGCGATACTGTTCCCATTCGTCCATAATGCCCCTGTCTCATCTGTGGTACTATTGCGCATGGCATCGGCGCTTCTGATACAGGGGCGCTTTTTCTATACTCCCACCGCCCAGAATGCCAGCCGTGCTAGTCCACCAGTCAGCGCAACAGCAGCTAGGACGACCATACATACCAGCCATGCGACAATCACCACAGCGCATCCAGTAGCGCCACGTGAACGCTTCTTCGGGATGTCAAACTCGCGCTGTGTCGGTGGTTCCTGCTCACCGATTTCGGGTAGGTCGATGATGCGTGTCATAACAAGTCCTCCATTTTTACGCCCAGTGCATCGGCAACACGTTTTAACTTCCCCGCTATAGCCTTGTCAGTTCCACGATTTTCCCAACCTTCAATAGTGGTTTTAGGTACTCCGCTATACTCTGCCAGCTCGCGCACCGACCACCCGCGCAACTTTCTTATTGCTTTTAATCCTTCCTTCATGCTTCCTCCATATCTAGTACGTTTATAAAATGATGGCACTATGTATAGTGTTAAGTTTTCCACAATGGCGGTGGAAAAGTGTTATAGTGCCCCGAGGCAGGCGTACGCCTGTTTGCGTGTTCACTTCTGGTTTTGGAAAGGAGGTGAATACCATGGCGAAAAATCCGCCAAAAGTGCGCGGGACTATCCGCATAAAGCAGACCGTGAAGGTCGGCAACAAGTCCCGCACACGAACCAAGACGGTGCGTATCTAGCACCGCAGCGCCCTCAAAGATGGGGGCGCTTTTCTTATTGTAGTGCATCAGGTCTATGATGCGGGTCATTCCATACACCTCCTGATGCGTTCGGCGTAGTCTTTTGCTAGGACTGTTATGTCCGCTGCGCTAGGCCAGTAGCCCGTGTTGGCACCTCTGTCTAGCATCGCAGCTTTGTCCAACGCCTCCTCTAAAATACTCTCCACAGTGTCGGGCTTGACGTGGCGTACCTCGTCTGGTCTGTGCCCATGTACTGCCCCATGTACTGCCCATCCGTCTCTGCATAGATAGAGACTTTTGCAATCGAATGTCGTAGACATGCCATCTGTGGTTTCGAGCCTGTCCCCTGGCCTTATCGGCACCCCGTCTGCATCAAGGGGCAGGCGCATGTAATAATTCTCTATGTCATTCTTGCACTCTGCGATGTCCACGACCACGCCCACGTTGCCGGTGCCGCAAAAGGGGCAGTAGGCGATTTCCTTGTCCCTGTGGTATGCCATCATGCCACCCCCTCAATGCGCTCTACGGCTTCCTTGTTCTTCTCTTTTCGCAGTCGGATGTTGACTGCCATCAAGTCGCGGCATTGGTCGCTAAGGCGGTCGGTGGCACCTTCGAGGAATGCCACACGGGCGCGGGCATCCGCGAGGTCGGCTTCTAATTCTTCGCGCTCTTTGTTAGCGCGTGTCCAGCCTTTGGTAGCGTCCTGCCAACCTGCATGATACTTGTCGCGCTGCTCAGTCAGCACGTCCACCTGTTGCCGCAAGTCGAGTATCGTGTTGCCAGCATCGGCTAGCTGGTCGGCTAACCGAACACGCTCGTCTCCGTATTCGTCCGTGGTTTCGATATTCCAGAACTTACGTAAGCCGTCCCATGATGCTATCAGGCCGTAGTCGTTCTCTAGGCAACTGATTAGTCGGTCTAGTGGGTGGCGTTCGACGTTCGCGCTCAGTCCGTCCCGTCCTTGGCGCTCTGGTATCAGGTCGGCTGCTGCTTCTTCCATTTCGTCCACCCATTCGGTGAACCAATTAGAGCCGATTTCAGACGTGGTTTCATCCTCGGTGGGTATTTCCTCGGCTTCGGCTAAACTCGGACGATACGGAGCGCCTAAGCGGTCGAGAAGGCTGTCTGCGTGGCGCTTCATCTTCTCGCCGCGCTCGGTGCTGCTCTTGCTCTTGCGCATACGTAGGTCTTGCAACAAGAGGATGATTGCTTCATCCACTAATGCATAGTTATCCATCTAAATCACCATCCTCATTTGGTTGGCACAAGGCTCTATCTGCTCGTGAAACGCCTTGCAAAATTCCTTCTTGATTTCAAAGCCGTAGGCTTTACGTCCCAGGCTTTCAGCGGCAAGTAATGTCACGCCGCTACCCGCCACAGGATCGATTACTACATCCCCTGGGTCGGTAAATATCTCGATTAGGTTTTCTAGAAGTTGTCGGCTCTTCTGTGTCGGGTGAACCTTTGGAGTTTTGTTATCCCGTGGATAGTCCATGCAATTAAAGACCATCCGCCCGTTGTTGCGAAACTTCGGCAACTTGTCACGGTAGAACAGCACGGCGTATTCGGAATTGCCCACAACGCGCATATTCGCTTTGAGCACTTGCGCCGAATAGTTCTTACGAAACACTAACGGGATGTAATTCGGGAATCCGTACTCACGTGCTTTGTCCACTAGGTATTGCTGCTGCTCCCATGCGCAAAAAACAATCATGCATCCAGGCTCGTTTTTGCGCTCCTTTATGTTCGCGACTGTACTTTTCGGCTCAGGCTTAACCAGCCGATTGCAGAAGTGAAAGAACTCCATGATGCGGAAGTCCTTATCGGTATCAAAAAACGCACTATGCGCTAGTTCACTCTCACCGTTGGCGTTATCACCGTTCACGTACCATTGAGGGCTGCTACCGTAGGCGTTCTCCCCGATGTTGTACGGAATGTCGGCGATAAGCAGCTGTGCCTTTGGGATGTTGTACCGCTTGTAATTCTGGAAGTGGTCGTTATACAAGTACATCGTCATCGGCTCATAGCCTCCTTTAGGTCGGTCTTGGTTGGTTGCGCGTACTCATACTCAACGCGCCAGGTACCGTATTCCTCGCTCTTGGTTACGCCCGTCTGCTCTAGGTAGGCTTTCAGCCCGTCGAGGTCTTTGCGCCATTCGTTCATGAGGTAGACCACGACTGCCAGCATCCCTAGAGCCAGGATTGCAGCCAGCCCACTCATTGCGAGGGCAAGGCGTAGGGCTTCGTTAGTGGTTAGGATTGTTTCGAGCATTCACGGCTCCTTTCGTTATCACATGCTTTGCAGATGCTTCGCGGATGCTTGAAACCGCGCTTGTCTGTTCGCATGTAGAATTCGCTCTTAGGCTTTACAAGGCCGCACTTGTTGCAGCGCTTCAAGTCCAGCTGCTCTAGCGTCGGTTCGGGCTGCGCGTCCGTCCACCTTCTGCCTTTGGCTTGTCCGTAGCACTTCACTCCGACTCGCTCCAATCGATGCGCTCGATGCCGCACATGTCGGCTATGGCGCTTTCAAGCAGGGCTCCGCCCGACTCGCGCCATCCGTCAATCTGTAGGATTACGTCGATGCGCCCACTCGTTAGTTCGTGGATATCAGCTCGCATGTGGTCGTCATGCATCCAGCCAGGACGCTTCACTTGCACTGCTGCTGCCATCGGATTGAACACGTAGGCTGCGCCCGACTCGATGCAGTCCTTGTGCGCCTTGGCGAACTGCAAGGCTGCTTGCTCGTTGTTGGTTATCTTGCCGCTGATATAGACGCTGCGGCCTTCGATTTCTGGCAAGTGCATTTAGATCACCGCCCAGCCACACGTCCACACTTTGTTTTCTTTTTTTCTATATATATACCTATTAGTTTTAATGCTAATAAGAATATAGCGAGCAAAGTGTAACCTGTGGCTATACCACTTCTGACCTGGTGTTTTATAGGTTACACTTTGGTGTTTCAAGCCACACTTTGAAGTGTGGCTATGTAGACTATTCATTACTGCTCCTTTTTTCCAAAAACTCGCATTGACACGTTGCTACGCTTTGTTGCTACAGTTTTTAGCCCTAAGTGTGTCCCGATTTGACGGGTAAATTTCGTCCTCGAAACGGCCTTAAAACCGTTGGATTTGCACCATAACGAGTACTCTTCATAGGCAAGCGAAATAGCCTTACCATCAAGCGTATCAGCGGTCTCAAAAGCGTCGATTGTCCACCCTAGTACGGTGTCGTTGTCGCGCCTGATTTCATCCACCCTGCGGCGGCTAGCTTCATTGGGTGTAAAGCCGTTTTGTGTCATCACCGACGATAGGCCGATTAGCCCTAGCTGGCACATGTATTCGCATGCTTCCTCGGTGGTAACGTCCTGCGTTATGCGCGGGTTGTAGTCGGCACTATTGCGGTCGAAATACGCATTGAACTCTATCGGGAATATCCTGCGCATCATGCCGTCTGAATAGTCGGCTAGGCGCGGGAACTCGTTTGCTGACAAGACGAGCGTACAGAACGGCGCGAACTCGAAGCCGTCCATGCCCTTCACGTCGGCGTAGAGAACTTCACCCGTCACGATCTTCTTGAAGATGGATAGCAAGTCTCCGTGCTGGAACTCGTTGCTAATATCGTCTCCAAGGTTCGCTAGCTTGCCTAAGAGCCGCTGTGTGGCGAACTGACGGCCTAACTGCGCCATATCTAGGCTAGCCACGTTAGAAGCGCCTAGAAGCGCTCTAAGCATCTTGATATACGTGGACTTGCCATTGCTGCCGCTGCCTAGAAGTATTACGCTTTGAGCAAACTCGGCGCTGCGGTACATACATACGCCCATGACTTCAAGCAGGTTTATCTGTGTCTCGTCATCGCCGCACGCCATTTTTGCGATTACTTCGTCCACGGCTTTGCACTTCGCATCGGGGTTGTAGTTATGAGGTATCACGTTTGTGATGGGCAACTCTGGCGTGGACTCAAGCAGCTTGGCGTTTTTCATGTCGTACACACCGTTTTTGAATGCGATGTAGTGTGGCTCGGCGGCATTCTTCGCAGGTGCCATACGGTCGATGTAATGGCGTATCTCCATTTGCGATTGTTTGTTGATGTTGTCGCACAGGCTAATAGCTGCGCGGTCTATAGCCTTCCAGCCAAGCGCGTAGCACTCACCTGTCCAGATGGCAGGTGCGCCGTCGATGGTACATGCATACTGGTTGTCGATTAGCGCACGCGCGAACATGTTGGGCTTTGGCTTGCCGTTGCGTGTGAACAATGAACGCGACTGTGCTTGCTGCTCCTTAGCTTCGTCACTCATGCCGGGCGATACGCTGAATACCGAATTTGCAATCTTGTCCACTTCGTATTCGCTTAGTGGTGGCTTGCACTTGGTTGTGTTAAGCGCATGCAAATAAGCGCGGATTACCTCGGCATCGGCATCAGGCTTGCCCCACATAGAGCGCCCGATGCTAAACAGTGCCGCATTACGTCCACCTTCGGGTATCTCTTTACCGCCTGTCTCGCTTGGGCGGCCTGGTTTCTTCTTCGGCTGGACGTATTCGAGGAATGCCATTACCTGTGCGTCGGCATCGGCAATTGCAGTAGTGGACGGCTCAATTTCCCATGTGTAGCCTGGTGTCGGGTCGCATACGACGTAGCTGCCCCACCCGCGAACGTCCACGGCTAAGTCAGTATTAACCGATGGACGTATCTCTTTGGTTGCGCGGTATATCAGATGATACCCGCCGCTCGGCGTGGTCTGCGCCAAGGTTTCAGGAAGCTGCCCGTTGTCGCGCTCCCAGTCGAGCAGCGTTTCGCGCCCGTCCGTCTCGCCGTGGCAGTCGAAGTCGAATATAACGAAACCCTCGCCGCTAATGCCGATACCGCAATCGGGGTTAGCGTCGTAGAACGCATCCGACTCCTGGTTACTGCAACTGGCATCGTGGACACCATGCGCCGTGGCGGGTTCTTTGCTCCCTGCCTTGATGGGCAATGTCGCAAAACCGCAATCATGCAAGGTGTGGGCTGCAAGTTTTACGCTAGTCATAGTCCACCCCCAGCAGCTCGCATATCCGCTGTGCTGCGTCGGCGGGTCGGCAGAACTCGAAGCGCACGCCGTAACGGCTCTCCATCGTCTTCATGGCAAGTGCCAACCTATCGCCCTGGATGGGCTTGCGCTTGTTGTGGCGCAGACACTTACCCTTTGCATCGCGCGGGTTGCACGTGCGCTGGCGGAAAAGTTTGCAATGACGGCAGTGGTCGTTAGTCCACGCGCCAACGTGGGCAATGCATGTGTATCCGTTCAAGTTCTCGACAAGAATAACGAGCCTATAGCCTGCATCCCTTGCACGTAAGCACTCGCGCTTGAAGCGCCCATGGTCGCGGCTGATATTAGATGCTATCTCGGCTACGTCTTTCTTAGTGTCCACCGATACGTTGCTCCCATCGGTGGCATAGTCGCCGAAGTTTAGCTTGCAGCGCACAGTTTCAACGCCATGCGCCGCAAACCACCTATCCTTGTGGACGTGCTTACCTTCTTGTTGCCGTGTGTCTATTTGAACTACGTTAGGCATAGCGGCATCGGATTACATGAAGGGAATGTCATCGTAGACTTCATTTGTGGACGTTTCAGGCGCAGCTGTGCGGTTGTCCGTGATTTTCGGCTCACGGTGCTTACCTGCTTCGGCATCTTCGGGCTTTACGTAGTCGCCGACTGATAGCTTCCAACGATCGTATCCCTTGTCGTTAGTGTCCACCTCGCCGTCTAGCACAGCCCAGAACTCGCGCCCGATGAACTGCGCCCAGTTGTCGGCATCGAATACCACCTCGGCATCAAAGCCAGGATTGCAGGCGGAAATAACAGATAGCTTGTGCTTCAAGAAACCGAAGTTTTTCAGGCTCAAATAGTCACAGTGTCCGTAGTCCTTATCTTCGCCTGCCCAGTATTCATCGGAGTACTTACCTGCGAATTCGCCCTCGGCTACGTCGTAGACCAGCTTCACGTATTGCTTGTCGGCAACGTAGTCCACCTTCTTGCCGTTGAAGTCCGTCCCTTCGGTGCGGATAGCCATGATGCGCAGCTTGTATAAGCCTGGAAGCATCTGCGAGAAGTTGCCACCGCCGCTTGCTTCCTCGGCGTTTTGGTACTCTGGATTGTCGATAATCTTTGGCATTTCTTTACTCCTTTTCATTGCCTTTGAAATGTAGTTGCAGCGCCGTTATGAACTGCTGCCAGTCCCCGTTGACGCTTTCACTTTGCAAAACGGCAACAGTGGACGAAACGCCTAGCCAATAGGCTTGCTCGGCATCCGTCAGTTCGTCCGCATGCTGCTTGGCGTATATCTCTACGCCCCCCTTGATACGTTCTAGTTCGTCCCAGTAAAGGGACACGTTGATGCGCCCTACTCTGCTCATAAAATGTCACTCCATAGGTCGCACTCGTAGCGGCAAAAGTCTTCGTCTTCATAGTCGTTGTTCTCTTCGCAGAAGATGCATCCTGGGTCGTGTTCCCAAACGTGGGCATACACGCACTCACGCGCACCACCTTGGCGCTGGCGCTGGCAGCGTCGGGCTTCCTCGACTTCACGTGCCACATCCCCTGCTGCAAGCGCACAGTCGTATTCACGCTCCCACCGCTGCATTACTTGGCTCCTAGCGGCTTCATGCCCCAGTACTCGCGTGCGGTTGTGTCCACTGCTTTGAGGTCGTTGTCGATAACTTCTGACTCGAACATACCCATAGGCGATTTCGCAATGCCTAGCGGGTCGTTAGTGCGGAAGTGATAGCCCTGCTCGTCACCGAAGGCAACGAGCGTCATGGATACCAGCCCTTCGATGGTGAGTTGGTTATCTAGCATTTTTCCGATTGTTTTAGGCTTCATGTTGCCCGCATCGTCAAGCTGCGGATGCATGAGGATGTAGACGATCGTCTCGTCATCGGTTGCCATGGCCGCTTCTAACATCTTCTCGAAGTTGACGGCCATGCGCGTGAACTTGTCATAGCCTTTTTCCTCGGCTTTGCGGAAGTTCTCTAGCTGCATTAAGTAGTTGGCATCGTCCACTACGTAGCAGTGGCGCTTGTTGCTTTGAAACGCTTGCAAGATTTGGTTGTAGCGGCAGTTGTCGATAGATTGCAGTTCGCTACGAAACGGCATCTTTTTGCCAAGCACATTTAGCAGCTCCATCTCGTCTTTGTCAAAGTTGCACAACGACGTGGACTTACCTGCGCCGCTTTCGCCTAGAACTAGTACTACAGCACCCATTTACGCCACCTCCCCGCTGCGGCAGAACAGGTGGACACCTTCGTAGTCAAATGCCCACCAGGCAACTCCTGCAAACCATTCTTTGTAGGTGCGCTCTCCTAGTGCGCGAGCCATTAGGCGCAAGGTCGTTAGATCGCTTACTGGTACCGACATAGAACCCGTCCACGCTTCGCGTATCAGGTTTTCCGCTTCATACTTGGTAAGGCTTAGTCTCTCGCTTTTTACAACCATGCTCTCACCGCCCATTCGACTAGTGGCACTAGCGGAAGCGGCGCGAACGCCAGCACAATCGCCCAGTCGTTGTCGCTCGGCGTGCCCTTTAGTGCTACAATTGCTTTGCTTGTGTGCGCCTTGGCTTCTTGCCAGGGCGTCTTTTTTACGGGTTGCGTGGCACATCTGCGTACTGCGCCAAAAGATGCCGCTCGATACCTTCGAGATTGAAGCGCCACTCCTTGCCACCCTTGCCCATCTTTGTGATGTAGTCTTGTGGAATGCGCCCATCCGACATCATGCGGTAGATGGTTGCAGGCGTTACCCGCAAGGCATCCGCTACTTCTTGTGTAGTGCATAACATGATTCTCCTTTCATTAGTTACGAACGACAAGAACGGTTGCAGCGAAGAGAAGTGAAGACAAAGCGAAAACAGGTACTGCAACGAGCATGCTTCTTAGAGCCAGCATGTTCACAAGTGATACAATCGCCAGCACCGAACACGCCACGATTAGGTGGACAAACTTGGTCGTATCGTCTGTTACCTTGTTGCTTTCCATCGCTTCCTTCGTTGTCTCTCTTCTGCGTTAGTCGCGTTCTTCCTTGTGGTTAGTGGGTTGCCTCACGCGGTCTCACGCACTGCCAGCCTGTCCACTGGCCAGTCGAGCAAGTCGCACGCCTTCACTGCGTACTCAAAACTCATGCCCGTGTTGCCGTTGAACCACTCGTAGAGCGTTTGGCGGGAAACTCCTAGTGCCTCGGCGAACTCTTCAAGCGAATAACCTTTGTCAATTATTCCGCTTTTAAGCCTTCGTCCTACTGCTTCGCGGTCGTATGCCATGTGTCCACCTCCTTCCTGCTTCCGCTGTTGCGGTTGCTTGTACTTGCTGAATACCTGCCCTCGGGGCTGTCCCCTTGCCCTATAATCCATTTGTCCTTGTCAACCGCGGCGAAAGGAGCACTGATTCCATTGGCCAACGTTTTGAGGATCAGGTATTCAGCTATCAAGGTTCATTTCTCTCCCTTGTGCAGGGCTTGGCGCTAGTCAAGACCTGCACTAGAATTGGGAGGGTTCCCTTCCAATTTATCTACCAATCTCGTAGATTAGAACCTACTATATTCCATTATGGTAGATTGTCAAGTAATATATTCCAAAATCGTAGAATTTCTGACCTTTCGGTTATAAACTCCGTATGAAGGGGGTACGAATTATGAATTTGAAGCTAAAAGAACTACGTAAATCAAGAGGAATGCGCCAGGAAGATTTGGCAGATGCCATCTTCTCAACTCCGAGAATTGTAGGTGCTTGGGAACGTGGTGAAACTTCCCTTCCGCTCGAAGATGCCTGCTCCATCGCAGACGTACTCGAATGCACACTAGACGAACTCGCAGGAAGAGAATGGGTCGAGAATGCCACCGCCGAAGAAACCGAACTTGTTAACTGCTACCGAGAAGCCCCGAAAGCCAGCAAAGACCTCATCCTCCACACCGCACGAGTAGGCCGCAACAGCGGCCAAGCCTTAAACAGTGGACATACGGACGCTGTGGGCATAGCATGAGTGCATGGCTCGAACCACTCGAAGGTGGGCGCTGTAGCAAGTGGAAGCTGCGCGTGTCGGTTGGCAGTAGGGGCAGCAGGCGCAACTATTCTAAGCGTTTCGATGGCGGCAAGCGTGAAGCAAACGCTGCTTTGCGCGAGTTTGAAACAGAAATTGCAAACGCTCCACAACTTATCGAGGATACCTTTTTCGGCTATGCTAGCCGCTGGAACGATGGGCGCTACCGTTCTGGTGCAATAACCAAAACCACGCACGACAAATACCTTTGGATATTCAATGCGGTTCTACCGCTTCTGCCCGAAAACATCGCAGATATCACGCCGCAAGACCTCGTGGACGCATACGGCACGATAAAGGATCGTGGATGCAGCGGCACCACGCTTCGTACCTATCACAACACGCTTCATCGCACGTTTAAGGCTGCTGTAAGCGATTCTCGGATGGTATCTAACCCATGTGATGCGATTACTCCACCGCAAAGGGATACGCGTCCTAAAAAGGCTTTAAGCCCCTCGCAGGCGCAAACACTTCTCGATGCGCTAGAGGTGGACGATGCGCGCCAGTTCACCGCTTCGATGATGCTGCGCACAGGAATGCGTGCTGTCGAGGTTTTGGGGATTGAATGGAGAGATGTGGACGATGGCATATCCATCCGTCGCGAGGTGACAAAGACGGCAGCAGGCGTGCGAGTCGTGCCACTCGATGAAGAAACCTATGAGTTTTTGTCGGCGCGAAAAAAATGTGTTGAAAATGCGCTTGCCAGCGTCGGGGCGCATGTTATGCCCACTACCAGAATGTGTGCAACTTCTGATGGCAGACCGCTCACTTACAACACAATGCGCCTGTGGTGGCAGCGCCATCGCGCCGATTACGGACTAGAAGGCTGGACGCTTCACGAACTGCGCCACACATACCTCACCAACCTCGCGCAGGCAGGTGTCCACCCATCTGTTATGCAGCGCCTTGCAGGGCATTCTTCTATCAATGTAACCATGAAAATCTACACTCACGTGCAAAACGACGACCTTAAAGAAGCCGTGGATGCACTCGCAAAAGCGCGGAAATGTACACCCTGATGTACACCTTTTTTGCCTGGAAGAAAAACAGGCCAGAACAAATTCATGCTCTGACCTGCGCAAACGTGGTGGGCGTTACTGGGATTGAACCAGTGACCTCTTCCGTGTGAACCGCAATCATTCGGCATACATAAAAACACTTTGTTACACACGCAAGCCTCTGACCTGGGGTTTTACCAGTTCAGGGGTTTGGGCAAAATACAATTTGAAATGCAATGTACACCCGAATGTACACCTCGTTATCATATTTGAGAATAAATAAATCATCTTAAAGTGCTGCTGTCGTAAGATTTCCCGAATCGTCCACGGCTACCTTCCAGCGCGTGCCGTTGGGGCTTTTGAGTACAAGTCCAGTCTGCCCTGAATCGTCCGTGACTTCGAAGATGTTGCTGCGGTTGGTGTTGGTTTTGCCATTGCCAACGGCGAATGCCGTGTTTGCTCCAATGTCCGACCATTGACCCAAAGCTGCAACAGAAATCTTGCCGTTTGTTGTGTCATGTCCCTGACCTGCCAGGAACGCGCCCTGCTGGGTGTTGATGTGCTGGAAGCCAATCATGCCGACACGGTTCTGGGTGTTGTACATGCCGTTACCGACGAGCAGCGAATTGCCCATCAACGAGCATATGCCCTGGCCTAATGCTAACAGCTTGCCCTGACCCGTGACTCCGCCCGTGCCAACGCCTTGGCCTATCTGAGCGGTGGTGTCGAACGACATGGAGCCGTACACACGAATGGATGTAGTTGTTGCGTCAGGGTTGGCGCTTGCGTCCGTGGTGATGATGATGTTGTTGTTGCTCTCGGTCGCTCCGCTGTAGACGGATATGTCGTTGCCGTTGGCGAACTTGACGGACGTGACCTTGACGATGTTGGTCTCCGCCGTCTGCTGGTTCAGGGTGGCGTATCCGTTCAGACAACAAGCCGCCAGGAAACGGTTCGCGAAGGTGTTGCTCACTTCGTAGGTCGTCGCGCCTGCTGCCGCGCTTTTTTTAAGCGTGATGCCGACGCCGCCAAACAGGGCGAACACGCGAACGTTCTCCACGCGAAGGTCGGTCGCTTCGCTGATGAGCAGGTCGTTAGCGCCCATGTATTCAGGACTAGCCGCTGGGGGATAATACAAGCCGCCGCCTGGGAATTGCCCAAGCCTGCCGCCCACGGTGAGTTGGCCGTTGGCGTTGGTATCTACGGATTCTGCGGGATTGAGCTTTACCAAGCCTAGCGTGCTGTCCGTGGCCTGGTCAGTAGTGTTGGTCTTTCCTGCCAGCAGCGATGTTAACTCGGCTTTGAGTTTCAACAAGGCGTACTTCAGCCCACCGTCTTTGAAGGTCTCGTATTCAATAGCCATGATTAGCTTCCAAATACCTGATTGAACACGGTATCAATCTCTGCGTTAGTGAGTGCATGCATCTCGCTTGCCTGTACGTAACCCGACAAGTCCACCTCGGTTGTGCCAATCTTTTCGAATGCATCGTTTACATAGATGTATTCGTCGTAAACATTCGGGGAAGCACCGCTGTTGGACAGCAGATAGATAGTACCCGTCTCGCCTGTAGCGGGAAGTTCCTGTACGATTTCAAACTCGATACCCGTAATGCCAGCAAGTGCATCGGTGATGGCATCGTCCACGTCTGATGCAGTCTGGTAGCCATAAGCCGTGATAAGGCTCTGAATATCGGCATCGGTGGGCACTTCGATGTTCACAGTCTTGTTGTTTACTGTCAGGGCGACACCGTTCCTTTGGACGGTCTCGATGACGTTCTCCTCGCCTGCTGCTGTAATCACAGGCTCAAGCAGCGTAAGCAGGTAGAGCAGACCGTTTTCGTCCAGTCGGTTGTATGTGTTAGGCATGGTTATTCCTCCTTGAATACTCGGTCGAATATGTTCTTGATTTCCAAGTTGCTCATAGGCGTCTCGCCGAACTCTTCGAGCGTTCTATCCCCTACTAGTTCCACACCTTCAATCGAAGGCTTGTGGACAAGTTTCTCGTAATCGTTGGTTCCATCCCTGATGGTTACCGTACCGATGGACACGCGGGCATGTTCACTGCAATTGCAGCTAAGCCGCGCCTTAATGTCCCCCGAAACAGAAACCTTCGCATGTACACACTTGCAATCCATCGCTACACCTCCTGCGGAATCTCGCCCTCAAGCAAGATATCGCTCACGGAGAAATCGAATATGTCAGTTGACGTAGCCACGCCGTTTGCATCAACTAGGCGTATCTGCGCTTGCGCCTTGCCAGGTGAAAGCTGTAGCGTTTCTGCTTGCGTAAGCGTTATCGACGCAATGCATCCATCCTCGGTTGGCGTGATTTCAGGCTCACGGTGTGTTATAAGCACTTTGCGTTGCTTGATAGTTACATACGTATCCCAGTCGGTGAGATCTATATCGACCTCAAACGAGAACGTAGGTGTTGTTCCACGAATCATCTTTCCCCCTTACTTAAAATCGAGCGGCACGATAAACAGAAACCAGAACACGATTAAGACAACAAAGACAGCGCACGTCCATTGAAACACTTCCATTAGACATACCATCCTGTTCCCTCGGACTTCCAGCCGTGCTTTTTAACAAGCTCGTCATTCTCTTTAGCGTCGGCTGTGTAGTGGTGGGTTTTCTTGAACAGGCGATAGACTGCCTTGCCGCTTTCCTTGCCGAAGAACGGTACGCCCTCATACGTCCAGCCTTTGTTCTGGATGGTGCATGCTTCCGTGTACGATGTCGTGAATACGTGGTCGTTGCCTTTAGCCAAGCGATAGACAGGTACTACCCCGCCCTTGGGCGCAGTAAACGCCACGCCTTCATCTACCCAGCCGTTCTTCTTGAGCGTGTCGCGCTCCTTGGCTTCAAGCGTGAGCATGTGAGCGCCCGTTTTCTTGTTGTAAAGACGGTAGACTTTGCCGCCTCTGTTTACTACTGGCTTCAAGTCGTTCACTTCCTTCTTTGGTGTCGGGTCGGCAGGTGGGCGCAGTACGTAGTCCCACGGGTAGTTATATGCAGCGCCTACACTTATCTCGCGCCCGCTGCTGTCCCCTGGTATTCCGTCCCAATTCGAGTGTGCACCGACTAATTGCCCGCTACCAATGCACATCTCGGTATGGTGGACTTCATTTAGCAGGATGTCACCGCGCCTCAAGCCACCTAGTCCTACCTGCGAGAACGGAATGGCGGTAAAGCCAGCAGCCGTGAAGTCTGCCCGCATGGTTCCCGTGTATCGGGTTGTATCGCGCCCCACGCCTATCGGATACCCTGCATAGTTAGCGCATATATACATCATGCTCGAACAGTCATAGTCCACGTCCCAGCGGTCGGCTTGGGAGTATCCATGAGTGTTGTTGTTGGCTATATCAATAGCGCACTGCACCATTTTCTCGATGCGTCCAGGCTGTGCGGGAGTGGACTTGCCACCGATTAAGCTATTCCAG
>JAFTOX010000024.1 GCA_017463585.1 Rikenellaceae bacterium | reverse complement strand
TGTGCGACTTCTACAATTTGAAGTTGTATGCTTTTTTTGAAGCAGGTGACATTTTGGATACAAATGGATATGAAGCCAAAGGCTTGAACAATGCCAACCATAGTTTAAACAAACTTTATATTGCTTTAGAAACGGCAACCCACATCTGAAGTATATCAGAATTGTGAATTCGGATTTATCATAAAAATTATTATTTGTTGCTTCCCCTCAAAAAGCGAAATTTCCGACATTTTTTTCAGCCCCTTTTTGCCGTTTTTTTGGACCCCATTTTTCAAAGTGGTGACCAAAAGTGACCAACTTTAGGGTGGTAAAATAGAAAAACCCTCGTAGAAGTTGTTCTACAAGGGTTTTCGTGTACCCAGAGCCGGGATCGAACCGGCACGGATCTCTCCATTGGTGTTTGAGACCAACGCGTCTACCTATTCCGCCATCTGGGCGTACTCCTAATTGAGCGTGCAAATATAGGCATAATTTCCAATTCCACAAAATTTCGCGCCGAAATCTTCGCTTTTTGATGATTTTTTGTCGTTTTCGTGCTCAAAATCCTCTAAATTTGGTGCTATTCGCGCATTCGTTCGAGCGTAATGTGCGACGAATAGACCAGACGTGTATGTGGATTTGACGAGGTGATCACCTGTCGCAGCTCCTTCGTTCCGTAGCGGATAAACAGAAATCGGCGCGGAATGCGGTAGACGACTTGGTGCAGAGTGTCGACCGAGAGGAAACGCCCCTCGATACGATCGCCGACGAGCGTGGCTTGGAGCGTGCTCCACGTGTCGGCGTAGAGCGGTAGGCGGATCGAGTCGGTGATTGTGCGGTGGCGCAACGAGTCGGGCAGACGGGCCTCGAACGTCAGCTCGGTCTGTGTGGCGGCCGTGGCGATCGAATTGACCCTCCGCAGGCGGATATTAAGTTCGCGGATTTGGTTGCGGAGGTCGTCGTTGAGCTGTTCTAATTCACTCTGTTTCAATCGTAAAGAGCGTACTTCGGCGGCGCTTGCACCGCTTCGTGTGCGGTAGAGTTCGACGTCCGAGGTGAGAGTCGAGATGTTCTGTCCGAGGCGTTGATTTTCGGTGCGCAGACGGCGACGTTCGCCACTCGCCAATGCGAGCAGGGCGGTGGTCAAAAGGGCATAGATCAAGAGAGTTTTTTTCATAGGTTTGCAGTCGTTTGGTTTGACTGCAAAGATATGCCACAAGGCGAGCAAACGGTTTCTCGAAAGTTGAGAATCAGCGCATTGAGCGCACAATGCGATCGACCGCAAGCGACATATAGTTGGTCGATTCGATCTGCTCGATTGAGGTCAAACCTCGATAATCGGCGTAGAATAGTTCGTCGTAACGATCGAGTGCGCCGACCGAAACGATATCCTCGCGCACGTCGATTCCCTCGCGCACGATGGCGTCGAGGGTGAGTTGGCGTTCGACCGTGTCGGGAGCGCCATAGACGAGTGGGGTAGTGAAGATCGTATGATCGACAACCGCAAAGAGCGGAGCGGTGCCTGCCGAGAGTATAACTCCCTCATCGTCAGTGCGTAAAACCACGTGTGAGCCTTGCACTTTAAGGCGATTTCGGGCACGCAGGAGAGCCGCCTCGGCTGCCTCGAAAGCTGCCGATGTGGGCAATTTGCCGAAGCTGACATTGTAGCAATCGACCGAAGCCGACGGTCGCACGGGGCGAATTGTGTAGCCCTCGTCGAGCAGTATCTCGCCACCGACAAGCACCAGATCTGCACCACGTTCGGAGGGAATCAGCAGAGCCGAAACTCGGCACGAACCGCTTGCGGGATAGCGATTTCGGGCGAGCAGATCGGCACACCACGCCGCGACCATTGCGGGCGAAAGGACCACACAACGACCATAGACGCGCTCGAATGCTCGGCCGAGCAACGCAAGGTGAGCAGCCACGTGCAGCGGGCGACGGTCGCGGACACGCATATCTTGGCGCACATAGCCCGCACGCAACCGTTCGAATGTATCAATCGAGGTCGTGGGCACGCTGAGCGCACCATTTATAGATATGTAGTCCGCAGGGGTCATAATAGGATTTTGAGGATCATTTCGCGCAGCAGCTCGCCATCATTCAGACCGCCCGTGCCGATACCTTTGCACTTGGCGTCGTATTCGCGGATAATGCCCAACACGTTGAAAACCCGATTGTTAGGCCAGCGAGTGGCGGTCTGCTTGATCTCGGCCAGCAGGAACGGCGCGGGCACACCCAACATTCGGCAAAGCTCCTGATCCGATGGCAGTGCGACGCCCTTGGTGCGCAGTTGCCAATTGAGGTAGTTGATCGTGAAGAGTTGTCGGAACTCGCGGAACATCGCCATCAGCGTAACCACCAGCGGATTGTCTTTGGGGTTGCGGGCGAAGTGATCGGCGATGAGCAACGCACGCGAAAGGTTGCGCGAGGTGATCGCCTTCATCAGCTCGAAGTTGTTGAAATCCTTGCTGATACCGATATTTTGTTCGATATGCGTGGCGGTAATGGCACGTGTGCCCTCAGGTAGCGAGAGCATCAATTTCGACAGCTCGTTCGAGATCTTCGAGATATCGGTGCCGAGGTGGTCGGTCAGCATCGAGAGAGCCTTCTGCTCGATCGTGCAGCCGCTCTTCGAACGCACAAATTCGCTCAACCAGTTGCCAATTTCGTAGTCGCGCGGACGCACCGACTCGAAAACCTCGCCCACAGCCGCGCAATGTTTGTAGAGTGCGGTACGTTTGTCGATGGTTTTCTCCTTATGGCAGATGATCAGAATGGTCGTCGGCGAGGGTGCGGAGGTGTATAGCGAGAGCTGGTCGATCTGTCGCAACTGCTGAGCCTCGCGCACGATAACCACTTGATACTGACCCATCATCGGCATTTGGCGGCAGAGATTCACAATCGCCCCCACTTCGCTATCTTTGCCATAGACAACCACCTGTCCGAAGGCACGTTCCGCCTCGTTGAGGATCGTCGAGCCGAGTTGCTCGCTCAGCGCGTCAATAAAGTAGCCTTCGTCGCCCATCAAGAGGTAAATCGGGGCGAAACGACGCGCCGCAATCTGGCTACGCAGTCGCTCATAGGCGGCCACGCTATCGCGGAATTTGGGTTTGCTGCTCTTAGCCATTTGGTTGATATTTAGATCGTTTCGCGTGTAATGCGCAGTACGGTTTCAGTTTCGTTCGTAAGGCGGTAGCGATCGTCAATGCGTCGGCCGACAACCCACACAATATCTTCGCCCGAAAGCAGTACAAATTGGCGTTCGCGTTCGGGTCCAGACACCTTGCGGTCGGTCAGATAGTCGCTGATCTTCTTGCGTCCCGTCATACCGTAGGGTACAAACCAGTCGCCCTCGCGCCAGCGGCGTAACTTCAAGGGGAACTGCAACTTATCGACGTCGATCTGGGCGATGTGCTCGGGTGTGCGGAAGTTCTCGATGGTGTCGATCGCCTCGCGTTCGAACATCAGTCGTGAGTTGCCGCAGAAGCTCTTGCGTGTGCCCTCCTCGACCGTAACCTCGCACGGATCGTCCGAGGTGATGCGTGCCACAACCACATTGCCACGGTCGATCGTAGCCACCCACTCGCGCGAGTAGAAACGCTTGCCCGTTGCCGTGTCGCTCTCCAACGCGCGGCACAGAGCGTCGGTAACGTCGCCCTTGAAATCGAAGGTCGAGTTGAGCAGTTCGTATATCACAAAACCGCGCGGCATCTGTGGGTCGATGCGGTCGATATGTATGGTGTGGATACCCTCCTGCTCGGTACATACCTCATTGCGTATCAGCTCGATAGCGCGATTGATGAACAGCTGTGTATCGGTCAGTCGGCGGATATTGCTGTTCATTATCTCGGTGAATTTCTTGTTGATCTCGCGGATACGGGGGATCAATCCGAGGCGGATTTTGTTGCGGAGATATTTGGTCGAACGGTTCGACGAATCTTCGCGGAAGGGGATACGGTTTGCGATGGCATATTCCGAGATCTCGCGTCGTGAGGCGAACAACAGCGGGCGGAACACTCGTCCGTTGGTGCTGCTGATACCCGTCAAACCACGCAGACCTGTGCCGCGCAGCAGATTGATAAAGAAGGTTTCGGTCGAGTCGTCGGCGTGGTGAGCGATGGCGATTTTATCGTAACCGTGCTCGATGCACAACTCCTCAAACCACTCGTAACGCAGGCGTCGTGCCGCCATCTCCATCGACTCGCCCGTGCGCTCCATTTCGCCCACCGTATCGAATCGTTTGTTGTAGATCTCCACACCGTAGCTTGCGGCCACACGTGCCACCAGCTCCTCATCTTCGTCGCTCTCCTCTCCACGCAGACCAAAGTTGCAGTGTGCCACACCGATATGGTAGCCGCTCTGATAGAAGAGCGACATCAGCACCATCGAATCGACACCGCCACTGACTGCCAACAGTATGCGGTCGCTCGGTTCGAGCATATCGTTTGCGGCGATATATCGTTTGAAATTCTCGAAAAGTAGATTCTTTTGAGGCATACTCTCAGTAAGTTGTTATAAAACATTCACTTCGGGCGACAACTCAACGCCAAAACGCTCCTTGACATCACCCACAATGCGGTGAGCCAATGCCATCACCTCGGCACCTGTTGCTCCGCCTAAGTTGATGAGCACCAACGCCTGACGAGCGTGGACGCCCACACGACCGTCGCTCTTGCCCTTCCAGCCTGCGCGGTCGATCAACCAGCCTGCCGCCAACTTCGCTTTACCCTCTTCGGCTGCGGGGTAGAGCGGTATATCGGGGTACTCGGCAAGCAACTTTTCGGCCAGCTCGCGCTCGACAACGGGGTTCTTGAAGAAGCTGCCCGCGTTGCCCGTTACCTTCGTGTCGGGGAGCTTGTGGCTGCGGATTGCAACGATCGCCTCGCGGATATTCGCAAGAGTCGGACCACCCAACTCATCGACACGCTGCTGCACGTCGCCATAGCGCAGTCGCGGATTGGGCGTGCGACTGAGTCGAATGACGATCGAGGTGATGATGACGCGACCGCGCAACGAACGTTTGAAAATGCTGTCGCGGTAGCCAAATTCACAATACTCGTTCGCCAAAATCAGCGTGTTGCGCGTTTCGGGACAGAACATCTCGACCTGCTCGATAACGTCCTTCACCTCAGTGCCATAAGCGCCGATATTCTGCACCGGTGCAGCGCCCGCCTTGCCCGGTATGAGCGAGAGATTTTCGATCCCCCACAGCCCCTGCTCGACGCTCCAAGCCACGGCATCGTCCCACTCGACACCCGCTCCGATACGCACGTGAACCGTGTTACCCTCGGTTGCGACGATCTCGATACTCTGATTTTGGGGACAGATGAGCGTTCCCTCGAAGTCGCGCGTAAAGAGTGTATTGTTACCGCCGGCCAACACAACCCACTGCTCGTCGGTCATCGTCGGGTCGGCAAAAATCTGCATAAGATCCTCGGCCTCGTCGAACTCGACAAGGCGTTTGGCGCGGGCCGGAACGCCGAAACTATTGCGTGCGGCCAGCTCAATATTTTCGTAAATACGTACCATATCAGAGTACAAAGGTATGAAAAAAGGCACAAATCTCCTATCGAAAGTTGCGAGATTGGAAAATAAATCCTATATTTACAATGCCAAAGTGTGCAAACTAACGAAAACAACTAACAATAAAAACCTATTTAGACCAATGTTTACTGAAAAGGATTTGCAGCAGATCGCTGCACACGGTCTGACGCCCGAAACTGTTGAGCATCAGATCGAAAACTTCCGTCGTGGATTCCCCTTCCTCAATGTCAAGGCTGCTGCGTCGCCCGACAATGGCGGTGTGAAGAAACTTACCGAGAGCGAGGCGGCAGAGTATGCCGCTAAGTTCGATGCAGCGCGTGGCTCGAAGCGTGTTGTGAAGTTTGTTCCCGCATCGGGCGCTGCGACACGTATGTTCAAGTCGCTGTTCGAATTTGTGAACGAGGGCAAGCGCGGTGCCGACATCGACAAGCTGATCGAGAATGTCGATAAGTTCGCATTCGGCAAGAAGTTGCGCGAGCTGCTGCCCGCCGACGCTACCGACGAGCAGACCGTTGCAGCTATCATCAAGGAGGGCCTGGCTTATGGCTCGAAACCGAAGGGTCTGATCCTCTTCCACGGCTATGGCGACGAGGCTCGCACGGCTATCGAGGAGCACCTTGTTGAGGGCGCTCAGTATGCCGCTTGCGATGGTAAGGTGGCCATTCACTTCACCGTTTCTCCCGAGCATATCGAGGGTTTCCGCTCGCTGCTCGAAGGCGTTGTGGCTAAGTACGAGGAGCGTTTCGGTGTGAAGTACGACATCTCGTTCTCGGTGCAGAAGTCATCGACCGACACCGTTGCTGTGAATCCCGACAACACTCCGTTCCGCAACGACGACGGTACGCTGTTGTTCCGTCCCGCGGGCCACGGTGCGCTGATCGCAAACCTCGACGAGATCGCTGCTGATGTGATCTTTATCAAGAATATCGACAACGTAACCACCGACGCTCGTCGTGAGGCTACGGTGCTCTATAAGAAGGCTTTGGCGGGTCTGCTCGTGGAGATTCAGGAGCGTGCTTTCGGCGCTTTGAAGGAGCTGCGCGAGGGCGCGTCGGCAATGCGTACCGCTGAGATCGCACAGATGATCGAGGAGGAGCTCTGCACCAAGTTGCCCGATGAATGGACTCCCGAACTGCTCATCGAGTTGCTCGATCGCCCGATCCGCGTCTGCGGTATGGTTCGCAACGATGGTGAGCCGGGTGGTGGCCCGTTCTGGGTTGAGGGCAAGCGAGGCGAGTGCGCTCTGCAAATCGCCGAGTCGAGCCAGATCTCGCCCGAGGACGCTCCGATGATGAGCGGTGCAACCCACTTCAACCCCGTTGATCTGGTTTGTGCTCCCGCACGTTACGACGGCACGAAGTTCGACCTGACGAAGTACACCGACCCCGCTACGGGCTTCATTTCGAGCAAGTCGAAGGACGGTCGTGAGCTGCGAGCTCAGGAACTTCCCGGTTTGTGGAATGGCGCAATGGCCGATTGGACTACCATCTTTGTCGATGTGCCTCTGGCAACGTTCTCGCCCGTGAAGGTTGTGAATGACCTGCTCCGCCCCGAGCACCAATAATTCAAAATTCAAAATTCAAGATTCAAAATTCAAGAGTCAGAGTTAAGATTCAAGAATTACAAATTCGTTGCTATCAAGCCGTGCCCGAAAGGGCGCGGCTTTTTTTGTCGGTAAAATTTAGGCACGAGCGGAGCGAAGAGCTCGAAAAATGATAGAATCTGCGTCGAAAAAATCGAAGATGAATTTTTTCACTCCGAAATTGGTCAAAAGCGTAATAAAAGCGCCTGAAAAATTGGCTCATTCGCAATAAGTTTTGTACATTTGCAGATTGTTTGATGCTAAGTGAAAATAACTCAAAAATAAATATCTAAATCGATTTACGAATATGGAAAACAAACTTCAAGAATTGACCCGCAAACTCTATGACGAAGGTCTGGAAAAGGGTCGTGCCGATGCCGACAAGCTCGTTGCCGATGCTAAGGCTGAGGCTGCACGTCTGGTAGCTGAGGCAAAGGCCGAGGCTGAGGCAATCGTTAAGGCTGCTGAGGCAAAGGCTGAGGATCTGCGCAAGAACTCGATGACTGAGATCTCGTTGGCAGGCAAGCAGGCAGTGGCTAAACTCAAAGAGCAGGTGTCGGAGATGATCATCGCAAAGTCAACCGTCGAGGGCGTGAAGGCTGCTAATCTCGATGCAGAGTTCATTAAGAATATGCTGCTCACGGTGGCTAAGAATTGGAATGGCGCATCGAGCGAGAGCGTATCGCTCGCAGCTCTGCTGCCTGAGGCAAAGAAGGCTGAGTTGGACGCTACAATCGAGAAGAGCGCTAAGGAACTGCTCGCAGCTGGCGTCGAGGTTGGTTACTCGAAGAGTGTCAAGAGCGGTTTCAAGGTGGGTGCCAAGAATGGTGGCTACTACATCAGCTTCTCGGACGAGGATTTCAACGCGCTGCTGGGTGAGTACCTGCGCGATAAGGTTGCAACGCTGATCTTCGGTAAATAGCCGTCGGTATGTTTGAAAAGAACTATTATTGTCTGGTAGCCGGCCTGCGCGAGTACACGCTCGATGCCGATAACAAGGGCTTCGATGCGCGCGAGGTGATCGACGAGATCCGCGAGGAACTCTCGAAGCACGATCGCCACTCGCTCGAATTGTTCTATGGCTACTACGATATCGAGAATATCATCAGCTTGAAGGCGGCTCGCTCGCGCTTCAATCTGCTGGGTAACTTCTCGCGTGAGGAGTTGGAGCAGCAGGTGGCGCAGCCGACCAAGTTGCCTTCGTATATGGCTGATGTGCTCCGCGCCTATGCCGATCCTGAGGGTGAGGAGGCCGAGAGCATTGATACCTCGCTGCCTATCGAGCGTAACCTCTACGCAGCCTATTATGCGGCTTGTGCTGAGTCGGGTTGCCGTTACTTGCGTGAGTGGGCAGAGTTCGATCGTACGCTCCGTAATGTGTGTGCTGCATACGCAGCTCGTCGTGCGGGTCAGGAGGTCGAGGGTGTTGTTGTTGGACACGACGACATCACCGACTCGCTGTCGCGCAGTTCGGCTTCGGACTTCGGTTTGAAGGGCGAAGTGGATTATCTGGACGAGGTGATGGCAGCCGTGGCTGACGAGCAGAACCTCGTCGAGAAGGAGCGCAAGATCGACCGTATCCGCTGGTCGATGTCCGACGCGCTTGCCGAGAAGGACTACTTTAATATCAATACGATTCTCTCTTACCTGTCGAAACTGAATATCGTACAGCGCTGGTTCGCTCTGGACGAGCGTGTAGGTCGCGCGATGTACGACGAGTTGATCGCCTCGCTGAGCGGTCGTGAGGTTGTGAGCAAGGCCATTGAGAGTATTTAATGCAGAATAAATAACAACAAAAAATAGAATTAATGAAGACAACAGGGCGAGTATCGGGTATCATCTCGAACATCGTGATCGTGAAGGCTGACGGCGCAGTTGGTCAGAACGAAATTTGCCACGTATGGTGCGGTGAGACCCGAATGATGGCCGAGGTCATCAAAGTTGTAGGCGATGATGCCTACGTTCAGGTATTCGACAGTACGCGCGGTTTGAAGATCGGCGATAAGGTCGAGTTCGAGGGTCATATGTTGGAGGCAACGTTGGCTCCGGGTATTTTGTCGCGTAACTACGACGGTTTGCAGAATGACCTCGAAAAGATGAACGGTCTGTTCATCGAGCGCGGTTCGATCACCGATCCGATCGACTTCGAGCGCAAGTGGGAGTTCAAACCTCTGGCTAAGGCTGGCGATAAGGTTTCGGCTGGTGCTTGGTTAGGTGAGGTTCAGGAGCAGTGGGTTGCTCACAAAATTATGGTTCCGTTCGTAATGACCGAGAACTACACCGTGAAGAGCGTTGTGGCAGCAGGTGAATATAAGGTTACTGACGTGGTAGCAGTTGTTACCGACGCTGAGGGTAAGGAGCACCAGATCACAATGGTGCAGAAGTGGCCCGTGAAGCAGGCTATCCGTGCATACGCCAACAAGCCGCGTCCGTCGCGTGTGATGGAGACGGGTATCCGTTCGATCGATACGTTCAACCCCATCGCTGACGGTGGTACGGGATTTATCCCCGGCCCGTTCGGTGCAGGTAAGACGGTGTTGCAGCACGCGCTTTCGAAGCAGGCTGAGGCCGATATTATCATTATGGTTGCGTGCGGTGAGCGTGCAAACGAGGTTGTGGAGATCTTCGCTGAGTTCCCCGAGTTGGAGGACCCCCGCACGGGCCACAAACTGATGGAGCGTACGACGATCATCTGCAACACGTCGAATATGCCCGTTGCAGCTCGTGAGGCGTCGGTTTATACCGGTATGACGCTGGCTGAGTACTATCGTGCAATGGGTTTGAAGGTGCTGTTGCTGGCTGACTCGACGTCGCGTTGGGCACAGGCACTGCGTGAGATGTCGAACCGTTTGGAGGAGCTGCCCGGTCAGGACGCATTCCCGATGGACTTGTCGGCAATCATCTCGAACTTCTATGCTCGTGCAGGTTTGGTTGAGTTGAACAACGGTGCAACGGGTTCGGTAACCTTCATCGGTACCGTATCGCCTGCGGGTGGTAACTTGAAGGAGCCCGTAACCGAATCGACCAAGAAGGCTGCACGTTGCTTCTACGCGCTGTCGCAGGGTCGTGCAGACTCGAAACGTTATCCCGCAATCGACCCGCTGGATAGCTACTCGAAGTACTTGGAGTATCCCGAGGTGAGCGAGTATCTCGACGAGCGTATCGGCAAGGGTTGGGTTGAGAAGGTCTATAAGGGTAAGACCATCGTTCAGCGCGGTAAGGAGGCATCGGAGCAGATCAACATCTTGGGTGATGATGGTGTGCCCGTTGAGTACCACGAGCGTTTCTGGAAGAGCGAGTTGATCGACTTCGTGATCTTGCAGCAGGACGCATTCGACTCGATCGACGCTAACTGCCCCATTGAGCGTCAGAAATATATGTACGAGAAGGTGCTGTCGGTTTGCGAGCGTCAGTTCGAATTTGTTGATTTCGACGAGTGTTCGAGCTACTTCAAGCAGCTGATCAACCTCTTCCGTCAGATGAACTATTCGGTCTATGAGAGCGAGCAGTACTATGCTTACGACAAGCAGATCGACGAGCTGATTGAGCAGAAAATCAAATAATTTGAGAGAAAGCTATGACAACAAGAGCATTTCAGAAGATATATACCAAAATCGACAATATTACCAAAGCGACCGTAACGCTGCGCGCTACGGGCGTAGGTAACGATGAACTGGCTACCGTAGGTGGTAAGTTGGCGCAGGTTGTGAAGCTCAACGGCGAGAACGTTACGCTTCAAGTTTTTCAGGGCACCGAGGGTATCGCTACCAACTCGGAGGTAGTGTTCCACGGTGAGCCCCCCAAGTTGAAGGTTAGCGACGCTTTGGCAGGTCGTTTCTTCAACGCTTACGGCGAGCCTATCGAGGGCGGTGAGCAGATCGAGGGCGAGGCACGTGTGATCGGTGGTCCGACGGTGAATCCCTTCCGTCGTATCCAGCCCAGCGAGTTGATCGCAACGGGTATCGCAGGTATCGACCTTAACAATACGATCGTGTCGGGTCAGAAGATCCCCTTCTTTGCCGATCCCGACCAGCCCTACAACGCTGTAATGGCAAATGTGGCTCTGCGAGCTAAGGCCGACAAGATTATTCTGGGTGGTATGGGTATGACCAACGACGACTTCTTGTACTTCAAGCAGGTGTTCGAGAATGCAGGTGCGTTGGACCGTATCGTCAGCTTTGTGAATACTACGGAGAATCCTCCCGTAGAGCGTCTGCTGGTTCCCGATATGGCACTGACCGCTGCTGAGTACTTCGCAGTCGATAAGGGCGAGAAGGTGCTGGTGCTACTGACCGATATGACCTTGTACGCCGATGCGTTGGCTATCGTGTCGAACCGTATGGACCAGATCCCCTCGAAGGACTCGATGCCCGGTTCGTTGTACTCGGACTTGGCAAAGATCTACGAGAAGGCCGTGCAGCTGCCTAACGGTGGTTCGATCACCATCATCGCCGTAACCACTCTGTCGGGTGGCGACATTACCCACGCTGTGCCCGATAACACGGGTTACATCACCGAGGGTCAGTTGTTCCTGCGTAACGACTCGGATACGGGTAAGGTTATCATCGACCCGTTCCGTTCGCTGTCGCGTTTGAAGCAGTTGGTAATCGGTAAGAAGACCCGCGAGGATCACCCTCAGGTGATGAATGCCTGCGTGCGTCTGTATGCCGATGCAGCTAACGCTAAGACCAAGTTAGAGAACGGTTTCGACCTGTCGGACTACGACGAGCGTGCATTGAAGTTTGCTCACGACTACTCGGAGAAGCTGTTGTCGATCGACGTAAATATCGAGATTACTCAGATGCTTGACATCGCTTGGACTCTGTTCGGCAAGTACTTTACTCCGTCGGAGGTTGCTATCAAGCAGGAGTTGATCGAGAAGTATTGGAAAAAGTAACCAAGCCACGTAAACGACAGGCAAATGGCTATTAAATTTCAATATAACAAGACTTCGCTTGGCGAGCTGGGTAAGCAGCTCAAAATGAGGCAGAAGGCGCTCCCTACCATCAAGAGTAAGGAGAGTGCGTTGCGCCTCGAAGTCAAGAAAGCGAAGGGTACCGCGGCGGAATTTGAGCGTCGTCTGGCCGAGTTGTCGGCTCGCTACGACTATATGGTTGCGCTGTGGGGTGAGTTTGATGCCGACTTGCTGGCCGTCGAAGATGTGGAGCTCTCCACACAGAAGATTGCCGGAGTTCGCATACCTGTCCTGCAAGGCGTGAAGTTCAAGGAGAAATCTTATGATCTGTTCAGCTCGCCGATCTGGCTTTCGGACGGTGTAGCCCTGTTGAAGGAGTTGGCTACGCTGGGTCTGGAATCGCAGATCGCCGATCGCAAGAGCGAAATGCTGGACTACGCCCGCAAGAAAACTACTCAAAAAGTGAACCTCTACGAAAAGGTACAGATACCCGGGTACGAGGACGCTATACGTAAAATCAAACGATTCTTGGAGGACGAGGAGAACCTCTCGAAGAGTGCTCAGAAGATCGTCAAAACCAAACATCAACAAGCCGAGGAGGGCGAGAAGGTATGATAGTCAAGATGATACGATACGACTTCGTCCTGTATAGTGGCGAACACGAGCGTTTCTTGGAGCGCTTGCAGGAGTTGGGTCTGGTCGATGTAACGGTAACGGGTTGGGAGCCTTCGGAGGCCGACCTGCGCCTGATTGCCGATGCTGAGGCTAAGACCAAGGCTGTCGAGGCTCTGCGAACCAAACTCTCGGAGGAGGACTTCAAGGCCGGTGAGCCCTACGCTACGGGCGAGGAGGCATTTGCTGCCTATGCAGCGGCTACGACTGAGGCTGCGGCTCTGCGTGGCGAGATTGCTCGCTATGCGAAGAGTGCCGAGGAGTTGTTGCCGTGGGGTGAGTTCTCGGCTGCAACGATTGCCAAGATGGCTGAGCAGGGTGTTGTATTGCGCTATTATAGCTGCAACACAAATGCTTACAAGGAGAATGTAGCAGCGTGGAGCGAGAAGTATACCGTTGCTGAGATCTCGGAGCAGTCGGGTCAGACCTACTTTGTGGTAGTTGCGACGCCCGAGGCTGAGATCGAGATCGACGCCGAGGAGGTGAAGGCTCCCACGATGAACTATCGTGAGGCTGAGGTTTTGGTGGCTGAGAAGACGGCTGCGTTGGCAGCGACCGACGAGGTTGTGGCACGTGCAGCGGCAACCATCGAGAAGGTTGAGGCTGAGGCTGCTGAGGCGCGCGAGAAGTTACACTTGGCAAAGGTCGTAGCTTCGGGCGAGAAGGTTGCCGATGACAAGTTGGTTGTAATGGAGGGTTGGGCTGAGGAAGAGACCGCTGAGAAGGTCGATGCAATGCTCGAAGAGTACCCCAATATGATCTACTTGAAGCGTAAGCCAACTGAGGAGGACGAGACCCCCGTGAAGTTGAAGAACAACCGCTTTGCGCGTCTGTTCGAGCTGATCGGTGGTATGTACGCTCTGCCGAAGTATGGCACGTTGGACCTCACACCGTTCTTCGGTCCGTTCTATATGTTGTTCTTTGCAATCTGTCTGAACGACGCCGGCTATGGTGCGATTCTGCTCGCTGCAGGCATCGCGCTCTACTTGAAGGGTGGCGAGAAGATGCGTATGGCATCGCTGCTGACGATGGTCTGCGGTGGTGCAACGACGCTGTTCGGTCTTTATACAGGTTCGTTGTTTGGAATGAGCATTCCCGATATGTTGGGCTATGAGAGCATTCAGAAGTCTCCCTTCCTGGATTTCCAGAACGACTTCTTCTCGATTGCGCTGGCTATCGGTGTGTTGCAGATTATGTTCGGTATGGCCATCAATATCGTGATGAAGAGTCGCCTATTCGGATTCAAGAACGCAATGCCTCTGCTCGGTTGGTTCATCGTGCTGCTGTCGGGCGTGCTGGCTGCGGCTCTGCCGATGTTGAACGAGAAGTGGGTGATCCCCTTCTTCACCACCTCGTCGGTGGCGTTCTATGTTGCGGTGGCCATCGGTCTGGCATTTATGCTGCTCTTCAACGGCAAGAACCCGATTATGAGTATTCTGTCAGGTCTGTGGGATACCTATAATAATATAACGGGTCTGTTGTCGGACGTACTCTCTTACATTCGTCTGTTTGCAATCGGTCTGTCGGGTGGTGTGCTGGCGCAGGTGTTCAACCAACTGGCATTTGGTCTGACGGGTCTTGACAGCGGTATTGAGCAGTTTGGTGTCGGCACCATTTTCCAGATTCTGGGTGCAGCCGCAATTCTGCTGGTGGGCCACGGAATCAATCTCTTTATGTCGGCCATTTCGTCGTTCGTTCACCCGATGCGATTGACCTTCGTAGAGTTCTACAAAAATGCAGGCTTCGAGATGACCTCGCGTAACTTCGAGCCATTGAAAAAAGAGGTGAAATAACAAAAGAAAGTAATTTAATAACAAACAAAAACACTTAAAAAATTATGAACACAACTTTGATTTTGGCCTATGTAGGCGTAGCACTGATGGTAGGTTTGGCTGGTATCGCATCGGCAGTAGGTACTGCAATCTGCGGTCAGGCAGCAGTAGGATCGATGAAGAAGAACGGTAGCGCATTCGGTAGCTATATGATTCTGTCGGCACTTCCCGGTTCGCAGGGTCTGTACGGTTTCGTATGCTTCTTTATGGTTCAGGGTCTGATCTCGGCTGATATGTCGATGTTGCAGGCAGCTGCTGTATTCGGTGCAGGTTTGCTGGTTGGTATCGTAAACTTGGCTGCTGCAATCTATCAGGGTAAGGTTTGTGCAAGCGGTATCGCTGCAATCGGTAATGGCCACGACGTGATGGGTAAGACCCTGATCCTCGCTGCATTCCCCGAGTTGTATGCAATTTTGACCGTTGCTGCTACCTTCCTTATTTCGGGTGCAGTTGCTTAATTCGCTCGATTAGCGAACTTAGCACGAAAAGGTCGTGTCCCACGCTGGGACACGACCTTTTTTGTTGTGTTGGTATTGCGATATGAAGGTGGGGTGGGCGATTAGGTATAAATCTGAAAATTTAGTTGTTGTTATTTCGACGGATTATACCTATATTTGTATATCTACTAATCCAAAGAATAGGGAAATAATGTTGTTGGCCGACATCATTCTGCGACATTTCGACTTGAAGTATGCGCGCTTTGCGAGTTGGCTCGACCACGAACTTAACCGAACGATCCCCGACAAGGTTGTTGCCTACTGCATCAATATCTATGACGAGGGAGCGGGACGTTGGTCGATCGAGTTGGTGGGGTGTGCCTCGTTCGATGAGCAGAATAGCGATTGGGCGTGTGACGAACTCTTTTCGACACGCCACAACTCTCTCTGCTGGAAGGGCGACGCCCATTGGCGCAATGCGCTCGAACAGGTGGCGGGCTTCCTGCATCGCTATCAGCGTGAGGGACGTCGATCCGCAATCCTCAATGCCGCCGAAGGGGTCGCAGTCGGATTTGTCGATGGCAACTTGATTATAACAAAAAACCGCGCATAGTTCATTGCGCGGTTTCTTTTTATTTGTTTTACATTTGTTCCTCTCACAAAATAAATCGAGGGTCGATCCTGCGCGGACCGACCCTCGATAGTTTTCAGCTTAGAGCTGAGGTGCTAATTACATAGCCTTCAAAACGTTCACCAGGTTAACGTCAGTCTTAGCCTTAGCAGCCAGATCCTTGTTCTGAGCGATAGCGTTCTTCAAGTAAGCAGCAGCCTCGCTAACCTTACCCTCCTTAGCAGCGATTACAGCGCGCAGGTACTCAGCGTTAGCCGAGTTGTCACCCTGCAGAGCCTTCTTAGCAGCAGCGAGGTTACCATTCTGGTACTCAGCGATAGCAGCGTTGTAGCCGGTCAGCTTGTTAGCAGCGTCGGTGTAGTTACCCTCAGCAGCAGCAACCAAAGCCTTAGCCTCGTCCGAAGCGGTAGCAGCGTACTTCTTAGCCTCCTTCAAGTTGCCCTGAGCAGCGTTAACCATAGCGATGTTGTTGTTAACCTCGCTCGATGCAGCCAACTTAGCAGCCTTCTTGAATGCGTCAGCAGCAGCCTTGTTGTCGCCCATCTCCGACAGAGCAACACCCAAGTTGTTGTAAGCGCGAACGTCGTTGAACTTCTTAGCGCAAGCCTCGTAGATCTTAGCCTTCATAGCGGGATCATCGTACAGAGTAGCAGCGTAGAGCATCTCCTCGCAATCCAGATCCTTCAAGTTCGAAGCAACGCAAGCCTTCAACTCGTCGTCGGTCTTGCTAGCCAACTCAGCGGTCGAAACAACCTTAGCGCGACGCAATGCGGGCAGAACGTCGTCCTTCAATGCGCTGTAAACCTCCGACATATTCTTGATCTCAGCCTCACGGGTTACGGGCGAATCGTAGAGCTTCAGAACCTGGAGAATCAGATCCTTGTCAGCCATATTCGACTCCTCAACCAGCTCCTGGAAGCCTTCCCAGTCCTCACCGAAGCCTTCGTCGTTGTAGGTCAGGCCCTCGATGTCAGCCAACTTCTTCTCAACTGCCTCACGGCCAGCCTTACCACGCTTAACCGACAGGTCGTTGTTCAACTTCTCGGGACCATCGGGCGATGCGTAACCCTCAACGAAGATGTTACCTGCCTGCGAGTTCTCCTTATCCTTGTTAGCCAAGATGAACTCCTTGAAGAGCTCGGTCTGCTCGTCGGTCAGAGCCTTCTTACCAACCTTAGCGTCGTTGATCTTGTAGAGGATGTAGAGCTTGCTATCAACGGTCTCCGACTTCTTGAAGTTGTCAGCCATATACTGCATAGCGTCTGCGTAGTTGAAGTCCTTCTGGATAGTGTTGATACCCTTAGCGACTACAACGGTTGCCATATCAGCCGAAACAAACGAGCTATAGTTCTCGCTGCACTTGCTGCTGCACTTGCTCTCGGTGCGGAGCTCGAGAGTCGAGATCTTAGCGCGCTCGTCGTAGGGGAAAGTAACGGTCTGAGTGTACTGACCGCCGTTTGCCCACGAGATAACGGTGTAGTTGTCGTGTACATTCTCGCCCTGAACATACTTAGGAGTACCTGCGATCTCGCCGCCCTCGAATACCAGAACGGGGGTGATCTTCAATACTGCCGACTCATTGAAATACTTGGGAGGGAACTTAACGGTGATGTTTGCAGTTACCTCGCCATTGTTCAGCGAAAGAACCTCAGGAGTACAGCTGTACTCTACCTGATCGATTTTCTTGCCCATCTTCTTGTAGCAATCGCAGCTGGTGAAAGCGAAAGCAACCACTGCAAGAGTCAAAGCTACCTTTGCAAAATTTTTCATAGTGAGTTGTTAAATTAAAATGTAAAAATTATTTAAGTTTTGTTATTGCCTGTTGCACAGTCATTTATCCACATTCCACGTGCCCGTTCTCTCCTATTCAGACACACTTTTACGCTACGCACTACGCGTATGTACGCACATAGAATATGCAAATATAATCGAAAAATAAAAAAAAAGCAACCGATTGCTCAAAAAATATGGCATTCGGCTGCTTTTTTTCTGATGTCGGTAGCACTTTTGGCGCTCCGACAGCTCAACGAAGACTACTCTTCGCGCTTGGGACGACGCTCGCGGTTATCGCGGCGGGGACCACGGTGCTCGTTGTGATCGTGCTCACGACGGGGACGACGCGGCTCCTCCTCTGCGCCCTCCTCACGGGGCAGCAGCACCTTGCGCGACAATTTGAGCTTGTTGGTCTTGGGATCGATACCGATCAGCTTGACCTCGATCATATCGCCCTCTTTCAGACCAGTCTCGTCCATCGTCTCGTAGCGACGGTGGCCGATCTCCGAGATGTGCAGCAGGGCGTCCTTGCCGGGAAGGATCTCAACGAATGCACCGAATGCTACGATCGACTTGATCTTACCGTTGTAGATCTCGCCAACCTCGGGGATAGCTACGATAGCCTTGATGCGAGCCAGAGCTGCGTCGATAGCCTCCTTATCCTGACCGAAGATATCAACGATACCCTTGTTGTCAGCCTCGGTGATGGTGATGGTGGTACCGGTCTGCTTCTGCATCTCCTGAATAACCTTACCGCCGGGGCCGATAACTGCGCCAATGAACTCCGAAGGAATCGTGATCTGAACGATGCGGGGTACGAAGGGCTTGAAGTCCTCGCGGGGCTCAGCGATGCACTCGGTCATCTTGTCCAGAATGTGCAGACGACCCTCCTTAGCCTGCTGCAATGCCTTAGCCAGCACCTCATACGACAGACCATCTACCTTAATATCCATCTGGGTTGCGGTGATACCGTCGCGGGTACCCGTAACCTTGAAGTCCATATCACCCAAGTGGTCCTCATCGCCCAAGATATCCGACAGAACGGCATACTTGCCGCTTGCGGTGTCGGTGATCAGACCCATTGCGATACCCGAAACGGGCTTCTTGATCTTCAAACCCGAATCCATCAATGCCAGCGTACCTGCGCAAACGGTAGCCATCGACGACGAACCGTTCGACTCCAAGATATCGCTCACTACGCGAACTGCATAGGGATTCTCCTCGCCAACGGGAACCATCGGCTTCAATGCACGCCAAGCCAGGTGACCGTGACCGATCTCACGACGGCTCAACGAACGTGCTGCCTTAGCCTCACCGGTCGAGAACGGGGGGAAGTTGTAGTGCAGTACGAACTGCTCGGTGCCCTGTACCAGCACCTCGTCGATCTGCTTCTCGTCGAGTTTGGTGCCGAGGGTTACGGTTGTAAGCGACTGGGTCTCACCACGGGTGAAGATTGCCGAACCGTGAGCTGCGGGCAGGTAGCTGATCTCGCACCAGATGGGGCGGATCTCGTTGCACTTACGGCCGTCCAGACGCAGACCCTCGTCGAGGATCATATTACGCATAGCCTTCTTCTGAACGTCGTCGTGGAAGTAGCGCTTGATCAGCGGCAACTTCTCCTCCAACTCCTCCTCGGTGTAACGAGCTGCAAACTCAGCCTCGATAGCCTCGAATGCCTCAGCGCGCTCGTGCTTAGCTGTGCCGCTGGTTGCAACTGCGTATGCCTTGTCGTAGGTCTCGGCGATGATCTGCTGACGCAACTCCTCGTCGTTCACCTCGTGGCAGTAGGTACGCTTAACGTCCTTACCCAGCTCCTTGCTCAGCTCGATCTGAACTGCGCAGTGCTTTTTGATCTCCTCGTGAGCGAACTTGATTGCGTTGAGCATAACCTCCTCCGAAACCTCCTTCATCTCACCCTCGACCATCAAGATATTGTCGATGGTACCGCCGACCATAATGTCGAGGTCTACCTCGTTCATCTGCGAGAAGGTGGGGTTGATGATGAACTCGCCATTGATGCGAGCTACGCGAACCTCCGAGATGGGGCCGCCGAACGGAATATCCGAAACTGCCAGAGCAGCCGATGCTGCCAGACCAGCCAATGCGTCGGGCTGAATATCCTTGTCAGCCGAGATCAGATTGACCGTAACATATACCTCAGCGTGGAAATCCGAGGGGAAAAGGGGGCGCAGAGCGCGGTCGATCAGACGAGCAACGAGGATCTCGTTGTCGCCGGGGCGAGCCTCACGTTTGAGGAAGCCGCCGGGGAATCGTCCGCACGATGCGTATTTCTCTTTGTAATCTACCTGTAAGGGCATAAAATCGGTATCGGGTTTAGCATCTTTTGCAGCTACAACCGTAGCGAGCAACATCGTGTCGCCCTGCTTTACCACAACCGAACCGTCGGCCTGCTTAGCCAACTTACCTGTTTCGATGATAATTTCGCGGTCGCCGCTCAATTTGATCACCTTCTGTGTTGCGTTGTACATCTTGTTTTGTTTATTTTTTTTACCTCTTGTGTTTTGTCTTCTTTGTGTGTCGTCGTCGGCAGGTTTGTTGGTGTCGGTGACGGTCTGTGTAAGTACGCAAATGAAGGCAATTCTTTGCAAATTGCCTTCATTGCGACTTTGCCTCTTTTGCTCCTCTTACTTACGGAGGTTGAGGGCCTTAACGATTGCGCGGTAGCGCTCGATGTCAACCTCTTTGAGGTACATCAGCAACTTACGACGCTTACCTACCAAGCGCAGCAGTGCGCGCTGGGTGCCGTAGTCGTGCTTGTTGCTTTTGAGGTGCTCTGTAAGGTGGCTGATACGGTACGAAAACAGTGCGATCTGGCTCTCAGGCGAACCGGTATCGGTGTTAGACTTGCCGTACTGACCGAAAAGCTCTTGCTTTTTCTCTGCTGATAAATAGCTCATAAATTTTTTGTGTTTTTTATGGTTCCACTCTACGATGGATTCGCCTTATCGAATACCACCAGAGCGTGGGCGCAAAGATACGACTTTTTCGCAATACAACAATACGTTACGTAAATTTTATGCGGAATAATTTTATACGCTTGTTGCAAATTTGTACCAAAATTGTTATCTTTGTCCGATGTTTTGTCCGTAAAGCCCGATTAGACGTGGCGAGAGAGGTCAAAGTTTAATTTTTGCGAGATGAATAGAGTATTGAATATGAGCCGTGTCGGCCGTTGGGTGTTGGTGCTCATGGCGGCTGTTTCGATGATAGGTTGTGCGCAACCTGCCTCGGATGAGTATGTTCGTGTCGAGGGATTTGGAATCGGCACCACCTATCGAATTATCGCACGTACGACGACCGATCGTGTGCCCGAAATTCGTGAGGCTGCCGATCGCACGTTTGCCGAGATGACCGCCTCGATGTCGATCTTCGATTCGACCTCGTTGCTGAGTCGTATCAATCGTGGCGAGACCGACTCGGTCGATATGCACATCAGCCAGATGATTGCGTTGGCACGTGGTGTCAATTCGATCAGCGAGGGAATGTACGACGTAACGGTTGCACCGCTGACCAAAGCCTACGGTTTTGCGGGTGGCAAGGCGCAACACGAACCCAATATCGACTCTCTGTTGGAGTTTGTCGGTATGGACAAGATACGTGTCGAAGAGTACCGAATCGTTAAGGACGACGAGCGTATTCAGTTGGATTTCAATTCGATTGCAAAGGGATATACGGTCGATTGCATTGCCTCGGAGATCGAGCGAATGGAGATTGCGGACTATATGGTCGAGGTTGGTGGTGAGATTGTTTGTCGCGGTCGCAACCCCCGTGGCTCGGAGTGGCGTGTGGCGGTCGATTCGCCCTATGACGGCAATATGAACCCCGGCGAGAATTGTCAGGTGATTATTTCGCTGACCGATCGTGCACTGGCAACGTCGGGCAACTATCGCCGCTTCTACATCGACGACGCTGGTCGCAAAATTGCCCATACGATTAACCCCTTGACGGGCGAGAGTGCCGTGACCGATCTTTTGTCGGCGACGGTCGTAGCTCCGACGGCGGCTGAGGCTGACGCTTTGGGTACGATGTGTATGGCGCTCGGCTTTGAGCGTGCAATTCAGACTATTACGGGTCTTGACGGTGTCGATGCCTATCTGATTGGAGTGGCGGACGAAGGCTCACAGGAGGAGTTTAAGGTGTGGTACACGCCCGCAATGGAGAGTATGATTAGTGAGTAACGAGATGAAAAAAGCACGATTGATATATAATCCCCGTTCGGGAATGGGCATAACGTCGATTACGATGTCGCTCGACCGCATTGTGGAGCTTTACGCCTCGCGTGGAATCGAGTTGCAGACACGTGAGATCGACTTCGATGTGGCGCCTTCGACGTTGCTCGAAGGGCTGGACGAGAGCTTCGACCATCTGCTGATTGCGGGTGGCGACGGTACGGTCAATTACGTTGTGAGTGAGATGTTTGCCGAGGGGCTGGATCTCCCGATTGGCATCATTCCGTCGGGTACGGCAAACGATTTTGCATCGACAATCGGAATGCGTTCCAACCCGATTGAGGCGTGCCGACAGGTGCTCGACGGCGTGGCTCGTCCGACCGACATCGGAGTGGTCAATGGTCACTGCTTTGTCAATGTGTTCAGCTTCGGCACCTTCACCAACGTGTCGCAGCACACCCCGACGTTGCTCAAAAATGCCATTGGCAAGGCTGCCTATGTGGTTGGTGGTGCGGTCGATTTCATCACGATGCACCCCATTCCGATCGAGATTTCGTCGGACGATGGCGATTGGAGTGGCGACGCGCTGATTGTGCTGGCGTTCAATGGCAAGACGGCGGGCAATTTCCCGCTGGCGAGAATGGCCGAGGTGGACGATGGACAGCTGGACGTGCTGGTGTTGAAGGCGGGTGTGGTGCCTGCGCTGACGGCGGTGCCGACTTTCCTACATTATATATTTAGAGGTGGCACGGGCGATGTACCACGTGATGTGTTGCACTTCCATTGCAGCCGAATGTCGATCAGTTCGAGCCGCAATGAGCCGACCGATGTCGACGGTCAGCACGGACCGGAGCTACCCGTTGAGTTGGAGTGCCGTGCGGGTGCGCTGCGCGTGATACGCCCATAAATGAATGAGAAACAATAAGTTAAATATAGAATAAAATAGATGACCAACGCAAATTTTAACAAGTTATCGGTTTCGGAGATTCGCAACAAAGTTGTCGATCCGTTTTACTATTCAGACGATCTGGTGATTGCCTACATCAACCGTCGCAACGCCCCGCTGGTGGCAACGCAGTTCGATGGTTTTGTGGCGATGATCGTAATGCAGGGTACGGCACGAGTTACGCTGGGAACAGAGACCTACGACCTGAAACCCAATATGTTGGTCTATATCCATAGCGATAGCGTTCTGCGCCGAGTGGAGTGTAGCCACGACGCGGCTGCATATTTGCTGGCATTCTCACACAAGTTTATCTCGGACGTGCCGGTTGATATTTCGACCTCGTTGCCTGTCTATCTGCGTTTCGGCAAGTCGCCCTGCATCGAGTTGACCGATGCCGATGTAGCCGAAATCCGTCAGCTCTTTGGTCTGATTAAGACGATGTTACGCTCGGATAAGGAGATTCACAAGAGCAACATCATTCAGACGTTGTTCACCACCGTGTTCTATATTTTGTCGGATATCAACCAGCGTCGTGAGTTGCGCACCAAGCAGGGGCGTTGCGAGGTGATCTTCGAGCAGTTTACGCAACTTTTGCAGGAGCACCACAAGCGCGAACGCAACGTCGGTTTCTATGCCGAGCAGATGAACATCACGCCCAAGTATCTCTCGTCGGTGATCAAGGATATTAGTGGCAAGACGGCTGCCCGATGGATCGATGAGTATGTGATTTTGGAGGCAAAGACGCTGTTGAAGTATTCGGGAATGAGCATTCAGGAGATTGCCAATGCGCTGAATTTCTCGACGCAGTCGTTCTTCGGCAAGTATTTCAAGCAGCATACAGGCTACTCGCCTTCGCGCTTCAAGCGTCAGGGATAGAGAACGATTTTTCTGAAATGAACGATCCCCCATCTTTCGGTGGGGGATCGTTCGTTTATAGTGCTTTGATCAACTCGTCGATTTGCTCATCGGTCGTGGCCCAGCTTGTTGCTAAACGTATCACCGTCAGTCCGTTAGCCAATTGTTCCCACGTGCTGAATGTGGTGATTTCGGAGAGGCGTGCCAGCTGCTCCTTGTCGAGCGTAACGAATACCTGATTCGAAAGCGTCGGCGTGGTCAGCGTGTAGCCCTTCTCGATCAACGCACGGCTCAGTCGCTCGGCCTGGCGAACGGCATTGCGGGCGATGTCGAGGTAGAGATTGTCGGTGAACAATGTGTCGAACTGCACTCCGAGCAGCCACCCCTTAGCCAACAGCGCGCCCTGCTGCTTGATGAGGGTCGTGAAGTGGGCTATTCGCTCTCCCTGCGGAATGACCACCGCCTCGCCCATCAGCGCCCCGACCTTTGTGCCACCTATATAAAATATATCGCTCAGTCGAGCAATGTCGGCAAGTGTGAAGTCGGCCGACGGAGCTGCCAGCGCATATCCCAATCGCGCCCCATCGATAAACAACGGCAGTTGCCAACGGTGGCAGACTGCGCTCAGCGCCTCCAACTCAGCGAGCGAGTAGATCGTGCCCAACTCGGTCGGTTGCGAGATATAGACCATACCGCTCCATACGGCGTGGTCGCGGTTTGCGTCGCCACGTTCGCGGGCGAGGTGCGTCTCCAAACGCTCGGCCGTGAGTTTGCCATCGACGTTCTCGATGGTCAGCACTTTGTGCCCTGTCGCCTCGATCGCGCCCGATTCGTGTACGGCGATGTGTCCCGTATCGGCCGCTACAACGCCCTCGTAAGGTCGTAGAACAGAACGAATTATCGTTGCATTGGTCTGTGTTCCACCCACTAAAAAGCGGACATCGGCCTCGGGCGCACCACACACCTCGCGGATACGACGCACGGCCGACGCACAATACTCGTCGCAGCCGTAGCCACCGATCTTCTCGAAATTGATCTCGGTCAATCGTTCGAGAATCCGCGGGTGCGCACCCTCCATATAGTCGCTATCGAAGTGAAACATAGTTGCTTGTATTTCAATTATTTAAGATATCCGTTGCGCACCAGCCATTCGGCAATCTGCACAGCATTCAGCGCTGCGCCTTTGCGAATCTGGTCGCTCACGCACCAGAACGAAAGTCCATTCTCGCAGGTCAGGTCCTTGCGGATACGACCCACATAGACGGGATCCTTGCCCGCCATAAACAGCGGCATCGGGTAGATCTTATCCTGCGGCTCGTCCATCAGCACCACGCCCTCGGCCTCGGCAAATGCCTTGCGAGCCTCCTCGATCGAGATCGGGCGCTCGGTTTCGAGCCATACGCTCTCGGAGTGGGCGCGCATAACGGGCACGCGCACGCACGTAGCACTCACTGCCACGTCCGAGTGCATAATCTTGCGGGTCTCGTTGAACATCTTCATCTCTTCCTTGGTGTAGCCGTTGTCGGTGAAGACATCGATATGCGGAATGACGTTGTAGGCCAGCTGGAATGCAAATTTATTGACCGTCGGCTCCTCGCCACGACCCAACTCGGCATACTGCTCAACCAACTCGTCCATCGCTGCTGCACCCGCGCCACTTGCCGACTGATAGGTCGAAACGTGCACGCGACGAATGTGCGACAGACGCTCGATCGCTTGCAGAGCCACGACCATCTGGATCGTGGTGCAGTTGGGGTTGGCGATGATTCTTCGCGGGGGATTCACCGCGTCCGTAGCATTCACCTCGGGCACAACCAGAGGCACGTCCTCGTCCATACGGAATGCGCTCGAATTGTCGATCATCAACGCGCCATAGCGGGTGATCGTCTCAGCGAACTCGCGCGAGGTGCCTGCACCTGCCGACGTGAAAGCCACGTCGATATCGCGGAAGTCGTCGTTATGTTGTAAAAGTTTGACACGCACCGCCTTGCCGTTGAACATATATTCGCGGCCCGCGCTGCGCTCCGATCCGAACAGGTGCAACTCGTCGATCGGGAACTGACGCTCGGCCAAGATGCGCATCAGCTCCTGACCTACTGCGCCACTTGCACCTACGATAGCAACTTTCATTTTTGTTACGATATAAATATTTGAGTGTTAATCGAATATGTCTATTTTTAATCGAAGAATTCGTCTTCGGCTGCGGCCTCGGCCTGCTGCAAACGATTCTCCTCGTCGCAGTCGTATGTCACCACGTTGTTCGGACGTGAGAAGGTGTCGGTCGGCTTGACGCCCAGACGCGGATCGGCATAGACCTTCGTGATGAAGCGTCCGAAGATGGGCAGAGCCAACGCCGCACCACCTTCGCCTGCACCCGAAATGTGTACCGACTGATCCTCGCCACCGCACCAAGCGCCTGCAACAAGGTTGGGCGTTACGCCCACAAACCAAGCGTCGCGGTTCTCGTTCGACGTTCCGGTCTTGCCGCCCACTTCGCCCGTAACATTGTAAGCCCAGCGCAGACGTCCTGCCGTACCCGCACGAACCACGTTCTGCAACATTCCGAGCATCGTGTAGGCGGTCTGCTCGCTGATGGCGTCCTCGGTGGGCGGAATGAACGTAGCCAGCAGGTTGCCCTGACGGTCTTCGATACGTGTCACGAAGATCGGCTCGGTGTGCACGCCTCGGTTGGCGAAGGTACAGAATGCACCCGTCAGCTCGAACAGCGACGCCTCCGACGAACCGAGGCACAGTGCCCACTGCGGGTCGATGTAGCTGTCGATACCCATATTGTGAATGAAGTCAGCTACGGCGGCGGGCTGTTTCGACTGCTTCATAATCCAAGCCGAGTAGTTGTTGCGGCTATTTGCCAGACCCCAGCTCAGCGGGTGAAGTTTGCTGTCATATGGATCGCGGTTGGCCTCCTTCGGAGTCCAAGGCGTACCGTTGTCGGTCTCGATCGTAACGGGCTCGTTCATCACCTGCGTGCAGGGTGTAAGTCCCAAGTGGTCAATGGCAAAGGTGTAGATGAAGGGTTTGATCGTCGAGCCTATCTGTCGCTTACCCTGCTTAGCCAAGTCGTACTTGAAATAGCGGAAGTTGGGACCGCCGACGTATGCTTTGACGTGGCCCGTCGTGGGGTCCATTGCCACGAACGAGGCACGCAGAATCTGCTTGTGGTGCAGGATTGAGTCGCGCGGAGTCATCGTGGTGTCGCGGTCGCCCTTATAGGTGAAGATCTTCATTCGGCAGGGACGGTCGAACGAGGCGTAGATCTCCTCCTCGGGCACACCCGCCTTGTTCATCTGATAGTAGCGATCCGAGTAGCGCATTGCGTTGCGCAGAATGCGCTCGATGTCCTCTTTGCTCTGGTTGCGGAACAACACACCCGTATTCTTCACCTGACGATCCATTCGCGGCTGCACGTCCGAGGTCATATGCTCCAACAGAGCCTCCTCGGCATACTTCTGCATTGCCGAGTTGATGGTGGTATAGATCTTCAAACCATCACGATAGATGTTGTAGTTCGTGCCGTCGGCCTTCTGATTCTTCTGACACCAGCCGTAGAGCGGGTTGTTGTTCCACTGGTCGAGCGCCTGATCGAAATCCCAATCGTTGTTGAACTGCGAACGCTTCGGACGGGGCTGATTCATCACCAGTCGCAACATCTCGCGGAAGTAGGTTGCCGTACCGTCGTTGTGCGAGATGGGGCGGTAGTTGAGCTGAATAGGCAGCGCCGAGAGCGAATCGTACTGCTCGCGCGTGAGGCAGCCGTTGGCACGCATACGCGACATCACCGTGTTTCGACGTGCAATTGAGTGGTCGTAGTTCAGAACGGGGTTGTAGCGCGTAGGTTTGTTAACCACGCCGACCAATACCGCAGCCTCCTGAATATTAAGCTGATCGGGCGTCTTGTTGAAGAACGTGCGTGCCGCCGACTTGATACCGTAGGCATTCGATCCATACTCGACCGTATTGAGGTACATCGCCACCAACTCCTCCTTGGTGTAGTTGTATTCGAGTTTCACGGCCGTGATCCACTCTTTGAGCTTCGAGATCACCAGACGCATCTTGCGCATCACGGGACCTGACGAGGTGGTATCGCGCGGGAATAGGTTCTTTGCCACCTGCTGGGTGATTGTACTACCACCGCCCTGACCCGAGTTACCGAGCGCAATGGTCTTGACACCCACACGGATCAACGCCTTGATGTCGATACCTGCGTGCGAATGGAAACGTTCGTCCTCGGTCGAGATCAGCGCAGCCACAACGGCGGGCACCTCCTCGCCGTCGAGTCGCAGCAGTTGGGAGCTATCTTCGGGATAGAGCTCGGCATACTCGACATACGAACGGTTCTGTACGAAGAACGAGCCGATGACCTTACCATCTTCCGAGTAGATTTCGGTTGCGATGTTGCTCTTGGGGTTTTCGAGCTCCTCGAACGAGGGCAGCTTGCCGAACAGACCGATAGCGGTCAGCACGAGCATAAAGAAGAGTAGTGCGAACGGGAACATTGCAATGATCCACAGCCACTTAACCAAACGAGGACGTTGGGTTGTAGGTTTTGCGTTATTGGTTTTTTGTGCCATATCTTTTTAACTGAATAACGTAATCATATCAGAATAACGTACAAAGTTACAACTTTCTGCTGAAAAGACGAAATGCCGAGCCACTTTTCTATGAAAAGTGCGAGCCGAGGTCGTGTGATTTCGATTTTTGGCTGCTGCTGCCCGTCGGGGATCAGATAGGCAGACCGATACTTGCCGAGAAGTGAACGCCCTTGCGGTTGCTCGGTTTGAAGAGTGAGAGGGTGAGCGTCGAGGTCGCCGCCGAGGGCATACGCAGCAGATTGATGTCGAACATCAGCTCCGCCCCGAACGAATTGACACTCTGCCAATTATATTGTTGTGCTTTGGCGTCGAACGTGCGCATTGCGGCGTAGTGGAAGCCGACGTTGAGGGCTATGCGTTTGAAGTAGAGCACCGCCGGAATACCGCCATCGGGGTAGCACAACGGCAGTCGATAGTCGATGGCCGAGGCGACGTAGCGTGATGGGCTTGACGCGAGTTCATATTTTGCACCACGTGGATACAATTCGCGCTGCGAGAATGAGTAGCTTTTGCCCTGCTCGGCGGTCTGGAACACGGCACGCAGACGCAACGAGTGGTGGCGGGCAATGGCGGGGGTGATAGCCTGCCCGAAGATCGAAAAGGTCTGCGCAAAGTCGCGGTCGGTCGGGTTGAACGAGTGGGTCAGTCGCACTGCATAACCCCAGCGTGGCAACAGATCACGATAGGCCGAGCGGACGTTGTCGCCAAAGGTTATGGACGACGTTAAACGATTGACGCCCAAACGGTAATCCTTCGTCTGGTCGTTGTAGAGCAGACCGTTGTAATACTGCCACTCGATCAGAGGCGTGAGGTAGCGCAGGTGGTGACCGCTCGAAAGTTGCATCGGCAGCGACACCCGAGCCGAAATGTTGTAATAGGTTTTGAGCTCTTGTGCGGGGTCGGCGGCCTCTTTGGGCTTGTAGACGGGTTGCTTTGCACCGCCATACTGACCACGCAACTCGATGTGCGGACCGAGCGCGTGATAGTCGATCGCACCACGCACCATCGAGCCTTGTTCGTGGTGCCAACCGTATGTAGCAAAGGCGGTTACGGACGAAAGTAGATTCTGTGAGATGAGCGTTGCACCCAACTGCGGATCGAACGTAAAGTTGTCGATCGCCTCGAACAGATCAATCGAAACGGGCGCCCAACTGTGGAACTTAAAGTAGTTCAACCCCTTGCGATAGCGACGTGCGGGCAACTGCTCGGCGTGTGCTTGGAGCGTCGCTTCGTCAATGCGCACCGTGTCGAGATTCACAACGGGCAGACGGCGACGTGGCGGATTGACCACCTCGGTGGGTACGTGCGCCCATTCAACCTCGCAAATTATGCTGTCAAGTGGCTGAGTTGCAAGCAGGTATCCTCGTTCATCGTAAGTCGTTACGAGCAGCCGATCGCCCGCAGGCGAGGGGTCGAACGAGCCAAATTTCGACTCGGTCAGCTGCCACTCGCACCCCGAGGCGAGGTCGAACGTGTGCGCCTCGTCACGCCCCGAACGAATCGACCCGAAGTAGAGTCGCCCGCCCTCGGCACGCAGATCGCTCAGCGAAACGTATGCGGGTTGGGTCAGTGGCTTGTCGCCCCCCTGCTCGTCGATCGAGCCGAGGTACATTCCCTCGTCACCCAAGCCGATGTAGTATAATTTGCGCGTTGTGTCGTCCCACGCCAAGCCGTGAATCTCCTCGCCCAACGGTTTGCTCTTCAGTGCGTTGCCTTTGCCGGCGCGTCCCGTTGCGATCGTGTAGCGACCCTCGGGTGTATACTCAACCCACGCCAGCGAATCGCCCTCGATCGGGGTGGGGTAGAGCACATTTGCGGCGGTTGTGATCGAGTGCGTGCGCCCCTTTTCGAGGTCGATCCAGCAGAGGCGCGAATCGTAACGCTCGCCCCAAAGTACACTGCGACGATACTCGGTCCACCACAGACGTCCGTCACGACCGAGTGCGGGGCGTGTGCTGACCGCACCTACGTGTGAGATCAGCCTCTCGCTGCCCGAGCGGAGGTCGATTTCGACCAGACGAGCCGTGCGATCGAAGTCGGTTTTGAGTGCCACAACACGCACCGAGTCAATCGCTTGCGGGTGCGAATAGGTTGTGTAAGCGGTTGTGGGAGTGGAGATTATCTCGGTCGAGGGCGTAACCTCGGGCAGCGCATTCCAAAATGCCTGCAACGAGTCGAATGTTTCGGTGAAGAGCGTTCGGGTGCGAGTTCCGACACGTTTTTTGAGTGCGAGGTCGGTCGTGAAAAACAGGAACGGATAGCGCGACGCATAGTCCGCAACGTCGTCCCAAATCACACGTCCGTACTTGTTGTAGGCGTATGTAGCCATCTGATAACCAAGCTCATATTGGTCGGGGATATAGTCCCGATACGACCCGCAGAACCAACGGTCGGGGTTGCGCCCGTCGGCAATTTGTCCGCTTTTGGCGCGGTAGCCGATCGAGAACGAGGGTTGGCGTCCACGTCCGAAGGTGCTCATATCGGTTTCGATCATCGTGGCGTCGCCCTCCAAAACCCACAGCGGCAATCCGAGTAGACTCACAAACGCGCCCTGCTCGCCCAAGAGGTAGTACAATGCTCGGAACGTGTTGCGATTCAGATTGTTATACTGCACGGCGTGACGTTGTTCGTGCGCTGCAAGTTGCTTTGTCCACAACATCGAATAGCTCTCGATCGAGGGCGGAGTGAGCATTTCGATACGCTTCGGTGCCCAGATCACAATGCCGTTCGAGGCGGTGTTGCGGGTGTGCATAACGACGGGAATCCGCATTGCCCCACGACGGAATCCGTAGCCGATATCTTGCCCCGCCGCATTGAGGTAGTGGAGCGTGCGACGTGCCATCGTGTCATACTCCTCGGGGTAGATCACGCGGAAGCGATCGGTGCGAATTTGTTGCCAGCGCAGCGAGGCGGGATCGGTGCCCCAATCGTAATATTGTCCCTGCGCACCAACCGCGAAGGTCAGTGCGAATACCGCAAACAATATCTTGATCCACAGCCTCATAGCGCAGTTCGGGCGTGTGATTATGCGCCCGCTTTTTTGGCTTTGTAACCCTCGCGTGTCAGAATGTCGACAATGCGGTCGCGGAAGTCGCCTTGAATGATAATCTCGCCATCTTTGGCCGATCCGCCCACACCACAACGGCTTTTGAGCAGCGAGGCCAGCTCCTTCAAATCGTCGTGCGAACCTACGAAACCACGTACCAGCGTAACTACTTTACCCGCACGCTGTTTGCGGTCGAGCCACACTCGCAGTTGTTGCTGCGAAGGGGGCAGGGTAGTTTCCTCTTCGGGCTCATCGGTGGTGTACTGAAAGTCAGGGTTGGTGGAGTAAACTACGTTTAATCGCGCTTTCCAATCGTTGTTGCTCATTTCGGTCTAAATTATTTTTGGCAAATATACGAATTTTTGCTATATTTGTGTGCAAGTATGACAAAGGTGGTATTCAATAGAGGGCGCGCCAACCGCTCGAAGCGCGAGATGCAGACGGTCAATTACGATCGCCTGCCGGTCGATCCGTCGAAACGTTTGGTGAGGGTCTATGTCGAAGGTTATGAGGACGTTGCCTTCTGGCGTGGTATCTTCGACCACTTCGATAATCCCTACTACGTGTTCGAAATTTCGGTGCCCAACCGCCCCGATATGGCAAAGGGTAAAAAGGTGCTCGAAGCACTCATTCCGCAGAGTAACGAGCAGATGTTGTTGTGTGTCGATGGCGACTTCGACTACCTCTTCCAGAAACATCGCGCCGAGTCGCGTAAGATTGTCGAAGCTCCGTTTATGTTCCACACATACGCCTATGCCACTGAGAATTACGTCTGCTATGCTCCGTCGCTGCACAATGTCTGCGTGCGTGCCACTAAGAACGATACCCGAATCTTCGATTTCGAGAAGTTTATGGCTGAGTATTCGCGCACGATCTATCCTCTGTTTTTGTGGTATGCACTCTCGGCACGCGATAGCGATATCAATGTTTTCCAGCTGTCGGACTTCCGCAATAGCGTGAAAATCAACTACCTCGAACCCGATGACAATGCCCGTACAACGCTCGATTGGTTGTCGCGTCAGGTGTCGCGTCGTCGCACGTCGCTCGAAAATTCACGTCCCGATATTGCCGAGCGTATCGACGATTTCGCCCGCGAGTTGCAGGATATGGGGGTCTATCCCGAGGATACCTATTTATATATGCACGGCCATACACTGATGGACAACGTGGTGATGATCACTCTGAATGCTGTTTGCGAGCGTCTGCGTTGTATGTCGGTGTCGCGTATCAACTCCTCGTCGCAACGTGGTCAGGCGCTGAGCAACGAACTGAGCAATTATAGCAACCAGCTGCGTAACGTGCGTGATGTACTACTTGATAATGAGAACTATACGGATTGTTTCCTTTATCACAAGTTGAGTAACGACATCGACGCCTACTTGTGCCGCGCAGTCGAAAAACTCAAAAAGTAGTATCTTCAATTCACAATAAAACCGCGCTCCGTGAAGAGTGCGGTTCTTTTTTAACTATTTAATCTCATCATTGGCGGGTGGGGGGCTCGGCCGAAGGCCGACCCGCCAATGATGACACGCCTTTGGCGTGATTCACTTTTTATTTTATTAAAGTAACCAATTTTGAATTGCGTTTTGGCGATTTCTCCGAAATCGACACACGCGGTGGCGCCCGCGACTAAAAGTCGCGCCGCCCCACGCCACCGCGTGCATTTTCATTGAAAGCAAAGTAAATAATTGAGAATTGAGAATTGAGAATCAAAAAAGCCGCGCCCCATTTCGGAACGCGACTTAATTTTGAATTCTGAATTCTGAATCTTGAATCCTAATATCGGTAGTGGTCAGCCTTGAACGGACCCTCGACCTTCACGCCGATATAGTCGGCCTGCTTCTGCGAGAGGGTGGTCAGGCGAACGCCGATATTCTCCAAGTGCAGACGTGCAACCTCCTCGTCGAGCTCCTTCGGCAGGCGGGTTACGCCCACAACGGGATTCTCGCGGTCCTCCCACAGCTTCATCTGTGCGAGGGTCTGGTTGGTGAACGAGTTACTCATCACGAACGAGGGGTGGCCCGTAGCGCAACCCAAGTTCACAAGACGACCCTCGGCCAAAACGAAGATTGAGTGGCCATCGGGGAAGGTGTATTTATCAACCTGCGGCTTGATAGTCGACTTGACAGCGTCCGAGGCCTCCAAGCGTGCCATCTGGATCTCGTTGTCGAAGTGGCCGATGTTGCAGACGATAGCCTGGTCGCGCATACCCTGCATATGCTCCAAGGTGATGATGTCGCAGTTACCCGTCGTAGTTACGTAGATGTTACCCTCGGGCAGAGCGTCCTCGACGCGCATAACCTCGAAGCCCTCCATTGCCGCCTGCAAAGCGCAGATGGGGTCGATCTCGGTTACGATCACGCGGGCACCATACGAGCGCATCGAGCGTGCGCAACCCTTACCCACGTCGCCATAGCCGCAGACAACCACAACCTTACCGGCGATCATCACGTCGGTTGCGCGCTTGATGCCGTCGGCCAACGACTCGCGGCAACCATAGAGGTTGTCGAACTTAGACTTTGTAACTGAGTCATTTACGTTGATTGCGGGTACGAGCAGCTCGCCGCGCTCCTGCATCTGGTAGAGGCGGTGAACACCCGTAGTGGTCTCCTCCGAAACGCCCTTCCACTCCTCGACGGTGCGGTGCCACTTCTGGGGATCCTCCTCCAAGAGCTTACGCAGCGTTGCGATGATCACGCTCTCCTCGTAGCTGCCTGCTTCGCGGTCGAGCGTCGTTGCGTCGTTCTCGGCTGCGAAACCCTGGTGGATCAGTAGCGTTGCGTCGCCACCGTCATCAACGATCAGGTTGGGACCCTTGCCACCCTCGAACGAGAGTGCCATAGCGGTGCACCACCAATACTCTTCGAGCGTCTCGCCCTTCCAAGCAAATACGGGAACACCTGCCTTGGCGATTGCTGCTGCGGCGTGATCCTGCGTCGAGAAGATGTTGCACGAGCACCAACGTACCTCGGCGCCCAGCTCAACGAGTGTCTCGATCAGTACGGCGGTTTGAATTGTCATATGGAGCGAGCCCATAATACGTGCGCCTTTGAGCGGCTTCTGCTTGCCGTACTTGCGGCGCAGAGCCATCAGACCGGGCATTTCGTGCTCCGAAACTTCGATCTCTTTGCGTCCCCACTCAGCCAGTGAGATGTCCGCAACGCGGTAGGGAATAGTAGTGTCGATGAACATAGTGTTTAATATCTTTAATGTTTGTTGTTTATCCTTCGTAAGTTGTTGGCGCAGAGCCTCGATGCTCTCGAAACGGCGTTCGTCGCGGATCTTCTGTACCAGATTGACCTCGATCGTGCGACCGTAGATCTCCTCATCGAAATCGAACAGATTGGCTTCGAGCCACAGCGCGCCGCAATCGGTTACGGTCGGGCGGTGTCCCAGGTTTGCCATCGCTTGGAACTCGCGTCCGTCGTCTAATCGCACGCGCGCAGCATAGACGCCATTGGCTGATGAGTAGTGGCACGCTATTTCGATATTTGCCGTCGGGAAGCCGATCGTTCGACCCAGACGGTTGCCTTGAATCACTCTACCAGTGAGTTTTGTCATCGTTTATCGTCGTCAGTTGTCAAATTTTCGGTCAGTGCCTGCACCACGCGGAAGTTGTTGAAGAACTCCTTGGCAAAGACACGAATGACCGTATATGATGGGATAGCCAGCAGCATACCCACCACGCCGGCCACATTGCCAGCAATCAAAATTACAATAAATATCTCCAACGGGTGCGCCTTGACGCGGTTGGAGTAGAGCACGGGTTGCAACACGAAGTTGTCCAAACCCTGTGCCGTCAGGATCGTTCCGCCCGTAGCCAGCAGCGTCTGAGCGAGGGTCATACCCTCGATCGGGCTGACCAGGCCCACAAACAGACCTATCGCAAAGCCAATCATCGGACCCACGTAGGGGATCACGTTCAGCACGCCCACGATCAGACCCGTGAAGAAGGCATTTTCGCCACTCGCACCGAACAACAGCAGACCGAGCGACACGACCACCATCATAATGAACGACTCGGCCAGAATGCCCGTAAAGTAGCGCACCAAGAGTACCGTAACCGAATCCAGCGCGCGGGTGATGTTGTCCTCGTAACGCTTTGGGAATACGGTTGTTACCATCGAGTAGAATAGTCCGTCCTCCTTCAAGAAAAAGAACGTGATGAACGTTACCGAGAATAGTGCAATCACAAAGTCGGTCGCCGTCGAGACGAACGAGCCGACTACGCTATTCACCACATCGAGATTGAGCCATTCGCGCATCGACGCTGCCAGCGTATCGGTCAGCGAGAACTCGCGCATCGGAATCGAGAATGTCTCGCTCAGGTGCTCCTGCAAGGCGATGATTGGGTCGTTGATCGAACTGATCACCTGTGCTATATCGAGGTTTGCAAATTGGCTCAGCTTATTGAAAATCAGAGGTATGAATATCGAGAAGAAGGTTGCAAACAGCACCCACATCAGCACCGTTGTTATCAGTGCCGCCACGCCACGCGGAATGTAGCGACCGCGAATTTTGACGATCGAAATTCGGCGTACCAGCGGGCGACCGATGATACCCAGCACCGCCGAGATCAGAATATAGATCACAATGTCGCTGAAATACCACAACAGAAAGAACGCCACAGCCGTTGCTGCGATGCCCAGCACGTAACGCAATGTAGTCGGTATTGATTGAGTATTCATTGCTCTGATGTTCAGTTGTTTGTCCTATTTCAGTCGTGCGATCTGTGAGATCGAGCCCGTAACCTTATCGCCGATCTTCACCAGTGGCTCGCAATCGAGCGGCAGCAGCAAATCCACACGCGAGCCGAACTTGATGAAACCACACTTCGTATTCTGTTCAACTCGCTTGCCAACCTCGGCATACGAAACGATTCGGCGTGCCACGAAACCCGCAATCTGGCGGAACAGCACCTTGTGTTTGCCCGTATTGACTACCGTCGTTGTACGTTCGTTCTCCTCCGACGACTTGGGGTGCCAAGCCACCAAGAACTTACCGGGGTGGTACTTGAAGTACTCGACCTCGCCCGCTACGGGAAACCAATTGACGTGGACGTTGTAGATCGACATAAAGATCGAAATCTGCAAACACTTGCAACCCAAATACTCATTTTCGTCGGTCTGCTCGACCACAACCACCTCGCCGTCGCAGGGCGAGAAGACGATCTCGTTGTCGGTGAGCAGCGGTCGTGCTGGCTCGCGGAAAAATCTGATAATAAAGCCCCACAGACCCAGCGCCACTACCAAAATTGCAATAGTCGCCCACATCGGTAACCAGCCGTAAATGCTCATCAAGCAGTTGGCTGCCAAGACGATAGCTACGATCAAGCCCGATGTTGCGATAATTTTCAGTCCCTCTTTGTTTATCTTCATAGTTTAGGTATATTTTTCAAGTTGTTACAAAATTCCGATCAGCATAAACAGGTAGATCACTGCCACGGGGGCTGCTGTCAGTACCGCATCGAAACGGTCGAACCAACCGCCGTGACCGGGCATAATCGCACCACTATCCTTGACGCCCGCTGCACGTTTGAACATCGACTCGATCAGGTCGCCCGCCACAGCAGCTAACGCCGATACAAGACCCAATCCTGCCCAAACGGCCATATCCTCACCGAGCAGATGAGCCGCCAACAGAGCCACGCCCATCGCGGCTACGATACCGCCGATGAATCCCTCCCACGACTTTTTGGGTGAGATACGCTCGCACAGACGGTGGCGACCAAGAGTGATACCGACCAAGAATGCGAACACGTCATTTGCCCAGATGATCGAGAAGAATGCCACCACGCGCCACGCATTGTAATGATAGCCTTCGCCCATTAAGGGCAGCAGCGAAAGCATAGCTATCGGCAGTGCCACTTGCAATGCGGGCAGAATCGTCGCACCGACATTTTGGATCGGAGTTTCGCGTTGGCGGAAAAGCTCCACAAAGAGCACCACAAGTGTTGCGATCATTATCACAAATGTCATCACAAACGCTAAAAACACCGAATCGGTCACTAGGTAATCTTCGTTATACAGCAGAGCAAACGGAGTCACAACCAACAGCGCAAGTCCCATTGCCATCGCCTTTTGGGGCTGTGCACCGCAGTGCTCCGACAGACGCAGGTGCTCCCACGTCACGCCCGCCGTAATCGCCACCAGCAATGCGCCTAAACTCCACGGCGACCACAAAATCGCAATCAGCATTATGACCAACATCACCACGCCCGAAGCCGCACGTATCAAGATGTCTTTAATCTTAGGATTCATCATCACTCTTTTTCAGTATTCAATAGGTTTAAGTTTGGGTATTCTTCAAGTCTATTCCGCCTTCGGCTCGTCGGTCGGTGTCGCCTCAGCCGTTGCCTCAGCCGTTGCAGCCTCCGTTGTCACCTCAGCCACCTCGTTCTGCGGCTCATCGGTAGCTACGGGTGCGCCCTCGCTCGGCTCGGTTGTGTCGGTCTGCTCGGTTGCGGGAGTCTCGGCCTCCTTGCGCTCGTCGTGTGCCGAACGACCGAAGATCTTCTCGATATCCTCAGCGAAAACCGTTTCGCGCTCAACCAATAAATTAGCCAGCTGCTCAACCTTCTCGCGGTTTGCTTCGATCAACGTGCGAGCCTCGTCCGTAGCCTCGTCGATCAGTCGGCGCACCTCCTCGTCGATCTCGCGTGCAGTCTGCTCGCTGAACGGCTTGGTGAAGGCGTCGCGCTGACCCGTCGAGTCGTAGTAGCTGACGTTGCCAATCTTCTCGCTCATACCGTAGTAGGCAACCATTGCGTATGCCATATTGCTCGTGCGCTCCAAGTCGTTCAATGCGCCCGTGCCGATCGTACCCAAGAAGGTCTGCTCCGCCACACGACCCGCAACCATACCGCTCATACGCTGACGCAGGTTGCCACTTGTGATGTGGGTGCGCTCCTCGGGCAGATACCACGTCGCACCGAGGCTCTTACCGCGCGGAATGATCGTAACCTTAACCACAGGATCGCACTCAGGCAGCAGCCACATCACCGCTGCGTGTCCGGCCTCGTGAACGGCCGTTGCGTAGCGCTCCTTGGCGGTCATCACGGTATTCTTCTTTTCGAGGCCGCCCACGATACGGTCGATAGCGGCCAGGAAGTCCTCCTTCGTAATCAGTTTCTTGTCGTGACGAGCAGCAATCAGAGCCGCCTCGTTGCAGACGTTAGCGATGTCCGCACCCGAGAAGCCAGCCGTCTGCTTAGCTAAGAATTCGTGGCTGATGTCGGGCGCGCAACGCAACTTGCGTGTATGAACACCGAAGATCGCCTCGCGCTCCTTCACGTCGGGCAGACCCACGTCGATCTGGCGGTCGAAACGACCCGCACGCATCAACGCCTTATCCAAGATGTCGGCACGGTTGGTCGCTGCCAATACGATCACGCCCGAGTTGGTCGCAAAGCCGTCCATCTCGGTAAGCATTTGGTTCAGAGTATTTTCGCGCTCGTCGTTGCCCGAGAAACCCGCATTCTTACCACGTGCACGACCGATTGCGTCGATCTCGTCGATAAAGACAATGCACGGAGCCTTCTCCTTGGCCTGCTGGAACAGGTCGCGCACACGCGACGCACCCACGCCCACGAACATCTCGACGAAATCCGAGCCGCTGATCGACAAGAAAGGCACATTTGCCTCGCCTGCAACAGCCTTCGCCAACATCGTCTTACCCGTTCCCGGAGGGCCTACCAACAATGCACCCTTGGGGATCTTACCGCCCAACTCACGATATTTCTGCGGGCGACGCAGGAAATCGACGATCTCCATAATCTCCTGCTTGGCCTCCTCCATACCGGCTACGTCTTTGAATGTCACACGGTTTTCGGTGTTATCCTTGTCATAGACTTGCGCACGTGCCTTGCCTACGTTCATCACGTTGCCACCACCGCCGCCACGTGCCGAACGCATCATAAACACCCAGAAACCGATAAGCAGAATCCACGGCAGCAGGTTGGCGATGATGTTCAACCAACGATCCTCGCGCTTTTCGTATTTTACTACAACGCTCTGCTCGGCTCCCTGCTCAGCCACAGCCATATCCTCACGGAAAGCGTCGACCGAGCCGATAGTGAAGTAGAGCTGCACGTGACCGCTCTTGGGGATATTCTTGTATTCGGGCTGCTCACGATACTTCTCGATTGCCTTCTCGGTCAGTTCGACCTCAGCCTTCTCTTTGTTGACGATGTTAATCTGTGCAACCTCGCCATTAGCCACCATCTGCTCGACTACGCTCCAATCGGTCTCGACGGGCTCACCCTTGTCGCCCGAGAGCATTCCCCAGCCGATGATGAAGATCAACAAGCCGCCCCAGAACATACCCATAAACGAGGCGGTACGCTGGAACTGTTGTCTATTTTTTCTATTCGGTTTTTTAGCCATAATTCTCCTTTGATGTTTCTTATCTGATTACTCCTCATAGGGATACTCGGTGCGGGGAGCGTCTGCCCACAGCTGCTCCAAGCGGTAGAAATCGCGCAACTCCGACTGGAAGATGTGCACCACCACGTCGATGTAATCGACCGCAACCCAAACGGCATTGTTCATACCCTCGATACGGTGTACCTTCTCGTGCAACTGCTCGAAGACCTTCTCCTCGATACCGTCGGCGATAGCCGCAACTTGTGTAGTTGAGTCGGCGTTGCAGATCACAAAGTGCGAGCAAATTGCGCCATCAAAACCGGTCAAATCGAGCGATACGATGTTCTTACCCTTCTTGTCTTGAATAGCTCCTACGATAGTGTTTATCAGTTTTTCCATAAATTTCGTTTGTCCCTATTTTTTGTTGTTTTGTTACTTGTGTTGTTGGCTCTCACGCCTGCGCCCTACACGCGCTCGCGCGAATACCAATATTATATCAAACTGCAAAGATAACCATTTCTATCAAATATTTTGCAAACCGCGCGCGACATTCTTCCGTTTTTGTAGTTTTTCCCACTTTTCGAGCAGCGAAAAGGCAAAAAGAGTCAGGGCACGTGCGCGAAGGTGCGGTGGTGTCCGCGACATTCAGTCGCGCCACACCACGCCACCGTGTGCGTTTTGTTGAAAGCGGTATAAAAAGTAAAACCCGCCCATATGGCGGGTGAATTTTGAATTGAAAAATCTACCTCTTCACGCGATCGAGGATAACCTCCTTCAAAGCGTTGATAATCGAATTCTTAACGTAGGTACGTCGCACGGCAATGGCGATCTTGCGCGAGGTTGCGCCCTTAGCCAGCTGCTTGACCTGCGAGCGGTGGTGTGCGGGTACAAATTCGACTGCCATCTCGGGAATGATTGTCATTAGCGAGGTCGAATCGACAATGCGCATAAGCGTGTCGATCGAGCCACTCTCGAAGTAGTAGTGCGACGGCATATGGTGGCGCGCCTGACACAGCTCGATGATCTGGTCGCGCATACAGTGACCGTCGCTCAGCAGGAGCAACTGTTTGAGGTCGATGTCCTCGATACGGATATTGCTGCGCTCATAAAGCGGATTCGATGTCGAAACATAGGCATAGAAACGATCGTCGAACAGATCCTGCTCGTTGATGCCGTCGCCGCAAGTGCCGCTTGCAACCAGCGCAGCGTCGATGGCGTCACGTTTGAGCGCGTCGATGATGTCGCGCGTAACCATCTCCTTGATCTCCAACTCGACACGCGGGTAGCGTTGCGCAAATTCGGGGATAAACTTGTGCAACAGGTAGGGCGCAATCGTTGGAATGACACCCAGACGGAGCTTACCTGCGGTCTCGCCCTTCAACTCGCTAACTGCCTCACGGATATAGTTATACGCCGCCAAGGTTTGTCGCGCCTGCTCCAAGACGACCTCGCCTGCCTCGGTCGGGATTACGGGCTTTTTTGAGCGGTCGAGCAGTACCACACCAAGCTCCTCTTCGAGGGCTTTGATCTGCATACTGAGCGAGGGCTGAGTGACGAAACAGTGCTCCGACGCAAGCGAAAAACTGCCACAGTTGGCAACCGCCAACAGATATTCGAGTTGAATGATTGTCATAATCGTAAGTTGGGTTTGTGCTTATTTACGTAGGCAAAGTTATAAATTTTATTTATGCTTGCAAATTTTTCGCACTCTTTTCGCTATCTTTAAATCGAAATTTCGAAATCAAAAACAATTTTACAGACCTATGAAACGACTACTGACAACTCTCCTACTCGTGTTGATGTTGCTTCCCGCCGCTGCACGTGCGCCCCGTGGGGTGAAATTTATCGAACGACGTGCCAACCACGCCGACGGAAAACCCTACGTTTGGTTTGCGTTTGTGATCGATCAAGACGCTAACAAACATCTGAAATTTAATGCCGTAGAGGTCGAGGGCGGTACCACTCCGTCGAAACTCTATGCCGCTTGGTCGGAGTATGGCGAGGGGCGCCCTGTGGTGGTTGCCAATGCCGGTTTCTTCAATATGCGTACGCTCGAATCGGTCAGCCTGCTGGTCAATGAGGGTAAGGTCGATGCGCCCGACGTTCGCTCGGTGACGCGTACCAACGCCAATGGCGAGAAGGTGACCGTCTATCCCATTCACGCCGCTTTTGGTCAGATGCCCGACGGCTCGTACGAGGCTCAGTGGATCTTCTGCCAGCCCGAAAAGGACTATCACCCATACGTTTATCCCTTTGCAGTCGGTAACGACGACTCGTTGCGCTTGTATTCGCCCGCGCCTCCCGCAGTGGGGCAGCTCGGATCCTATCCGTGGCAGGTGGTTGATGCCGTTGCAGCGGGCCCGATGTTGGTTAAAAATGGCCGCGATGTGTCGCTCGAAAGCTCGCTCGGCGAGTCCTATTATCGCACCATCGGAGGCAAGGCGCGACACAACCGTACCGCAATCGGCTTGACCGACGACGGCAAGCTGGTGATTATGGTTGTCGATGGTCGCGGTATGAACGGTAGCGTGGGCTGTACGCTGTCGGAGCTGGCTGAGTTCTTGATGGAACTTGGTGTGGTTGAGGGCGTTAATCTCGATGGCGGTGGCTCGTCGGCAATCGTTAATTGGGACGGTGAGCTGGTTAATCACCCCAGCGATGGCGGTAAGCGCCCCGAGCGTATCGAGCGCGTTGTGCCTACGTTCGTTGTGATCTCGGAAGAGAAGTAATAATTTAAGGTGCAAAATTTAGCCACGCTTTACGGAGCGTGGCTTTTTTTATTGAGAGAAAGTGCTTTCTCATTGAAAACAAAGAAAAGGCAAACCCGCGCGGGCGAATCGAGAATCTCGCCCTTAGAGCAACGGGCTGACGAGGCGTGCGATAGCGTCGATAAATCGTTGTCCTTGCGGGCGTGAGTACCACTCGTCGGGCATTACACGGCGCGAGTGGGCGATGTAATCTTCGAGTGTGGCGGTCAGTTCGGCCACCGTTTCGCGGTCGTAGATGAAGGTCGAAACCTCCGAATTATCTTCGAGCGAACGAATATCCATATTTGCTGTGCCGACCGAGGCCATACGCCCATCGACAGCGATCAACTTCGAGTGGAGAAATCCTGCGGTGTAGAGATAGACCTTCACGCCCGCACTGAGCAGTCCATCGACAAACGAGCAGGTTGCCCAATGCACCAATCGGCTGTCCGAGCGTGCGGGGATCACAATTCGCACATCGACGCCCTTCAATGCAGCCACCTTCAACGCTTCGAGCAACGAGGTCGAGGGAATGAAGTAAGGCGTTGATATCGTGATAGTTCGCGCGGCGCCCGTAATGGCGGCAAAGAAGGCTTGCGAGATCGCCGACCAGCGCGAGCTGACACTCGATCCCACCACCTGCATTGGCGCTTGATGGGTTACCTCCGAGGGCGGGAAATAGCGCGGATCGTCGATCGTTTGCCCCGTCACCAGCGTCCAATCCGAGAGGAACATACGCTGGAAATCGGCCACGGCATCGCCCTCGACACGCAGATGAACGTCGTACCAGAGTCCCATCGTGTCGCCTTTGAGGTATCGTTCGGCGATGTTGATTCCGCCCGTGTATGCCACTCGACCGTCTACAACGACAATCTTGCGGTGGTTGCGATAGTTCAGATAATGAGTGAAATAGGGGAACGTGATAGGCGAGAAACGTCCCACCTCGACCCCGCTTGCACGCAGACGCGAGATAAACTCTTTGCTCAATTTCCAGCTGCCCACGGCGTCGAAAATCAGTCGCACCTCGACACCCTCGCGGGCTTTGCGTTCGAGCTGTTCGGCGATGTAGTTGCCCACCTCGTCCTCGCAGAAGATATAGTACTCGATGTGGATCGATTCGCGTGCTGATTCCAATGCCTGAGCGATCGAGGCGAAGGTCTGGTCGCCATTGTGCAGCACGTCGAGATTGTTGTGCAGGGCGAGCTTTGCGTCGGAGTTATTTTCGAGCAACGTGATGAACGGAATACGTTCGCTACGTTCGATTCGTGGGGGTGCGAGAAGGCGTTTTCGGGCGGGGCGGTAGCCGAACAAAATAAAGAGAATCAGACCAGCTACGGGGATAAAAATCACAGTCATAGCCCACGCGAAACTCCACACGGGTTCGCGTTGCTGCTCGATCACAAGGACGATGACCGCCACGATGACGATCGTATAGATGATCGAGAATATAACACTCAATATACTTGCCATTTACCTCTCCGTTTTGACTGTTCCGAACTCGGCTGTGGCACACATTTCGTGCCTTGGTCGAGGTATCGACAAAACAAAGGTACAAAAAAATTTGGAAAGTCGAAACAGAATCCCTACCTTTGCACTATCAAAAAATTTAGTGTTGGGTTCCGGCCGCAAGGTCGGGATTCATTATTTTTTTATGTTTTTCAAAAAACCTAATTAAATGGCAAACGAGATTATTTACCTGACCGAAGAGGGCTACAAGAAACTCAAAGACGAGCTGGATCATATGCGCTCGGTTGAGCGTCCTGCCATTTCGGCTGCAATCGCCGAGGCACGCGACAAGGGCGACCTGTCGGAGAATGCCGAGTATGATGCTGCACGTGAGGCACAGGGTATGTTGGAGATGCGAATCGCCAAGCTCGAAGCTACGCTGAACAACTCGCGCGTGATCGACGAGTCGAAGATCGACAAGAGCAAGGTGCAGATCCTCAGCAAGGTAACCCTGATGAACCACAACAATGGCAAGCAGGTGACCTACACCATTGTCTCGGAGAACGAGGCAAACTTGCGCGAAGGCAAACTGGCTATCGGCACTCCCATCGCTAAGGCTTTGCTCGGCAAGAAGAAGGGTGAGCACGTCGATGTAACGGTTCCCGCAGGTACGCTGCACTTCGAGATTCTCGACATCTCGATCTAATCAGTCGTGTCAGGTTTTCCGCTCTACGTGAGCGAAAAAATAGTCCGCACTCCTCGTCGGGGTGCGGACTGTTTTTTTTGCCCACGCGGGTTATCCTACTTGGGATTATGTATGAATTTTTGCTGTTGAGGTCCTGTGATTTTGCAGAGGAAGGTCGAAGCGTCCGATCCGTCAGCTTTCGTGTTGGTTACCTTGAACGATAACAGACCCTCCATAAAGCTATATCTGGCAACCTGATCGCCGTAATACGATGTATAGATATATCGATCCGATCTCACGGGCTCGACGATATCCATTTCGGTGCGATAGGGCGATGCGACCTCTACGTTCTGGTCGATGCAACCCTCGCCTGTGGTTGTGTATTCGTAGATCGGGGTGTCGCACAGCCTGCCTTCGGTCAGCTCTCCCGTCTCGACGTCAAGCAGAAGAGATACGCTATGACTATAAAAGTCAGACGCATAACGAATCTGCCACAGATTCTGGCCTTTGCATTCAATCTCCCAATATTTATTCGAAACGGCACCATCGCCTTGCTTGATCTTCCAAATGCTACCCACCTCGTCGAGCGGGGTGTCAAAGATGACATAGAGTGCGGTATCGTCACCGTCCATCACGCGCCAACCATCATCGGTTTGGCGCAGACGCAGACGTGGCAGATGTTTGTCTTCGATCGCATAGCGTTCGGTTTCGTCCGCCTGAGCATATTGGTTGATCACCTGCGCATAGCTCAGCACGTGCAGCTGGAAGGTGATCTGTTCGTTCATTAATTTGTAGGCCTTCCTGGCATAACGATCCGGATTGGGCTCGTCCGCCTCGTATATTGTACACGACGTGAGGGCAAAAAGTGCCGCGAAGATATATATTAATCGTTTCATAGTTGTCGGTGTATTAAGTGTTTAGAATCTGAAACCAATACCTGCGCTGAGGTTTGCCATCGAGCCTACGGTCAGCTCGGCAAAACCGTACAGACGGCGACCGACCGACACGCCTATCGGGGTGAATTGCACGGGTACGAAAGCCGACTTATAAGATTGAGTAAGCGCACCGTTGCTATCTTTTGTGCGTTCGAGACACAATCCGTAGCCAATGCCTACCGATGAATAGAGGCGAACGTTGCGACGATTCAGGTATGAGAATCGCACCGTTGGAACGAACATAATGTGGTGCTCGAAGTTGGTCGAGTGGAGTTGGCTTGTGGAGTTTGTAAATTGCGACTGCCACCAGCCTGTGTAACCTACGTAAAGACCAAATGAGAGCCACTTGCGTGGTGAGTACATATACGACAGCGCATAGCCACAAGAGTTTTTGTAGGCGCCATTGTACAAGAAGTCGTCGGGGTGGATCAGTTCGCTGTTGGGCTCCCAAATAGCCCACCCATATTCCAGATGATCAATGGGGCTGGCACCAACCGTCAGCCTGATTTCGTGGTCGTAGTGCACGTAGCCATCTGGACCGAGCCTTAAAGGTTTTGTTTCGTTGATCGATTGAGCCGACGCTACGACGGCTATCAAAAGCGCAATCGAGAGAAAGATAAACCGTTTCATCGTTAAAAGTTTTTAGGTTAATGTATTTTTTCTGTCTGGACTACACTATTGGGACGGATTGTTTCCCCGCTTTTTCATCTATACGTATAACGCTCTCTGTTTATTGTGTCAAATTAGAAAAAAATTGCAAATACGGCAAATTTCTGATTTTTCCCAAAAAAACGCTACAATTAAGGGTAATTACGCTCCTACTCCACCCGCCGACTTAGTTGATCAGCAGGTACTCGATCTTTTGGTTGCTGTATTCGGGCGAAATGGTGAAGTGGAACGGCGCAACAACCGCCTCGCCGGTCTTGTAATCGGTTACGCGAATCGACATCTTACCCTTGGTAAATGCCGTGCCCGTATAGTCGGTGTAGTATTTGAAGTTGTCGAATACGACCTCATTAACCACCTTCATATCAATGCGATAGGGCGCAACAAGTTCCTCGTCCTGCACGATCGAACACTCGCCCGTGATCGTATATTGATAGACGGGGCTACTCTGTACCTGACCCCCAATCTGGTCGCCCGCAACCACATCGAACGTGCTTGTCGTGCTGTGGCTCGGCTCGATGATGTGTCGGCTCAGCTGCCACTCCTTTTTGCCCTTGCACTCGATCGTCCAATATTGGTCGGCGGTAATCTGCTGCTTGTCAGTTGCGACCTTGACCGTCCAAACGCTGCCAAGCGTATCGAGCGGAGCGGTGCATTCGAACGTGAGAATTGCTTTGCCGTCACGTACCACGTTCCAACCCGTTTCGGTCTGGCGCAGGCGCACGCTGGGCAGGTGCTGATCCTCGATAATCTCGCGCTCGCCATCGCCCGAACGGCTGTAAAGGTCGATAATCTGCGCATAGCTCAAAATATGAATTTGGTCGCGAATCTCGTCAATCGCCATATTTGCAGCCATCTTTGCCACGAGGTCTTGATCGTTGTTCCAGCCCTCGCTAATGGTGCACGAACTCAGCGTGACGAGAGCCGTAAGAAGATATATAATTCGTTTCATAGTTATCTGTGTGTTAAGTGTTTAGAATCTGTAACCGATGCCTGCCGTGCATACGCCTAACGAGCCTGTGCTCAGCTCGGCAAAACCGAACAGTCGACGTCCGACGCTCACGCCGAGGAGCGTAATCTGAGCGGGGCAGAATGTTTCGTGTTGGTTGTTTTCGATGTAACCTTCAACGTTTCGGGTGCGCTCGCGGCAGAAGCCTACGCCCACGCCGATCGACGAGTAGAGGCGCACAATCGGGCGGTTGAGGTAGGTGAATCGCACCGTCGGCACCAACATCAGATGCCGCTCCGATGTTTTCGATATAACTGCTTGTGTTGTACGCAGATGTGTGGTCTGCCACTCGCTTACATAACCCGCATAAATACCCACCGCAAACCACTTCACGGGCGAGTACATATATGACAGCGCATAGCCACCCGAGGTCTTCAACGCACCGCGATAGGTCAGGTCGCTGGGGTAGATCACATTGGGGTAACGTTGGGTGACGGACGGCTCGTAATCGTAAACGTAAAAGTCGTCCTCGAACAGAGGTGTAACGCCCACCGTTAGGCGAAATTCGTGCTTGTCGCTAATGCCGTTTTTGCGGCTGAAATCGAACGACTGACGATCGTCGTGCGACTGAGCCGAGGCTCCGACGCCGAGCAAAAGTGCGATCGCTATCAGAATTGATCGTTTCATTTTCGAGATAGTTTTTGTTAGTGTTTTTCTGTTTTCAGTTTTGCGCGCTTTATTATATAGACGCCAAAACGGGCGTTTTCGTTGCATGCGAGTGTGATTTTTTTGAAATATTTTTCGTTGTGTGCTGTTTGTGGTTGGAAATCAGCGAGATGAGAAAGGGGGCGTTTTGAGGGGCGTTGGGTAGATAATTTATATAAGCCCGCGAGTATGCGAAAAGCATTAAGGTATGGCTATACAAAAAAGCAAAACCCGCCTAATGGCGGGAATTTTGAATAAAACAAAAGCCGCACCCGAAAGGCGCGGCTTGTTGCGTTGCGAGAGGAGTTGCTTACTCGCAAATCTTCTCATACTCCTCAGCCGAGAGCAGCTCGTCGAGGTCGGCGGGATTCGACATCTTCACCTTGACCATCCAACCCTCACCATAGGGATCCTTATTAACCAATGCGGGATCGCCATCGAGAGCCTCGTTGAACTCGATCACCTCGCCACCAACGGGCAGGAAAGCGTCCGAAACGGTCTTAACAGCCTCGATCGTGCCGAAAACTTCGCCCTTATCGAGGGTGTCGCCTACGGTAGTTACATCGACGAAAACGATGTCGCCAAGCTGGCTCTGAGCGTAATCGGTAATGCCGACAACACAGATGTCGCCCTCCACGCGTGCCCACTCGTGGTCGCTGGAGTATTTCAGATTGTTAGGAGTGTTCATAGTGTTTTTATTGGTATTAAGTTATTGTTGTTTGCTCCTCTTGCTGAGGTACAAAGATAGCGTATATTTTCTATTTCGCAACGCCCTCCGTACGAAAAAACGCGAAAAATTATATCACAAACTCAATCTGCTTAAAGAGATAGCCCCGCTCCGAGCCGTCCGAGTGTTCAACAATGAGCGTGCCATCGGCCTCGACACGACGGATCGTGCCCTCGAACGGAGTGCCGTCGGGCAGACGATAGGTGTGCGCCTCATCACGACGATAGATCAGCGCGTGGTAGTCGCTCTGCAACTGCTCGCTCGCACCCTCGGCAAGCTCGTCGTAGCGCGCCATAATCTTGCGGGCGAGTGTCTGCAAAACCTCCTCACGATCGAACTCGTGTCCCGCGAGCCGACTCATCGAGGTAGGGTTGGGGAGCGCGGGATCGAACTCCACTTGATTGACGTTCAGTCCAATGCCGACAATCGTGCGGGCAAGGTGCGCACCACGAAGATCGTGTTCGATCAGCACGCCACAGATTTTGCGGTCGCCGACATAGATGTCGTTTGTCCATTTGATTCGCGCCCCGATTCCGAACTCGGCAAGGGTATCAACCAGACCTAATGCCACGGCCTCCGAAAGCAGAAATTGGCGCGAGGCGTGCAGGAACGTCGGTTCGAGTACAAGGCTGAGCATCAGGTTCTTGCCCTCGACGCTGCTCCAACGGTTGCCACGCTGACCGCGTCCGGCAGTTTGGTACTCGGCAGTGATGATGTCGCCGTGCGAGTAGTGGCGGTTGCGGGCCTCGTCATTGGTCGAGGTGATCTGTTCGAAACGGGTGATTGGCATAGCTTAAAAATGGTTTATCACCACAAATTTAGTAAATTTTCGTCGGAAATGATACGTCTTTGCGCGCGGTTTTGTATTTTTGTAGATTGAAACATTATGCAAACCCGTAAAAACTCTGTATAAATGAAACGTTTAGTAGTATGCCTTGTGGCACTTTTAACCATCACAACTATGATGAGCAGTTGCTGTGGTCGCAAGACCATCGAATTGAAACCCTATCCCGCAACCGAGCGTGGTGAGGTTGTTGATAACTATTTCGGAACTGAGGTGGCCGATCCCTATCGCTGGTTGGAGGACGACAATGCCCCCGAAACCGCCGAGTGGGTAAAGGCTCAGAACGAGGTTACGTTCGACTATCTCGCGCAGATTCCCTACCGCGATCAGATCCGCGAGCGTCTGACTCAGCTCTGGAACTACCCGAAGGAGGGTATGCCCTCGCGCCACGGCGATTGGTACTACTACTTCTATAACGACGGTTTGAAGAACCAGTCGGTGCTCTATCGCAAGCCCTCGCTTGACGCTGAGGGCGAGGTGTTCCTCGATCCCAACTCGCTCTCGGACGAGGGTACGGTGGCTCTGTCGGCCGTAGCCTTCTCGAAGGATGGTAAATATATGGCCTATTCGGTTGCTTCGGCAGGTTCGGACTGGGTTGAGATCCGCGTGATGGATACCGAGTCGTGCGAGCAGCTCTCGGACAAGATCGAGTGGGTGAAGTTCTCGGGCGCAAGTTGGGCTCCCGACTGCAAGGGTTTCTATTACAGCGCATACGACAAACCCGAAAAGGGCGTCTATTCGTCGCAGAACCAATTCCAGAAGGTCTATTATCACAAGTTGGGCGACGCTCAGAGTGCTGACGAGTTGATCTATTGGGACGCTCAGCACCCGTTGCGTTACTTCTCGGGCGAGGAGAGTGGCGACGGCAAGTGGCAGTTTGTTCACGCTTCGGAGGGTACGTCGGGTAGCGAGGTGCTCTATCGCAAGAAGGGCGAGCGCAAGTTCCGCACGCTGCTCGAAGGTTTCGCTTACGACTATGCGATCGTAACCGTTGAGGGCGACTACGCATACGTGCTGACCAACGACGCTGCACCCAACTTCCGTCTGGCGAAGATCAATCTGGTGCGCCCCGCAGGTTTGGAGGACGTGATTGCGGAGAATCCCAAGGTGCTGCTCGAAACGGTAAGTGCCGTAGGTGGCGTGCTGGTTGCAACCTATATGGAGGACGCGATGAACAAGGTGCGTCAGTATGAGATGTCGGGTGAGCTGATTCGCGAGGTTGAGCTGCCCGCGATCGGTACGGTGTCGGGCTTTGGTGGCGAGAAGGAGGATACGACGGTATTCTACTCGGTCAATGGCTTCACGGCTCCCGCAACGAGCTACGTTTACGATCTGCGTTCGGGCGAGACGACGCTCTACAAGCAGCCCGAGGTTAGCTACGATCCCGAGATGTTCACCTCGGAGCAGGTGTTCTTCACCTCGAAGGACGGTACGCAGGTGCCGATGTTCCTCGTTCACCGCAAGGATATGAAACGCGATGGCAAGAATCCCGTATATCTCTATGGTTATGGTGGTTTCAATATCAGCTACACCCCCTCGTTCTCGCCCAACCATATTATGTTTATGGAGCAGGGCGGTATCTATGCTCAGGTAACGTTGCGTGGTGGCGGCGAGTATGGCGAGAAGTGGCACAAGGCAGGTATGCTCGAAAACAAGCAGAACGTATTTGACGACTTCATCGCAGCTGCCGAGTATCTGATCGCTGAGGGTTACACTTCGTCTGAGAAGTTGGCTATTGCCGGTGGCTCGAATGGTGGTCTGCTGGTGGGTGCTTGCGAGGTGCAGCGTCCCGATCTGTATGCAGTCTGCCTGCCCGCAGTAGGTGTGCTGGATATGCTTCGCTATCACAAATTTACGATCGGTTGGGGCTGGGCTGTCGAGTACGGTTCGAGCGACTACGAGGATCAGTTCGAGTATATCTATAAGTATTCGCCCCTGCACAACATCAAGGACGGAGTGGAGTATCCCGCAACACTCGTAACTACGGGCGATCACGACGATCGCGTTGTTCCTGCACACTCGTTCAAGTATGCGGCACAGATGCAGCACTCGCAGGCGGGTGAGGCTCCCGTGCTGATCCGTATCGAGACCAATGCAGGCCACGGTGCAGGCAAACCGACCTCGAAGCGTATCGACGAGGCTACGGACGTCTACTCGTTCTTGTTCTGGAATACCGACCACGAGTACAAGGCTGTGAAGTAATCCAAGCGACAACGGAGGATTCGAGATTCAAAATTCGAGATTCAAAATTCAAGATTTTGTTGAACCGATAAATTAAAGCATTTTTCAGAGGTGAAAGTTTACAAATTCGGCGGAGCTTCGGTCTCGACGGCTGACGGTGTCCGTAATCTGCGTGCCATTGTGAAGGACGAGCGCGAGTTGTTCGTCATCGTGTCGGCAATGGGTAAGACCACCAACGCTCTCGAACGTGTTTTTGAGGGTGTGCAAACGGGTGATCGCCCCCTGTCGATGGAGCATATCACGGCACTCAGGAGTTACCACCGCCAGATGATCAGCGAACTGTTGCGTACAACCGACCGTTTGGAGGCGGTCGATCAGCTGTTTGCCGAATTGGAACAGATCGCTGCGGAGGCTCAAATCGAGGTCCAAAATGCCGAGATGTGGTACGACCGCATTGTCAGCTACGGAGAGTTGCTCTCGACCACGATCATTGCCGAGTTCCTGAACGTGTCGGGCGTGCCGTGCCGTTGGGTCGATATGCGTCGCTGTATCGTTACCAACGAACGCCATAAGGACGCAAGTATCGACCTCGAAGCTTCGACCGCTCCACTGCGTGAGGCTGTGTCGGGCGATGGCGCGAAACTGTTTATTGGTCAGGGATTTATCGGCTCGACTCCGTCGGGTAAGACCTCGACACTCGGTCGCGAAGGTTCGGACTACTCGGCAGCGGGTGTGGCTAATATCCTGAACGCTGAGAGTATGTCGGTGTGGAAAGATGTCGATGGCGTTCTCAATGCCGATCCGCGAATCTTTCCCGACGCGCGCCATATCGAAGAGATGAGCTACTTGAACGCAATCGAGCTATCGTATAGTGGCGCGTCGATTATTCACCCCAAGACGGTCAAACCGCTGCAAAACAAGAATATACCTTTGTATGTTCGTCCGTTTGGCGACCGACGTAAGCCGGGTACGGTGATTCGTCGCACGACACGTCGTATCGATGTGCCGATCTTGATCGTCAAGCACAATCAGGTGCTGGTTACGGTGCGTGCGCGCGACCTCTCGTTTATTATCGAGGAGCGTTTTGCCGATATTTTCGGTCTGCTCGATCGCCATCGTATCCGCACCAATCTGATCCACAACTCGGCGGTCAATCTGAGCCTGTGTATTGACCGTTCGTGGCGTCTGGACGAGGCGGTGGCGGAACTGCGTGCCGAGGGTTACGATGTGATGTGTATCGAGGATATGGAGTTGCTGACGATTCGTGGTTACGAGGAGGCAATGCTTGCGCGCTTTGTCGAGCAGCCCAATGTCTATATTTCGCAACGCACGCAGACCACGCTGCGAATCGTTCGTAAGAAGCAATAAGGAATTGGATTATAATAAAATAGCCTACCTTGCCGTCGTGGCAGGGTAGGCTGTTTTTTGTGGATCGACACCTCGTTTAGCTCAACTCCTCGTCGGGAGCAAACTCGGGAGCCTCGAACGTTTTGCGGTTGCCGAGCGAGAAACGCAGATAGGTGATCGGCAGACCCTCGCTGAGGAAACGGGTCTCGTAAGCGGTCTTGATCGAGAGCACCTCGTCGGCCGTTCCGTGGCCATAGATGTCGTTGTCGCACACCTCAATCGGTAGAGCGTTGTGTTCGGCCACAGCGCGTGTGTAGAGGTGCAGATGTTGCGAGTCGGTTTTGAGATTTACGGCTGCGCCCTCTTTGAGGAATTGGCTGTAATAGCCGAGGAACAACGGGCCCGTCAAACGCTTCTTAATGCGTGCTTTACGCAGCTGCGGATCGGGGAACGTTACCCAAATTTCGTCCACCTCGCCCTCGGCAAAGAACGAGTTGATGAACTCGATGCGTGTGCGCAGGAAACCCACATTGGGCATCTCGTTTTCGGTTGCGGTCTTTGCTCCGCGCCACATACGCGCACCCTTGATGTCGATACCGATGAAATTGCGATCGGGGAATTTTGCCGCCAGAGCGACGGTGTACTCGCCACGGCCACACCCCAATTCGAGCACAATCGGGTTGTCGTTATGGAAGAAATCCTCGCGCCAGCGCCCCTTCAAAGGGTGGTCGCGGTGGAATATCTCTTCGAACTCGGGTTGAACGAAGTTCTTGAATGTCAGGTTTTCGGCAAAACGCCTCAGTTTATCTTTTCCCATTTTTGCGGTTTAATCTTGTTCTTCATTTTTGATCTCGATACCGATGCCTGTCAGTCCGAAAATCGGGTGCGTGGGCTCGATCTCGAAACGATAAATTCCCGTTCGGGCGAGGTGTGCGTGGCGACGAAACGGCTCGACGGCAATGGTCGAACGGCTCACATCGCCGCGACGCATCGGAACGGCAACCTTGACCTCCTCGGTCAGCGTCAGCGAATCGGGCGTAATGACCGTTACGTTCAGTCGCAAGCTATTGTTTGTCAATCGCTTGTCATACTTGACGATCAGACTCATCGTGTTGAGCGCGGTGGTGTCATCGTTGGTGAAGGCGAGCGACTTGGGCTGACCACTATACCACCCCGCAGGATCGACACTCGTAGCCACCGAATCAATCTCGGCAATACAGCCGACCATAAGGGCTGCCATTATGATTATCAACACCTTACGCCACATCGCTCGCTATTCCTGTTTGGGTGCAGCACCCTCTGTTCGGCGCTCGCTGTGATTGCTGTTGTGCTCTCCGTTGCGCTCACCGCCCTCACGACGAGGACGATGGTTGTTGCGGTGGTTGCGACCTCCGCGATGGTTGCGACGCTCGCCATTCGAGTTGCGTTCGCCATTGTTCTGTCGCTCGTTGTTGTTCTCGGTGCGTTCGGGTTGCTCTTGATTTTCAATGCGTTGTGCCTGTTCGGTCGCCTGTTTTTCGCGTGGCTGACGACGATCGCGCTGGCGATTGTTGCGACTTTCGCGACCTCCCTCACGACGCGGCTCGCGGTTGGCGCGACGCTCCTCCTGAGGTTGCTCGCCCGACTGCTCTTGTGGCTGTTCCTGCGATTGTTCGGCGGTCTGCTTGGGCGCTTTGTCACGGTCGTTGCGATTGCGGTTGCGACCGCCACGACGCTTCTTGCTCTTATCGAAACGGGTGATGCTATCCTCGCCGATAACATTCACATAATCAGGCTCATATTCGATTGTGTTGAGCTCCTCGCTGAGTAGCGTATCGACCTTCACGCCACGACGATTGAGCGCAATGATCTCGCGCACACGCTCGATGGGCAGAGTGATCAGATTGGTCAGTGAGTTGGGTGCGCTGCTGAAACTCATCGTGCGTGCCAAGATGTCGCTCTTGACCAAGAAATACTCGCCGTCCATCGCTTGCAGCGGCTCCTTCACACGCGGGAACTCACGGCGTGCGTCCGAGTACGAATCGTACTCATAGACCAAGCAACACTTCAACTTACTGCACTGACCTGCAAGCTTTTGCGGATTGAGCGAGATCTCCTGCACACGTGCGGCATTGGTGGTAACCGACGAGAACGAGGGAATCCACGACGCGCAGCACAGTTCACGACCGCAAGCGCCCAGACCGCCAATGCGACCCGCCTCCTGGCGCGCACCGATCTGCTTCATCTCGACGCGGATACGGAACTGCTCGGCAAAAACCTTGATCAGCTCGCGGAAATCGACGCGCTCGTCAGCGATGTAGTAGAAGATAGCCTTGATCTTATCGCCCTGATACTCAACGTCGCCGATCTTCATATTCAGACCCATCTCGGCAGCGATCTGGCGCGAACGGATCATCGTGTCGTGTTCGAGGGCGATGGCCTCCTGCCACTTCTCGATGTCGTAGGGCTTGGCCTTGCGATAGATCTTCTTGAACTCGCCACCCATCGGTGTAAAGCCGATACGGAACATCTGACGTGCCACCATATCGCCCGTGAGCGAAACGATACCGATGTCGTGTCCGGGTGATGCCTCGACGGCTACGATGTCGCCACGTTTGAGGGGCAGATTATTGACATTGCGGTAGAAGCTACGGCGAGTATTTTTGAAACGCACCTCGACGATGTCGTCGGGTAGGTTATTGGGGAATTGCTCCAACCAATCGCTCGAATGGAGCTTGTAGCAACCCTCGTGCGGGGTTGCCGAGCACTCGTTAGTGCAGTTGCAGAACGAGCAGCCACGACCCATTTCGGGGGTCGAGCACTCTGCGCTATGTTGTATTTTATCTTCCATTGGTTGAGGTTACTTTAACTCATATTCGCACAAAGGTACGAAAAAATACGAATATCTCAACCAAAATAATCACTCAGAGCCAAAAATTCCGTAATTATATTGCACATCTTCGAGCACCCAATCCTTCATCAACTCTCGATACTCCTCGCGCCACGGATATACGACGTTGGTATAAGGTTTTAATCCTTTGAATATCGGGTCTAACATCTGCTTGCTTGGACGCTGATCCTCGGCATTATCTCCTCTCTCTAACTCCAAGCATACGTGATATTTGTTATAGTTTTTGGGATTCGAGAACTCCTTTTCGGCGGGCTCAAAGAAAAATCTTACGGTAACAAGTCTTTCGTTGCCTCCTAAACGAAGCAATATGTCCACTATTGGAAGATCATAGAAATCAAAGAAATCGCCAATCGTTCTTTCATAAAATCGAAAACCTGTACCTATTCCCCAATTATGTTTCAAATAGGCAATGGTATCCTGCCCGCACTCGCTGAGAGAGCGATAATTTTTAGGCACAAAATTTTGAGCACTTAGAGTATTTGAAAGTGCTATAATGATGAAGAAAATTAATAGTAATCGTTTCATTTTGTTATACATCCATCTACCACCATTTGCCTTGATATAGTACATCCTGAATCAACCAATCCTTCATTAGCTCTCGATACTCCTCGCGCCACGGAAAGCTCTGATTTTGAGGGTCTTTACCGTTGAATATGGGTGCGAGCTCCGTATAAGTTGGGGCAGGATCTTCGCCACCCCATTCTGGCCATTTTATTTGGACCCCTACGCAATAATCGCCTAAATACAGACTGTGTCTTTTAATGTGTTCGAGCGAGCGAAAGTAAAAACCAACGTATACTAATCGACTATTATCGCTATCCATTTGGAAGTCTATGTCAATGATTGGCAACTCATAGTCGTTGAAGAAGTCGCCAAATGTTTTACCGTGGTAACGTTGTGTACTTTTGCTGTGAATCCCCCAATTGTTCTGCACATACGCAAGAGTGTCTGTTCCGAACTCCGCCAATGGTCGGTAATCGGTCAGGACAATCGGCCCCTGAGCAGACGATCTGCCTGCTATTGAGATTAGTAGTAATACAAAGAAAATCAACTTCTTCATATCTAAATCAATTTAGACAAAGATACGAATTTTTCTTGGGCTGACAAATCTCGCGCCTACAAAATCTCCGGTCCGCCACTTTTTGAGAGTCGTTGCAGGCTGTGGCGGTAGCGGCGGTTGAGCAGCAGAGCAGCCAATCCCAACCCGAATACGTAGCCTAACCAAACGCCCTCAGGACCCATTCCGAGCGGGAAGGCGAACAGATAGCCGATCGGCAAATTGACAACGATGTATGAAAGAAAGGCGATACCCATCGTCGCATTCACATCCTTCATTCCGCGCAGGATACCGATCGAGATTGCCTGAATACAATCGACCACTTGAAACATCGCCGAGAAGATCAACAATGCCGAGGTCAGCTCCACAACCGCCTCATCGGGCGTGAAGATTCGGGGCAGCTGGTGGCGCAACACGATGAACATCGTCGCCGCAAACAGATTCCAGCACAGACCGATGTGGTATGCCGAGTTGGCCGACATTCGCAGCTCGTCCCAATGGCGTACTCCGTAGGCGTGGCTGACGCGGATTGTGGCGGCTGAACTGATGCCGATGCAGATCATAAATGCTGCGTTCGAGAGTGTCGTAGTGATCTGATTTGCAGCGATTGCCACCGTGCCAAACCAGCCTATCATAATGCCCGACAGCACGAAGGCCGAACTTTCGAGGGTCATCTGCGTTGCGATAGGCATACCGATCTTCAACAGATGACCAAAGCGTCGCCATTGCAGTCGTGTCTGTCGCATCAGCGCGATGTAGGGGCGCACGCTACGGCTCACAGCGAAGTAGCCGATCATCAAAATTGGCATACCCACGCGCGACACGAAGGTCGCCAGACCTGCACCCGCAGCACCCATCTCGGGCGCACCTAAATTGCCATAGATGAAGACCCAATTCAGAAAGATATTCAGTGCGTTGCAGACGATCACGATGACCATTGCGGTGGTGGTATTGCCCACGCCTTCGAGGAACTGCTTGAAGGCTCCGTACAACATTACGGGGATCATTCCCCACGCCATATAGCGGTAGTAGGGCAGTGCCATATCGACCACCTCGACGGGCTGCCCGAGTCGATACATCAACGGCACGAACGCTAATTGCAGTGCGGTGATAATCACGCCCATAAGCGTATAGAGCACAACGGCATTGCGCAGGTTGGCTGCCATTTCGCGGCGTTCGCCACGGGCGTAGAGCGCACCGATGATGGGGGTCAGTCCGAGCGAAATGCCGATACCGAAAATGAACAGAACGAAGGCAACACTACCTCCGAAAGCGGTCGCAGCGAGTGGCAGCGCGCCGAGGCGTCCGACCATTGCGCTGTCGGCAAACTGCACCACCACTTGACCCAGCTGCGAGAGCACCACGGGGGCCGCCAAGCGCAGCAGAGAGCCATAGTGAGGTCGATATATCGAGAATTTATGAGTCATTGTTTTTGTCGTTTTTTGGGGTTGCAAAGGTACGAAAAGAATGCTACTCGGCAAAGATATGACCAAACAAAACGCCCGCACCGTGCCTATGGTGCGAGCGTTGAATTTGTGAACGAGCGAGGTGCGATTAGAAGAGAGCCTGTTTGCGCAACTCCTTCGCCTCATCTTCGGGGATAAAAAGGATCTCCATCTCGTAGCATTTTCCGGAGCCATTGGCGAGAAATACTCGTCGTCCGTTGTATCGGAGAGGCACTCCAAAATCGGCTTGTATGATCATCAAATGTGTGTCCTCGACCAATAGAGCCTCATCTTCGAGCATCTGCGGAACCTGCTCAATCGCCTCAGCCGTCTGCTCATTCTTTGCTATATCGGCTAACAGTTCAGTCGCCTCTTTCAGGGCCGCTTGCGTGTCGGTAACGGTGGTTTGGAACAGAGCATAGACGTTGTTCTCTGCGTCAATCACCTTTGCCTCGATTGTCGAATTTGCGGGCATAGGGGTTTGAGTGATCAGCGAGGGCGTTTGGAGGTTGAAAATGAACGGCTCTTTGAGGCTGAACTGATTGCCGAAGAAGCCCAACAATTTCATAATATCCTCCTTATATATCGCCTGTTCGAGCGTGCCCGATGATTGAACCAACAGCTCTTTGAAATCCTTTTCGTCAACCTCATCTGCAAATTCAGGATCTTCGGTGATGAACTTCTTCCACATCACGTCGGCGATATAATCCACCATATCCTTATGCAGTTTTTCATCTTTCGGGGTTGCAACTACACTTGCGAATGCACCAAATTCGTCGGTGCGGAGCTTAAGGGCGTTGGCCTTTTTGCCGAATTTCTTTACGACGCTCTTGGTTAATTCCAGTTCTTCCTCGTCAGCCATTGCAAGGACATTGGTTTCAACTTCAAGCGTGTAGCCCGTCGCGTCAGCATCGACAACCTTAACGGTCATCAGCGACGAGTTGGTATTGACAACGGTCGAATCGCCATTCTCGATTACGACTTCGGTTTCGACAACGCGGTAGTGCAATACTAAATCTTTCTCCCAATAAGCGATAACCTGAACGAGCGAGTCGCCCAAAATCTGAGCCTGCGCATTGTGGCTCCACACGACACCCGCCACTAAGGCAAGCGCTGCAATAATCAATCTTCTCATTTGTATTAGGTGTTTTTTTGAGTGTTTCTTCTCACAAAGATACGAAAATTTTGGTGTCCCGACCCCCCCCCTCAAAAAATGTTGAAAAATATTTGCAAATATCTGTTTATTAGGTGCTTATAAATGTGTGCAAAACGATGAAATTCAAAAGATATGCGCCACCCTCGGCAAGCGGGAATGGCGCACAGTTCTTGGCAATCTTTTGGTGCAATAAATGTTGTTTTTCGAACTTCGATTATGTTCGTTGGTTGGGGGTGCGAGGCGTCGCCGATCCTCGCGGTGAACAGAGGAGGCTCTTAGCCCCACCTGCTCGTAAACTCATTTAGGCAATGTTCCATAGGCAATATTTCATTTTTATCTACTATTTCTCAACGACGTCCCACGCCTCGATCACTCCGTGAGGATAACCCTCGCCATACTTCGCCCGAGCCTCATCGGCCGTTAGCGTCACAACTCGTACGGCACGCTCCACAGCGTCGAGATTCTGGCGCAGGCTCACCCAACGACCTTCGAGCAGCAGGGCGGGGCAGCGCGAATCGGGACGGAGCGTCACCGCCCAAACACCTCGTCGTGCCTCCTCGCCAAAGAGCGCAACGGCTTGATCGTCAGTATAGATATTCATCGACTCGGTCAGGTATGTGGGGCGATTGCGGAACTCCTCGCCACTCACACGGCGACCGTCGATGTAGTAGAGCGGTCGCTCCAAGTGGCGGTAGTTGCGCGAAGTGATCTTGCGCTCGAAACCCCAAAAGGTCGAAACGTAGATCTCGTTGCCCTCCAAACGGTAGGTGCGACGTGGGTTGCGCGGCAGGTAATAGATACCACTACGACCGACCGCCGTGCCCACCGAAACTACATTCGATGACGGTATAAGCGCCTCGTTGGCAACATTTTGCGTCGGGTGAATGATCGTGCCACTCACCTCGCGTCGGCTCAATCCGCACGCAGCCACCATCGCCAGCGTCGCCACCACGACCAGCGCCATTCGCCACCACTCGCCACCCGTTGGACGTGGGGCGGTCATCATCTCGAAGCGACGGCGTGTGAGCGAGTAAAAACCGTTTTGCACGTCGGGTGCATAGCCGAAGATTTGTCGGAATATCAATGAACGGTAGAGCGTCAGGTCGTAGCCTGCATCGAGCACGTCACGATCGGCCTCGAACTCCTGCACCTCAGCCAGCCAACGGTCTGCTAACCAGATGAATGGATTGAACCATACCACCGTGCGGATTGCTCCTAAGTAGAGCTTTTCGATCGAGTGGCGGTGGGCGATGTGCGAGCGTTCGTGAGCGATGATCAGTTCACGCTCCTCGTCGGGCGTATCGGGCGAGAGGTAGATCGTCCCCCAAAACGAGTAGGGAGCCTCGATCTGCTCGCTCGTTGCGATGTCGTAACCCTCGTGATGGGTCAATTTCGATCGGAATTTCAACTCCCGCAGATCGTTCACACCTTGGCGTGTGAGTAGTCCGATGATCGCCGCCAGCGCCGCATAGATGCAAGCAATCAGTGCGTTACGACCATTCTGCTGCGAGATTTGTCGGGTGGTCGGTTGCACTTGGTCATAGTCGACCGTGATGGTTTTGAACTCCAATCGTTGCACCTGCTCGGTGGTGATTGTGCTCCTCTCGGGTGGCAGTATCGGCAACTCTATGAGCGGAATAAGCAGTGCGAGCATGGTCGTCACCAGCAGGTAGCGTCGGCAGGTGCGGAACGTGTGCCGATCGGCGATAAGGGTGCGGTAGAGGAGCGCAAACACTCCGCTACACGCCACCATTTCGAGGCAATATCGCACGATTGGATTCATCGTCAGCCTTTTCGGTTACTTTTTCTCTTGTAGGATTTTAAGTATCTCGTCAGCCTCCGAGAGCGAGATCTTCTCGTTGCGCGTGAAGAACGACATCATACGGCTGACCGAGCCGCCGAAAAAGTTATTCAGCACGCTGTTCATATAGCCGTTGGTGTACTCTTCGCGCTCGACAAGCGGGAAGTATTCGTGCGTTTTGCCGTAGGCTTTGTGACCGACGTATCCCTTCTTTTCGAGGATACGCACCACGGTCGAAACGGTGTTGTAGGCGGGTTTGGGCTCGCTCATCTCCGAGAGAATGTCGTGAACCAAGACCTTGCCCTTGTCCCATATCACCTGCATAATCTCCAACTCGGCGCGGGTGAGTTCGGGTTGACGGTCTTTGACTATCTTTGCCATAACTCCTTGTGTTTAACTTGCTGTTTATCTACTAATTATCTACTATGTGTCGCTTTTGGTCGGGTGCGCCTTGCGGGGTAGCGCCCGAAACTCTTACGCAAATATATAACTATTTAATTAGTTATGCAACTAAATAACGAAGAAAATAGTCGATCTTCGTGAAAAATTTTTCGATCGAGGGCGGTAGGCTATTGGTAGTTAGTGATTTTTGGATTACCTTTGTTGAGCGCAAATTATATTATCAAAACAATAACACCATTATGAAAATTTTCAACATTTTGGCGGCAACTCTCTTTGTTGCTACCGCCTGCTGCTCGTGCGGCAACAACGCTCCCAAGGCTGAGGAGCAGTCGGCTCTGCCGAAGGTATATATGACCACCGACATCTCGCCCGAGGGTCTGGTGAAGGTTTATGAGGCTCTGGGTCGTGAGGCTACGGGTCGCGTGGCTGTCAAGATCAGCACCGGTGAGCCGGGTGGCAAAAACTACCTCAAACCCGAACTGATTGGTGCTCTGGTGCAGAAGGTAAATGGTACGATCGTTGAGTGCAACACCGCTTACGAGGGTCCCCGTTTTACCACTGAGGCTCACTTGCAGGTGGCTAAGGATCACGGTTTTTGCGATATCGCACCCGTCGATATTATGGACGCTGAGGGCGAGATTCAGCTGCCCGTGAAGGACACTACCCGTATGAAGTACAACATCGTTGGCTCGCACTTGGCCAACTACGACTTTATGATCAACCTCGCACACTTCAAGGGCCACACGATGGGTGGTTTCGGTGGCGTGTTGAAGAACCAGTCGATTGGCGTTGCTTCGACCATCGGTAAGGTATATATCCACTCGGCAGGTCGCACCACCGACATCGAGAAGTTCTGGGACTACACCGACGATCAGATCGGTTTCTTGGAGTCGATGGCTGTTGCTGCTGAGTCGGTGCACGCCTACTTCGGTGAGGGTGAGCGTATCCTCTACATCAACGTGATGAACAATATGTCGGTTGATTGCGATTGCAGCTCGCACCCTGCCGAGCCGTTGGTTAAGGATATGGGTATCGTTGCGTCGCTCGACCCCGTTGCGTTGGATCAGGCTTGCGTCGATATGGTGATGAATATGACCCCCGAGGAGGGTAACGACAATGGTCCGCTGGTAGAGCGTATCAAGACCCGCCACGGTACTCATATCATCGACCACGCCGAGAAGATCGGTCTGGGCTCGAAGCAGTACGAACTGATCTCGATCGACGAGGAGTAACTCGTCGCTTTACTCGCTGTATAGCCGTGCCTTTCGGGGCGCGGCTTTTTTTTATTCAAGATTCAAGATTCAAAATTATCTCTTTATTAAAAGAAAAAAATATAAAACCGATATTCAAAATTAGTTGGCAAAATCTCCGATTTTGACACACCTTCGTGGGCTCGCCCTTCGGGCGACCGCCCCAGCCCACGAAGGTGCGTGTAATTGAAAGCAAAGAAAAAGACCGCACCCCTCGTCGGAGCACGGTCTAATTTTGAATCTTGAATTTTGAATTCGGAATTCGCCTCAGGTAATCGCCTCTTACTTTTCCAACGCCAACGCCAACACCTCGTCGTTGGTGCGAACGTAGTGGAAAGTCAATCCGTCGATATACTCGGCCTTGATCTCGGCAACGTCCTTGCGGTTGTCCTCGCAGAGAATCAACGTATTGATACCCGCACGCTTAGCAGCGAGAATCTTCTCTTTGATACCACCTACGGGCATTACGCGACCACGCAGCGTGGTTTCGCCCGTCATTGCGATACGCTCGTTCACTTTGCGCCCCGTGTAGGTCGAAACGATCGAGGTTACCATCGTGATACCCGCACTCGGACCGTCCTTGGGAATTGCGCCCTCGGGAACGTGAATATTGAGGTCGAATTTCTCGAACTTCTCGCGGTCGATACCCAGCTCCTCGAAGTGAGCCATCACCCACTCGTGAGCGATCGTAGCCGACTCCTTCATCACGTCGCCCAAGTTGCCCGTGAGGTTGAGCTTGCCCTTGCCGGGGGTGAGGATCGACTCGACGTAGAGAATGTCGCCACCAACCTCGGTCCACGCCAAACCTGTAACGATACCGACCATACCGCCGATCTCGTACTGATCCTGACGGAACTTGGGCATACCGAGAATCTTCTCGACATCGGCAGCCGAAATCTCAGCCTCGAACTGCTCGCCGAAACCGATCTGCTTGGCACGATAGCGGGCAATCTTTGCGATGTGCTTGTCGAGCGAACGAACACCCATCTCGCGCGTATATTCCGCCACGATCTTCTCGATCACTGCTGCCGAGAAAACCATATCCTCACGCTTCAAACCGTGAGCCTCGCACTCCTTCGGAACGAGGTGATTCAGAGCGATATGAATCTTATCTTCGAGCAGATAGCCTGCAATATTGATCATCTCCATACGGTCGCGCAGGGCGGGTGCAATCTTCTGCACGTTGTTGGCCGTTGCGATAAACATCACCTTCGACAGGTCGTACTCCGTATCGAGGTAGTTGTCGTGGAAAGTGGTGTTCTGTTCGGGATCGAGCACCTCCAACAGCGCACTCGACGGGTCGCCGTGGTTGCTTACGGTAACCTTATCCACCTCGTCGAGAATGATGACGGGGTTCGACGAGCCACAACGCTTGATAGTCTGAATGATACGACCCGGCATAGCACCGATATATGTGCGTCGGTGGCCGCGAATTTCGGCCTCGTCGTGCAGACCGCCAAGCGAAATTCGACCGAACTTACGCTGCAAAGCTGCCGCAACCGACTTGCCGAGCGAGGTCTTGCCCACTCCCGGAGGACCATACAGACAGATGATCGGCGACTTCAAATCACCCTTCAATTTGATAACCGCCAAGTGCTCCAAAATGCGATCCTTGACCTCCTCCAAACCGTAGTGGTCGTCGTCGAGCTGCTTGCGTGCGCACTCCAAATCGAGGTTATCCTCGGTCATCTCGTTCCACGGCAGTTCGAGCATAAGCTGTAAGTAGGTCATCTGCACCGAGTACTCCGCAACGGCGGGATTCAGTCGCTCCAACTTCGAGAGCTCCTTCTCGAACAACTCGCCAACCTCCTTGCTCCAATTCTTCTTCGAGGCCTTCTCGCGCATCTGAGCGATCTCGGCGTCCTCGCCCTCACCCAACTCGTCCTGAATCGTGCGCATCTGCTGCTGCAAGAAGTAGTCGCGCTGCTGGCGATCCATATCCTGCTTGACCTTCGACTGAATCTCGTTTTTGAGTTCGATGAGCTGCTGCTCACGTACCAAAATCTCCAGCAGACGACGCGCACGAGCCAGCAAACCGGGTGCTTCGAGCAGGTGCTGACGATCGGCGTCGCTCATTTCGATGTTCGAGCAGATGAAATTGATGATACCTCGGCTCGAATCGATATTCTTGATCGCAAAAGCGGCCTCCTTGGGCATAATGGGCGAGATCTCGATGATGTGCAGAGCCACGTCGCGGATCGACTCGACCAGCGCATTGAACTCGACATTCGAATCGTCGGGCGACGAATCACGAATGGGAGTCACCGTTGCACGGAAGTAGGGCTCAGTCTGCTGATATTCACCCACTTCGATCTTCTCCAAACCGTTCAGAATTACGGTCAGAGTCTGATTGGGCATTTCGAGAATTTTGAGGATTCGTGCTGCCGTACCCACCTTGTACATATCGTTCGGAGTGGGGGTTTCGATCTCGGTTTCGCGCTGCAAAACGGCACCAAGCATACCGCCCGAGGCGTTCACCTCGCGCACAAGCTTAATGCTCTTCTCGCGGCCGACCGTAATCGGAGTGATTGCGCCCGGAAAGAGTACCGAACTGCGCAACGTCAGAATGGGCAACACGTCGGGAATCGAGCTCTGCTCCGTGGGAGCGTCGTCGCCCGTGATGATCGGAATGACCTGCGCCTGACCGTCTGCGAGGTTGATGCCGGCCATATCCTCGATGTTGGTTATATTTGTTTTCTTGCTCATATTCAGTTGTTTGATAGTTTTGTGCGGCAATTTTCGAGCCGTTATGTTGCGTGACCCGTTCGCCAAAGGCGACAATTGCTCGCCGCAAAGATAACGAAAAACTGCGGTTTTTTATTTTATATCTGTAAAAAACGAAAATTTCGTCCGACCTTTTGTGCAAAGATCGGACGAATGACGAGGGATTAGGAGGTTGTTATTTGTTTGCAAATTCGCGCAGTTCGGCTATACCTTGCTCAATCTCTCGTAGTAGGCGATTTTGGCGACGAGTTTGGACAATTCCTATAACGACAGCCATACCCAAGGCGAGCGCAAGAGGTATGAGGGCATTTGCGGTGAAAGCCTGCTCGATAGCATAGACCACGCCGATTGTCGCCAAGGCAACGGGCGTGCCAAGTCGTTGATTCAGGCTATATAAACGTTTGTAGGTCAATACATCTTCCGTTAGCTGACTAACCGTGCGGTCGCTATGCCCGAGGCGTGCAAGTGTGTTCAGCATATAGCTTACCATTGCTATCCCTGCAAACGAAACTACTTCAATCAATGCAAAACTACTCATTTGAATTAGCTCGGTGCGAGCGAAATAGGGCAGTACCAACGTCGCCATCAATACTATTACCGCAAGACTTATTTGGTGGGCGCGGGCAATTTGTTCGTAGTTAGTTCGGTTGCGAGATGAGATCATTTCGCACACCAAGCGGCTGGTTATTGTGTTCTGTTGTTCGAGTTGTGCACTCAGTGTGTTCCAACCCGATTTCATCTGTTCGAGATCCATCATTTTTTGCAATTTTTTATTGGTTCGACATCTTTTTCAATTTCTCTTTTGTGCGATGGAGCAACACCGCCACGTTTGATTTGGAAACACCAAGAATATCAGCTATTTCGGTATAGTTACGATCTTCCAACCAGAGCAGTATCAGCGCGCGTTCCAATTTGCCCAAACGGTTGATCATCGCATAGAGTTCGCGCAGGTAGTATGCTCGATCACCATCGGCTTCGATCTCCGACCGTAGATCGAATGGCAGTGCCGTCATTTGAGGCCTCGACGACGTGTGTCGCATATACGAAATGCAGGTGTTCATTGCCACTCGATAGATCCAAGTCGAGGGTTTGCTCTCGCCACGAAAACGGGGATAGGCGCGCCACAGATTGAGCAGACACTCTTGCGAGAGCTCCTCGATCGTGTAATCGTCCGTTGTGTAGATGTAGCAAACTTTGAAGATGATCTGACGGTGGTCGAGGATCATCTGCGTAAACTCTTTTTCCAACTCTTGCGTGTTCATTGTGTTCTCTGATCGTTTGCTACATTAGTCGCACATCGAGCAACAAAATTACAACAATGAGATGAATTTAATTCACAATTATTGGGCATCATTTGAAGAAAAGGGAACCCCCTTACTTATTTCAGTTGGCGACAGCCAAGTCCCCGACCGATGAAAATGCGTTAAGCGGGCGACGGCTGAAATCGGAAAAGAAACGGGGACATTTTGCTGGCAAAATCGCGCAGTCGCCCGTTTCCCGATTTCGGACGGCGACCGTAGTAAATTTTCATCATCGGGGTTGTTTTTGGTTACTTTTGTCAAACAAAAGTAACGAAGGATCAAAGCATTAAACCGAGTTTGCAATGTTTCCCGCTATCTTTTGTGGTAGGCGTGTGCCGATTTATCTCATCATTGGCGGGTGGGGGGCTCGGCCAAAGGCCGACCCGCCAATGATGACGCGACTTAGGTCGCGGGTTCTGGACGAATAATCTGCATACGTTATTCTCTCCGAAAATGCCAAAATTGAGCTTAAACCAAAGTTTTCTCGCACTCGCGCGCGTTTTTAATAAATATATTTACTACTTTTGCAGGATATTTCGCTTGCGCGTGGTCGCATACCGCTCGCGCGCGGGCGTAACCCAAACCGATAATCGATTAAAAATTACAAAATAAAAGCTATGAACATTGCAGACAAGTACACGCCCCAACAGATCGAGGGCAAATGGTACGACTATTGGATTGAGCATAAACTTTTCCACTCGACGCCCGACGAGCGCGAGGCATACACCATCGTAATTCCGCCCCCCAACGTAACAGGTATGTTGCATATGGGTCATATGTTGAACAATACGTTGCAGGACGTGCTGGTGCGTCGCGCACGTATGCAGGGCAAAAATGCCTGCTGGGTGCCGGGTACGGACCACGCCTCGATTGCTACGGAGGCTAAGGTGGTTGCCAAACTCAAAGCGGAGGGTATCGACAAGGCCGACCTGACGCGCGAGGAGTTCCTGCGCCACGCTTGGGAGTGGAAGGAGAAGCACGGTGGTATCATCTTGAAGCAGCTGCGTAAGCTGGGTGCTTCGTGCGACTGGGATCGTACCTGCTTCACGATGGACGATCCGCGCACCGAGGGTGTGATCAAGGTGTTTGTCGATCTCTACAATAAGGGTAAGATCTATCGCGGTGTTCGTATGGTCAATTGGGACCCCTCGGCACAGACCGCTCTGTCGGACGAGGAGGTGATCTACAAGGAGTCGCACGGCAAGCTCTACTACCTGCGTTATAAGGTTGAGGGAACGGATCGCTCGATCATCGTGGCTACGACCCGCCCCGAGACCATCTTGGGTGATACGGCTCTCTGCGTGAATCCCAACGACGAGCGCTACAATTGGTTGCCTGCCGACGCACGTGTGATTGTGCCTCTGGTAGGACGTTCGATCCCCGTGATCCGCGATACGTATGTCGATATCGAGTTCGGTACGGGTGCATTGAAGGTAACGCCTGCACACGACGTGAACGACTATATGTTGGGCGAGAAGTATGGCTTGGAGACTATCGATATCTTCAACGACAACGGTACGGTGAACGATAAGGTGGGTATGTACGTAGGTATGGACCGCTTTGTGGTTCGTGAGCAGATCGAGAAGGATCTGGCTGCGGCTGATCTGTTGGAGAAGACCGAGGCATATACCAACAACGTAGGTTTCTCGGAGCGTACGGGTGTGCCCATCGAGCCGAAGCTGTCGATGCAGTGGTTCCTGTCGATGCAGGAGCTGGCTGAGCCCGCAACCCGCGCGGTGTTGGAGAACGAGATTAAGTTCGTGCCTGAGAAGTATAAGAATATCTATCGCCACTGGATGGAGAACATCAAGGATTGGTGTATCTCGCGTCAGTTGTGGTGGGGTCAGCGTATTCCCGCTTACTACCTGCCCAAGGGTGGTTATGTAGTAGCTGAGACCGCTGAGAAGGCGTTGGAGCTGGCTCGCGTGAAGGCTGGCGACGAAACATTGCAGCTCAGCGACCTGCGTCAGGACGAGGACGTACTCGACACTTGGTTCTCGTCGTGGTTGTGGCCGATCTCGGTATTCGACGGTATCCGCAACCCCGAGAACGAGGAGATCAAATACTACTATCCTACGAACGATCTGGTTACGGGTCCCGATATCATCTTCTTCTGGGTGGCTCGTATGATTATGGCAGGTTATGAGTATCGCGGCGAGATGCCCTTCCGCAATGTCTATTTCACGGGTATCGTGCGCGACAAGATCGGTCGCAAGATGTCGAAACAGTTGGGAAACTCGCCAGATCCGCTGGATCTGATTGCTCAGTATGGTGCCGATGGCGTTCGCGTGGCGATGATGTTGTGTTCGTCGGCCGGCAACGATCTGATGTTCGACGATTCGTTGTGCGAGCAGGGTCGTAACTTTGGTAACAAGATCTGGAACGCTTATAAACTCGTATGCGGCTGGTCGGTAGATGCTGCTCGCGAGCAGAGCGAGTGCAACCGTCTGTCGATCGAGTGGTTCGAGCAGCGTCTGGCGGCAGCTCAGATGCAGATCGAGAAGGATTTTGCAGCATACCGTATCTCGGACGCACTGCTCATTGCTTACCGTCTGTTCTGGGACGAGTTCAGCGGCTGGCTGTTGGAGATGGTCAAGCCTGCATACGGCGATTCGATCGACGAGTGCACGTTGAAGGCCGTGAAGTCGATCTTCGAGCGACTGATGCAGATGTTGCACCCCTTTATGCCCTTCCTCACCGAGGAGATCTGGCAGGATATTGCCGAGCGAGCAGAGGGTGAGTCGATCTGCGTGAGTGCAGCCAAGGTGGCCGAGGAGGCTGACGAGAAGCTGTTGGCTCGTTTCGAGCTGGCGAAGGAGGTGATCTCGGCAGTTCGTAACGTGCGTAAGCAGAAGAATCTGCCCAACAAGGACGCCCTGACGTTGAAGGTTATCGTTGATGAGAACTACCCCGCAGAGTACGAGGCTGTGATTACCAAAATGGCAAACCTGACCTCGGTTGAGCGTGTTGAGGAGAAGGACGCAACGGCTGCGGCATTCATCGTCAAGACTACGCAGTACTTCGTTCCGCTGGGTGGTTTGATCGACGTTGAGGCTGAGCGCAAGAAGATGAGTGAGGAGCTGACCTACTTGGAGGGTTTCTTGGCGAGCGTAATGAAGAAGCTCTCGAACGAGCGTTTCGTAAGCTCGGCACCCGAGAAGGTTGTTGCCAACGAGCGCGCTAAGAAGGCCGACGCTGAGGCTAAGATCGCAGCGATCAAGGAGCGTCTGGAACAGTTGAAATAAATGAAAAAACGAGCATAGAACAATGAGCAAGAAATTCACCGAATACAAGGGCCTCGACCTGCCGCGTTTGGCAGCCGAGGTGCTCGGAACGTGGGACGCTGACGACACGTTCCACAAGAGTATCACTACACGTGAAGGCCACCCGACATTTGTCTTCTATGAGGGTCCGCCGTCGGCAAACGGTATGCCGGGTATTCACCACGTGATGGCGCGTACGATCAAGGACGTATTTTGTCGCTATAAGACCCAGCAGGGTTACCTCGTTCATCGTAAGGCAGGTTGGGATACTCACGGTCTGCCCGTTGAGCTGGGTGTCGAGAAGAAGTTGGGTATCACCAAGGAGGATATCGGTCGCAAGATCTCGATCGAGGAGTACAACGCTGCTTGCCGCGAGGCGGTGATGGAGTTTACGGGTGTTTGGGAGAACCTGACCCGCCAGATGGGTTATTGGGTCAATATGGACGATCCCTATATCACCTACGACAACAAGTACATCGAGACGCTGTGGTGGTTGCTGAAACAGCTCTTCGACAAGGGTCTGCTCTATAAGGGTTACACCATTCAGCCCTATTCGCCCGCTGCGGGTACGGGTCTTTCGACCCACGAGCTGAACCAGCCGGGTTGCTACCGCGATGTGAAGGATACCACCTGCACGGCTCAGTTCCGTGTTGTTCGTGATGAGAAGAGCGAGCACCTGTTCGAGGACGTTCAGGGCGAGCTGTTCTTCTTGGCTTGGACCACCACGCCGTGGACTCTGCCCTCGAATACTGCGCTGGCAGTAGGTCCGAAGATCGACTACGTTCGTGTCAAGTGCTTGAACCCCTACAACGAGCAGCCGCAGACGGTGATCGTGGCTCGTGAGTTGCTGCCCTCGATCTTCAACAAGAAGTTGGAGGGTACGTACACCGTTGAGGAGGATCGTTGCTATAAGGGTGCCGATCTGGTTGGTATCCGCTACGAGCAGCTGATCAATTGGGTTAAGCCCGTTGAGGCTGACGAGAACGGCGAGTGGAAGGTGGCTGCCGAGAAGGCGTTCCGTGTGATTGCGGGCGACTATGTAACCACCGAGGACGGTACGGGTATCGTGCATATCGCGCCGACGTTCGGTGCTGATGACGCATTCGTGGCTCGTGCTGCGGGTATCCCGTCGCTGTTTATGATCAACAAGCGTGGCGAGACGCGCCCGATGGTTGATTTCACGGGTAAGTTCTACAATGTCGAGGATCTGGACGAGAAGTTTGTTGCGGAGTGCGTCGATGTGGAGGCTTACAAGGAGTATGCAGGTCGTTGGGTGAAGAATGCCTACGATCCGCAGTTTACGGTCGATGGTCGCTACGACGAGAAGGCTGCCGCTGCGGCCGAGACGCTCGATATTTATATCTGTATGAAGCTCAAATCGGAGGGCCTGGCTTTCCGCATTGAGAAGCATACCCACAACTATCCCCACTGCTGGCGTACCGATAAGCCGGTGCTGTACTATCCGTTGGATTCGTGGTTTATCCGCACAACGGCGCTCAAAGAGCGTATGATGGAGCTCAACACCACGATCCGTTGGAAGCCCGAATCGACCGGTACGGGTCGCTTTGGTAAGTGGTTGGAGAATCTGAACGATTGGAACTTGTCGCGTTCGCGTTTCTGGGGTACTCCGCTGCCGATCTGGGCTACGGAGGATCGCGCCGAGATGAAGTGCATCGGCTCGGTTGAGGAGCTGGTTGCGGAGATCGAGAAGGCGGTTGCTGCGGGTGTGATGAGCGAGAATCCCTACGCACAGTTCAAGGTGGGCGATATGTCGAAGGAGAACTACTCGACAATTGACCTGCACCGTCCCTACGTTGATAACATCGTGCTGGTGAGCGAGTCGGGCAAGCCGATGCGCCGCGAGGCCGACCTGATCGACGTTTGGTTCGATAGCGGTGCGATGCCTTACGCTCAGTTGCACTATCCCTTCGAGAATGGCGGCGAGGAGTTCAAGGATGTCTATCCTGCCGACTTCATCGCTGAGGGTGTCGATCAGACACGCGGTTGGTTCTTCACGCTGCACGCAATCGCAACGATGTTGTTCGACTCGGTAGCATTCAAGAATATCATTTCGAATGGTCTGGTGCTCGATAAGAATGGCAACAAGATGTCGAAGCGTCTGGGTAACGCGGTCGATCCGTTCGAGGTGATGGATAAGTATGGTGCCGACGCAGTTCGTTGGTATATGATCTCGAACTCGCAGCCGTGGGATAACCTGAAATTCGATGTCGAGGGCGTTGATGAGGTACGTCGTAAGTTCTTCGGTACGCTCTACAATACTTATAGCTTCTTCGCGCTCTATGCCAATGTCGATGGCTTTACGGGCTCGGAGGAGGAGATCCCCGTTGAGAAGCGCCCCGAGATCGACCGCTGGATCATCTCGTTGCTCAATACGCTCGTTAAGAACGTAACGGAGTGCTTGGAGGGTTACGACCCGACGCCTGCGGCACGTATGATTCAGGAGTTTGTGGGCGAGAACCTCTCGAACTGGTACGTACGTCTGAATCGTAAGCGTTTCTGGGGCGGCGGTATGACCGAGGATAAGTTGGCGGCATACCAGACACTCTACACCTGCCTCGAAACCGTTGTTAAGCTGTCGGCTCCGTTCGCGCCGTTCATCTCGGATCGTATCTTCTGCGATCTGAATGCAGTGAGCGGTCGCCACACCGATTCGTCGGTACACCTGTCGTCGTTCCCCGTAGCTGACGAGAAGTTGGTTAATGGCGATTTGGAGCAGATGATGTCGCTGGCACAGAAGCTCTCGTCGATGGTTCTTGCGCTGCGTCGTAAGGTCAATATCAAGGTGCGTCAGCCGCTGATGAAGGCTATGGTACCCGTGCTGGACGAGAAGATGGCTGCCCATATCGAGGCTGCACGTGCATTGGTTATGAGCGAGGTGAATGTCAAGCAGATCGAACTGATCGAGCAGACGGCAGGCGTGATCACCAAGCGCATTAAACCCAACTTCAAGACCCTCGGTCCGCGCTATGGCAAGTATATGAAGCAGATTGCGGCGTTGGTTGCAACGTTCGATCAGCAGCGTATCGCCGAGATCGAGTCGTCGGAGAAGCTGATGTTGGAGGTTGCAGGCGAGCAGTTGGAGGTTACGCGCGAGGATTTCGAGATCACGAGCGAGGATATGCCCGGCTGGCTGGTTGCTTCGGAGGGCAAGCTGACCGTTGCGCTGGATATTACGGTTACGGACGAGCTGCGTCGTGAAGGCGTGGCACGTGAGTTGATCAACCGTATCCAGAATCTGCGTAAGGATAGCGGCTTGGAGGTTACGGACAAGATCGCAGTTGAGGTTGAGGCTCTGGACGAGCTGAGCGATTCGCTGGCCGAGTTTGGCGACTATGTTGCTCAGCAGGTTTTGGCTGTCGAGATCAAGGTTGTAGCGGAGCCTTCGGGCGAATTTGCGACCACGACCGATCTGGACGAAAAGCCGCTCCGTATTGCTCTCTCGCGCCGATAGTGTGAAAATTATGGCGTAATATTTGGTAGTATGGTTTTTTATTGTTAATTTTAACAAATAAACTAACCGATTAAAACCTTATAAGTTATGGCAGAATTTGAGAAGACCAGATACAACGATGCGGAATTGGCTGAGTTCAAGGCGTTGATTCTGCAAAAGTTGGAGAGCGCACGCCACGACTATGATCAGTTGCGTGCAACCATAACACATACCGCCGGTAACGACACCGAGGATACTTCGCCGACCTTCAAAGTGCTCGAAGAGGGCGCCGCAACTCTCTCGAAAGAGGAGTGCGGCCGCTTGGCACAGCGTCAGTTGAAGTTTATCCGCAACCTTGAAATGGCTCTGGTGCGCATCGAGAATAAGACTTACGGTATCTGCAAGGATACGGGCAAGCTGATCCCGAAGGAGCGTCTGATGCGTGTTCCCCACGCTACGCAGTGTATCGAGGCTAAGGAGGCTCGCAAGTAGAACCTGTCGGGCGGTGGCGAGGAGCTCGCGCGTATATATAATATAGGTGTGTCCTGCGGGGTGTGCCTATGGGATATTGCGGGCGCTACCAAATCTAAAACCGAAGAATGGGCGATTCATCGATTGAGGTGGATCGCTCGTTTTTTTGTTGCGTGAGGGGGAGAAAGTTGCCTAAAAGTTTGGAGGGGTGGACAAAAAGTGGTACATTTGTCTATCGAATGTGTAAACCTATCAAAAATCAATAAACAAATGAAGAAAACGTTACTCGTGATTATGGCTGTGCTGTGCGGATTGTCTGCCGTGGCACAAGATGTGAAGGAGATTAAGAAGCGTCGCCCCAAGTATGTCAATCTGGGTTATGTCTATCAGCAGGATATGACGCTCGAATCGGGTGAGGTGATTAAGCCCAAGTTTGGTGCTACGATCAACCGTGGTCGCACCTACTATTTCCATAAGAAGCCCATTGCACGATTCCTCAATATCGGTATCGATGCAACTTGGATCGACGTGAACTATGCAATGTATAAGCCCGATATCACCGGCACGACGTTGCATCAGGCTGAGATTGCTATGCAGGTTGGTCCTTCGATCACGCTGACCCCCGCAAAACGTTTGCAGTTGCACCTCTATGGCCGTTTCGCTCCGACTTTCGCTCTGCGCTACGATACGGGTATCGATGGCGAGTGGGGTGTTGGTGGCAACTACGCTTCGATGTTCGTTGCAGGTGGTAACCTCTCGTTCGGTTTCTTCGGTATCGGTGCCGAGTACCGCAAGGGCAACGTGAAATACAAGCAGTTCAATCTGGATAAGATTACCGACGCAGTTGGCGGTATTATCGATGGTGGCAACAACGAGGAGGCTTTCGTGAGCCGTGCTGCTGAGGGTACTACCGACGCTGTGCCCAGCGCCTTCTTCGGTACGAAGAATGCGCTCGAAGGTCTGCGTATCTACGTGACTTTCCGATTCTAAGAGCGATAGAAAGCATATACAACAATCCCCGCCCTCTTGTGGAAGGCGGGGATTCTGTTTTTGCAGGACGCTTTTTTGGCGCGCTCTTTTTGGGGCGGAGCCTTTTACTGATTTATGCGAATGAGATCGTAGTTGAGTTCGCTCGGCTGAGCGGTGAGCGTACTGTCGCACAAGCGCAATGTCGAGTCGTTCACGATAACGAAATAGATGGTCGGATCGCCTGCGTCCGATGTCAGACGGTAGCCACGCTGCTCTCCGAGTACGATCTGCTGCTGACGTCCACGATCGTCGAATGCGATGTCGTTGTCGGCACCGCCGCCGTCGATGTAGACCGTGCGAAGGGCGTAGAGCGTATCTGTGCCCACGATCGAGTCGTTGAGCGTAAGCGTGTAATCTATGCCCGAGCAGTCGGCTGCGGGGAGCACGCCGCGATAGGTTGCGGGTGCGAGTTGATCTGTTGCAGGCGTGAGAGCCTCACTCTCCCTCTCCTTGTGATCCTGGATTACAAAAGCGATCAGGATTGCCGAGAAGATAATGGTTGGAATGAATTTTCGCATAATCGTTTCGTGTTACAAATATTATACAAAAACGACGACCACACCTAAGCGGGTCGTCGTTTGTTTGTCAATCTCGCGACCTATTTCAATGCCGAGTAAGCCTCCTTGCCCTTGTCGAGGAACGAGATAAAGTTTTCGATATCAAGGTCATACGAGTGCGATGCCAGCACGTTGCCCTCGCCGTCGAGAATCAGGTAGTTGGGCTGAGCCGCGATGTTGTAGCGCTCGAAAACCAAGTTCGAGTTGATCTCACCGATAGTCTTCAACGTCTTACCGTTCTCGGTGGTCACCCAATCCTCCTCGGCAGCCTTCTGGCGGCTGTCGCCAAAGAGTGCCAGCAGCACGAAGTCCTCGCGCATACGATCCTGAATACGGCTGTCGCACCAAACGCGCTCCTCCATCTCGCGGCAGTTGACGCAACCCAGACCCGTAAAGTCGAGGAACAGGGGCTTGCCAACCTTGCGAGCAGCCTCGATAGCCTCGTCGAAATCGTAGAATCCCGACAGACCGTGAGGCATATGGAATACGTCGCTATATTTCGGAGCTTTGCCGTCGGCCGTAAGCACCTCATCAGCAGCTACAACCGCAGCCGTGCCACCCGAAGTGAGCACGAAGTCCTGCGTAGCCATCGGGGGCAGATAACCCGTCATCTTCTTCAACGGAGCACCCCACAGACCGGGAACCATATAGGTCACGAAGGTGAACGACGCAATAGCCAACGCCAGGCGGGGAACCGAGATATACTTCACCTCGCTATCGTGTGCAAACTTCAATTTACCAAGCAGATAGAAGCCGAGCAACGTGAAGACTACGATCCAGATACCCAAGTAGATCTCACGATCGAGCAGACCCCAGTGGTAGGTCTGGTCGGCGGTGCTGAGGAACTTGAAACCGAGAGCAACCTCGATGAAACCCAATACAACCTTCACCGAGTTCAGCCAGCCGCCACTCTTTGGCATCTTTTGGAGTACCGAGGGGAAGAGTGCGAACAGCACGAAGGGCAGTGCAAATACGGTCGAGAATACCAACATCGTCAGGATCGGCGTCCAGATGTCGTTGTTGGTCGACACGGCGCCGATGATTGCGCCACCCACGATCGGGCCTGTGCACGAGAACGATACGAGTACAAGCGTCAGCGCCAGGAAGAACACGCCCAGCAGACCCTTGCGATCCGAATTTTGGTCGCTCTTATTGACCCACGAGTTGGGCAGAGTGATCTCGAACGCACCGAAGAACGACGCCGCAAAGACCATAAATACCAAGAAGAAGATCGTGTTGGGCAGCCAATGTGTTGCCAGCCAGTTGAAGATGTCGGCTGTAACCGTAGCGCCACCAACCACGCGAGTGATCAGAATCAGCGCCGCAATGGGCAGGGTGTAGAGCGCAACGATGAACACACCGTAGAGCAGTGCGCGCATCTTGCCGCCCTCGCCGCCCTTGACGAAGAACGATACGGTCATCGGAATCATCGGGAATACGCACGGAGTGAGCAGTGCAGCCAATGCCCAAGCGGCAGCAGCCAGCAGGGTGCTCCACAACGAGCCATTGCTCTGCTCCTCGACGGGCTCAACAACGGCGTCGGTTGCGGTGGCGATCTCCTCTGCGGGCGCAACCTCCTCCGCTACAACCTCCTCAGTAGCAGCCTCTTCGGGTGCTACGGCAGCCTCGGTGCCCTTCGCTGCACCGATCTTAACGCTCAGCTGCTCGGTTGCGGGCGGCAGGCAGTTCTGATCGTTGCAAGCGCCATAGTAAACCTCGATTGCGACGGTCTTGGGCTCAGCCTCGGCCTTCACCTTCTGAGTGAAGACTACCTTGCCCTCCCAAGTGCCGATCTCGGCCTCGTAGACATCGTCGTATTCACGGTGGGGAGCCTTGTTTGCGTTGATCTCGCCCACCTTCTCAGCGCCGTCGATCGAGATTTCGGTGGTCGGGATAAAGAGATCCTCGGCATAGGGACCGAAGTCATAGATGTGCCAACCCTGGTCGATATCGGCCGTCAGACGCACCTCGTAGGTCGTTGCGTCGGCCTCGACAGCCGTTGCCGTCCACTTGACGGGCGTGGGTGCGGGTTGTGCCATAGCCACCAAGCCAAAGAGCAGGGGCATCAGCAGTGCAATAAATTTCTTCATATGTTCGATAGTTTTAATTTTTGTGCAAATTTTCACGTTCGCAAAGATACGATAAACTATCTGAAAACGCAATATATCAATCTTCTAAATACGCGTGCGCGCGTATAATTTTAGTTTAGTGGGCGTTGGACGTGCGTCGGGCGTACGTTCGTTGTACCCCGAAACGAAAAAAAGACCCTGCCCATCGGGCAAGGTCTTTTGTTCACTTCGAGAGTGATTAGTGACTTAGTAGGTCATAACGGCGGGCATCGTCTTAGCCTCGTCAACCATCTTCTGTACCTCCTTAACTGCGGGTACGCGGCCTACCAACTTCTTCTCGGCGTTAACCTCCTCCATCTTAGCAGCGAGGTTAGCGGGAACGCGGTGCGAAAGCTCCTTCACGGTGTCAACACCAGCAGCCTCCAACAACTCAGCGAACTGAGGACCTACGCCGTGGATACGGAACAGGTCAGCGTGGTTGGTCCACTTCAAGATGAGTTTCTCGGTGATACCGGTCTGCTCAGCCAACTCTTTGCGGCCCTTAGGAGCTGCGCACTTTGCGAGCAACTGCTCGGGAGTGTTGATACCTGCGGCGATGAGCTTCTCAGCGTAAACCTCACCTACGCCCTCGATGTCGATAATTTTGTATGCCATAGTTTTAAAGTATTTAAGTGTTAATTCTGGATTCGAAATTACGAATAAATTGCGAAATCTCCAAATTCTCAGTCGTTTTGTGTCGATTTTTTTAATTCCACACGCCTTGAACTGTTTTGTGGCACGATTTGCAAAGCTCATAAAAATTTTGTATTTTTGTTTCATTAAATATAATTTTGAGTTACTATGCGTCGTCTGTTGCTGAGTATATTGATGTTGTTGCCCGCTGTGGGCTATTCGATTGGAGTTGAGAGCACTGTGTCATTGCTCGATCGGTTGGACAGCGCATTGGCTCATAGTGATGAATTTGTTTCGATGCGTCTTTCGCGTGTGGCGTCGATGCGTCAGGCGCAGGAGTCGCCGCACATCTCGCGCGAGCAGATCTACGACCTGAATATCGCAATCTCGCGCGAATTCGAGGCTTTTCAGTTCGATTCGACGGTCAATTATCTCTATTGGAATCTTGGGATCGCACGTGAGTTGGGCGACCAATATAAGCTCAATCAGACACTTATCGCCCTCGGCAATGCTCACGCCAAGGCGGGCTACGACCTCGAAGCCAATAGCCTGCTGAATCAGCAACTCGATACCACAACCCTCGAAAAGAGCCTCCTCGATGAGTACTATATGGCTCAGTATTACCTCAGTAGCGGCGATGGCTCGATGGGCGAATACTCGTCGAACTCACGTGCCGAGTACTATCGCAACCGCTTAATGGAGGTGCTGTCAATCGAGTCGTTCGAGTATCGAATTTTCCGTGTGCAGCAGTTCCTCGAACGTGGCGAACTCGACAAGGCGGAGCGTGTGCTCGAATTGATGTATGACGAATATCCGACCGATAGCCGCGAGCAGTCAGCGACGACCTACCATCTTTCGAAGTTGTACGAATTGCGTGGCGATGACGAACAACAGTTGCACTACGCAATCATCGCAGCGTTGTGCGAGGTGCGCTCGGCTGTTCGTGATAACGTGGCAATCAACGAGTTAGCAAGCATTTTGTTTGACCGAGGTGAGGTGACCCGCGCCTTCCGTCTGAGTCGTGTGGCGTTGGACTATGCTTTGATCTTCAACGCCAAGACGCGCGTGTGGCAGGTGGCGTCGATTCTGCCCACGATCGAGTCGGCATACCGCGCCAAGCAGCAGAAACAGAACAACCAGATCTACGTCTTTATGACTATCGTGCTGGTGCTGGCGATGATGTTGGTGGTTATCCACCTTGTGCAGCGAATTCAGCGCGAGAAGCTCGATCGCACGCAGCAGCAGTTGCAGGAGGCCAATATCAACCTGGTCAGCAACAACGAGAGCCTGCAATTGGCTAACCGCCAGCTGAATCAGCTCAATAACGATATCGCTGAGGCCAATGCGGTTAAGGAGGAGTATATCGCCCTCTTCTTGCGTGTCTACTCCGAGTGTATCGACAAGATGGAGGGTTTGCAGCGTCGTATGCGCAAGTTGGCTACGCACGAAAACATCAATGAGTTGAAACGCGAACTCTCGAAGTCGGATTTGGTTGACGATGAGCTGGTCTATTTCTACGAGATGTTCGATAATGCCTTCCTACGCCTCTATCCGAATTTCGTGAGCGAGTTCAACTCGTTGCTCGAAGAGGACGCCCGCATCGAGTTGAAGAAGGACGAGAAACTCAATACCGAGTTGCGAATCTTTGCACTGATTCGTTTGGGCATTAACGACTCATCGAAGATCGCTGCGCTGCTGCGTTACTCGGTCAATACGATCTATAACTACCGTGCCAAGGTCAAGAATAAGGCGTGCGTTTCGCGTGAGGATTTCGAGGAGCGAATCAAGAAAATCGGTTCGTTCCAGAGTGGTCTTTAAGTCAACTATTGTCGCATTTTCGGCAGTCCGAAACGGTCAAATTTTGCCATAAAAAGAGTCGAAAAACTCCATTTTCGCCCGAAAAGCTATCACTTTGCGTCCACATTTTTTGTGGGCGCAATTTCTTTCAAGTGATTGTGTGTTAGTGTATTATCGGCGGGCAAACTCTTTGCGAATCTATATTTTTATCCCCACCCGTTGTGAGTCCCGTTTGGTTGTTCTACTTTTGCTCCCGCAAGCCGATATGAAACGCATATCTGAAAAGGACTATCTATTTGCAGTTTCGGTGAGGCGTGGCCTCAATATTGCGCTTGCTTATCAACTAACCCGCCATTAATAGTTAGTTAGAAACGTTGTGTGGAGAATAGCGTGTACAGAGTACGCGCTATTCATTTTTTATGCCTACGGTCCAATTTCCGCCTACGTCTTAATTTCCGCCTACGGCCCAATTCCCGCCCGCATAACCCAATCTCGAAGCAAGTTCTCTGCCCTGTACTCATTGCTCGTTTTTGAGGCTGATTTGGGCTCTAAAATCGTCGTGGCGGAATCGGGGTGGGGTAGTAAACCAAAACGCCCCAAACCTTGCGGTTGGGGCGTTTCATATTGGTTTGAGAGCTGTGTACTACTCCTCGTCGCGCTGCAGCTGCTCAACGTAGATAGCGTGCTGCATAGCCTCGCGCTTAGCGATCGACGGCTTGGTGAAGTACTGACGGCGACGAAGCTCCTTCAATACACCGGTACGCTCATACTTTCTCTTAAACTTCTTGAGAGCGCGCTCGATGTTCTCGCCCTCTTTTACAGGCATAATAATCATTGTAGTAAATGTTTTTTATTGTTCTTATTTTTTGTGTAATTCGTTGTTTTTGTGGAGGTTGTCCGACCTCCGACGGGGCTTGCTGCGGTGCCTTGACCGTTGCTTGCCAAAAGGTATTTACTCGGGCTGTTGCACATCAAATCGAAGATAGGGCGCAATGCGTGCTGCCTCATCTACGGTGAATATTTTCTCGTCGATCATCTCTTCGATTGTAGTCCAACCTCCTTTCAATTGTCTTTGTTTCAGTAACTTTCGTAGCGTCTGTGGTGGTAGATACGGGTGTTCAGCCAACACTTTAGCGGGCGCAAAGATAACACTAATTTTTTGAATTTCACAACTATCGCACCAAATTTGTTGCACAATTCGCTCATAATTTTGTTCGGTAATGCCTCGCACCTCGCTCAACTGCTCCACACGGTAGAATCCGCCGAGCCGACGACGGTAGTCGATTATCGCTGCTGCGGTCTTGGCGCCGATCCCTCGAATGGCAACGAGGGCGGCCGAATCTGCACTGTTCAGTTCGACGAGGGTGGGTGCGGTAGGCTCTTCGGTTTCCTTCGTTTCGAAGATCAGATAGGGCTGCAAGCGCTCGATCATCTCGTCGCTAACCACGTAACATTCAGCCAATTCGTCAATCGATCGCAGCCCTCCGCGCATATCTCGATACTTAACCAGCACCTCAGCCTGACGCGCCGAAAATCCGATCTTTGAGAGGTAGCCGACCGATGCCGTGTCGAGTCGGAAGGGCACGAGTGGCAACGTGTCGCGCTTGAATCGCGAGCGGCGACGAGAGGTGTCGTACGTGCGAGTGGGGTAGTCGCGTTGCGCAAAAGGACGGAGCGCAAACTCCTCACCGATAACGATATAGGGCTCTAATCGTCGATACATTTCCTCGCTCACGGTGTAGCACGACGCCAAGTCCTCTTTGATTTCGAAACGTTTGCCCCGAGTGCGATATTTGATTACGCCGAGAGCCTCATTGCGCTTGAATCCAAGACGTAGAAGTGTGTGATAATCAACCGTATTCGGGTCAAATTCGAATAGCGAGTCGGGCAACATATTCTCCGCAGCATACGCCGCTTGCTTGGCGCTGTCGATTTTTGCGGTGTAGGCCTCAGTCGGCTCGAATTTGGGATCAACACGAAACGCCTCACGCACCACCCAAGCGCAAAAGATCAACGACGGTAGCACAATCAATGCTCCGCGAAACTCCTTAGATGACAGTATTTTACGTAGAGATTTCATCGCCTGTTTACTTGCGACGAACGGCAACCAAATTTTGATACATAAACACCTCGCACATCTCCGTATAGCGGCTGATCGGGTGCAGTCCGTGTTTCAGGATTCGATACAGTTCGAAGTGGGGCGAGAGCAGCGTCCAAATGTCGTGGAACGATACTCGTGCGGCCAGCGTCGTTGCACCGAACTCCAACTGAATGAAGTCGATACGCCCTTCGTCGATCATCTTTGCGGCGCCACGCAGAGCCTCCAACTCGTTGCCCTCGATGTCGAGTTTGAGCAGGTCAATATGCTCGATCGAACGCGTTTGGCAGTAGTCGTCGACCGACACCAATTCGATGCTTTCGGTTTGGTCCATCGAGCGGTCAAAGCGTTCAAGATCACGCGGATAGAGCGACGCAAGGGTCGAACCGTCGCCGTCGGAGTAGAGCGTTGCAGTGGTAGTCGAACTACCCACGCCCAGGCGGTTGAGCACCACGCCATCGATTGTCGAGGTGCGACGTGTCAACTCTTCAAACGTAGCCTTCGAAGGCTCGAAGCAGTGCAACTCGGCTTGTGCGCCGAAAACCTCGTTCACCTCACGTGCATAGTCGCCCACATTGGCGCCCACATCGAAGATCACAGCAAGGCGCGTCAAGTCCGCCAAATGTCGGTGTAACTCATTGAGCCAGCGACGTTCACCGTTGCGATCGCTGTGCTCCGAGTAGCCGATTCCCATCGCATAGAGCGTGAATTTCAACACCGCCGCGTGTAGCGATTGCAACGCAGGGCGGCTTGCTATCGAGGTATAGAGGTCGGCTGCGGCCTTCTTGATGGACATTTTCATCGTGCGAACGGTTTTCGAGGGTTATTCGACGTAGAGGACTAAGCCTTTAAGATATTCTCCCTCAGGGTGATAGATATTGATTGGGTGATCGGCAGGTTGGGTCAGCTGGTGCAAAATACGCACGCGACGACCTGCGATTGCCGCCGCCGAGAAGACGGTCGTGCGGAACAATTCCTTGCTCACCGCCTGGGAGCAACTGAACGTAAACAGAATGCCACCGCTCTTAATCTGAGCTAATGCACGTGCATTCAGCTTCTTATAGCCCTGCATTGCGTTGCCCAACACCTTGTGGTGCTTGGCGAATGCGGGCGGATCAAGAATGATCATATCGAATTTGTCGCCGATATTGTGCAGATACTCAAAGGCATCGACCGCCTTCGACGAGTGACGCACGTCGGCACCGAAATTGAGGAGCATATTCTCGTCTGCCAGCTGCACGGCACGCTCCGAGCTATCGACCGAAACCACCTCTTTGGCGCCGCCTGCCATTGCGTAGACCGAAAAACCGCCCGTGTAGCAGAACGTATTGAGCACGGTGCGACCCTTGGCGTAGTGGCGAACCAACTCACGGTTGGCGCGTTGGTCGATAAAGAATCCGGTCTTCTGACCCTTTTCCCAATTGACCTTGAAGCGGTTACCATTTTCGAGCACCTCTTGCGATGCGGTTGCCGACGAGCCATAGAGATACGAATCGACTGCGTCCAGACCAGCCTTGAACGGTACGGTCTGCGCGCTCTTGTCGTAGATGGCCTCGATACGGTCGCCATAGACCGCACGAATGGCCTCGCCGATCTCCTTGCGTGAGCGATACATACCCACGCTGTGGCACTGCACAACGGCCGTCGAACCGTAGATATCGACCACCAAGCCGGGCAGCGAATCGCCCTCGCCGTGCACCAATCGGTAGCAGGTAGTCTGCTCATTCTCAACTAAATCGAGCGAGCGACGTACGTCGTAAGCGGTTGCAATGCGCTCGTTCCACCACGCCTGATCGATCTCGACCTGCTCGAACGAGAGCACGCGCACGGCAATCGAGCCAATCTGGTAGTGACCACGAGCGATGAAGTCGCCACTTTTGGTGTAGACATCGACGATTTCGCCCTCGGTAATGCGGTCACGCTCCGAGCGGATATATTCGATTGCGCCCGAGAAGATCCACGGGTGACGGCGCAGGAGCGACTCCTCCTTGCCTCGTTTCAAGAAAATTTGCGCGTACATATCTTGTTGTTACTCTTTTGTTTCGGTTGTTGGTTTGTGGTTGTGGGGCTTGCGTCGCAGGCGGAACGGACGGCGACGCGATTTGGCTTTCTGTTCGGCTTTTTGTTCGTTTTTTTGAGGCTCGGCTTGCGCCTCGATCTCTTGCACGGGGGCGGGGTTGCACTTGGGTGTAGCCTCCAATTTCGAGAGAATCTCCAAGCAGACCCAAGCGTCCGTAGCGGCGTAAGCTATCTGTTGCTCAGTGAATTGCACCGCCTCCCAATTGCTCAGTCGTTGCGCTTTTGATACACGTTTACCCAACACGATAGCCGACAGCTTGCGCAGGCTCTTGTCCTCGATTCCCCACTGCGGGGCGATCGTTTGCAGGTCGATGAAACCCGCTGCACGAATGTGACGCAGTTGGTTGAGCGAGCGCAAATCGCCCGCAACATCGGCACCGACCTTCTTGACGTTGGGATTTTCGAGCAGGCGCTGCAACTCGCGTCCAAACTTCATTCGACACAGGCGAATCAGATAGCAACGCTCTGAGGTTGAGAGTTGTACGAGAGCCACACGGTTCGTGACGCCCGCCTTGAACGAGGGGCGTGTCTCGGTATCGAAGCCGATCACCGAGTGTTGTGCGAGGTATTCGCACGCCTCGTTCAGCCGTGCCTCGGTATCGACAATCTGCACCTCACCCTCGAAATGGATTGCGGGCAACGCGGCAGTCTGCTCGTTGGTGATTGATGTTGCAAATTTCTGTTCGATACTCATTCTTCGGCTTGTTTAGGGTGCAAAGTTACCTATTTATAGTGATAATTCCGCTTTTGTCGAGCGAAATTTTATGTTCTTCGAGCAAACGGTTGATCGTTTCGACCGCCACGGAGGTGTCGCCTTGCAGTCGTGCGGTGACGTCACGTATGGTCAGAGGCTCATCGCCCGCAACCATCGAGAGGATCTGCTCGTCGAGGCTAACACTCTGTTGTGCAGGGCGTTTGCGTCGAGCCAAGCAGATGTCGCACACGCCACAATCGACGTCGCCCGCACCTCCAAAATACTCCTCAATCATCGCGCTACGACACACCTCCTCGTTGAATGCGTAGCGCAACATCGCCTCGTAGCGTTCCAAAGTCATCTGCTTGCGGTGCTGGTATGTTTCGGGGGCAATGCGCACGTCGTTTATGGGCAGTCGCTCCTCGTCGAAGTAGATCATCGGCGAGCGATTCGACGGAATGTAACGTATCACGCGCATCTGCCACAGCAGCTTCATCAACTCGTGAACACGCTCGACCGTGAAGCCGCTGACGGCAGCAATCTCGCCCTCGTCGATAGGACGAAACTCGGTGAAAACTCGGTCGTAAAGCCTTAATATTGTGCGTAGTAACAGATCGATGTCGTTGCGTTTTACGCGCAGTTTATAGAGGTCGTCGCGGCTCACGCAGAAGTAGATTTTGGCGGGATTTTCCATCTCCTCGGTGAGGGTCAGGTAGCCATTTTGTTGCAGCAGTTTGAAGGCGTTGACTGCCGTGCCAGCGTAGATTCCGAAGCGGCTGCAAAATTCGTGAATGTTGAACGTGAAGCTCGCACCAGCCCCGTCGCCAACGGGAATTTGCAGATAGTTGCAGACCGATTCGTAGCACTTTTTGACCGTTTCGAGCGTCGGAAATTCGCTCTCGATACGGCGGTTGATTCGTGTTTGATCCTTCGGCCCGACCAGCAACACGGCGTATGCACGTCGTCCGTCACGTCCCGCACGCCCCGCCTCTTGGTAGTACTCTTCGAGCGATTCGCTCATCGCATAGTGGATCACAAAACGGACGTCAGCCTTGTCGATACCCATACCGAAAGCGTTGGTAGCCACCATTATACGTGTGCGCCCCTCGGTCCATGCCGTTTGGCGCATTGCTCGCTCGGCGTGCCCCAGACCGCCGTGATAGTAGTCGGCCGAGATACCGTTCTCGGTCAGAAATTCCGCAAGTTCCTGAACTCCATCGCGTGTACGCATATAGATAATGCCCGTGCCCGCCACCTTGTCGATCACACGCAGTAGTTGCTCGTTCTTGTCCTCGACGTGGCGCACCACATATTGCAGATTGGGACGTGCAAAGCTACTGCGCAGCACGTTCGGCTCGCCAAAGCGCAACTTGCTCATAATATCCTTAGCCACCAGGTCGGTTGCCGAGGCCGTCAGCGCCAGCACGGGCGTGTCGGGAATCAGGCGTCGAATCTCGGCAATGCGCAGGTACGAAGGGCGGAAATCGTATCCCCATTGCGAGATACAGTGAGCCTCATCGACCGCCAGCAACGACACCTGCATTTTGTCCAGACGCAGTCGAAACGCCTCAGAAGCAAGACGTTCGGGTGCGAGGTAGAGGAATTTAACGTCGCCATAGACGCAGTTGTCGAGCGCTATGTCGATCTGTCGGGGCGACAAACCCGAATGGATCGCCACGGCGGGAATCGAGCGGTTGCGCAGACGATCCACTTGATCCTTCATCAGCGCAATGAGCGGTGTCACGACGATACACAGCCCCTCCTGCATTAGCGTTGGCAGCTGGTAGATAATCGACTTTCCCGCGCCCGTAGGCATTAGTGCAAGGGTGTCGCGCCCGCGCAAAATGGACGCAATCACCTCGCGCTGCATAGGTCGGAACGAGGTGTAGCCCCAATATTTTCGCAGGGTTTCGAGCATCTGCTCCTCGCTGAAAAGTTCTTGCTGACGATTCATACGACAAAGATAGGGATAAATTAATTCACAATTCACAATTCGCAATTCAAAATGTGGCTGATGAGGCGTGCGACGTGAATAATTTTGAATCCTCGAATTTGAATTTTGAATCTTGAATTTTGAATTATGAATTTTATTGCACATCTTTGCCCTACAAAACAAAGCAAAAACAGAGTGCGTTATGAAGATAGATTCGAAGGTTAAGGTGCGCGATATCGCGGGCGAGAAGGTGGTGATTATGCAGGGTCATCTGGGCGCCGATTTGACACGTATTATCCAGCTCAACGGCTCGTCGCAGTGGTTGTTGGAGCAGCTCTCAGGACGTGAGTTCGAGGTTGCCGACGTGGTTGCGTTGCTCACCTCGCGCTACGATGTCGATGAGCTGACCGCCACGACCGACGCCGAGAAGTGGGTCGAGCAACTGCGTGAGCATAAGATGATTAGCGAGTAGCTTGCTGCACGTTGCACGCCGAACGCCTCACGGCAAACTAAAAGCCTCACCGCTCTGCAAACGGTGAGGCTTTTTCTATGAGTAATTTCCGAGCTGCCTACTTTTTAAGGTCGTAGAAGCAGCGCTTGGGTGAATAAACGGTGCCGTCGGCAACCATTTTCTTGATCACTTTCGAGACATCGTCCTTAGCGATACCTGTCGCAGTAGCGATGTCGCCGGGGCGCATTGCACCCTTCTCCTCGAATGCTTTGATGATTTTGCTCTCCATAGTTGTCGTTTTATTAGTTTTTAATTCAGTAATTTTCTCACCACAAAAATATAACGAAATTTTGAGAAATCTCAATCCCGAACCGAAAATCGTTATCGGAAAATTTGATAGTTTGATAAGTATTTCTTATTTTTGTAATACTATTTGTAATACTAAATGTTTAATCAATTAAAATGCTCATCTATGAACAGACGTTTTTTCATCAGTGTAGCATTTATCTTTGCTGCACTCAGCTTGGCGAACTGCCAACGCGAACCTGCCGTTCAACCCGTAACGGAAGCAGACAAAACAATTCCGTCCTACCACGTTCCGCGTGAAAAAGCCCTTGCGGAGCTAAACTCTTTCCTTGCCGATGTGGATGCCAATAACACCACACGCGGTGGCAAGATCCGTCAGATTAAAGACGTTACCCCGATTCTTGGCGACAAGTTCCAAAACACTACCCGCGTTTCTGAGGACGAGGCAGCCGCAGCAATCGACACTCTGCTCTATTTGGTTAATTTCGAGGACGAGGAGGGATATGCAGTCCTTTCGGCAGCCGATTTCCTCGCTCCAATTATTGCGGTGATGGATCAAGGCAGCATAGACTCTTCGATGATAGAGAACGTAGCGGGAACTATCTGGGATTTTGACGATGATGATTGTTGTATAGATTATTATGAGGATGAATTAGAAGAGGAGGAGGCTGATACTACTGACTTGCCTATAATTGGCGATCCGATTAATCCACCATTGATTGGCGGATTATCTTCTCAGTCTAACGAAATTACTCGTACAAGCGAAAGTTCATCTGCGGTAAATCATACTCTGAAATTTGTCTTGCGTACAGTTAATGATTATTGCGAATATAAATTAATCGAACGTAATAATACTGGTGGCTCAGGTGATAATTCAGGCGGGTCAGGAAATAACTCGGGCGACGAAGGTAGCGGCAACGGAGGTAGCACCTCTCCGCAAGATTGGGTAACTATTAGCCAAGTAGAGCCTATGTTGCAATCTCAGTGGGCGCAATTTTATCCATTCAATGCCAATTGCCCAACAAAACCAATAGAAGATACCGTGTATAATGGACACGCACCTGCGGGTTGTGTTGCCGTTGCGGTTGGTCAGTTGTTAGCATACCACCAATATCCGTCGCAAGTGGGAGATTTAATGCCATTGTGGCCGGCAATTAGATTGATACAATATCCTTGTATAGATCAACCTGTGCTTCTCGGCATAGCCCCGTTACTCGCTGAATTAGGTAAAAATAATTTTTTATCAATGACTTACACAAAGAAAAAAGGTAAGAGTAATGCTTACAGAGCTGCTAAAACGTTAAAGAAATTAGGATATCTTAATGCACAGAGAGTTAAATACTATAATGAAAATACGATACTGGAGTATCTCGAAACAGATCGCCCAATAATAATCGGAGCTACAAGCCCCAAAAATTTAAGTGGAACTGGCAAGAGAAGTGGACACGCTTGGGTAATTGATGGTTATATTAAACGTCAGCGCGACAATCAAATTGAAACAATGATGCATTGCAATATGGGTTGGGGCGGTGAATGTGATGGATATTACGTATCCGGACTTTTTGACACTACCCAAGTGAAAGATGCTCAGGGTAACCCAACTGATGGCGATGGGGCAGAAAATAAGCATCATTACTGTAAACGTTACCGAATGGTTCTTTATGATAAACCACTGATTCTGCAATAGTTATGAAAAAGATATTTATAATACTCAGTTTGATGGTTCTTTGCTCTTGTAAGGAATGGGGAGCTTATTATGAGGCATATCACGAGCATTTTATTACGGACTACTTTACATACAACAATATCAATGTCAAAGTTTACGAATTACCAGCAGTACCCGAATGGGGACAAGATTACAATTATAGGTACGTAGCTATTTATGCAGATATTGATGACTGTTATCATTATAAAGAGACTGATGAGTCACGTAAGGCTATCTACGAGCAACTTGCAGAAAAATACGGTGATATTGGATTTAATCGTACCGTAGGCGGGTCGAGCCCTTATCTCCGTGAGAAGTATGCAGCAGAAAGTATAGCCAAGATCGAACTGATTTGTTTAGAAGATGTTGGGGAGAATCACCCAGCAGGTTCATCGGTAGCTGAAATGTTCGAAATAGAATGCCGAACACCGTATGACTATATTCAAAGTCATTATACAGATTTTTATAATAAAAAGATTGTTAAACGACTTGATCAAGTAACAAAAGATGATTTGTATTTAATAGGATTGGGAGATAAGTACCTATTCATCATTATCCCACTTAATCACGAGCATAGTCACGTGTGGGGTAAAAAGTTACGTTTGACGCTGAATTACGAAAATCAATATCCAATCACGAAGGATTTTATTCTCAAAGAGGGCGAATACTAATCGTTGCCGCCGATAATACCGACCGAGCCGACCTCCGAAAATGGGGTCGGCTCGATTGTTTTTTACACCAAAAATTAGCGCGACACGCTTGCCGAAAGCGAATAATTTGCTAACTTTGCATAATTGTGCGACACAACGTTAAACTAACAAATTATAAAACAGATGAAACGAATTATTCTACTACTAATGGTTTGCATTATGCCTGCGATCTCTTTCGCTCAGAAAAACGATCCCGTCGAGCGTATGATGCGCAAAATGTCGGTGCGTGATAAGGTCGGTCAGCTCTTCATTATCAACTACGGACACTACACCCCCGAAGGCGAAATCGAGCAGATGATCAAGAAGGATCGCATTGGCGGTCTGATCATTATGGAGGACGAAATGGTGCATTACGCTAACCGTATGAACGCCTTCCAGCAGCAGTCGCGCGTGCCGCTGGTGATCAGTATCGACGGCGAGTGGGGTGCTTCGATGCGTTTCGATACGCTCACCCAATTCCCGCGCAATATGCAGCTCGGTGCCCTCTCGAATACCGATATGGTATATAAGGTGGGTCGCGCAATGGCCGATCAGTTCCGTCGCGTGGGTGTGCATATCAACTATGCGCCGACCATCGACGTCAATAACAACCCGAAGAATCCCGTTATCGGTCAGCGTTCGTTTGGCGACAACCCCGAGAAGGTGGCTAAGTATGGCGCAGCACTGATCCGCGGTATGCAGGACGGTGGCGTATGGACCTCGGCTAAGCACTTCCCCGGCCACGGCGACACCGATGTCGATTCGCACAAGGCTCTGCCGACGCTGCCTTTCGACCGTGCTCGTCTGGACGCAATCGAGCTCTATCCCTTCCAGGAGGCAATCAACCAAGATGTTTGGATGGTGATGGTGGGCCACTTGAATGTCCCCGCACTCGACCCGACGGGTATGCCCAGCTCGCTGTCGTATCCGATCGTAACAAAGTTGTTGAAGGAGGAGATGGGCTTCAAGGGTATCGTGGTTACCGACGCACTCGGTATGAAGGGTGTTTCGACCTATATGCCCGCCGAGATGGTTCCGCTGGCGTCGTTCAAGGCCGGCTCGGATATGCTGTTGATGCCCGCTAAGGATTGGCACCGTTCGATCCGCAACGTGATCAAGGCTGTTAAGTCGGGTGAGATCTCGCGCGAGCGTCTGGACGAGAGCGTGCGTAAGGTGCTGAAAATGAAGCAGCAGCTCGGCATTCTCGAAGAGAAACCCTTTATCGATCCCAAGAATATCTACGAGGATACCGAAACCAAGGAGGTGGTCGATTTCATTCAGCAGGTTTGCGACGCGTCGATGACGATGGTTAAGCGTCCGAGTGTTGCGTTGAAGGGCGAGGGCTCGCTCGCTGAGCTGATCAAGTCGGGTCGCGCTAAGGAGGTTGTGCTCGATAAGCGTATGTCGTTGGCGTCGCTCGACGGTGCGAAGTTGTCGGCCGAGGGCGCTGAGTATGCAGTGGTATATCTGCCCGAGTTGCGCGCTCCGAAGAACGATTTCAACTCCTATTCGAATATGAAACCCGAGGAGATCTACGGCTTCCTGACGGATTGGGCACGCCAGCAGAAGGTGATTCTGGCGGTGATGAACAATCCCTACGTGCTCGACCAGATCGATATGAAGGCATTCGACGGTATCGTGATCGGTTATAGCTCGGTAGATCAGAATATGAAGGCTATGCGCAAGGTGTTGTCGGGTCAGATCGAGGCTGAGGGTGTTATGCCCGTAAGCGCAGGTGGTCTGCCTAACGGTTTCAGCGCGAAGTAAGCTGTCTTGGTGTGGGCGCAAAAGCGTGAGTTTGTTGCGCCCCACACTTCGATCAAATAAGAAAGGCGTTCGAGTGATCGAACGCCTTTCGTTTGCTTGTTGGTCGCGGTTGCGACTTAAAGCGGCCTATTTAACTGCATTAACAATCTGCTGGAATGCCTCGGGGTTGTTCATAGCGAGGTCAGCCAGAACCTTGCGGTTCAGAGCGATACCCGACTTATTGAGCTTACCCATAAACTGCGAGTAGGTCATACCGTTAGCGCGTGCAGCAGCGTTGATACGCTGGATCCACAAGCTGCGGAATGTTCTCTTTTTGATTTGGCGGTGTGCGTAAGCATACTGCAAACCTTTTTCAACGGTGTTTTTGGCAACCGTCCATACGTTTCCCCTTGAACCAAAGTTACCCTTGGCAAGTTTTAAAACCTTCTTTCTTCTTGCTCTTGATGCAACAGCATTTACTGATCTTGGCATAGTGTGTGAAAAGTTTTACGAGCTGTCAGCGACGTGATTCTCTCACGTTCTTCGGGGCTGATTTGCTCTTTGATTAATAAAATAAGTTAGTGAAGCGCGTTACTTAATTACTTAACCAACAGCTTCTTGATCTTGGGCTCGTCGGCAGCCGAAACGGTGCTCGAGTAGCACAAGTTACGCTTTTGTTTAGTCGTTTTTTTGGTCAGGATGTGACTGTGATAAGCGTGCTGACGCTTGATCTTACCTGTGCCGGTGAAGGTAAATCTCTTCTTCGCCGCGGCATTAGTTTTCATTTTGGGCATTTTAGTAAACAGTTAAATTAGTTAAACATAGCGTGCAAAGATAATGCTTTTTTCTCAAACACACACTTTTCTCCCCAAAATATTTCAATTTGGGGCACTTTTGGGGTGTTTGAGAGTGGGGTGGCGACGGCTAAAAGAATCGATAAACCTCCTCGATCACCTCGTCGCACGACATTTGCGAGGGGTTGGTGCCTGGTACACCTTCGGGAACTTCGGCGCCATATTTCTCGAAATGTTCGATCCACGTCGAGTCGATCTCGCCCGTCTGCATATTGCGGAAGCTCATCGGTACGGTCGAGAAGATCGAACGACCGTCCTCGTCGAGGTATGCCAGCGCCACCAGCTCGCTGCAATAGATCGAGTCGTTCGCGGGGCTGAACACAAAGTCGTAGGTGCAGCCGATATACTCGCGGGCACGCTCCACGGCAGCCTCGCGCAGATGACGAAACTCGGGCTTGACGCGCGCAACGGTTACAATGGGACGCCCACCAATGGTGTCCGAGTTGCCGAGGTAGTGGTCGAGCGTAACCTCGCGCACACCCTTGAACACTGCCTCAATTACCGTCGTGTCGTTCTCGTTGATCGAGAGCAGGCCCACGTGCGAATAGCTGATGCTGTCGCGTCCGACGGCCACACCTTCGACCGCTTCGGCGAAATCACTCGGCTTGAAAACCTGAAAAAGCAGGTCGCCGTGTTCCAAATTGGGGACATCATTCGGGGTGGTCGGGGCACAAGCTACGGCCGCCAAAACTATACCTATATATAATATATAGCGCAATTTCATCATTTTCTTCGTTTTTTATAAGTGTACAACTTACAAATATACGAAAAGTAATCGGAATAACTACAATTTTACCCCGAAAAATGAATATTATGTATGAAAGTATTGGGGTTGAAAATCCCGAAAATGTGCCCGAAACGCCCCTCAGTGGCATATTTGGCCGAAAATGTGCTCAAAAAAGTTTGTGTGCTAAGTTGCTGATGTTCAAAATGATGAAAAATCGGGACAAAAATATTTTGAAAAAAGTTTAAAAATTGTTTGGAAGATTGAAATCAAATGCCTTATCTTTGCACCCGCAATCGAGAAGCAAACACGGTTGCAGAGTTCTTAACAGAAAGTTTTTTCGAAAAAAGTTCTCGAAAAATTTGGTGGATTAAAAAAGAGTTCATACCTTTGCAGTCCCTTTCCGAATGTTTCGAGGGGCGCTTCTGAAAGAGGTTGCGACGATGTGAAAACTGAGGGCAACAGCGAAAGAGGCGACAAACTTTGGAAGTTCTTTTTAATAGATAGAACAACGTTCTTTGAAGATATTGAGCAGCTAAGTTTTGACACTCTCTTCGGAGAGTATTTCAAAGCAATACCTTTGAGATTGAGCTATGATATTTAAATTTTCTTTTACAATGGAGAGTTTTATCCTGGCTCAGGATTAACTCTATCGGCAGGCTTAACACATGCAAGTCGAGGGGCAGCAAGGATTGTGCTTGCACAATTTGTTGGCGACCGGCGCACGGGTGCGTAACGCGTATGCAACCTACCTTTAACAGGGGGATAACACTGAGAAATTGGTACTAATACCCCATAATACTTCGGGAGGCATCTTTTGGAGTTGAAAGTTCCGGCGGTTAGAGATGGGCATGCGTTGTATTAGCTAGATGGTGAGGTAATGGCTCACCATGGCGACGATACATAGGGGGACTGAGAGGTTAACCCCCCACATTGGTACTGAGACACGGACCAAACTCCTACGGGAGGCAGCAGTGAGGAATATTGGTCAATGGACGCAAGTCTGAACCAGCCATGCCGCGTGCAGGATGACGGCTCTATGAGTTGTAAACTGCTTTTGTACAAGGGTAAACCTCGGTACGTGTACCGAGCTGAAAGTACTGTACGAATAAGGATCGGCTAACTCCGTGCCAGCAGCCGCGGTCATACGGAGGATCCAAGCGTTATCCGGATTTATTGGGTTTAAAGGGTGCGTAGGCGGTTAGGTAAGTTAGAGGTGAAATTTCAGGGCTCAACCTTGACATTGCCTCTGATACTGTCTGACTAGAGAGTAGTTGCTGTGGGCGGAATGTATGGTGTAGCGGTGAAATGCTTAGAGATCATACAGAACACCGATTGCGAAGGCAGCTCACAAAACTATATCTGACGTTGAGGCACGAAAGCGTGGGGAGCAAACAGGATTAGATACCATGGTAGTCCACGCAGTAAACGATGAATACTAACTGTTAGCGATACACTGTTAGCGGTACATCGAAAGCGTTAAGTATTCCACCTGGGGAGTACGCCGGCAACGGTGAAACTCAAAGGAATTGACG
>JAFTOX010000023.1 GCA_017463585.1 Rikenellaceae bacterium | reverse complement strand
AGAGGTAAACAGCATCGAGCGTCGTAATGTGCTTCCTGACCAGAAGGCGGTACTCAAGCGTCAAGGTATCTGGGAGCCGCATTGGGATTTGCGTAATCCTGCCTACCAGCGCAACTATGTGCTTATATCGTCAGGCGACCTAGGGCTCTTCTCAGCAACAACGCCACTTATTCTTGCAAAGAAGTTTACCGTAGCCAACTATGTAAACTTCTCGCACACCTATGGTCAGCCCATTATTCACGGCAAGACCGTATCGGAGAGCAATGCCGACCGAAAGCGATTGGCTAACGAGATTGCTAATGCTGCTCAGAACAAGGTTGTGGTAACGGGAATCGAGGATGAGGTCGACATCAAGACCTTCACGATGTCGAACTCTGAGAAGATATATACAGGTCTTATAGAGTTTGTCAATAGTGAGGTTGCAAACCTTGTGCTGGGTTCGGAGTCTATGGCAGGTGGTATGCAGTCCTATGTGGGCTCAACGAAGGCTCATCAGGATATCTTCCGTGAGCGTATCGAGGTCTACCGCCGATATATTGAGAACATAATGAACGAGGAGATTGTACCTCGTCTTGTAGCTATGGGTTATATCCCTGCGGGTTTGGAGTTCAAATACTCGAACCGCATCGATATGAACAACGAGGACCGCATCAAACTCTACTCGCTCATTACGGATAAGTACGAAGTCTCTGCCGATGAGATTGAAAAGGAGTTCGGTATCAATGTGGGTAAGCAACTCAATGTGATGTCAGGTGTTGGTGGCACGGGAGGTGTTACGCCTGGTGTGAGCCATAATGACCGCGGTGTGATGACTGATGAGGAGTATTACCGCCGCTACGGCAGACAGCGAGGCTCACAAGTAGCAAATTTTCTTCTGGGAGCGAAGTCGTAGCCCAACTTCCGCTCCCTGATGTTGAAGCAAAACAGGGGCAAGAGAGTGAAACGCAACGTGAGTATGAGGTCATTCGAGATGCTTTCCGCAGACTTATCCATCACTGGGAGAACAGTGCAGAGCGCGAGGACATCATTGAAGATATCATAACTCATCGATGCTCATTCCTGATTGACCGTGCTTTGAGAGGCTTGGCGTTGGACTTTGACGAGGCATTGAGCATACTGCGTAATCACAACAACTTCACAACAGAGCGTGAGCGACAGCAACACGAAATACTCGTGGCCGCCATCGATAACCTTATTGACTTTGCAGCCTCAGAGGAGATGACGATGATAAGCGAACTGCCCGAAGAGGTTGATGAGGAGTGCTTGCTCGACTACGAAACAATCTGTGAGCAATATAACCTCACCTATGCTGAGGCAGAGAATGAGCAAGTTCTCTTTGCTGCGAAAATGGCTGCGTGGTGGATGGCTGTAAACTCCGAGTCTGTTATTACCTATATGACGCAGGGGGACGAGCGCGTGCGCCCGTGGCATCTATCCCTCGAAGGCATATCGTACCGCAAGTCGGAGTTCCCGGCAGAGTTGATACCGCCCATCGAATGGGGATGCAGGTGCTATCTTATCGCCAATGGCTTTGCAGGAGTAAGAGCATCTTTGAGCATAGACAAGTGTCGCTCGATGGTTGATCCTGTTTTCCGCGAGAGCCTTGCAACGGGTGGCAGAATCTTTACTGATGCTCATCGCTACTTTGATACACAGTTTCCCGAGTTTGTACAGAAGATTGTGAACCGCTTAAAATCGAAGTTCTATGAGCAAGATAACGATTGACCAGTTTTGTGCCCAGTGGCGAAACGGTAACTACCGAATGTTAGGAAGTAAGCTCTTCTACAATGCCCAGGACTTTGTTACGGCGGCGGGTGAATATGCAAAGCAGCAGTTTCAATCCTCTTTTGAGAGAGGTGGTTTCAACGGCAGTAAATGGTCCTCCCGCACATCGAAGTGGGGAAAGAAGTTCACACACCCCACGATGATTGACACCGGCACGCTGTCAAGAAGTATTAAGGGAGAGCGTGGTCGCTCATTGGAGTTTGGTAAACTTCACGGCAAGGGAGGCTTCCGCCGTACTACTCACTACGACATCTGGACTACGGAGGTAAGCTCCTACATCCGAGGCAAGCGAGGTAAGAAGCGAGGCAAGTATAAAAACTACGCTGCGGTGCATAACACCGACCCTAAGTTCGGACTATACACCGTGAACCAATACTCATCTCGCCGCCCCGTGCATCGTCAGTTTATAGGTTTCTCACCCAACATTGAGGACCACATCAACGGTCTTGTAGATATGATTTTTGAAGGATTCCCGAAATGATAAAAGATAAGCATAACAAACCGCAGACAGAGGAGCCGACACCTCCCGCAGAGAGTGTTCCCGAGAAGGTATCCGAAAACCCTTTTGTAAATATGTACGATGCTGTGCGTCGTGCCATCCTCACCGTGCGTGAAGACCCCGATGACCCTACATCACCACCGCTGTTTAAGACCATCGCTATTGACAACGGTCAATTCACTCGTCTTATCCGTAGCGAGAACTTGGAGTATGAGATTGCCTTCCCTGCGGTCTTTATACACTTTGTCAATGTACGCTACCTCGTAGCCCAGCAGCGTATAGGCGAAGGTCGGGCAACAATGCGAGTGCGTTTCATTCTCAACACACTCAACAACTCGGATCCTGAGCGCGAGTGCGACCCATTTATTGTCTTCCAGCGACTCAATGTAGCAATTCAAGATGCCAAGAACCGAGAACCGGCACTCAATGAGCGATGCAACCTTACATACTTCGATATGCCTCTTACCACCAATATGCTTCAGGCGTATTGGATAGACTATGAAGTTTGGTTCCGTGAATACTCGGCCTGGAAGTATCGCGACTGGGTAAAACGCTATCTTGTTATGCCGCCATTTACGCAGCATAGCGATGCTCCGCAGCACGACACCGATAACCACGGTCAGCACAGCACACCGACATACGATGAGGCAACAGGGTTTGAGCCATCGGTGGAGGTGGAAGACGGGGCGAATAATGAATCTGCGTAATTTTTACTTTTAGACTATCGTAACTGCCATTACGGT
>JAFTOX010000022.1 GCA_017463585.1 Rikenellaceae bacterium | reverse complement strand
TAGAACGCCACAAAGGCGAGGGTAAGGCCCAACACATTAAGCAATGAAGCGACCTTGTAACGCTTGAGCGTCATCAAGAAATTTTTGAAAGCAATCTTCATAATATTAAGTTTTATTTGTTTTTGTTTTAGTGACTTGGGGAGGTATCACCCTCGCCCAAGCCTGTTAACGCTTTTTGCTTATGGTAGTTGCGTCTTAAATATTCGTTTAGAGTTTGCTCTTTACATCAGTCACAATCTTACCGTCAAACAAGCAGATTGTGCGGCTTGCGTAGGCTGCGTCGTGCTGCGAGTGGGTTACCATAATGATGGTCGTGCCCTCTTTGTGGAGCTCCTGCAAGAGAGTCATAACCTCCTGACCATTCTTCGAGTCGAGGTTACCCGTAGGCTCATCGGCAAGGATAAGTTTAGGATTCGACACAAGGGCGCGGGCGATGGCTACACGCTGCTGCTGACCACCAGAGAGCTGCTGCGGGAAGTGGCCCGCACGGTGTGAGATATTCATACGGTCGAGCATCTTCTGCACACGCTCCTTACGCTCCGAGGCCTTCACGCCCATATAGATAAGTGGCAACTCGACATTCTCGGCTACCGACAACTCGTCGATAAGGTTGAATGACTGGAACACGAAGCCGATATTACCCTTACGGAAAGCGGTGCGGTCCTTCTCTTTGAGTCCGCCAACCTCTTGACCGAGCAGGCTATATGAGCCGCCTGTTGGGTTATCAAGCAAGCCTAAGATGTTGAGGAGCGTTGATTTACCGCAACCCGAAGGTCCCATTACGGCGACAAACTCGCCCTCCTTAACCTCGAACGATACACCGTTAAGAGCGATGGTCTCAATCTCCTCGGTGAAAAAACTCTTCTGTAAATTTTCTACTTTTAACATAGCTGTATAAATTTTAGTTGTTTATAATTTTGAATTTTAATGCATTATTGAATTTGTTGGATTCTCGTTGGCTGCACTCCACGAGCGTAGCGATACGGTAACGATGGTGATTAGCAGGATAACTACCACTGCGAGGGCATATACCCACCACGACATTTCTACGCGATAGACATACTGCTCCATCCAACGACTGATGATGTAGTAGCTTACAGGTATTGCCACAGCCGAGCAAGCGGCGACAATGTAGAGATACTTGCGGTTGAACATTCTCAATATTCCACCCACCGATGCTCCGTGAACTCGTCGGATGCCAATCTCTCGGCGGCGGTATTGCGTCTCGAAGAGCACCAAGCCAAAGACTCCGATAATCGAAATCACTATTGAGAGGAACGAGAACATTGCGATAAGGGTTGAGAGTTTGTCCTCACGCTGATAAACGAACTCCAACTCGTCGCTAAAGAACTGCACCTTGATTTTCTCGGGATCACTATTAGGCGAGAGTTCCAGAACTGTATCGGTGATATACTTCCTCACCTCTGCAATATCAGCTCCTGCTACGGTGCGTATATAGGCAATTCGTGGCAAATCGAAACCATACTTGCCATAGATTAGAAATGTGAATGGTCTAACATCGTAGTGTGCCGACTGGAAGTTAAAATCCTTGCAAATTCCTACGACAGGAGTTTTCTCACCGTCTATATGACCGTCTATTGAGGATTCGGCTGTTAGCTCAAACTCTTTTGCTGCTGTTTCATTGAATATCAATGCTCCGGTTTCAGTAAGCTCATCAGACGGCATAAAGTCACGTCCCTCGACGATATCAATACCCATTACCTGTAAGAAGTTATGTGAAACAACATGAACTGTAAACGCTTGACTTTCGTTCAAACTAATTTGTCGAGTCCACGACATAACAGGGTTAGTGATTGAGCCACGGCTCATCGCAATATCTTTGATTTGCGGATTCTGCTTCAGACGATCAAGGAGTGCATCACGTTTGGTATAATCCAATACCTGACTCCATTGACCATTCACAGCCTCGTAAGGCAGCGTAGCAACCAAAAGATTCTCTTTGTCGAAGCCCATATCCTTAGTAAGCATATATTGATGCTGACGATAGACAAACAGCGAGCAGATGATAAGCGCGATAGAGATTGTATATTGC
>JAFTOX010000011.1 GCA_017463585.1 Rikenellaceae bacterium | reverse complement strand
ATATTCGAAACAATGCAGATCGATTATTCTTCCGTTGTCATCTTTCCAGACAGTATGGCTATCGGTCGTATAGTCCATTACAACTTCTCTGTATCCCTTCCAGGTAATCACGGATATGGCCTTACCGTAGTCTTTCTTCTCAACGAACAGATCGATATCATTGTGAATTCTTGTTTCCCTGCCTATAAGTGCGTCAATGCCCCAACCGCCGTCCAGAAACACCTTTACAGATGCTTCAGACAGCATTTCAAGAATCTCACATACATCAAAACAAGTTACCATAAAATTCCGATTTATCGGTGCAAAGATATATAAATCATTTGAATAATATAGTGGCAATACATAGTAAATACTTTTTTTTCCCCATTATTTGTCGATTTTTTCAATCCACGGCATATTATTCGGGTCGGGAACAATCTCCCTCAACTCCCAAATGCGCCCCAAGTCCCTAAGGTACTCGTTCGAGAATAGAATATCATAGGGTACCAAAAGAGAAGTTCGAAAGGACTTCTCTTTTTTTGTGGTTATTACCCAACAATACTTTTCCAAAAAGTCGATTATACGGTCCTATTGGTCGAATTTCGGGGGGGGGAGTGTGGAACTGATAATTTTGTTGCAGATTAAAAGTTTTATTGCTAACTTGCGGAATCTTAATCTTAATCCACTTAACCAGACTATGAACAGCAAAACCATCACCATTTTTGCCACGACGTTGCTACTTACCGTAGCGACCGCTTGTGGTCAGGCACCCGCCAAGACCGAAACCGAAGCCACTTCTCGCCCACTGCCCGAGGGTGCCGTGGCGTTCAACTACAATAATCATCTATACTTTGACGTCGTGATCCGCGACTCGATCCCCGCGCTGCTGGTTTTCGACACGGGCAACACCTCTCTGCTGCTCGACTCGACCTTCTATGCCGAGCATTTTGCCACGCAAGGCACTCTGCGCAAAGCATTTGTAGGCGGTGCAGGCGATGGACGACAGATGGCGAGCGTCGATATGAGTGGTTGGGAGTATCGAGTGGGCGAATTTGCCCATAAGGACCAGACGGCGGTGGTGCTCAACCTGCGCAAGATCCTCGGCAACAACGTGAGCGGAATGTTCGGAATGGAGTTCGTGCGTGGGCGCAAGGTCGAGTTCAACTATGCCGACCAATATATGCGCATTTTGAGCGACGAGCAGCCCGACAGCAGCTACACCTGTATCGACTGCAAGTGGCTCGACGACAGCAAGACACGCATACTCGTTCCCGTGAAGATCGCTCTCGACGCAATGACCTCGCGCGAGGGACTGTTTTTGGTCGATATGGGTTCATCGGGAACGATCGCCATAAATAGTAGCAGCGTAGCGAAGATGGGATTGACGAACCATTCGGACGTTCAGAAGATGGTCTATGCGGTGGGTGGCATTGGCGGTTCGCGCACCGACAATCTCATCAAGCTGGCGAGCGTCGAGCTGGGAGGATTGAACGTAAGCAACATTCGTGCAGACTACTCGGGCAACGCTACGGGAGCTTTGGCCGACAAGCGCTATGACGGATTGATCGGCAACGAACTTTTGGAGCGTTTCGATGTGATTTTCGACTTTGCGGAGTGCAAGATGTACCTGCGCGCAAATCGCAACTTCGACACTCCGAGCCGCTATTTCTTCGGCGTTGTGCTCACTCCGCAACGAGATCATTGGACGGTCAATGGTCTGCTCGAAGGAGGCAAGGCGGAGAAGGCGGGCGTGAAGCGTGGTGATCGCATTGTGAAGATCAACGGCAAAACGCCCTCGGAGATGAGCGAGGCGGAGCGCAAGGCATTGACCCGTTCGCGCGAGCCGTGGCGCACCACAATCGACCGCAATGGCACGATGATCGAGATCGTAATCGAGTGTGAGGATTAGCACTCGTCGCACAAAACAAAAAAGGTGTCGCGAAATTCGTGAGCACCTTTTGTTTTATAATCAACATCTTACAATATCCTCAACGCGATTGCTGCACACGCCTCGGCATCGGCCAGCGCGTGGTGGTGCGCCGAGAGATCGAAGTCGCACGCCGCAGCCACGGTATGCAGTTGGTGGTTGGGCAGTGTGCGCCCGAAGGTGCGACGCGACGCCGCCAGCGTATCGAAGAATTGGTATTCGGGATACTCCATTGCGAAATATTCGTGCACAGCGCGCAGGCACCCCTCGTCGAAACGGGCGTTATGCGCCACAAGAGGCAGACCCTCAATGCGGGGAGCTATCTGCGCCCACACCTGCGGAAATTGCTGAGCCGAGCAGGTATCACGGTCGCAAAGTCCGTGCACACGCTGGCAGAAATAGGCGTAATAGTTGGGCACGGGGCGGATCAGCGAGTAGAAACGATCGACCACCTCGCCATCACGTACCACAACCACACCCACCGAGCAGACGCTGGTGCGCGAGCCGTTTGCGGTTTCGAAATCTATTGCTGCGAAATCTCTCATAACAGCGCAAAAATACAAAATTTTGGTATTCACAGCACCCCCACCCCGCACATTCTGCGCAAAAAAATCCCGTCGGCACGCAAGCACCGACGGGATACTTATATTATATATACGACACTCGATTAGTAGCCGAAGATCTGCTCCTGCGAGAGGAAGGTGATCGGGCCGAGCGTACGCAGATAGTTCAGGTCGAGGTTCTTCGAATCGCCCAAAATCAGGTAGTAGTAGTTGCGATCCTTAACCCACTGCTGCTGAACTGCCTTCACATCGTCGAGGGTCATCGTCTGCACCTTCTCGAACACGTCGCGAGCGCGGTCGTAATCAAGACCCATATCGCGAGCATTGATAAAGGCATAGAGTACGCTCGCCTTGGTGTAGCGCAGCGTACGCACCTGGTTGATATACGACTCCTTAGCCACGTTGAAGGCAGCCTCGCTCTCGGGCATCGTGTTGATAATCTCGTCGAATGCCTCGATTGCCTGCTTCATCTTATCGTTCTGCGTAGCGATGTAAGCGGTGAAGGAGTAAGTGCCATCGGCATAGGTAGGCGTGCTCATATAGGCACGTGCCGAGTAAGCCAGACCGCGAGCCTCGCGCATCTCCTGGAAGACAATACTGCTCATACCGCCACCGAAATACTCGTTGTAGAGGTCGAGGTTGGCATCGTTGGCAACGTCGAACTTCTCGCCACGATTCGAGTACTGAATGTAGTAGATCTGATTTGCGTCGTACTCAGCGATGAAGACCTTATTCTCGGGCGTCGGAACATTAGCCAGACGCTTGATTTCGAGCGGCTGCAACTCCTCGGGAACATTGTGGTGCTCGTTCAACGACGCGAGCAGTTCGTCCTTGGTTGCGGGACCGTAATATACAACGGTGTGCTGCTTGGTGAGCAGGTCGCGCACCTTTGCGAGCAGTTCCTCCGAGGTGAGTGCCATCAACTCCTCGTTCGACAGGCGAGCATTCATACCCTCCTCGCCATAGATCACATACGACTGCAAAGCCGAGAAGTTGCTCGACTGGTTCAGTTTGGCGTTAGCGCGCGATTTGAGCATATCCTGCTTAACGTTTGCCAGGATCGCCTCGTCGGCAACAGCGTTAGCCACCAGATCCTCAACGACATCCATCGCCTTGTTCATATTCTCGCCCAGACCGCTGATCGTAATTCGGCAACGCGACGTACTTGCACGCAGGTTAAATCCGCAAGCCAGACCATAGAGCTCCGACTGAATCTGCTCGGCGCTCTTTGCCAGCGTACCCAAGTACTCGGTATAGTCAAATGCAAGACCCAATGCGGGGTCGTTCAACGTACCCAGATCGAACATATACTCCAACGAGAAGTAGTCGGTGGTGGTGTTCTGTTTGTAGAGCACCTCGATACCCGACTGCGCCTCGAAACGGTCCATATCCTTCTCGAAATCGACAAAGCGCGGCTCGATAGGCTTCACCTCCGACGCTGCAACAGCCTTGAAGAAGTCGCTCTGAGCGTCGCGGTTGGTTACGATCGGAGTGATCTCGGGCTTAGCGATCTTCTGCTCGTTGGGATCCTTGCCCTGACGCTTGTAGATGATGGCGTAGTTCTGCTCACCCAGCTTCTCGTTAGCGAAACGAACAACGTCCTCCTTGGTGATCTTCGACAGGCGGTCGAATACCTCAACCTCGTCCTTCCACTCGGTGCGGTTGATGAACGACTGAACATACATATCGGCACGACCATCGTTCGAATCGAGGTACTGCATAGCCTCCAACTTATAGTTGTTCACCGCCGCAGCGATCAGAGCCTCGTCGAACTCGCCTGCACGCAACTTAGCAACCTCGCCGAGCAGCAGATCACGCACCTCTTCGAGCGACTGACCCTGCTTGGGACGACCTGCCAACTGCATATAACCATAGTCGGCCGAGAGCGACGGATAGCCATAAGCGCTCAGCGTCTTCTGCTGCTGATTGATATCGAGGTCGATCAGACCTGCCTGACCGTTGTAGAGAATGCTACCCACGATGTTTGCCAGATCGGCGTCCTCCGATGCTGCGCCACCCAAACGCCAGCCGATAGCCACATTTGCAGCGTCCAGACCCCAAACCTCCTCAACGATAGGCTCGGTGATGGGCTGCTCGGGCTCGAACTCCAATACGGGGATCTCGGGATTGGGCTGCATATCGCCAAAGTATTGGTCAATGAGCGAGATCATCTGCTCGGGATCGAAATCACCCGACAGACAGATTGCCATATTGTTGGGCACGTAGTACTGATCGTGGTAGTTCTTCACGTTGGTAATCGAGGGGTTCTTCAAGTGCTCCTGCGTACCCAGCACCGTCTGCTTGCCGTAGGGGTGGTTGGGGAACAGCGCGCGGTTCATCGCCTCATAGACCTTGCGACCGTCCTGCGTGAGCGACATATTCTTCTCCTCGTAGATGGTTTCAAGCTCGGTGTGGAAACCACGAATCACAACATTCTTGAAGCGGTCAGCCTCGATTTTGAGCCAATTCTCGACCTGGTTCGAGGGAATGTTCTCGACATATACGGTCATATCGTAGCCCGTGTAGGCGTTGGTACCCTGCGCACCGATGGTTGCCATCAGCTTGTCGTACTCGTTGGGAATAGCCAACTTCGACGCCTCGTAGCTGATCGAGTCAATGCGCTTGTAGATCGCCTTGCGCTCAGCCTCGTCCTCGGTCTTGCGATAGACCTCGAACAACTGCTCAATCTCGTCGAGCATAGGTTTCTCGGCTGCATAGTCCTGAGTACCAAACTGCTCCGTACCCTTGAACATCAGGTGCTCGAAGTAGTGAGCCAGACCGGTGGTCTCCGAAGGGTCGTTCTTACCACCCACACGCACAGCGATATAGGTCTGAATACGAGGTTCCTCCTTGCTTACCGACATATAGACTTTCAGACCGTTATCCAGCGTGTAGATACGGGTCTGCGTGGGATCGCCCTTGACGCTCTCATAGGCGTACTTCGATCCGCAAGCCGTGAGCAGCATAGCCGCCACGACCGTCATCAGTGTTAAAATCTTCTTCATTGTTTGGAGATAATTATTGTTAATCAATCTTTAAAAAAATCACTTAGAAAATATTTGCTACCCAAGTGGTTATCGTGCTCCACCAGCCGCTTATCGTCGCACCCCAGCCGACAAACAATCCGCCCATATCGCCGATGATGTAAACCAGCATTGCGATCGAGGCAATCAGTTTCAAACCCGTGCCCACGATAAACGACAGGAACGCTCCGAAGCCGACTTTGAACGCCTTGGCCGAATCGTCACGATTGACGGTCATCTCGCCCACCACTGCACCGATGAACGGACCGAGAATCAACCCCGTCGGCACGAAGAACAGACCCACGAGCATACCGATTGTGGCACCCGTTGCGCCACGTTTCGAGCCGCCAAATCGACGCGAAAGCCACGCCGGCAGCAGATAGTCGGCCACCGAAACCAAGATGGTAACGATTAGGAAGGTTACGAGGATCGGTTTCGAAAGGGTCGAGTATTCGGTGCAAGCCATCACCAGCATACCCACATAGCAGATTGGCGTTCCGGGCAGCACGGGCAGGATACACCCCGCCACGCCCACCAGCGCAAGTACCAACGCAATAATTGCCAAAAAAGTATCCATAGTCACTCACTAAATTAAGACGCACGAGCAACCAAAAAGTTACGCACGTCGCTCACAAAAAATTCTCTTTTAATATACAAAGGTATGAAAATGTTCGGAAAGTTCCATATTCCGCCCCACTAATTTTGCAGATTGGCACGCCGGAAGCCCGCGAGCGAGGTTGGTATTTCGGTTTTTATGCGTATATTTGCGACAAATTAACACTAAATATCCGAACTAAGATGAAAAAAGTTTTAACACTCATTATGCTGACATCGATTTTTGCTTCGTGTACGCAGGAGCAGACCGAGAGCGATTTCCGTTGGGTTATCGACCGATTCGATGACGTGAAGGTGATCCGCTATCAGGTTCCCGAATTCGACGCTCTGCCCTTGGAGCAGAAGCAGTTGGTCTACTATCTGGGCGAGGCCGCAAAGTGCGGTCGTGACATTATGTTCGACCAGAACTTCAAGTACAATCTGGCTATCCGCCGCACCCTCGAAGGCGTCTACACCAACTACAAGGGTGACCCCGACCACGAGGAGTGGCAGAAGGTGGTTAAGTATCTGAAAAAGGTGTGGTTCGCTAACGGTATCCACCACCATTACAGTATGGATAAGTTCCAGCCCGAGTTCTCGCAGGAGTACTTCGTGAAGCTGGTCGAGGCTACGCCCGACGAGGCTCTGCCGCTCGACTTCGGTACTCGTGAGGAGCTGATGGCTGCTATCGTACCCGCAATGTTCGACGCGTCGCTCTATGCTCGCCGTTTGGACCAGAGCGAGGGCGTGGATATGATCACCGCATCGGCTAACAACTACTACGATGGCGTAACGCAGAAGGAGGTTGAGAAGTTCTATGCCGATATGATCGACCACAACGATCCCCAGCCCATTTCGTATGGTCTGAACTCGCAGCTGACCAAGGACGAGAACGGCAAGGTCGTTGAGCGTGTTTGGAAGCAGGGCGGTATGTATGGCGAGGCTATCGACAAGATTCTCTACTGGTTGGAGAAGGCTTCGGAGGTTGCAAATCCCACCCAGAAGCAGATTATCGACGCTCTGTGCGAGTATTACCGCAGCGGTAACCTGCGCGACTTCGACAAGTACAACGTACTGTGGGTACAGGACATCGAGTCGAACATCGACTTCGTGAATGGTTTTATCGAGGACTATGGCGATCCGATGGGTCGCAAGGCGTCGTGGGAGGCTAACGTGAGCCTGCGTAGCGACGAGGCTACAAAGCGCACCCAGATCATCAGCGCAAACGCTCAGTGGTTCGAGGACAACTCGCCCATCAACCCCGCATACCGCAAGCCCGAGGTTAAGGGTGTTTCGGCAAAGGTTATCAACGTGGCTATGCTCGGTGGCGACTGCTACCCCGCTACCCCGATCGGTATCAACCTGCCCAACGCCGACTGGATCCGTCGCGACTACGGCTCGAAGTCGGTAACCATCGACAACATCACCTACGCATACGATCAGGCGGCTAAGGGCAACGGCTTCGACGAGGAGTTCATTCTGCGCGAGGAGGACCGCGCCCGTATCAACGAGTTCGGCTCGCTGGGCGACAACCTCCACACCGACCTGCACGAGTGCCTCGGCCACGGCTCGGGTCAGCTGGCTCCGGGCACCAAGGGTGGCGAGTTGAAGAACTACGGCTCGACCCTCGAAGAGGCTCGTGCCGACCTCTTTGGTCTGTACTATCTGGGCGACGAGAAGCTCGTTGAGTTGGGTCTGATTCCCTCGCTCGACGTTGCTAAGGCTCAGTATGCAAGCTACATCGTCAATGGTATGATGACCCAGTACTCGCGTATCGAGTTCGGCAAGGACGTCGAGGAGGCTCATATGCGTAACCGCAAGCTGATTGCTGAGTGGTGCTACGAGAAGGGCAAGGCCGACAACGTGATCGAGTGGGTAACCGAGAACGGCAAGCGCTACCTGGTTGTAAACGATTTCGACAAACTGCGCGAGCTGTTTGGTCAGATGCTTTACGAGGTGCAGCGCATCAAGTCGGAGGGCGATTTCGAGGCTGGCAAGGCTCTGGTTGAGAACTACGGCGTGAAGATCGATCCCGAACTGCACAAGGAGGTTTTGGAGCGCTACAACGCACTGAACATCGAGCCGTTTGGTGGTTTCATCAACCCCGAGCTGGTTCCCGTAATGGAGGGCGACAAGATCGTCGATGTTAAGGTTGAGTACGTCGATAGCTACGTCGATCAGATGCTCAACTACTCGAAGAATTACTCGTTCCTGCCTACTCGCAACTAAACCGCGAAAGGACAGCAAAAGCAAACCGCGCTCCGACGATTCGGAGCGCGGTTTTTTGTTAATGCAAGATTCAAAATTCAAAAATAATTGGCAAAATCAGAGATTTTGACACACACTCGCGGGCTCAGCCTTCGGCTGACCCCCGCAGCCCGCGAGTGTGCGTATTGTCTGTACTTTATCTTCTTTATTAATTTGTTCTAAGCGCCTCAAACAAAAAAGCCACGTCCGTCGGGACGTGGCCTAATTTTGCATTTTGAATCTTGCATTTTGAATTAGAACAATCGTTCGGGATACTCGCCTGCCTCAACCAGAGCCTTCAATTTCTCGATCACACCTGCGCGATCCTCAGCATAGGTTACACCAAACCACTGCGAGGTGGTATCGAGCACCTTCACGCGAGCTACACCCGTAGTGATCAAGTGATTGACCATATGGGGAATGTAGAACTCAGCCTTCGGATTCGAGATGTTGTTGCGCAGATACTCCGAGAAATACTCCTCCGAGTAACGGAAATAGTCGGGCGTAAAGCCCCACATATTCATCGACACGGGGGTACGCTCGTCGGTCGATACCTTGAAGCCATTGTCGCCCGTAAATGACACCTTGCCATCGACACGGCAGATGTCGGTACGCTCGACGATACCTGTCAGGTAGTTGTACTCGTTGGTCGAGCAGACACCGCGCGACACCGTACCCGATTCCGAGAGGGTGTTACCTACACGAAAACCGACCATACAGTAGTTGTTCTCGCCCTCGGTGCGCAACAGCTCACGACCGATCACCGCAAAGCTATCACGACCATAGAAGTCGTCGGCATTGATCACCAGGAAGGGTTCGTTGATCACCTCCTTACCCATCATCACGGCGTGGTTTGTTCCCCACGGTTTGGTGCGGCCTTCGGGCGCCTTGAAGCCCTCGGGCAGTGCGTCGATCGACTGGAAAACCAGCTCGACGGGGATATGATTTTCGTACTTGGGCAGCACCTGGCGACGGAAGTCCTCCTCGAAATCGCGTCGAATCACAAATACCACCTTACCAAAACCCGCACGTATTGCGTCGTAAATCGAATAGTCCATAATAGTCTCACCGCTGGGGCCCACGGCGTCCAGCTGTTTCAAACCTCCATAGCGCGAGCCCATACCCGCCGCCATAACCAAAAGTGTTGGTTTCATACTCTCTCTATCGTTCTCTTAAAAATTCGTTTCTTAAATCAATATTCTCTCCCCATTTGGGACGGCAAAGGTACGCTTTCTTTCGGAATTTCCGCAACTTAACCTATATAATTATTTGTTTTATATATAGAAAACGGAGTTGTAGGCTACTCTGTGCCTCAATTTTCAGGCGAAAATCTATCAGCAACAAATGGGCGATTGCACACCTTTTGGAGGGGTGATGACGATTATTCGGAGTAAAATTCGTATCTTTGCCGAATGTTTTAATACTAAACGAGCGTGGAGCGCCGTTTGACGGGTCGATTGAACCCGATTTATTAAACAGACAAACGTTAGGAAAATTAGGTAATGAAAGATTTTATTTCGCAAGCAAGCGACCTTATATGTGGTTATCCGCTCTTTATCGTGCTGATTGGCGGTGGATTGTTTCTCTTCTTCTATTCGCGAATGGTACCATTCCGCTATTTTGGTCGCTCGATCGAGGCTCTGCGCGCAAAGGATAGCAGCGAGGGCGAAGGCGGTCAAATCACCTCGTGGCAGGCTCTGTGTAGTGCAATCGCAGCTACGATCGGTATGGGCAACATCGCAGGTGTGGCAATCGCACTGAGCATTGGTGGCCCGGGCGCAATCTTCTGGATGTGGGTGAGCACGGTGGTCGGTATGGCAACCAAATTCTTCGAGGGCACGCTGGCGTCGATGTACCGAGGTCGCGACTCGGAGGGTAACCTGCAAGGCGGTCCGATGTATATGATTGTCGAGGGTCTGGGTAAGAATTGGCGCCCGCTGGCACTCTTCTTCTCGGCTTTCGGTTGTATCGGTACGCTCTGCCTGATGCAGCCCAATCAGCTGGTCGAGGCGATCGACGCAATCTTCCTCATACCGCGAGGCATCGAGCCGACATTCTGGTTGCATTTGGCTATGGGTGTGGCGATTACAATCATCACAGCTATCGTAGTTTTGGGCGGTATCGAGCGCATTGCAGCAATGGCGTCGAAGCTCGTTCCTGCAATGATTGTGATGTACTTCCTCTTGGTAGGCTATATTTTGATTCGCAACTATGAGATGATTCCGAGCGTCTTTGCCTCGATCTTCGAGGGGGCATTCTCGATGAAGGCAGGCATTGGTGGCGTCATCGGCATCGCACTGCTCGGTGCCCGTCGTGCCGCACTCATCAACGAGGCGGGTACGGGTACGGCCTCGATGATGCACGGCTCGTCGCGCAACAGCCAGCCCGTGCGTGAGGGTTTCGTGGCGATGATCGCCCCGCTGACCGACTCGGGTCTGGTCTGCACGCTCACCTCGCTGGCAATTCTCTCGACAGGATACACCGCAGGCGAGGGTATGAAGGGTCTGCAAATCGCAATCGACGCCTTCGGTAAGGCAATTCCGGGTGTGGGAGAGTATCTTTTGTTGGCAATTTTGTTTATCTTTGCATTCTCGACGATGTTCTCATACTCGTACTACGGTATGAAATGTACCTCGTTCCTGTTCGGTGCGAAGTATGGCAAATACTACAACTACTTCTACCTTGCGCTGCTCGTTGTAGCCTCGGTGATGTCGTTGCCTACGGTGGTGGGAATCATCGACATAGCCTACGCCTTTATGGCCTTCCCGACGATGTACACGCTGCTGCGTCTGGCACCGAAGGCTAAGGCCGCGCTGGCGAAGTACATCGAGGAGAACCCCAAACGAAAGTAAAACAAAAACAAGAAAAACCTAAACTATAAAGCTATGAAAAAGATCGGTTGCATTACGGCTCTGCTCGTGATTTTGGGCGTTGCGATTTTCGGCTACGTGCGCTTCTACTACCCCTTCGGTGAAGGCGTCAAGAGTGGCGAGTTGAACTACGTTGTACATAAGGGCGTGCTGTTCAAGACCTACGAGGGTAAGTTGATTCAGTCGGGTATCCGCGCCAAGTCGGCAGGTGCGATTCAGTCGTACGAGTTCGAGTTCTCGGTCGAGAACGAGGAGGTTGCACGCGAGCTGATGCTCAATAGCGGCAACACCGTTCAGCTGCACTATACGGAGTATTTCGGCGCACTGCCTTGGAGAGGTTTCACCAAGTATATCGTCGACAGTATCGTTACTGTTCACCCCGCAGTGGAGGAGTAACGGACTGCTACACAACAAAAAAATCGGCCCGAAATGCGAAAAAATTGCGTTTTGGGTGTCGGAATATTTGGCAGTTCGCAATTTAGTTCGTACTTTTGCGCGCTGAAAAGTGTGAAAATCACATTTTTCGTGCAGTAACAATAACTAATTAACAACTTAAATTTTTTCAGACAATGCCTGTAAAAATCAGATTGGCTCGACACGGTAAGAAAGGTTATGCTTTCTACCATATCGTAGTTGCAGATAGCAGAGCGCCACGTGATGGTAAATTTATCGAGAAGATTGGTACCTACAATCCTAACACGAATCCTGCTACAATCGACCTGAGCTTCGAGAAGGCTCTTGATTGGTTACAAAAAGGCGCACAACCCACTGACACCTGCCGTGCGATTTTGTCGTACAAGGGTGTGTTATATAAGAAGCACCTGCTTGGTGGCGTAGCTAAGGGCGCGTTCTCGGAGAGCGACGCTGAGGCTAAGTTCAACAAGTGGCTCGGCGAGAAGAACGCTAAGATCGAGGCTAAGACCAACAAGATCTCGGGCGCTGCTGCTGCTGAGGCTAAGGCTCGCAAAGAGGCTGAGGCTAAGGTGAAGGAGGCTCGCGCTGCTGCAATCGCAGAGAAGAAGGCCGCCGCTGCCGCTGAGGCTGCTGCCGCTGCTGCTGAGGAGGCTTCGGAAGAGGCTGCCGAGAGCGCAGAGTAACACAATGGGAAACCTGTTGCCGGTAGGAAAGGTCAATAAACTCTTCGGCCGTAAGGGCGAAGTGGCAATTACGCTGTATAACACCTTTCCCGACAACTTCTCAAACGAGGAACCGTTATTGGTGGAGATCGATTCACTGACGGTTCCTCTTTTTTTCGGTAGCTTCGAACGTCGCGGTGTGAGCGGCGCAATCGTTGCGTTCGACGATCTGGATACCCCGGAGCGTGCTGCCGAATTGATCGGACGCGAACTCTCAATCGAAATCGAGGCCGACGAGGCGAACGACGATGAATTCTATATGGAAGATCTCATCGGTTTCGCAGCTGAGGTGGTCGATGAGCAGGGCGCAAGCGTGGCCAAAGGTCGCGTGGCAGACTACTACGACAGCGAGGCAAACCCTCTGTTGGGTTTGGAGTTGGGCGGTCGTGAGGTGCTGGTGCCTGCGGTTGAGGAGTTTATCGTGCATATCGACTTCGAGGGCGAGCGAATTGTGTTCCTGCTGCCCGAGGGGTTGATGGAACTTTGATTGATTCAAAATTCAAGATTCAAGATTCACACGCCATTGGGCGTGTTTTACCATTACTTTGCTACCAAAAAAAACAAAAACAGACGATGGCTAAGCGCGTTGTTATAGGACTTTCGGGAGGTGTCGATTCGTCGGTGGCGGCCTATCTGCTCAAAGAGCAGGGCTACGACGTGATCGGACTCTTTATGGTCAATTGGCACGACACGACAGGTACGCTCGAAGGTGACTGTCCGTGGCACGACGACCGCGTTTTTGCCGAGTTGGTAGCCAAACGATTGGACATTCCACTGCACGTGGTCGATCTCTCGGAGGAGTACAAGCGTCGTGTGGTCGATTATATGTTTGCGGAGTATGAGCGCGGACGCACGCCAAACCCCGACGTGCTGTGCAACCGCGAGATCAAGTTCGATGTATTTCTGAAAGAGGCACTTAAATTGGGGGCCGACTATGTTGCTACGGGACACTACTGCCGTCGCGACGAGGTGGTGGGCAGCGATGGGCAGGTGCACTATCGCCTGCTGGCGGGTAGCGACCCGAACAAGGATCAGAGCTACTTCCTCTGTCAGCTGTCGCAGGAGCAACTCTCGCGTGCGATGTTCCCCGTTGGCGGACTGCTCAAACCCGAGGTGCGACGCATTGCCGAGGAGCAACATTTAGCTACGGCCAAGCGCAAAGATTCGCAGGGCATCTGTTTCGTGGGTAAGGTCGATCTACCCGTTTTCCTGCAACAGAAACTCGAAAAACGCAAGGGTAACATTCACGAAATTCTACCTACGTGGCGCGGTTACGAGCGTAAGATTTTGGAGGACAATCTGCGTGCGCTGTCCGAGCCATACACCTACACGGTGCGCGATGGCAAGAAGATCGGCGAGCACAACGGCGCCCACTTCTACACCATCGGTCAGCGCAAGGGTTTAGGCGTCGGCGGACGTCCCGAACCGCTGTTCATTATCTCGACCGACGTCGAGCAGAATGTGATCTATATGGGTCAGGGCGACGACCACCCCGGGCTCTATCGCCGAGCATTGCATATCGTTGAGAATGAGATCCATTGGGTGCGTCCCGACGTGGCAATGAAGGCGGGCGAACGACGTCGCTATGCAGTTCGAATCCGCTACCGACAACCACTGCAAAATGCTGAGTTGATCCGCACCGAAGGGGGGCTTTACATACGTTTCGACGAGCCTCAACGTGGCATCACGGCAGGACAATTTGCCGCGTGGTACGATGGCGACGAGTTGGTCGGCTCGGGCGTAATCGAACGATAAAAACCGCACTCCGAAAAGAGTGCGGTTTTTTCAATTCAAAAAATAAACTCTTGGCGCGGGCGGAACACTCGCCCGCGCACCTTGAAATTCGCACTGCGCGAATTTCGGAAAACGAGAGAGTGGGATTTTTGCCGTTAAAAAAGATGACCGTTTGATTGCTTCAAACGCGCGTAGCGATCTTTTAGGCAAAAATCACGCTTGAACCCGAAATTCGAGCCTTGCGAAGAGCTTTTGGTGCTACCTTTTGTCGGCACAAAAGGTAGCGGAGAACAGCACACGCATTGTGCGATGGTTTTGATTCTTCGTTACTTTTGTTTGACAAAAGTAACCAAAAACAACCCCGATGATGAAAATTTGCTACGGTCGCCGTCCGAAATCGGGAAACGGGCGACTGCGCGATTTTGCGAGCAAAATGTCCCCGTTTCTTTTCCGATTTCAGTCGTCGCCCGCTTAACGCATTTTCATCGGTCGGGGACTTGGCTGTCGCCAACTGACAAGTCAGACTCTTTCGCCTTTGATGCAAATATTCGTTTCGTATTTATGGTGCCACCGCGTGTATCGATTTCTAAGAAATATCCTATTCAAAACTCAAAAAAAATTGCTACCACACAGCTGCAAATCAGGTCAAACTGACCAATAATCAACTAATTCCAAATAAAAACGCCCTTATCTGCAATTTTTTACAAAAATTCGGCTGTGATTCTTTGGCATTTGCAGAAAAATTGCTAATTTCGCAAACTTGAAGTGTAATAACGAAAATTAACTAATTTCAATCTATAATCGTTACAAAAAATGTCAAACGTAAAAAGAGTCTATACCTTCGGTAACAAAGAGGCTGAGGGTAATGGCAAAATGAGAGAATTGCTGGGTGGCAAGGGTGCTAACCTGGCTGAAATGAACTTGATCGGTATCCCCGTACCTCCGGGCTTTACCATCACTACCGACGTATGCTCGGAGTACTACCAGTACGGTAAGGAGAAGATCGTTGAGATGCTCCGTCCCGAAGTTGAGAAGGCTATGAAGGGCGTTGAGGAGCTGACCGGCCGCAAGTTCGGCGACCCCGTTGCTCCGCTGCTCGTATCGGTTCGTTCGGGTGCTCGCGCATCGATGCCCGGTATGATGGATACCATTCTGAACCTCGGTTTGAACGACGACGCTGTTGAGGCTATTTCGAAGCTGTCGGGTAACCCCCGCTTCGCTTGGGACTCGTACCGCCGTTTCGTACAGATGTACGGCGACGTTGTATTGGGTATGAAGCCCGTTAGCAAGGAGGACCAGGATCCCTTCGAGGTAATTATCGACGAGTTGAAGGAGGAGCGTGGCGTGCAGAACGACACCGACCTTACCACCGACGACTTGAAGGTGCTGGTTGCGAAGTTCAAGGCTGCCGTTAAGGAGCAGACCGGTTCGGACTTCCCCGTATGTCCTTGGGAGCAGTTGTGGGGTGCAGTTTGCGCAGTATTCGGTTCGTGGATGAACGAGCGCGCAATCCTCTATCGTAAGCTCAACAACATTCCCGCTGAGTGGGGTACCGCTGTGAACGTACAGGCAATGGTATTCGGTAATATGGGCGACAACTCGGCAACGGGTGTTGCATTCTCGCGCGACGCTGCAACGGGTGAGAACATCTTCAACGGTGAGTATCTGATCAACGCTCAGGGTGAGGACGTAGTTGCAGGTATCCGCACTCCTCAGCAGATCACCATCGAGGGTTCGAAGCGTTGGGCTAAGGCTCAGAACATCTCGGAGGAGGAGCGCGCATCGAAGTATCCTTCGCTCGAAGAGGTTATGCCCGAGGTTTACAAGGAGCTGAACGATATCCAGCACCACTTGGAGGAGTACTTTACCGATATGCAGGATATCGAGTTCACTATTCAGGACGGTAAGTTGTGGATGTTGCAGTGCCGTAACGGTAAGCGTACCGGCGCAGCTATGGTGAAGATCGCAATGGATATGCTGGCTGAGGGTCTGATCGACGAGAAGACCGCAGTTCTGCGTTGCGAGCCCGCTAAGCTCGACGAGCTGCTGCACCCCGTATTCGATAAGGCTGCAATGAAGAACGCTAAGGTTCTGGTGAAGGGTCTGCCCGCATCGCCGGGTGCTGCAACGGGTCCCGTTGTATTCTTCGCTGAGGACGCAGAGAAGGTTGCAGCAACCGGTCAGAAGGCTATCTTGGTTCGTATCGAGACCTCGCCCGAGGATTTGAAGGGTATGTTGGACGCTGCCGGTATCTTGACTCAGCGCGGTGGTATGACCTCGCACGCAGCCGTTGTTGCTCGTGGTATGGGTAAGTGCTGCGTTTCGGGTGCAGGTGAGTTGCAGATCGACTATAAGGCTCGCACCATCAAGATCGGTGAGTACACCATCAAGGAGGGTGATTGGATTTCGTTGAACGGCTCGACCGGTGAGGTTTATCTCGGTCAGGTAGCTACTCAGGCAGCTGATCTGAGCGGCGACTTCGGCAAGCTGATGGAGCTGGCAGGCAAGTACGCTACGATGAAGGTTCGCGCTAACGCTGATACTCCGAAGGACGCTGAGCAGGCATTTGCATTCGGTGCTGAGGGTATCGGTCTGTGCCGTACCGAGCATATGTTCTTCGAGGGCGACCGTATCAAGGCTGTTCGCGAGATGATCTTGGCTGACGATGAGGACGGTCGTCGTGTAGCTCTGTCGAAGTTGTTGCCTATGCAGCGTGGCGACTTCGAGGGTCTGTTCAAGGCTATGAAGGGCTATCCCGTGATCGTACGTCTGCTCGATCCCCCTCTGCACGAGTTCGCTCCCAACACTCCGAAGGAGCAGCAGGAGATGGCTGACGCACTGAATATCCCCGTTGAGAAGGTTGCAGCACGTGTTGAGTCGCTGCACGAGGTGAACCCGATGTTGGGCCACCGTGGTTGCCGTCTGGGTAACACCTATCCCGAGATCACCGAGATGCAGGCTCGCGCAATCATCGAGGCTGCAATGAACGTGAAGGCTACGGGTATGGACGTGAAGGTTGAGATTATGGTTCCGCTGGTAGGTAACCACAAGGAGTTGCGCTACCAGAAGAACATCATCGACCGCGTTGCTAACGAGGTATTCGCTGAGCGCAACGATAAGATCGACTACCTGGTAGGTACGATGATCGAGGTACCGCGCGCAGCTGTTACCGCAAACCAGATCGCTGAGGTTGCCGAGTTCTTCTCGTTCGGTACTAACGACTTGACTCAGATGACTTTGGGCTTCTCGCGCGACGATATCGCTAAGTTCTTGCCCGTATATCTCGACAAGGGTATCTTGAAGAACGACCCGTTCCAGATCCTCGATCGCAACGGTGTTGGTCAGTTGATCCGCGAGGCTGTACTCAAAGGCCGCGGTACTCGTATGACCTTGAAGTGCGGTATCTGCGGTGAGCACGGCGGTGAGCCTTCGTCGGTAGAGTTCTGCCACCACGCAGGTCTGAACTACGTATCTTGCTCGCCTTTCCGCGTGCCCATCGCACGTCTGGCAGCGGCTCACGCAGCTCTGACTGAGAAATAAGAGGTTAGACTGATTTAACCAAATATTGCGAATAAGACCGTTCCGAGTGGGACGGTCTTATTTTTTGAGTTAAATATTCTGTTCTTTGATTCAAATGAGAGCGCACCTTCGCGGGCTGCGGGGGGTCGCCCGAAGGGCGAGCCCGCGAAGGTGTGTCAAAATCGGAGATTTTGCCAATTCATTTTGGCAAACAAAAAAGCCACGCCCCAACAGGAGCGTAGCAAAATTGCGAATGATTAATTTTGAACCGACGCCAAGCCGAATGCTGAGTCAAGTTTGCTTGAACTCAGCTGAGGCGCGAAGGAGGAAAAGCTGCCGTAGGCAGATTAATCCTGAATTAGAAGTACTTAACCTCCTTGCCTTCGATTGCCGAGATCAGGTTATTGGCAACCGAACTTGCACCGATACGGAACAATTCGGGGGTAAGCCACTCCTTACCGAGCGTCTGCTCGACGATGGTGTAGTAGAGCGCTGCGTCCTCAGCCGTGCGCACGCCACCTGCCGCCTTGAAACCGACCTTGCGACCCGTTTTCTCGTAGTAGTCGCGGATAGCCTCACACATCACAACAGCAGCCTCGGGCGTTGCTGCGACGTCGATCTTACCGGTCGAGGTCTTGACAAAGTCTGCACCCGCCATCATCGCCAACAACGACGCCTTGCGGATCAGCTCGGGAGTTTTCAGCGCACCCGACTCGATGATCACCTTCAAAACCACGTCCGAAGCCTCCTCGCGCAGCACCTCGATCTCCGACGCCATCTCATCGACACGACCCGCCATCAGTTCGCCCACGTTGATCACGATGTCGATCTCGTCGGCACCATTCTCGATCGCCATAGCCGTCTCCAAAACCTTCACTTCGAGGAACGTCTGCGACGCAGGGAAACCGCCCGACACGCTTGTAATGCGCATCGGAGTACCATCTACGGCCAATCCAACCGTCTCAACGAAAGGAGGATAGACGCAAATCGACGCCACGTTCGGAATATGCGGATAGTCGATATAGAACTCCGCAGCACGACGCGCAAAACGTGTTACCGACTCCACCGAATCGGTACAAGCCAACGTCGTGAGGTCGATGGTCGAATAGCAAAATTTATAGACATCGGTCGTCTCGTTAGCCTTTGCAGCCTCGCGTGCCGCCGCCACCTTCTCGGCTACCTCCTCAACGGTCGGAGCCGCAGCATATTCTTGAAGTTTGGTTAAGTATTCCATATCTGATCACTATTTTTGTTGCACATTAGGTACTCTACCGCAAATATAGCACTTTTTTCGAGAAAAAGCGCTACCCCCGCGACGTTTTTACTCCTCTTCCGAGATATTTGCCAGCAGACTACGCATCGAGGCTACGAATTTTTCGGGCGAGCTCGATCCGACTAAACGACCTACCACCTCACCTTTGCCGTTCATCACCAAGCAGGTCGGGATACTACGCACACCATTGGTTCGCGCAAGCAACGCTCCCGTAGCCTTATCGACATCGTAACGCACTGATACAAAGCGTGGATTCATATACGCACCCACCTCATCGGTTGCCAACGTGCGCTCCATCATTCGGCACGGACCGCACCACGTTGCAAACAATTCGACAAAGAGATATTTCTCTTCTGCGGCAGCCTCAGCCACCATATCATCGAGCGCTCCATCGCGGAACTCTACCCCACCCTTCGCCATCGCCGACACGAAAGTCGCCAACGTCAAAACGAGAATTAAAAGATACTTTTTCATACAATAATTATATATAAAGTTACCCGCACCATCGTTCAAATCACGTGCCCGAGCTACGCCTTATCGACCCCGAGCGTCGAGAGCAGACCGCACGCCGCCTTGATATCCTCGCCACGCGAACGGCGGATTGTGGTCATAATACCCTTGCGGATCAGCGCATCACGGAAGGCCTCCATCTGCGGCTGCGGAGGGCTGAAATAGGGCGAATCGGGGATTTTGTGGAAACGAATCAGATTGATACGACACGCCACACCATTGAGCAGACGAGCCAGCTCGGCCACGTGGCGGGGCGAATCGTTCAACCCACTCATCACGATATACTCGAAGCTGACACGGCGCTGGTGCGTGAAATCGTACTGACGCAACAACTTCATCACCTCGGCAATCGGATAGGGTTTTTCGATAGGCATAATCTCCTGACGCTCATCGTGGAACGGGTTGTGCAGGCTGACTGCCAAATGCACCGACGACTCTTCCAAAAAGCGCTTCAACGAGGGCAACATACCCGCTGTCGAGAGGGTAATTCGGGTCGGACTCCAACCGTTTCCCCACTCCGAGGTGAGCACTTCGAGCGAACGCAGGACATTGTCGAGATTATCCAACGGCTCGCCCATACCCATATAGACCACATTGGTCAGTCGGTCGCGTTCGGGCAACGAGGCGATCTGATTCAGGATTTCGAGCGTCGAGAGCGAGTGGTGCAGACCCTGACGCGAGGTCATACAGAAACGGCAACCCATACGGCACCCAGCCTGCGACGAAACGCACAACGTAGCACGCTCACCATCAGGGATATACGCCGACTCAATATGGCGACCCGAACTCTCGGTTGCATAGAGATACTTGCGTGTTCCGTCCTCCGAGGCACTGACCGCCAACGGAGCCGTCAGACCCACATCATAACGCTCCGCCAATCGCGCACGCGCCACCGCCGAGAGGTCGGTCATCGCCGCAATATCGTTCACGTGACGCTTGTAAAGCCAACGTGCCATCTGCCCCGCAGCAAATCGCGGCAGCCCGTACTCCTCGGCCACCAGACGCAACTCGGCAAGAGTTTTTCCGTACAAATGTTCCATAAATCGTCTTCAAAATGCCCCTCTACGAGGCTCACGAGTGCAAATATATGTATTTTTTGAGTTTTTTTTGAGCAAAACTATTTTTTTTCGGATATTGTTACTATATTTGTAGTGCAACAAATGATGTTTTTCGACGAAAACAATTAAAATTAATTAATAATGCAAATCAAAAAATCACCCAAAGCTGACCTGAATAACAAGAAAGGTCTGTTCCTCGAAATCGGTATGATCTTCGCTTTGTTGCTGACCGTTGCCGCTTTCGCTTACACTCAGAGTGAGCGTAATGTAGAGATCATTGAAGCAAGTATGGAGGTTGTCGAGGAGGAAATCACCGACATCACCACCCAGGACCAGAAGCCGCCCGAGCCTCCCAAGAAGGTCGAGATGCAGGTTCTGTCGGACGTGCTGAACGTCGTAACCAACGACACCAAGATCGATACTGAGTTCGACTTCTCGGAGTTCTCGGAGGACATCGAAATCGTTCAGAATATCGAGGTTGTCGAGGAGGCTGCTGAGGACGACGCTCCCTTCATCATCGCTGAGGAGATGCCTAAGTTCCAAGGTGGTGACCTGATGAAGTTCCGCTCGTGGGTTCAGGGTAAGTTGAAGTATCCCCAGATCGCTCAGGAGAACGGTATCTCGGGTAAGGTAACGCTGACCTTCGTTATCGAGCGCGACGGTTCGCTCACCAACATTCAGGTTATGCAGAGCCCCGACCGCTCGCTGGCTGATGAGGCTGTTCGCGTACTGCAGTCGTCGCCCAAGTGGACTCCCGGTAAGCAGCGTAACTCGCCCGTGCGTGTACGTTACACTCTGCCCGTAGAGTTCCGTATCCAGTAATCGAAAGTATTACAACCGACAAAATATGAGGGTGTCCCCATTGGAGGGATACCCTCGTTTTTACAGGAGGTAATACCTTGTTTATAACTCAATTAGCCAATGGATGACAGCAAAACAAAGAATACAAACAACACCGCAACCGAGGTCGTCGAGGTCGATCCTCGTCGCCGCGCAGTGCTTGTGACGGTCATCACCGATCGCTCGAAGCAGCGCCAAGCCGAAGAGTATCTCGACGAGTTGGAATTTCTGGCCGAGACCGCCGGAATCGTTACCGTGCGCCGCTTTATGCAGATGCTGCCCTCGCCCAACTCGCGTATCTATGTGGGTCCGGGTAAGTTGGAGGAAATCGCTCAGTTCTGTGAGGAGAACGCCATCGACGTAGTGATCTTCGACGATGAACTCTCGCCCTCACAGACCCGCAACATCGAGAAGGCACTCCCCTGCCTCACGCAGGACCGTACGCGACTGATTTTGGACATCTTCGTGGGACGCGCACAGACTGCCTACGCCAAGACGCAGGTCGAGGTGGCGCAGCTCGAATATATGTTGCCGCGACTGACGGGTATGTGGACCCACCTCGAACGTCAGCGAGGCGGCACGGGCACACGTGGTGGTGCGGGTGAGCGCGAGATCGAGACCGACCGTCGTATTGTCCGCAATCGAATCTCGAAACTCAAAGAGGATCTGAAAAAGATCGACCGCCAGATGGCTGTGCAGCGTAGCAACCGCGGACAGATGGTGCGTGTGTCGTTGGTCGGCTATACGAACGTGGGCAAATCGACGCTGATGAACCTGCTGAGTAAGAGCGACGTATTCGCTGAGAATAAGCTCTTTGCGACGCTCGATACGACGGTGCGCAAGGTGGTTTTCGACAATCTTCCGTTCCTGCTTTCGGACACCGTTGGTTTCATTCGCAAGTTGCCGACGCAGCTGGTCGAGTCGTTCAAATCGACCCTCGATGAGGTACGTGAGGCCGATCTGCTGCTGCACGTTGTCGATATTTCGCACCCCGGATTCGAGGAGCAGATGGACGTGGTGAAGCAGACCCTGCGCGAGATTGGTGCAGGCGACAAGCCGACCTTCATCATCTTCAACAAGATCGACGCCTACACCTATATTAAGAAAGACGAGGACGACCTGACCCCCGCAACGCGCGAAAACCTCTCGCTCGACGATCTGAAACGTACCTATATGGCCTCGACCGATGCGCCTTGTATCTTCATTTCGGCGCTCGACCGACAGAACATCGACAAGTTGCGCCAGGACCTCTATTCGATGGTGCGCGAGATTCACGCAGGACGCTATCCGTTCAACAACTTCCTGTACTAATTGACTAACCTTCAATAACTTCGATACGATTATGTTACACATTCTCAACCAACAAAATTCGATCGTCAATAAGTTTATCGCCGAGATGCGCGATCGTAAAATTCAGGTCGATAGTATGCGTTTCCGCCGCAACCTCGAACGTATGGGCGAGGTAACTGCATACGAAATCAGCAAGACGCTCGACTACACCCCCACCGTTGTCGAGACTCCGCTGGGCGAAGCAGCCGTGATGCAAGTAAGCGACGAGGTGGTCGTTGCGACAATTCTGCGTGCTGGTCTGCCCTTCCATCAGGGTTTTCTGAACTACTTTGACGACGCGCAGAACGCCTTTGTTTCGGCCTATCGCAAGTATAGCAAAGATGGTAAGTTCAAGATCAAGGTTGAGTACATCTCGTGTGGCAGTTTGGAGGGCAAGGTGCTGATTTTGGCAGACCCTATGTTGGCAACCGGTTCGTCGATCGTGCTCACCTACGAGGCTCTGTGCGAAAAGGGTGGCACCCCCAAACACACTCATATTGCGGCAGTTATCGCAAGCGAGGAGGGTGTTGATTACGTCAAGCAGCATATGTCCGAGAAGACAACTACGATCTGGTGCGGAGCGGTCGATGAGGAGCTGACGTCGAAGTCGTACATCGTGCCGGGCATCGGCGACGCAGGCGATTTGGCCTACGGCGAGAAGTTGTAATCCGAATACCTATATTAATATTAAGAGCCACTCCTTCGCTGGGGTGGTTTTTTTGTTATGAAGGTTGAGTAAGCAATTGGTCGGTTATTCTCAAAAAACTGAATTGAAATGATCACGCCGTTATGCGGCGTGTCATCATTGGCGGGTCGCCCTTCGGGCGAGCCCCCCACCCGCCAATGATGAGCCACTAAGTGTGGATTATAATGCAATTTGTGAATCAAAAAAAGCCGCCCTTTGCAGAGCGGCTTAATCATTGAGGAGCAACAAATTACACGGTCATAATCTCCTTCTCCTTAGCGTCGAGCATTGCATCGAGCTTCTTCGAATACTTTTCGATCACCTTCTGTGCTTCGCCCTCGCCCGATTTTGCCTCGTCCTCGGGCATACCGTCCTTCTGCGCCTTCTTGAACGCATCGACAGCATCACGACGAATGTTACGCAACGTTACACGAGCATTCTCGGCACTGCCGCGAACCTGCTTAACGAGCTGCTTACGGCGCTCCTCAGTCAGAGGGGGCATCGTCAAGCGAATCTGCTCACCATTGTTCGAGGGAGCCAAGCCGATGTTCGAGTCGATAATTGCCTTCTCGATGGCACGAATCAGATTCTTCTCCCACGGCTGGATAATCACCGTCTTAGCGTCGGGGACGGTTACGCTGGCAACCTGCGACACGGGGGTCGGAGCGCCATAGTAATCAACCATCACGCCATTCAGGAGGTTGGTGCTGGCCTTGCCTGCACGTACGTTCGCCAATTCATCTTCGAAATAGTCGAGCGCCTTCTGCATCTTCGACGATGCATTGTCGAGGATCTGTTTGCTCTGTTCTGTCATAACTGTATCTGTGTTTTAAGTAATTATTTCTTAGCGTTTTGGATCGTTTCGTCGATCTTATTCACAAGCTCGTCAAAGAGTTTTTCATCGTAGCCGACCTCGTAATAGACGATCGTTCCGTCGGGATCGATCAAGTAGTTGCGAGGAATATAGGTGCGGGCAAACTGCGGGAAGATCTCGGTTGCGATGTCAAGACCTATATCGAACTTGTAGCCCTTCTTCGTGCGCCACGCGCTGACCACTTCGGGTTTCTCGCCACGCGAGATGGGCAGGAAGACAAACTCCTCACCGGCAAAGCGCTCGATGATCTCCTTCTCGACGCGCGTCATCTCCTCGTTGCAGGGCGGACACCACGTAGCCCAGAAGTTGATCAGGACGGTTTTACCACGCAGCGAGTCACTCGAAACCACATCGCCGTCAAGCATTTGCACCTCAAACGAAGGGCACTTATCGCCAATCACGGCAACAGCAGCGTCATCAACCGGCAGGCGCTGTGCACGAATCACAAGCACAGAGGCAACCGAAACTGCCAAAAGGAACACTGCCGCAACAATTATCTTTTTCATCGCACCACAAATTAAAGTTTAACCAACGTACCTATCTTCTCGTCCGACAGCACACGTGCGAGGTTGCCCTCGGTGTCCATATCGAAGACGATGATCTGCAATCCGTTCTCGCGGCAGAGCGTGAAAGCGGTCTGATCCATCACCTTCAAACGACGATCGAGCACCTCGTCGAACGTGATTTCGTCGAACTTCGTTGCGGTCGGATCTTTCTCAGGATCAGCCGTATAGACACCATCGACACGGGTGCCCTTCAACAGCACCTCGCACTCCAACTCGACGCCACGCAGAGCCGATGCCGAGTCGGTCGAGAAGAAGGGATTCGACGTGCCGCCACCGACGATAACCACATAACCCGCCTCCATCAGTTCCAGCGCGCGAGCCTTCGAGTAATACTCGCCAATGGGTTCCATACGGATCGAGGTCAGCACGCGTGCCTTGACGCCTGCGTCCTCCAATGCCGACTGCAATGCCAACGAGTTGATGATCGTTGCGAGCATACCCATCTGGTCGCCCTTCACGCGGTCGAAACCACGGCTCACGCCACTCAGACCACGGAAAATATTACCGCCACCGATCACAATACCGATCTGCACACCCGTTGCTGCCACGTCGCGGATCTGACGTGCATACGAGGTGAGTACGTCGGTCGAAAGACCATATTTCTGTGCGCCCATCAGCGATTCGCCGCTGAGTTTGAGCAATATACGTTTGTATTTCATAGCTATTATTCGTTATTTGTTGTTTCCATCAATTTCATCAATTCGTCGTACTTCGGGGTCAAAATGATCTCCGTACGGCGGTTCTTGGCACGCGCCTCGGCCGTCTTGCCTTCGGCTACGGGCAACGACTCGCCACGTCCCGCCGCAACGATTCGCTCGGGTGCTATCTCCTTGTTTTCGAGCAACAAACGCACCACGGTCGTCGCACGCTTGGCACTCAGGTCGAGGTTATCTTTGAGGTAGGCATTGGGCGTATAGCGCACGTCGTCGGTATGTCCCTCGACCATAACGTTGATGTCGGGGTTGGCTACCAGCACCTTCGCCAGATCGCGCACCGCCTTCTCGCCATCGCGACCGATCTCGTAGCTACCCGAACGGAACAGCAGTTTATCCTCCATCGAGACATAGACCTTACCGTCGCGGGTAGAGATCGTAAGTCCCTTACCCTCAAATCCTAACAGGGCGTCGCTCACCTGACGACGGATCGCAGCGATCGCCTCCTCGCGCGCCTTCAACAGCGACTCCAACTCCTCGACACGCTGCGAACGCTCCTCCAAATCGGCTTGGTTGCGCTGCAACTCCTGCAACATTCGCGACGCCTCGGCATTACCTTTGTCGAGCATATCGCGCAACTGATCCAGATCGCGAGCAAGTTTGGCGCGATCGGCATCGAGCGAGGCATACTGCTTACGCAGCGCATCGTGCTCGGCAGTGAGCGTCGAAAGGTTATCCTGCAAACCGAGCTTCTCGCCATTGAGCTCATTATTAAGCTGTTCGAGAGCCGAGTGGCGGGCACGCAGAGCCGACAGCTCGCTTTCGAGACGCATCACCTCGGCACGCGAAGCGTTATAGACTTTGTTCGACACGCACGAGCTGCAAATGAGGCTCAATGCAACGAACATCAACAATTTTCGCATCATTCAATCGTTTTTATTCTGAATCCTTTTGCGAAGATAAGTATTTTTCTCCAATATTTAATTATCTTTGTCGAGAGAAAATGCAACTAATGGGAACGAAAGAGTATAAATATCTCACCAAAGTCGATTCGCCGACCGAACTTCGCGCACTGAGCGTCGATGAACTTCCGCAATTTTGCAACGAATTGCGACGTTACATCGTCGAGCAATGTGCCGTAAATCCCGGTCACTTGGGATCGAGTCTGGGCGCTGTCGAGTTGGCTACGGCTCTGCATTACACATTCCAAACGCCCGAAGATCAGTTGATTTGGGACGTTGGCCACCAAGCCTACGCCCACAAGATCATCACCGAGCGTCGCGACGCATTCACCTCGAATCGCAAGTTGGGCGGACTGGGCGGCTTCCCGCGCCGCAGCGAGAGCAAGTATGATGCCTTCATCGGTGGCCACTCGTCGGTTTCGATCTCGGCAGCACTCGGTATGGCCGAGGCAATGCGACTGAAAGGCGACGAGCGTAACGTAGTTGCGGTTATCGGCGATGGAGCGATGACGGGCGGATTGGCATTCGAGGGGCTGAACAACGCAGGCGCCAGCAAGGCAAACCTGCTCATCATTCTCAACGACAACAATATGTCGATCGACGCCAATGTCGGTGCTTTGAAACATTACCTGCTGCGAATCACCACCTCGCGCCACTACAATCGGTTCAAGAATCGAGTGTGGAATATGCTTGCGTCGATGCCCTCGTTGCGACGCGCAATGCAGAAGGCAGGCAACGTCATCAAACAGGGTATCTTACAGAATAGCAATCTGTTCGAGAGTTTCGGGTTCCGTTACTTCGGACCCGTTGATGGGCACGATGTGATCTCGTTGGCGCGCACGCTGAGCGACCTACGCCAGATCAAAGGACCGAAGTTGTTGCACGTACTGACGGTCAAGGGTAAAGGCTATGCCCCTGCCGAGCATAACCAATCGGTGTGGCACGCACCGGGGCATTTCGACCCCACGACGGGCGAGCGATTGGATAAAACCGCGCCCGACGCACCGGCACGCTATCAAGATGTTTTCGGTCAGACGTTGCTCGATCTGGCTCGCCAAGACAAGCGCATTGTCGGCATAACGCCCGCAATGCCAACGGGTTGCTCGCTCAATATTATGATGGCCGAGATGCCCGAACGTTGCTTCGATGTGGGCATCGCCGAGGGACACGCCGTAACTTTTGCAGCGGGCTTGGCCACGCAGGGTTTGGTGCCCTTCTGCAACATCTATTCATCGTTTTCGCAACGCGCTTTCGACAATATTATTCACGACGTGGCGATTCAGCAACTACCTGTGGTGCTGTGCCTTGACCGCGCAGGTCTGGTTGGCGAAGATGGAGCGACACACCACGGAGCATTGGATCTGGCAGCGTTGGGAAGTGTGCCCAATCTGACTATTGCAACCCCGATGAACGAGATCGAACTGCGAAATATGATGTTCACTGCCTTGCAAGCCGAGCGCCCCGTTGTGATCCGCTATCCGCGTGGTCGTGGTGTGGGCACAGAGTGGCGCGAGCAGCCTTTCACGGCACTCGAAATAGGTCGCGGATGTCGCCTCGCTGATGGCGATCAGGTGGCTGTGGTGAGCTTTGGTACGGTCGGCAACTTCGTCGCAAAGGCGATTGCGCGCGCTGCCGAGGAGGGAATTTCGGTGGCACACTACGATATGCGATGGGCTAAACCGCTTGACGAAGAGCTACTTGCGGAGATCGCCGATCGTTTCGACCGAGTGATTACGGTCGAGGACGGCGTTGTGCGCGGTGGCGCAGGTAGTGCGGTCGAGAATTGGCTCACCGAGCACGGGCACATCAAGCAGGTGCGACGCCTCGGAATCCCCGATCAATTTGTCGAACACGGTTCGCCTGCCCAGCTATATGCGATGTGCGGCTACGATGTCGAGGGTATCTATCAAGCGATCAAAGAGATGATATAATAAAGAAGGCGTTGCCGCAAGCAACGCCTTCTTTATTATCCCGCTACCGAACATTCAATGCCCAACGCCTCGACCCGTTCGGCTATCCGTCGCAACTCCTCAACTGACACTTTTTCGAGGGTTTCGAGTGGCGTATCGCGGTCGATCGTATAGACCATAACTCGCTGAGGACGAATACGCTCCACAATCTTCAACCACGCCTCAACCTCACGCTCGGTCGTATTGTCAATCGGGCACTCCCCCACTCTGCCACGCAGGAACATCGTCTGCAAGATCATTCGACCCTCGAAACGCTCCATCTCGCGCACCGTTCGCTCGACCGTATAGTCGGCCTGCTGCGGGTTGTTCATCAGTTGCACGGTCGCGTCAAATGCCGAGTCGAGCTTCAAGATATTGTTATCGACACGCTCCAACGCACGACGCACCGACTCGCGTCCGATCATCGTCGCATTGCTCAACACCGACACTCGTGCCGACGGACAAAGCTCATCGCGCAGAGCGATCGTATCGTCGATAATCGCCTCAAACTCAGGGTGCATTGTCGGCTCGCCATTGCCTGCAAATGTAATCACATCGGGTGGCGTCCCCGCGTCGGACATCTTGCGCAGTTGCTCAGCCAGTAACTCACGTACCGTCGCGCGGTCGTTGAATCGACGCGATCCACGATGGTCGCCATTCCAACCGCACTCGCAATAGATACAGTCGAAATTGCACAATTTAGCCTCCGTGGGCAGCAGATTGACGCCCAACGAAAGTCCCAATCGACGCGAGCGGATCGGCCCGAAAATTATGTCCGAAAAGAGTGAAGTTGCCATAAAAATCGTTATCTCAATTTATTCTTATTAAAATGGGGCGTTACGCGCACCACAAACCATATCAACGCCAGCACAACCAACGCCGCACCTACGGCATAGCACAACGCAAAACTACGCTCCGAAAGCCAGCCACCGAGCAACATTCCGCAACCGATACCCACGTCCCAACCCGTCAGGTAGGTTGCATTTGCCGTCGCACGACGCGAGTTGGGCGCAAGGTTGATAAACAGCGTGTTGTATGCCGGGAACATCGTTCCATATCCATAACCAATCAGCAGTGCCGACGCAAAATAGAGCACATATCCTGCCGTCTGGTTCCACTCGGCCACGGTCGATAGCAGAGCCTCGCCCGTAACACCAACGAGAGCCACAACAATACCCGCACGAATCGTCTGCGTAACCAATCCGCGATCGACACGCTTACCCGAATTTAGACGCGACGACACCAAACCCAATGCCATCACCGTAAAAAACAGTCCCGAACTCGACGTGATACCCGACTGCTCGGCATAGAGCGCCATATACGACGAGGTCATACCATACGGAATTGCCAACATAAAGAATGCAATGCTGGCAGGGATTCCCTCGATCAGGAAGAAACGGTCGATCGACAGCGCCCGATTGGGTTGCGGAGCAGGCGCCTTGCGTGGCGCGCGCACTGCCGATCCAAACACCAGACCCAATCCACCCGAGGCGATCGAGCTCCAAAACAGCAGATCGTAGTTGCCCGACGAGATGATGAACAGACCCGCCATCGGGCCAAAAGCCATCGCCATATTACCCATCACGCCATAGTAACCCAAGCCCTCACCTCGGCGCGACGAGGGCATAATATCGATCACGAGTGTATTACCCGTGGTCGTCAGAGTACCAAATGTCAAACCGTGGAAAATACGCAACGCAATGAATATCGACAGCGCCGTCGTAATGGTCAGATAGCCGAAGAAGGTCGCCACAAAGAGCGAATAGGCTATCACATACATTCGCTTTCGCGGAAACGTGTCGGCCATAAATCCCGAAAACGGGCGCACACACAGCACCGCAATCGTGTAGCACGACAGCACCACTCCGACCATCGACTGCCCGATCCCGAACGTATCACGCAGATAAAACGGCAACGTGGGCACTAACAAGAAGAACGAAAATGACAGCAAAAACGCTGCTGCACATATAAATATATAGTCGCGCGTCCAAAGTTTGTCCTTATTTGTAGCCCTATTATCGAGTTTTTCCATTGTAATATCTATTTCTTTCGAGGGCAAAGTTACATCAAAAGTAGTATGAATATACTCTTTGGGCGATATTTTTATGCTCGGGCTGCGGGGATTGAGATGAAATCCAACCGGCTAATTGGGACAAAAAGTGCCGATTTAGGGATAAAAAATGGGCAAAAACATAAAAAATGCGATTTTTTTGTAATTTTTTTGCAAAAAGTTTTGGAGAATGAAAAAAAGCTGCTACCTTTGCACTCGCAAAACCGATAAAGGTGGCGCGGTTCAAAAACATAATGCGGAAATAGCTCAGTTGGTAGAGCACAACCTTGCCAAGGTTGGGGTCGCGAGTTCGAGTCTCGTTTTCCGCTCCAAGTCCAAAAGTTTTGAGGACAAAATCAAGCAAAACCCTTTGAAACATCGTTTCAGAGGGTTTTTCATTTGTGGTCGGTCGGTATCGCTCCGACTTCGTGAAGCCCCTACCCGACATAGCCCGAACCTCGAAGTGTCCCTCCGAATATCGGCCATGAAAATAAGGGACACTTACTCCGAAATGAGGGGACACTTTGATATTTTTTCGGCTTTTCACAAACTTTTCAGGCTGGCAGTTGCCTACACTTTCTAAAAAACAGTCAGATGAAAAGTACATTCAGAATCCTATTCTACGCAAAGTGGGAGGCAAGCGACGAGGCAAAGATGCTCCCAATCTATGTTCGCATTACAATCAACGGCACAAAGGCGCGTTTCAGCCTTAAAATCCGTGTATCGGAGAAAATCTGGGACGCCAAGAGTGGTCGCGCCATCGGGCATAGCCACGAGGCTCTGCAAGCCAATCGCTACCTCGATAGCGTCGTTACACGCATCAACACCATATATTATCGCCTGTGCGAGCAGAGCGAGGCTGTAACGGCTCAAATGGTGCGTGATGAGTTCCTCGGCGTGAAAGCACCAAGCAAGACGCTCCTTTCGGTTTTTGCCGAGTTCAACGATAGACAGGAGAATCTTATCGGCGTGGATATTACGCAATCAACATTCAATAAGTTCGACTTGACATTTCGTCGCCTGGAAGAGTTCCTGCGAGTGAAACGCAATCGTCCGGATATCCCCGTATCGCTGGTTGATAGGGATTTTGTGCTCGACTTTGAGGCCTATTTGAAGGTTGATTACCATCTGCAAGCCAACTCCGCCGAGAAGTTGATGCGTATCTTCAAACGCATTACCACGATGTGTTTTAAGAGCGGACTGATGGCGAAAGACCCATTTTGCGATGTGCGATTGAAGAAGGTTAAGAAGGATAGAGGCTACCTAACTCGCCACGAATTGGAACTGATACTCAACTATAAACCAACGAAGAAGCGTTTGGAGAAGGCGCGCGATGTCTTTGTCTTTTGCTGTTTTACAGGTTTCGACTACTCGACCACTGCATCGCTGACCGAACAAAACCTTGTTTTGGCAGACGACGGCTCGATGTGGATTGAAACGCACCGAGTTAAGACCGGTGTCGCATCAAAAGTAAAGTTACTCGATATACCGCTTTCAATCCTGAAAAAGTACGAACCGACCCGCATTAACGGCTATCTCCTGCCTGTGTTGAGCAACGCCAAATACAACCTCTACCTCAAAGAGATAGCCACCACATTGGGCATCCAAAAACGCGTAACCTCGCATCTCGCTCGCCACACATTCGCAACGACCGTAACCTACGCCAATGGCGTGTCCATCGAGTCGATCAGCAAAATGCTCGGACATACCAAGTTGGCCACAACACAAATTTACGCCCGTATCGTCGACCAAACGGTCAGTAGGGAGATGGATAAGTTGTCGGCAGCGTTAAGCGGTACGAGTTTCAGCATCAACGGCGGTGATAGCAATGCAGGAGAAGCAGTTGCCTCAACAGAAGAAACCTCCAACTAATAGACAATACAAGGTGTCCCGACCTCATCGGGCACCTTGTATTGTAAAGCTCTTTACAAATAGTTCTTTATAAGCGTAGTTCGTAATTTTGCTCGATTGGTCTCATCTTGCAAAAGTTCGAATAACTCTTTCTCAATCTCTGCGTAACGAATCAACTTGCGAGTTGTGCCTGGGGCACATGGATTTCCTTGCAGATGCATTGCGACCGCTTCATCGCCGCCTTCATACGGCACCAATCTCCAAAATGGCTCATTATTCAAATGCCAAAAAGGAGTCCCAACTCTCGGCTGGAACACATCAGACTGCCCAACATACCTTGACCAATTATGCTGAAATTGCTGTTCCAATCGCTCCGAGAACTCTATCTGATTTGATGTTATCACACCATATTCCACAAGGTCAATAACGCTCAACAGCATAATTGCCTTGTGCGGAGCTTTAACCCCCTTTTGAGTGTTGGTGTGAAGAGTTAAGAAATAATTAATATATGTTTCCATAATACTCAACAAGTCTATACTACAATGATTCAATTTAAAATGATTGAGTCGTAATAATCCAATCTTTATCATTCATTATGTTCTTGATTGGGTTTATATAGCCCATATTTTAGTGATATAGGTTCAAAACCATATATTCGTCTGATTTATACTACAAACTCATTCAATTCTTCTTTTAGCTGTCTCCAGTTTGGAAAATATCGATTTAATAATGCTGTATATTCTTCATTATGAAGACGCACTTTTATATGAAGAAGTTCGTGTACAACAATATATTCGATGCAGTGTAGAGGCTTCTTTATCAACTCCAGATTGAAAATAATATTGCGAGTGCGGTGGTTACAGCTCCCCCATAAGGTCTTCATTAGTTTAACCTCCCATTTGTTAGCCTTAACACCAAGGACCTCTTCCCACTTGGCGATTAAAGCTGGCAATATCTCCTTAAATTCAGCACGATACCATTCTTTAAGTATCTCTGCCTTGCGCTCTTCTGTAGCACAATTGCGAACATACAGTACAATAAACTCATTACCCATTAACACCACCTTCGCAGGTCCATTATACTGAATAACCTTCAAACGATAACGATGTCCCTTGAAATAGTGATTCTCGCCCGAGACATATTCACGAGGCGTTTGTCTGTTTTGGTCAAGGATCTGCGACACACGCTGCTTGATCCACGGCAGTTTCGTAATCAAAAAGAGTCTAACAGCCTCCTCGGTCATTGACAAAGGGGCCGACACATGAATACGAGCATTGGGAGGATAGATTGTAAGATGCACATTCTTTATCTCCTTCCACTCGACCTCGGCAGATATATCAGATACGCTAATAATCTTCATTAGTACTCCTTTTGCGCAACTATGATTTGCATAATATCATCTATCTTATCTGCCTCAAAGCCTTGCAATACACCCTCAACGGCTCTACGCAGTGCTCTCATCTTTTTCATACCACTACCATCCATATCACGGAAGCCATCTCTGGCATTTGACTTGATTGTATCGTGAACACGAAGCGTCAAAGCCTCATCGTTACCGAGATTATCGTATAACGACTGCTTGCCTTTTGTGTCAATTAATGCAGGGTATTTGGACTTTACTGTCGAGCGAGCCTCTTTGAGTTTATCAATAAGCTTACCGATAAGTTCTTTATATTGTAGTTTGCCATCTTTTTGCTCTTGAAGCAGCTGATTGAGCAACTCCGACATTTTATCAAAATAGGCTGGGTTATTGGGGCGTTCACTGATAATCATCTTACGCATATTGGCAGCCAATACCTCGGCCACAGAGCGCTCATTTTGCTTAATCTTCTTCGGAAGTGAATCAATTGCCTTATTGCCATCCGTGTCAATCAAGTCAAGGAATGAGATATCTGCTAAATCCACCAACTTCTCACTATCTTCTGCGCGAACATAGTTGTCGATTAGCTGACGCATTGCTGGATCGTAATACTTCAAATCAAGCGCATCGCCACTCTTCAACTTAATCTCGTCCTTTATGTCATTGTAATAATCCACCTGCCTCTTAATGTCTGTCGCCTCTTCTGCAGTGAAGCCAGCAGCCTCCATTTCGTTGGCGAGGTCGATGTATCGTCGCACCAAACGAGAAACGAGTTTGTAGAATGTCTCTCGCTTGTTAGCATTTGCCTCGCACTCCTTTTGCTGCTCCTCTATGGGTGTAGTCTCGGCATAGACAAAGTAAGCGAAATATGCTTCTCTTGTCTGCGGATGTATTATCTCGCACATTGAGTATACCGCCTGCAATGCCTCCTCCAACGCTTTTCGAGCTTCAGCAAGACGATTGGTGAGCAAGCCCTTGATGTCATCTGCATCGTATCCATCAAATGCACCATTTGTATAATCCTCAATAGCACTTTTGACAGCCCCGAATAGGTCTTGATAATCGACAATATAGCCGTAATCTTTCTCCTCGCTATCCACGCGATTAACTCGGCATATGGCTTGGAAAAGATTGTGGTCACGCATCTTCTTGTCGATATATAGATAGGTGGCAGATGGCGCATCAAAGCCAGTCAGCAATTTATCCACCACAATCAGGAGTTTCATATCTCCCGGATGGTCGATAAATTCTTGCTTTGCTCTCGCTTCAAACTGCTCGGCGGTCAGTTCGCCTATCATCTTTTGGTAGATTTCGTACTTTGTCAGATCCTCGGTTTCACCATCGCCTTGATACTCGTCTTTCACCGATGCGGTGCTTGCATCGTAACTTGTAACCACGGCACAATGTCCTTTGAGTTCCGTTGTCTGGAACACCTCCCAATAGCGGCACGCCTGATAGATGCTGTCGGCTACAAGCATAGCATTTCCATAGCCACCCGACAAAGCACGCTTCGTACTCATATCTTGGCAAATATCTGCCACAATGCGGTCTATGCGCTCCTTACTGCTAAACAGTTTCTCCATCTTTGCCCAACGCACTTTGAGTGCAGCACGGGCAACCGAACTCAAACCCTTTGTCTTGGCATCAAACCACTCATCTATCTTTTCTTGCTTGCCGAGATACTGTTCCACATTGCGAGCCTCGTAGCGCAGGTCGAGAATAACGCCATCCTCAACTGCCTCATTGAACTTGTAACTGTGGATATACGAGCCAAATGTCTCAATGGATTTCTTTTTGTCTGTATGAAGCAATGGTGTACCTGTGAAACCTATTAGCATCACATCGTTGCCCATAATGTGCTTCATCGCCTCGTGGAGCATACCGCCCTGTGTACGGTGACACTCATCAATAAAGACATAGATGTTTCCCTTTGCTCGGAAATCCGCAGGCAACGACTTTGCCAACTCATCGAGGTAGAGGTCGAGCGATTTTGTCGCCTTTTTGCCTCCTACCGAGATGGTATCGCCATCATTCTTGTTGCCAAACTTGTGTATCAACGAACATATCAGCCACGGCTCGGCAGCGTTGAGCATACCTATTAGCTTGTCGCCACTCGTTGCTCGCTTAATCTGCTCGCCCGCATCCTTAAAGCCGTTCTCTATCTGCTTATCCAACTCGTCACGGTCGGTGATGATTACCACGCGAGCATCTTCCACATTCTCGCGTATCCATTGTGCTAACCACACCATCGTTAGCGACTTGCCTGAACCTTGCGAGTGCCAGATAATACCATTCTGCTTGTTGCGAACTCGTGGCTGTGCCGCCTTGATGGCAAAATATTGGTTAGGTCGCGCAGCCTTCTTTACGCCACCGTCAAAGATGATGAAGTCGTGAATATACTCCAACAATCTGGCTGGCTCGAAGAACTGCAACACACTGCGATCTAACTCATTGGGATACTCCTCAGCTGTGAAGTGAGGCTTTGCGCAAGGCTCTCCGCACGGCTCTTTCCAACGAAGCCAGAACTTTTCGGGCGTTTTGATTACTCCATAGTGCAAACCCTCGGTATCATTACCCGCAAAGAGGAACTGTATGGTCGTGAAGAATCGGGGGATGTAGCCATCTTGCTGGTTGCGGATATTCTGACGAATACCCTCGTGTGCGGACACAGTGCTACGCTTCAGCTCTATTACTGCAAGGGCAATACCATTGACATAAACGACCAGATCGGGGCGGCGGTCGCTTGTGCCGTGTATTGTTACCTCCTCGGCAATCTGAAAATCATTCTCCATCGGGTTTGCCCAGTCGATAAGGTGTACCATCTTCTTCTTTTCGGTTACCTCCGCCTGCACATTCACGCCGTAGCGCAACAAGGTATAAACTTCCTTGTTGGCGTTGTAAAGTCCGCCACCAAGCGAGCCTGCTGCCTGCTTAAGTTTGGCGATGGCACTGCGTATCTCCTTGTCGGTGTAGCCACGACGAGCGAGGTATGCCGAGAGATACTCCTCCTCGACATTACTATTACCCTCTCGCTTCTCCCAATTGCCGAGATAGGCGTATTTCAATACACGCCTAAAAAGACCTATCAATCTATTTTGCGTAACACGCTCCTTTGCCCCAATGTTTGTGTCCATAGTATTTATTATTTACCTCTTATCAATATATTTACCCCAGCCAACTGGAATTATATTATTATCTCGCATATAATTCAAGGCTTTTCTCACGCGTGCTTCCTCAAAATCTGCTTTGTGCGTGCTCCAAGCATAGAAATCAGCAATCAATAAGTCATCTGTTATCTGCTCTTGCTTTATAATGCGGTTATTCCACACAGCGTAAAGCGTTGAAAGTATCTCTGCGCCAGCCAAATCCAATGTATTTAACTTATCTATCAACGCATCTATCTGCTCACGCAATTCTTTGGGATACTTCTCATACGCCATCTCAACATCTTGTATCATAGGTGTGGGTGTGTACGAATAATGAGTTTTACCATCGGGTAACTTCTCGCAGACTTTATTGACGTGCCTATATTGCCTAAACTTTTGGTCAATGTAATTCATCAATTGTTGGTCATCTGGTCCTGCCGTATTGCGGATGTATTCGTTGCCGAGATTTAACTGCGCACAATAGCCTATAAGATGCAATGACTTTTGCAACTTTGTGCGACCCCATCCCCTTGATTTGTGCGACCTATTAACGATATGACCAGCAATAATGTGAGTCGCAACCGGTATCTCTCTTACAACAGGAACTTCTACACCCAATGGAATAATTTTCGCTTGTTGTTTAACTAAACGAATTTGTCCGGTGAGGAGTTTTTGCATCATACCTGATTTTAGGAGGCGGTACTTGTCGCGCTGGGCTTCAAGGTCGGCAATCTCCTTATCCATATCACTCAATATAGTAGCAATTGCTTGTTGCTCCTTAATGTCGCTCGGTAATTTAACCATAAAGTCTTGCACGATTTGTTTGCTTAAATTACTTTGCGTGCCTGTTTGTCCCATATCTTTCACATCTTCTTCTATAAAAGAAAGATAGTAATATAGATATTCGGGGGTGATTCTACATTTCGGAGTAATACCGAGTATCGCCTGACTACAAGATAATTCTATATTGGCAATGCTACATTTGCCCAATGAAGCATACATTGCATACATAATTGTTCCTGCTGGGAACATTCTAGCAGAACTATTATTGAGTCCTTTTTCTGTAATCGTTTTTTCAGTTTTATTTATATATTTCCCTGCCTCTGTAATGTCGCTAATTGAGAGGAATGGGATATGTCCATTGTAATATTCTGGGACTGACGATGTAGGAGTGCCTCCACTATTCATAGTTGCCCAATCTCCTAGGCGAATAGTTTCCCACTCATCAGTGAAGCCGGGAAGGCGTTTTTTGCCGGTGAGGAGTTGCTGCATAGCACCTTGTTTGAGGAGTCGTTTTTTAGCGATTTTCTTATCCAATGCCGCAATCAACCCATCCACATCACTCAGTGCCTCCGCAATCGCCTTCTGCTCCGTAATATCTTTAGGACCATATATTGGAAGCTTCTTAACAATATCAGCAGTATAACTCTGCTGTTTCGTTCCTTGACAATATTTGAACGCTAAATACTGCCCCCACATACGATAAAACCAGAATAGATATTCTGCACACATTTTATCTGTGCCATTGATAGCTAAACACGACTGATTAGTCGCAGACGGAGCTCCCACAAATGCACATCGTCCTCGAGTACCTTCTGCTTCAAGACCTGTGATTGCCATCAGAAATGTACCAGGCTTGTGTATGCGTAGGTTGGTATTTCTAACAGCTTGCTGTGAGATGTGCTCAAGCGTGTCATAAATATGATTATAGTTTAACTCTCCACTAGAAATCCATCGCACATCTCCATTGTAGTATTCAGGAATACCACGATAGGGCGTAGCACCACTCGAAAATGTTGCTAGCACATCTTTAAACGTACACAACTCCCAATCTAATGGAATTGGCCCAAACTCGGTCTGCTTATATCCTTGTGGTATGTTCATAATACTTTATCTTCGTTGCATCATTCTAGCGCGACGAGCCAAACGATGTTCTTGGTCGCTTGATTTCTCGTAATCCTTGCGTTTTTCTTCATTCTCTTCGCGATCTGCCATATCTTGATAAATTCTTGATTTTAGGCTATGAGCGTGATAGTTTGCATCATCAATCTTTAATGCCATATCCACATTATAAATCGCTTTATCAAAATCAGTTTGCATCGCATACATTCGAGCGATACCGAGGTATACAGGAATACTTTCGGGATTAATAGCCAGCGCTTTATTAAAATTCTCAAGAGCTAACTCTATTTGATTCGTATTAGAATACACTCTTCCAATACTATAGTATGCTCGGATTAATTGCGGATCTAATTTTAGGACATCATTAAAATCAGATAGTGCATCAGCAGCATTTTCACAACGCATATATGCGATACCTCTATACAACAATGCATCTTTATTATCTTTATCAAGCTCAAGTGCCTGAGTTAACAAGTCAATCGCATATTCGGGATCATCGTCTAATAAATTTTGTGCCTCACTTAATAGTTTATTGATTTGTGAGTCCTTTTTATACTTGACAAATTCATTGCGAACATTGTCTATATACTCCTTGTGCTTGGACAACTTTTCTTCTATAGCCTCATTTTGCACTGAAATCTGTTTTGTGATATTGTCCTTAAAAGTTTTTATTTCATTCTTTAGACTTTTCTCCGCTTTAGCATTCAACCATATAGGAGCTACAACACCAAATAGTAAGCCCATAGCACCCCAAATAATTGACAAGATGACAAGACTTCTATCTAAATCACTATCCATTTGAGAGTAGTAATTTGCATACTGTTCTTTTTGCTCATTTTTCGCTGCTTCTATTGCTTGTTGATGCGCAATTGACATTGAGTCTATACGAGCATTAAGTATCTCTACTTGTTTATTAATCACAACTTCCACATCCACCTTAACAGATGATGATTTCCTATTATTATGTGTTTGAGCCAACGATAATGTAGATGAGTAAACTAACATTATCAATATGATAAATTTCTTCATACTCTTTAGTGTTGAGGTTTGGTTATTTAGTGGTGCTACCTTCTTTTTTATCGTCGATAACAAGTTTCCACCACTTGTTATATTCTTTTATGGCATCCTCGTATTTGTCTTTAATCAGGGGATATTTAGAAGATTTCTTAATTGCATCATCCGCTTTTGCCATTGCTTCGCTATCGCTTTTATAACAATGCATAGTATGTGAGTACGACGCAAAAACATGTAAGTTGTGTAATAGAGTATTCAAATCTTCGTACTCATCGATTTTCAAACAATGTTCAATAGCCTCTAATGTGCAGGCAAAAGCCTTGATATGCTCGCCAATTTTGTGAAGAGTATAACTACGGTTTACGGCAGCATCATACGCTATGCGAGCCGCAATTTTGTCAATATTGCTCTGTTGGGTATTGACATCCGTTTTAATTTTCTCTATTTCGGCAAGTTTGCTCTTAATTTCCAAAGCATTGATAATTTGCCAGCCGACAGCAAAAGTTACGAGTATGCCAATCATTGTTACCATAACACCTATAAAGGTGTCGAGCGAAACATTGGAAAGCGAAACATTCAGGCACGCCATCACAACAGCCAATACGACAACTCCGACAAGAGCTACCAATGAGAGTATTATACTTAGGTTTTGCTTCATCTTTTTCAGGTATTACTTCCCTATCATTTTTAAGTATGCTTGAATAATATCACTTTGGCGTTTTTGATATTCAAGCCATTCTTTATGCAACCTATCTAATAGCTCTGCCTTATCTTTACTATCAATTGCATTACACATTGGCTCTGCGATGTGTGAAGGGTATGTGCTTCGAATCAGCCCCTTATTAAACTCACTTTCGGCTTTCTTATAGATAAGATTCCAAAATTCTTGTTCTGTCATAGCTTATATTGTTAATTTTTAATATCCCATTTGTTTTAGGTGTGCTGCGACTTTTGCCTCCAAGTCGGCGATTTCGGCATCAATCTCGGGTAGAGTTTGTGCGTAACGCTCGGCAAGAGCAGACACCTTTGAGGTGAGCTGCTGGCTGATGCGTTGCATCTCGCCATTGAGGCGTGAGCCAAGCGATGCAAACCACTTCTTCTCGATGACCAATCGCTTAATATCCTCCTCAGTGAGGGCGGCATACTTAACCAAAAGTGCAGTAAGCAGGTCGTACTTGCGCTCCTTGATAAGTTTCTTGTTGAGTGAGATATCGCCCTTAAGGTCGAGATATTTCTGCAACACGGCAAGCTCCTCGGCGTCTGCCTTATTATCAAGCGCCTTGATGCGTTTCTTGATATTGGCATCGGTCATCTTACTATCCGGGAAGTTGTCCTCATCGAGATAGTTCTCCGCCTGCTCCTCGATAAGTTCGGCAAGTTGAGCCTCGTTCTGCGAGAGCAACTCCTCGGCTGCGATGATAAGATCGCGCTTGTCGGCAAAATACTCATCGACAACGATAGGCACAGGAAGTAGGTCGCAAACGATATCCTCGGGAGTGGCTGCTTTCTTCTCCTTTTTCTTCTTGTCGTCGTTCTTCTTCGATGCAGGTTGCGGAGTGTATAGTTGCACAGCCCAACCACCAGACGAAATCATATAGCAGTCGTCCTGCATCGTCTCGCCCCAATAGTTCATCAGGCAGTCATAGACATCGTAAGCATCGACAAGCGACTTGTCAGCTCCGAAAATTTCCAACAGCGAGTTTCCGAGTTGCTCGATTAGCGTTTTGGGAGCAAAGCCCTGAACAAGTGAATTGAGCTCGTTGTGATGCTTGTCGCACCAATCGGCAAAACTGTGCTTAAACACCTCGCTCTGTTTTTGGAAATCAGCATTCGCAGAAACGGTGTCACGAATGGTATCTTGTTCACAGTTGAGCGAATAGTATCCTTCGCGCGTGGGATGTTCCGAGAAGAGGTCGCCACGCAACGATGGGCACACATCCCAATAGGTCGCAAGTTGGTCAATGTCGTGCTTGGGCAGACCTCCATAGAGGTGTGCATCGATATCTTGCAATATCTCGGTGTCGGGAGCGGAAACATAGCGAGGGATATTGAGGTTGTAGTCGTTGCGCTCAATCTCCTCCATAGGCACAAAACGAGCAAAGTGGGGCACATCACGCTGCGACTGCCACACATCGACAATACGGCGGATATCCTGCTCACGCAGGCGGTTTTTGGCACCGTCCTTAATGTAACCACTCTTGGCATCAATCATAAAGACGCCCTTACGACCTGCCGCTTCAGATTTCTCGATGATAATGATGCAAGCGGGGATTCCAGTGCCGAAGAATAGGTTGGCAGGAAGACCGATAATGCCCTTAATATATCGCTTCTCGGCAACGAGATACTTACGGATTTGCGCCTCTGCATTGCCACGGAACAGTACTCCATGAGGCAAGATGCAAGCTGCGCAACCAGTCTGCTTCAGCGAGCGAACAATGTGAAGCAAAAAGGCATAGTCGCCATTCTTCTCCGGAGGAATGCCGATCTTTATACCTTCTCCCCAACGCTTGTATTCATCCTCCGCTTTGGCACTCTTTAACCACGATTTGGTTGAGAATGGTGGATTTGCAACGATATAGTCGAATGTTTTAAGCTGGTCATCATCCTTGAATTGAGGGTCGTTGATAGTATCGCCCTGCTTGATGTCGGCATAAATCTCGTTGTGAAGAATCATATTCATCTTCGCCAAACCAACAGTGGCATTATCTTTCTCCTGACCATAAACCGTAGCCCCCTCGGGCGTTTCGCACATTGCCCTCAATAGCAACGAGCCAGAGCCACAAGTGGGGTCGTATATAGTTGTGCGCTTGCCATTTTTAGCATTGCTCAAACCGATAACCTTCGCCATAACACGGCTAACCTCGGCGGGAGTGTAAAATTGACCTTTGCTCTTACCACTTTCGGTAGCAAAGTTCTTCATCAAATACTCGTAGGCATCGCCAATAAGGTCATCATCAGCTGCTCTGTTCTTGCTAAAATCGAGGTTTTCATTTTGGAAGACAGCGATAAGTTTGCTCAATGTTTCGACCTTATCCTTGCCCTTGCCGAGTTTTGCTTCGTCGTCAAAGTCCGCAACGAATACACCTTCAAGTTGATTAGCCTCGGCAAGTTTTTGCATCTTCTTATTTATCTCCTCGCCGATATTGGGATTACCTTTGAGTGCAACAAAATCCTCAAAATAACAGCCATCGGGAATTTCGATATCAAATGCTGCATCACTACGACTTTTGTCGCTAATATACTTCACAAAAAGTATTACCAATACATAATCTTTGTATTGACTTGCGTCCATACCGCCACGAAGCTCGTCGCAGCATTTCCATAGCGTGCTATATAATTCTGATTTCTTGACAGCCATAATTATTCCTTATTCGCAATTAAATCTTTGGGATCAACATTCAATATTTTGGCTATCTCGAAGAGAACTTCTAGGCTTGGTTGGCGACGATTGCAAACATAAGAGTTTACAATGCAGAAACTCTTGCCAAGTCGTTCTGCAAGCCATGTTTGTTTGATTCCGCGCTCTTCGAGCACCTCTTTTATGCGATTTTTGGGCTTATCCATATTAATACTTGTTTCCATTTGTTTACAAAGTTATAAAATATTATAATACAAAAAGAGAAAAAGCCGAAACTTTTTCTCTTCTCTCGCAAACAAAAGTTCACTTATCTCCTGAAATCTGGCGAAATATATGTTACGGCTCCACCGCCACCTTAATAACCCCATCTAACTTATTCTCAAATAGGTGGTACGCCTTGTCGATGTCGGCGAGTTTGTAGCGATGGGTAATCAGAGGCGTGGTATCAATCTTGCCAGCCTTGATGAGGCTCAAAATCTCTGCACAATCGCAGCCGTCCACGCCGCCCGTCTTGAAGGTCAGATTCTTGCCGTACATCTCGGGCAGTGGCTGCATTTGCGGCTTATCGTATAGTGCCACAATCGTCACAATCGCATTTGGGCGAGCGCACTCCCACGCCAGGCGGAAGGTATCCTCCGCACCTGCAACCTCCAACACCACATCAGCACCTCCACGCGCGCATTTTTGGCGCACTGTGGCGATGCAATCCTCCGGTGCAACAACTTCCACGCTCGGATAGTGTTCGTGCACGAAACAGGCTCTTTCGGGTGATTTCTCGCACACGATGATATGCTTCGGCTGCTTCAACATCACGCAGAGCAGTGTGCAAATCCCCGTAGGTCCCGCGCCGATAATCAGCACCGTGTCGTCGGGCTTAATCTCCGAAATTCGTGCCGCCCAAAATCCCGTTGCCAGCACATCGCCCACCAGCAACGTCTGCTCGTCGCTCACGCTGTCGGGGATGCGGTTGAGGCCCTGGTCGGCATACGGCACACGCACATACTCCGCCTGCCCGCCATCAATGCGACAGCCGAGCGCCCAACCGCCATTGGGGTCGGTGCAGTTGTTCACGAAGCCATTTTTGCAGAAGAAACACTCGCCACAAAAGGTCTCCACATTGACCGTCACACGGTCGCCCTCCTTGACGGTGCGCACCTCAGAGCCAACCTCCTCAACAACGCCAACCATCTCGTGGCCAACGGTAATGCCCGGAACGGCACGCGACACACTGCCGTGCTTGATATGCAGGTCGCTGGTGCAGATACTGCCGAGCGTAATGCGCACAATGGCATCACGTGGCCCTTGTAACTCGGGCTTCGACTTGTCGATCAACTCGAATTTGCAGGGGGATATGTAGGTGTAGGCGAGCATAGGTTTATATTCTATTTGTTACATTAACATTTGTTTGGTATAACGGCGTGTGATTAAAAGATGCTTGTTCTGTCCAAACATCAAAGGCTCTGTCTTTAATCTCAATGCATATATTGCCATTGCTTCTTGTTGTTAATACTTTGCCTTCACGTGGAGTTCCGTTTATAACATTATATACGGCACCGCAAGCATAATTGCTGTATTGAGTGGCTACATCTGTTCCATCTTTGCCAGCTTCGGAGTCCTTGGAGTGAATAACCATTTTTACATTTCCGATGACATCAAACAATGCTTTTGGGAAACCAGATTTATGTCCATGATGTGGGGCAATTAAAATATCAACACCATATTTTATTGTCTGTACAAAATCTTGATCGTGCGCAATCAACCACTCCCAGCCAGCAGATTCAAGATCACCGGTAAATAACACTTTAACACCATTATATGCTATATATCTCAAAATGCTGGAGTTGTTGCGAACTTTATCTTTCAGTTTAGGATTGTTTCGCACAACTTCTATGGGTATAGAAAATGTTTTATTGATGTCAAACCCCCAATCGATAGCTTCAGGGTTAGAACCCCTATAACAATTATCAAGAAGAGTTCTATACTCATTGTAGATGTCTGTCCCATCAGGGAATTCTTCCCACTTCGTTTTATGCATTAAGTATGGAGTCAGTTCTTTCTTTATTCTTACTGCATTCCTTACGTGATCTTCATCAGGGTGTGTTATATGTAAAAGCCCCAAGGGATATGACATTCCTTGGCGAGTAACATAACTCCTGAGTTGCAACCAATTTCTATATCGATAAATTGCATCTACGGGATTCTCTTTATCCTCGTTTGATCCGCAATCCACCATTAATCCGTAGCCATTTGGACTTGACACCAACGAACAAAAGGCATTTCCTACATCAAATATAATCAATTTCATACTTATTTATTCTCTTTAATGTTTATATACTCTTTAAGAACCTCCCTTGCATAATAATATCCTCGCATTTTACATCTATACCAAGCGATGGTCAGCATGGGAATAGATATAACATAAAACTGCCAACAACTATAATATCGGGAAATCAATATCGCTATGCTTATAATAATAAAAGTGAGCATAACTCTCGAAAACGCATAGTGTTCATTGAATGTAGGAACTCGAGAATCTTTATTATTCCCGATAGTTCTTGTGGCGATTTCGAACCACTTATTTTCATTATCATTTTCATTTTCCTCTTTTAAGTAGTTTATGGCCTTTTGAGTTTCATAAAAAGGCACCGTTTTTATTCCCGAATATTCACAGTTTTTATTTATTCTAAAAATCTTCACGGAAGGTTTTCCTCCGAAAGTCCAAAAATAAATAGGTTCTACAATGCTACTTAATGCATTGATAAAATATCCAAGGACAAATCCGGCCGCAATATATGCAATAGAGAAACTCTCTATATACTCAATTTTTTCTACTGCTATTATAAGAAATAACAACAGGTATCCAAGAACCAGATTGACAAGTGTATCGTAATAATTAAATTTCATATTTGTAGAATATTGACATCTTTCTTACAAAGTTAAATATAATTTGGCAAACGCATTATATGTAATACTATTATTAACCATAATCGCCGTCGTAATCGTATGGTGAATCATAGTCGCAAGTGTTGTTATGCGAGGTAGTGTCCGAGTCATTATCGAACACCTCCTCATAAATCCACGCTGCAAGCAGCCAATCCCAAAGTGACATAACAAACAAATTTAAGGGTTACTTTGCGACAAAGTAACCCCAAGTTTTTGACAACTTCTGACAATTAGAAAGAAAAAAAGAGAAAAAGCCGAAACTTTTTCTCTCTATCGCCAAACTACAACACCCTTACAGCTCCGCCATCTTGCGACCGGCATCGTAGGCCTTTTGCAAGTCCTCCTCCCAATGGGCATCGCGCCAAGCGTGCTTTGCCTCCTCGGAGAAGCTGCCGAGTTCGTAATTGTCGTATTTCGCCACCTGGCAAGTGTTGTAGCCGATGATGCGTTCTATCTCACCGAGGGCGGTTGTGAGGCACCACTCCATTGTGCCGAAATGGTTGCTGTTGTTGCGTTCAGGCAGACCGTTCATCGTCTCGACAAGCACCACAGGCATACGCTTTGGCGCGGTCAGGCTGTAATCGTTGTACGATAGCCACGGGAACGCCAGACGCTCCAAGAAGGCACGCATCTTGCCCGTAACCTCGCCGAAATAGATGGGCGAGCCGAGCACCAAGCCGTCAGCCTCAGCAATCTCGTCCAAGAGGGGCGAGAGCGCATCCCGAAAGCGGCAGATGTTCGATGCCTTGCCTTTGAGTTTGCAAGCCATACACGACATACAACCCTTATAATCAATGTCGTAGAGGCGTACTGTTTTCACCTCAATATCTCCGCCAACCGACTTCACACCCTCGGCAACTCGCTGCAACAGCTGTGCGGTATTCATATTCTTTCGCGGACCACCATCCACAATCACAATCTTTTTCATATCGCTCTGTTTTTATTCCGAATCGTTCAAGATGTATGCCACTAATTTACCTCTCCTCTTAACGCACTTTCCACCTGCTGACGCTCGTTGCTGCCGATAGTTGAGAGTCGCAACAATGGGATACCGTATGTGGCAAGGATGTGGTTTTTCTTTTCATCACGCACCGATTGTGTCGTACCCACTTTATGGTGCTGGTAGCCGTCCGTTTCAATTGCGAGTACCGGTTGCTTGCTTACTCGGTTGTAGAGTAGAAAATCGATATGCGTTTTTGGATGCAACGCATAAGTTCTTTCGTCATCCGAAAGCAACGACACATCACGCAGGAGCTGTCGCAATGGCTGATGGCAAACAATACCCAAATGGCAGAACTCGGTGTTCCCCTCAATTATCTGCTCCAACATTGCATAGGTTAGATTTTCCGAATCATACTCCGAAATGCGTTTATGCTCCTTCAAATATGCCAATCGAGCCTCGGTGTATTGGTCGTATAGCAAGTCGAAAATCGAGTGGATATTGCTATCCGTAACCGTGCAATTATTATACTCGATATATGCCAACAAATCGGCTATATTGCAATCTTTTGGCTGCTCATTACCCGATACCACAAGGCAGAACTTTTGCTTGGCGCGAGATATGGCAACATTGAGTAGATTGGGGTCATCGGAGAACTCGGTTATCGTATCATCAACCGTGGACATAATAATAGCATCCTTCTCCCTGCCCTGGAATTTATGCACCGTAGCGACATCAACCCGTCCTCCAACGGCATTGTTCAGCGCATCGACCTGACCGTTGTACGGTGCGATAATACCTATCTCTACATCAGGATATGGCAAGGTTGGCAACACCTCTTGCATCACCACCTCAACCTCTCGCTGATTCATCTTTCCTCGAGTATGATGCCCCACAGCAGTGCGCTTTGCCGATATTACATCCTCCTCGCCATTGTCTTTGGTCATAATTATCAACTTGCCGCCATAGAACTTTTGGTTGCAGAAATTGATAATCTTTGGATGGCAACGATAATGCTCTCGGAGTAGTGTTTGCGGTGCATCGGGCAATACTTTGATAACCGACTGCAAGAAACTATTCTTGGCACAATCGTACCGCTCGTCAATGCCACAGCTCATCGCTATCGCCTGCAAACGCAACTTATCCTCTTCGGTAACCACATTTGGCAACTGCATCGAATCACCTACAATAACCGCATTTTTGGCACACATAAGAGCCAACGCACCCGTTTCTGCCGAGATTTGCGAAGCCTCGTCCATTATCACATAGTCAAACACCGTATCTTTGTCGAAGTTGGTGCGAGAAGAAAAAGTGGTGCTCAACACCAAAGGATACTCCTTAATCAAATCGGGAACTATGTTCCCAAATATTGGTCGCTCGTGCTCTTTGCCGTACTTGTGATATAACGAGTTGCGTAAGTAGCACATTGACTGTTCTTGCAGTTGTTTCATCATAGCCGAGGCATCGCACGACGATAACGCACGCTCCAATGAGGCTATTTCATCCACTAACTCCGAGTTCTTTACCTCGTAGAACTTGCGCTGAACTATCGGGATAAGCGAAGCAATATCATTCAAGGTTGGTTTGTCGGCAACACCGTTGAAAATCTTGTGCAGTCTGCGCCTAAACCTATAATCACGAATCGCATTGACGAGTTTGGCAAATATCCCCGAATATCTTACACCCTCAACAACGGCTTGCAACTCATTCCACAAAGTCATAAGTTGTGCTGAAGAGAGTGATTTGCGAATGGCTATTACTCCATTGTATTCAACCTCCTGCTCAAAGTGAGTGCGCTCAACTTTCAGCGCATCCAACTCCTGACGGGCGAGAGCCAACCGTTCTTGCTTTGCAAATACATCTGCAAGGGCTTTTGATTGGCTGTCGAGATTTTGCAAATACTCTGCTTTATCTGCTTCTATTGTGCGCCATTGTTCGATATCGGCAGGGATAAGTTTGTCGGCTTCTTGTGCAGCGATAAACGCATCTTTGTTTGCACGACTACCCAACATCGCAGTGATAAAGCCCATATTGTAGCGCTCCATCTTCTCGACCACATTCTCGATAGCGGAGTTGTTGTTCGATACAACCATCACCGTCTTGCCCTGCAAAATGATGTTGGCAACGATGTTGAGGATTGTCTGCGTTTTGCCCGTTCCGGGAGGGCCTTGAATAATGCTTATCTGGTTTTCAAATGCCGCCCTAACAGCCTTCTGCTGACTTGCATTGCAGCCAAATGGGAAGATAAGAGGTCGTAGGGCAAACTTTTGAGATTGGAACTCCTTGGGGTTGAGGTATGGGGCTGCTGCACGGTCATCGCCAATAAAGTCGATACCTTGATATTGTCTCAACAACAATGGCGTGCCATCATCTTCTGATTTCAATGGGTTGATAGCAGCAACACTGCGCAGATACTCAAATACACTTTTGGATTGATGGTCTTCCAAACACGATTTCACAAAACTAATCTCCTCTCCCAAATAATTGGCGTATGCTCCATTCGGATATTCTACATACCAGTATTTAGAGAAACCTCGCTGGAATGCGGCAATATAAGCCAATGGCCATAGTTGCCTACCGTTGTGATAGATATGACAATGTTGTGGATCAAAAATAACAGGATTAGTGAGCCACATTGCTCTGTTACGACCGTATGAGAATGTCTTGCGTGTTGTTTTGTTAAATACAATGTCGTATCCGTTCATTCTACTATTAGTAGATATGTGTAAAATATTGGCGGTCTTTATCTGACCGTCAATCACAACCATATTTTCACGAGGATTCAACATTACAATCAATTTTACCCCAAAGGTAACGATTTTTTCGACACAGAGTTTGACGGACAGCAAAATAGTTTTCTGCCAAAATTCGGAGTTTCTATAAATTTTTGCT
>JAFTOX010000021.1 GCA_017463585.1 Rikenellaceae bacterium | reverse complement strand
TGTAAACCTTGCAGTGTAATGGATAAGAGGAAGATTTTAAGTTATGGCTTTCAGATTGTCGATGCCCGTGCTGTTGCTGCGGGTCTCGCCAACCATTACAAGGCTGCCCTATATCGCTTAAAGCCCGATGCAGACGACACAAAGGATTTCGGCGGTAAGGCTACCGACTATTCGCTGGGGAACACGCAGGGCTGGACGATGCCCTCCTCAACCCCCGAAGCTTCGCCGCTTGCATCGTTGGCGGAGAGTAGGTGGTCGGGAAACTCGGACTATTGGTTAGGTCGCACTGTGCTAACAGACCTTATTGTCAAGGTTCCCGACAAGGAGATAGGCACAATCTTGCTCAACAATGCGGTTATCTCCGTATCGAAACAAAAGGAGGTAGTAAAGACGGTTCTTGTAGGTCGTAAGGGTGGCACTGTTAAGGAGTACATCACCGATGGCGACTACCAAGTGAATATCTCACTCGGTTTGGTTGCTGTCGATGACGAGGGCAAGCAGATAGACCAATACCCCGAAAAGGCGGTTGGGCTGCTGCGCCGAGCCTTGGAGGTCGATGCTGCACTCGAAGTGAGTAGTCTGTTCCTCGACCTGTTCGAGATAAACAAAATCGTGGTAACAGGTTTCTCGGCAAAGCAGATGACCTATGCAAACCAGCAGACTATTGAGATTACGGCTATCTCCGATGCCGACTATGTGATACAATCAACCGACTATTAAACGGCGTTCAAACAGTGTTCAAACGATGTTAAGACTGACGGCTAAAATCGAGATTAAGAGCGACAAAACTTGGGTGTTCGAGAAAATAACCTCCTGCGAGATTGTGCGTGATATGGAGGCATTGACGAACACCTGCACCATTACGCTGCCACGCAAAACACAGTGGCAGGGCGAAACCTCTAACCCGCTGAAACGAGGCGATGAGGTTACGGTGTGGTTGGGCTACGATGACGATTTGCAGCTGGCGTTCAAGGGCTACATCGTAAGTAAGGGTTTCAAAGCCCCTATCGTGATAAAGTGCGAGGACGAAATGTTCAAGTACAAGCAGACGGAGGCGGTCAAAAAGTCCTACACATCTGTATCGCTTGAAACGCTACTCGGCGACCAACCTATCGACTGCAAGGTTAATGTGCTGGGTGAGCAAAATATCGGGCAGTACCGAGTGAATTGCAACACGGTGGCGGAGTTGCTCGGACACCTCAAAGAGAATAATATCCGCACCTTTTTCCGCTTGGAGGATGGCGAGCCCGTACTCTATTGCGGCGTGATGTTCGACCACAATACGGGGCTGCGACAGGTCTTTGAAACGGGTGTCAATATCATATCCGACAGCTCGCTCGATGAGCAAAAGGCGGAGGATGTGAAAATCAAACTCAAAGTCGTGTCGATGATGCCTAACAACAAGGACAAAATCAAGGTCGAGGTAGGCGATAATGGTGGCGAGAGGCGCACAGTCCACTGCTATAACAAGACCGAGGCGGAAGCCAAGGCGTGGGGTAAGCAGGAACTCGCCCGATTAAAGCGTGATGGACTGACGGGTAGTTTTACCACATTTGGGGCGGTACTCCTCGATGTGTTAGATGTTATCGGCATCAAGATAGACGGAGAGAAAAAAGGTAAGTACCAAGTACAGAAGAATGTAATTAAATACGGCACGGGCGGTTTTCGTCAGGAGATAACGCTCGGTGCGAGAATGGCGGAGTAATGGATTTAAGGCAGGCGATACGACAAATGGCAATGAGCGGTGCAGAACTTTATTGTAAGGTCTGCACAGTCGATGCGGTCTATGAAGATACCCGCACCATCGACTGCACGCCCATCGACGAGAGTGCGCAACTATTGAGCGTAAACCTCCAAGCTGACCAAGAACAGGAGGTCGGCGTGGTGCAGTTCCCTGCCGAGGGTTCCGATGTCGTGGTGGCGTTCCTCTCTGCCAATGTGGCTGTCGTAGTGCTTACCACCGAGGTAACGAAAACGATGCTTACCGTAGGCAATACGGAGGCGATCGTCGAGGATAATAGCGTAACACTCGCAACCGAAAAGGTATCGGTGGAGGTCAAGGATAAGACCGCAAAAATAGATGTGGACGGCACAACGGTAGAGTTTGACGGCAACACTACCACCTTTAACAGTGGCAGTGAAACGATGGCGAATGCTACGGATCTGAAAAAGCAACTTACCACAATGTCGGGGCGTATAGATGCTATTATCAACGCCATATCCTCTGCGCCTGTTGCGCCTATGGACGGCGGGGCGACTTTCAAAGCTTCGCTATCTGCGACACTTGCCCCTTACCTTGCAAACAAGGAGAATTTCAGTCAGATGATTGACGACAAAATTAAACATTAGACAATGGCATTTGACAAGGAGAAAACAACGCAGTTGCTCGTATCAAAGTTTGATAAAATCGCCACCGAGGCGAGTGCGAGCAACCCAGCAACAAAGATTGTGGCGGCGGCAATAGCCGAGGCAATACAGCAGGCATTTACTGATGCCGAGGTTACAGGCACGGCAACGGTGGAGAGTAAACAAGGAACGATAAAGGGTACTATCAAATGATGACGGGTATAGTTGTAGATGCCAGCACGGGCGACCTTATGGTTGATAGGGGCGAGTTGGTTATGGGCGAGACCTCACAGCAGGTTATCGAACACGCCCTGCGTGCCTTTCGTGGAGAGTACCGAGAGCAGCCTCTAATCGGTGCGGAGGCAGACAAGCAACGCAACAGCGTAGGCTCTCGCCTGTGGTGCGTGCGTGCCAAGCAGATGTGCAAGGCGTGCGGCGTAACAGTAGCACAGGTAAGCATCGAGGATAACAATACTATTGTAGTGCGATGAAGATAGAGGTTAAAAATAGGCAGTGCCTTGCGGATATTGCATTGCAGGTATGCGGTTCGGTGGAGGCTGTATTTGCCATCGCCGAGCGTAACGGTTTGTCGATAACCGATGATTTGGCTGTGGGGCAGATATTGACCTACGAGCCTACCGATATTGAAGATAAGCGAGTGGTGGCGATTTATGCTGCCGAGGGCATTTGCCCTGTTGGTGCGGCTGACGAGAAGACGCTGCGTGCGCTCTTGGTGGCTGTCGATCCAGAGGACGGTTCGGGTGTTCTCGAAGACACTACCGATGCCGTAGAACCTACACCGCTCACCAGCATATTTACCGAGCAGTTTGATATAACATTTGCATAACGAATGAAACAGAATTTTGACACCTCCGCACTCCGTCAGACGGCAGCGGAAATTCAGGGCGCAACAATGCCCAAAAGTATTACCCCCAATATGGTCGGTGGGTTGTTCTCGGCACTCGTAGAGGCGCAGGGAGAGGTTATCGAAGCACTCGCAGCGTTGGAGCGTGAGGTGGTAACGGTTAAGGTAAACGGCTACGACGGACAGGGGCGTGTGAGCGCAGCTGGCGCAAAGGTCTATGTCGATATATTCTCCATCGGCGGCGTGCCTACGGTGGCAATCCCTCGTCAGGAACTCACAGCCGATGCTGACGGCGTTGTTACCTTTGAGGTGTTCAAGGGCTACCGATATGCTGTGTTCTCGAAGATTGAGGGGTTGGGTGCGTCGTTCCAACTTACATATTTGGCGGGACAAGATGCCCGTACTATTGAACTATGGAACTTGCCCGTGGGTGTTTATATGTATGGTCTAATTGCCTACTACATCGATGCAGAGGATACTTATAGATGCGTTCCTGTCGTTACCGAAAATTATGAGGAGGATTTGGGTAGTGCTATTGATATGGATTGGGATGTGCGAGATGGAGAGTTTTGTGAGGATTGCTATTATCTCGGAGTTCTTGTTTCTTCGGAGAATACATCTTTTTATATAGAGCAAAATAGCAAGGCAGAGAATACTTTGCGTTGGGCTGCATCAAGACAATACGCAACAGCAGTACCTACGATGCCACTAATTCCTATTGAGCCTGCAAAATTTGATGGAGATTGGAATGCCGCTTGGGAGTATGCTTTGGAATTGGCTCGACAAGACTTTGACGGCAATCTCAATACGGCAAAGATACTTGCTTTTGATGGTGCTGCACCCGCTGCTAAATTCTGCGAGAGCATCGAAGTATATGATTTTAGACAGGCATTTTTGCCATCTGCGGGGCAGTTGTATCTTATGTATTTGAACAAGGATGCAATAAATGCCCTTATCTCTGCGGCAAACGATGCGGGTTGGGATTTGGAAGCAATTGACAACACCTATTATTGGTCGAGCACGCAAGAAGATGAGTTTTGTGCGTGGGGTGTCAATATGGGCACTGGCGACGCCAGCTACGGCAGTAAGAGCAACTTCAACTATGTGCGTGCCGTCTCCGCTTTTCAATATAAATATTAGGCTTTTGTGAGGAGCGGAGCGACGAGCCTTTAACTCTTTAATCTTCGCTCACTTTTAGGAGTGAGCGAAGCGAAAAAATTTTTGAAAATTGAGGTCAGTTCGCAGTAATGTAGTATCTTTGTAGTCGTTATGGCAGATCAGTCGAAAGCATATAAGAGTACCTATCAGTTGGTGCAGATGTTGTTCTCCCTCTCGGACAATGTTCCGAAAAAGTGGAGGCGTGTGTTGTGGGAGAAAACCCTCGACACGGCAACCGACCTATTACCGCTTATCATCTACGCCTACGAGACGCAGAACCTGCGGGAGAGGGTTGCTTACCTCGACAAGGCACTTACGAAATTTACGGTGCTGAACACCTATATTCGCCTGTGCAACGAGAATGCCATCATACCGATACAAAAGACTACGAACATCGCCGAACTTACGACCGATATTTCCAAACAGTTAGGCGGCTGGCGCAAAGCCACAGCCGACAAATTAAAGAGTGTGTAAACGAGCGTCCCAACGGTCAAGGCTTTTGGGAGAGAGTAATTTTCTTAAATGAAAAGGTCTGCGTACTCTCATTTAGAGTTAAGAGCAAGATAATCGCAGAAGAAAGGCGCGTGTGAGTTTTGTGCGTGGAATGTCAATATGAACAATGGCAACACCAACAATAACAATAAGAACAACAACAACTATGTGCGTGCCGTCTCCGAATTTCAGTAGAAAATGGAAAACGCAACAGGAAATATCGGCGTAAGTTACGACGACTTACTCCAAGCATATTGGGATTGTCGCAGCGGTAAGGGCGGCACTCACAATGCAGTCGCCTACGAGATAAACTACGAGGCGAACCTGCTTGCGTTGCGTGATGAAATAAACGCTCGCACCTACACCCCTGACCGTTCTATCGCTTTTATCGTTACCAAGCCCGTGCAGCGTGAGATATTCGCTGCCGATTTTCGAGACCGCATCGTGCATCATTGGATAGCCCTACGCATTGAGCCCCTTTTGGAACAGTCGTTCATAGACGAGAGTTTCAACTGCCGCAAAGATAAGGGTACGCTGGCGGGCATTCGGTGCCTGCACGAAATGATCCGTGAAAAGTCGGAGAACTACACCCGTGATTGTTGGGTGCTTAAATACGACTTAAAGGGCTTTTTTATGTCGATTAACCGCCAAAAGGTTACGGATAAGTTGTGCCGCTTTATCGAGGAACGCTACGATGGCGAGGATAAGCCTACGCTGCTATACCTTTGTCGTCAGGTGCTGCTCAACGCTCCCGAGAAGAACTGTATCATTAAGGGCAGGCGTAGCGAGTGGAACGGCTTGTCTGCCGACAAAAGCCTCTTTACCGTGCCCGATGGTTACGGACTACCCATTGGCAACCTCACATCGCAACTTATCGCCAACTTCCTGCTCAATGATGCCGACCACTACCTCAAAGAGGCGTTGGGGCTGTCTATTGTGCGTTATGTTGATGATACGGCAACCGTAGGCTGTGATAAGGCAGCGATGTTGGCTGCTATGCCGATAATTCGGGAGTACCTATGGGAGAGTGCTGGCGCACGAGTACACCCCAAGAAATTCTATATGCAGCACTACACAAAGGGCGTTTCGTTTATCGGTGCGGTAATCAAGCGTGAGCGTACATATCTCGCCAACCGTTCGCTCGGCAGTGCCTACAAGCGTCTGCATAAGTTCAACGAGTTAGCCGCAGAAAACCCCGATTTTGCCAAACGCAATGTCGAGTACTTTGTGCAGTGTATCAACTCCTATTTGGGGCTTACGCGCCACTTTGACGCATACGCTTTGCGCCGTGATTATATAGATGCCATCAGCCCCGAATGGCGCAAGGTGGTATATCCCGATAAAGATTTCACTAAACTAATCATCAAAAAGAGATTCAAGCACCGTGAGCGTATCAAGTTTGCTCTACGGAAACAACGCCGCAAGGCAAAGCGAAACATCACTTAAAAACATATCACAATGACAGTACGAGATTTTATGGCAGCGGACAAGGCTGTCGCCGTTGAGCAATTCAACACAGGTCGCAAACAAGGTTGTATTGTAAGGTGGGATTTCGAGACCGTCAAAAATCAAGTTCCAACAGCCGACGCTCGCAAGATGCGCCGAGGTGCTGTACGCCTCCGCACAGCCGAGGCACAGACAGAGCAGCAGTACATTGAGCGTGATTCGGGCTTCGTTGCCTGCTCGGTTAAGGTGTACCACGAGCTGCCTACTGCCGATACGGTTATTGCCGATATTGAGGCAGACCTCGCCGCACGCTACAAGGACGGCAACCGCCCCGATATTGATTTGGAGCAGTACCGCCTCGCCATCGAGAATCTCCACAACCTTAACAGCGCAGAGTAATGGCACGCACTATTTCCGAGATTAAGGCGGAGATAGGTGCTGCCTATATCTCACACGAAACCGTGCGCTCCGCTTATGGGCTGGACGAGAACGCCTCGTTTGACAAGGTGTTCAGTCCTATATCGGTGGAGAGCGTCCTGTTCTATGTCGTGGCTGCCTCTATTTGGGTATTGGAGCAGTTATTTGACCGCCACACAGCAGAGGTTGAACAACGCATCGAGGCGTTGCGACCTCACACGCTGCGATGGTATGTGTCGAAGACTCTCGAATATATGCACAACTTCAAGTTGGTGCAGACCAATGGCGTTGTGTCGGCAGACTACTACGATACTACGGGGCTGTCCGAGGGCGATATTGCCGCCAAGAAGATTGTCAAGTACGCCGTAGCCACCGAGACCAATGCGCAGGTGGTTATCAAGGTCGCCAAGGCAAAAGCCGATGGTCGCCCAACGCCCCTCACGATAAACGAAAAGGCGGGTTTGGAGTATTATCTCTCGCAGATTAAGGACGCAGGAGTTTATATCAAGGTGTTGAGCGAGGTTGCCGACAAGATGAATGTCGAGTTGGTGGTTCTCTACGATCCGAGCGTGTTGAACGCCGAGTTTACTACGGGTGCGGACGATAGAGAGGAGTATCGCCAAATGATTATTACCGACCCGAATAGCGGCAAGGAGGTAATCAAGGAGGTAGTGCAGGAGGTTATTGCCCGACTGCCGTTCAATGGCGAGTACCGAAACTCTGACCTTATGGCGGCTTTACAGGCTATTGAGGGCGTGGAGGTGGCAGATATTGCCTCCGTGCAGGTATGCTCCGATGGCGAAACCTATACCGATGTGGTCGGCTGTCGCCGTCCTTATTCGGGCTACTACGAGCTTAACAATATCATAATCCGAGGACGAGCCTATAAAGTTGCCGAATGATATTCAGAATAGATTTTGACAAGTGGGTGCTGTCGATGTTGCCCTCGTTGCTACGGCGTAAGGTGATGTTCGCCCTGTGCCGTGCTGCTGTTGCGCCTGTGCGTGCCATATACGAGAGGTTTACAGAGAAACGCAAAGCCCACAACTACACATTGACGCACAACGGGCAGGTGTGCTACCTGCGTGCTGCGCTCAATGATGCGTTCGGCACTACGGGCTTCGATATTGTCGATTATGACGATGGGCGCGGTGAGTGGCTCTATGCAAAGAGTGAGGAACTCGACCACCACCTCTACGCTGTGGACGAGACGCTCGATGACGAGAACAACCCTGTGCCGATACTCTATGACGAGGCAAGGCTAAACCTCCCTCTAAACACATTCATCGTACAGGTTCCTGCGGCAATCTACGCTACGAACCTTGATAAGGTCGAGGGTATAGTGGAACGCTATCGCCCTTTAAGTAAAAAAGCAACTTACACTATGGTATAATGAACAAAGCACAATACACATCTACATCAGTAGCGGACGGCGGTAATGGTATGTACCCGCTATCCACGCAAACACTCGCATTCATTCAGTCGCAGATTGAACTGCTGCAAGCACTCGCGCAGATCGGCGGCAAGCGTTATATTCTCAAAGAGCCTGCCAACGGCAGCATCGGCATCGTGGTTATTGATGGCGAGGTGCTGCCTCTTGCTGCCACGCCTACAACGGGCAAGGGTATCAAGGTAACGGAGGAGAGGCAGAACATCGTAGCCGATGGCACTACCTATGTCGAGGCACGCATCGTGCGCTCGGCAAAGTATGTGGCGACCTATACGCCCAACACAGCCGACCTCTATGCGGCTTCGGAGTTCAATAGTTTTGCCACCAATCAGGCGTTGTTCTCTACGCTGCAAAACCTCAAACTCGTAGCCGATAACCTCAATGCCCGTCTATATGTTGTTACGGGCGTATATTCCCGATCTCAACTCGATGTGCAGCTGACCAATATGCGCCTGCACTGTAAGGCGGGTTCTGCGGTGATTAACGGTGCTGCGGAGTACACAATCAATGTCTATCGCAATGGCAACACTTGTACGCAGGAGCAGATACTGCCGAATATGCAGCGTTACAAGCGTGA
>JAFTOX010000020.1 GCA_017463585.1 Rikenellaceae bacterium | reverse complement strand
GTTACTGCCTCGGGAGCATCCATAACGTCAACACCGTTTACGATCATATGCCAGTTGCCGGAAACGTTGTAGGTCATCGCTTCACCTGTGGGGTTGGAAACGATAAGTGCCTTACCGCCTGCATGGTTATCAAGCGTAATAGCAACTCTGCCTTCACCGTAGGAGCTGTTGGCGATCACGGCGGTGTTCAGCGTTCTAAAGATTGCGTACTCTTGTCTTACGCGAATCATCTCTTGGTAGTAGCGCATCATTTCGTATTCGTTGCTACCTTCCTTGAGAACCGACCAATCGATGTTGTTGATGGCGTCGCTGGACTTATAGCTGTTCTCGTCACCGTCCTTGGTGCGCAGCATTTCCTCGCCTGCTTGGAAGAACACGGTGCCCTTGGAGATCATCAAAAGGGTTGCGCCAAGGCGGTTCATGGCAAGGCGTTCCTCAACGGTGTTATCTCCGTTGGAGAGGATGAGCTTATCCCACAGAGTGTTGTTATCATGTGCACTCATATAGTTAACGACCATACCGTTTTTCACTTCCCAGCTAAAGCCGGTGCCGGCGCCGCCCTTGATACCAAAGAGCACAGAGGGGAAGGAGCCGTTGCCGTTGCCGCTGATATAGCCCTTGGAGGTTGCGGTAAATACGCTGCCCTTGAGACCGTCGCGAATGATATCGTTGAATACGGCAATGCCGCCGATAGCGCCCTCGAGGGGCTCGATCTTGCTGATCTGGCCTTGGTTAGCCATGGGGCTGCCGTCAATGGTGGAGCCCATTGTCCAACCCTCACCGTAAATAATTGCTTCGGGATTGATAGCGTGTACTGCGTTTTCAACCTCTTGCATAGTTGCAAGGTCGTGCAGGCCCATCAGGTCAAAGCGGAAGCCATCAAGGTCATATTCCTCTGCCCAGTAGCTTACCGAGTCAACCATAAATTTGCCAAACATATAACGCTCAGAGGCGGTATCGTTACCGCAGCCGGAAGCAGAAGAGTTTGCACCCGTTGCGGTGTATCTGTAATAGTAGTAGGGAACGATCTTGTTAAAGGAGCTGTTTGCATCGTAGGTGTGGTTATAGACCATATCCATAACAACGCCAATGCCTGCTGCGTGCAGTGCTTGCACCATTTGCTTGTATTCCTTAATTCTAACCTCACCGTCATAGGGGTTGGTAGAATAGCTTCCCTCGGGAACGTTGTAGTTTTTGGGATCGTAGCCCCAGTTGAATTGGCTATCGGGGTTAGCTTCATCAACGGTTGCATAGTCATAAACGGGGAGGAGATGTACGTGGGTAATGCCGAGATTTACAAGATAGTCAACGCCAATGCTTTGACCAAACTCGTTTACAAGTCCGCGCTCGGTAAATGCGAGATATTTGCCCTTGTAGTTGGAGGATGCGATCTTGTTAGAGAAGTCTCTTACGTGTACTTCCCAAATAACAGCATCGCTGTAGGTCTTAATGCCGGTTGCAAAGTTATCCTCGCCCCAACCCTCGGGGTTCGTGCGAGAAAGATCTACTACCATGCCGCGGTTACCGTTAAGGCCTGCCGCCTTTGCATAGGGGTCAACTGCCTCTTGGGTGCCAACCGAGGTGGTTACGGTGTAGGTGTAGTAGGTGCCGTGACCGCAGCTTTCGGTGTAGGACCAAACACCGCGATCACCCTTGACCATATCAACGCTCTTGTAAGCGGAGCCCTCGTGGCCGGAGGTGAAGAGGTTGAGCACTACCTTAGAGGCGGTAGGAGCCCAAACCTTAAAGGTTGTTTTATCACCGTTGATGATCGCACCGAGATCATCGCCGTCGTAGGTGTAGTTTTCAATAAAGTACTCGCTATCAAAAATAGAGGTGGGAACCACTGCCTTTTCGCCGTAGCCCTCAATTACCACGCGGTAGTTTTTGCCAATATCAAGGGTTTCTTCCACTTCAATAACGCCGCTGGTAACCTCTTTGCCCATATTGCTGATGTCGAGAATGGTCAATTCTTTGTCACCCTCATAAACCTTGACCTGCTTGTAGCTGGTGATCGCAGTCTTGGGGGTTACGTTGTATTGGATCTTGTGGAAATCGGTCATGCCCGCAAGGGTAAATTTCTTAATCATGGTAAGCGTTTTGCCTCCGTCTTGGCTGGTGTACTGTGCTGCATCACCGCTCTTGAGGTAGATAAAGGTTTCTTCGCCCTCAATTACAGCAAAACGGTCTTCGCTGGTGCCGTCCTTGGTTGCTTCTCCCCAAGAGGAGCCACCGGGCTCGGAGCATCCGGTACGAACGATAAATCCGATCTGCTCTATGCCTATGGGCACGTTGAGCACGACCTTTGCACCGTAGTCACAGGGGTGCATGATGTAGCCGCTGCCTTCCTTGCCATCCCACCAAGCCCAAATGTCACAGTTTTCAATAACACCGGGGTGAGACCAATAGAAGGTGATCTGATTGTAGCCCTCTTCCTTCGGGATGGTGTATTCTCCCTCGGGAATTTGCCACTTGCCACCATCGGTGGTGCTTTCGTTGGTG
>JAFTOX010000007.1 GCA_017463585.1 Rikenellaceae bacterium | reverse complement strand
TTATAGTGGTGAGGTTCCACCTCTTCCCATTCCGAACAGAGAAGTTAAGCTCACTAACGCCGATGGTACTGCTTATTTAAGTGGGAGAGTAGGTAGCCGCCTCTTCAAGGAGCAAATCGAAAGGTTTGCTCCTTTTTTTGTGTTGTGTGTAGGAGGGAACAACGCAAAGTAGCCCCTTTTGTGTGGTAGCTGATGTACAGAGCGTGATTCGACTCCATATCCTCTATACCTATATATTATATATACGAAAACCCCGATCTCAGTGTAGAGGTCGGGGTTGGTTGTATGGCGGGAGCGGTTGCGTTGATGAGATTTTGCGGGGTTAGCCCTCGATCCCTGCAACGTTGGCGTCAGCGAGGAGTTGCAGTCGGAGGGCTTTTGGAGTAACATTTTGTTGGATTACAAGCAGATACGAGTGGGTGATTTCTACGCGTAACTCACTGTCGGTCAGACGTCCATCGAAATAGATGTCGTTCCAGTGTCGCTTGTTGAAGTGCCAAGCCGGCTGCACCTGCTCGTAACGATCGCGGAGTTCAATGGCTCGTTCGGGGTCGCATTTGACTACGAAATGGTCGGGGTGATCCAATCCGATTGCCACAAACATTCGCCCGCCAACCTTATAGACGAGCGTGCTATCCCCAAACGGCAACGACTCCTCGACATTCGGGAGCGAGTTGCAAAAATCGCAAAAATCAACAACGTCCATTGTCGTTTCGTCTTTTATTTCGCGGTGAATTTGCGTATTTCGGCGATTACGTCCGACTCGTCGTCCGAGAGCGAGATGATCAAATTCTTATAGCGTCCCTTCGAGAGCAACTCTTCAAGTAGCGGATAGACAGGCATTTGCGTTGTCCAATAGTCGCTGTCGAGGAAGACCATCGGGCTTGCGTAACCGAAACTCAGGTAGTGATTCTGCACCGCGTCCTGGAAGATCTCCTGCAACGTACCTGCGCTGCCGGGCGAGTAGATGATTCCACCCTTGGCAATGGTCAGGATACCGTCCTCGCGGATACTGTTGTCGAAATATTTTGCGATGTGCGTGGCAAATGGCGTTGCAGGTTCGTGCCCGTAGAGCCACGTCGGAACGCCCAGACTTTCGTACCTCTCTTGTGGCCAGCGTTGGCGTACCTTGAAGGCTGTTGCGAGCCAACCCTCGTCGCGGAACGAAGGCGCAACACGCAGCAGCTCAATCGCTTCGTCTAACTCCTCGTCGGTGCGATCGGCAAACCAGGCGCCAAGGTGCGTAGCCTCCATCGCGCCCGGACCGCCACCGCTAATCATCAGGTAGCCCGCCTCGGTCAGTTGTTTGCTAATGCGAGCAACTTTGCGGTAGGCTGCGTCGGTGCGTAGCAGTCCGTGCCCGCCCATAATGCCGACCAGGCGGCGTTCGTCATACGAGCCGAGAAAGTCGTGCAGAGCGTCGCTAATCGAGTGGTCGTGCAACGAGCGGGCGAGCGTAATGCGCAGATTACGAGTGGTTTTGCCCTGTTCGAGGTAGTGGCTATAAACGCGACCATCGTAGCACGTCGATTGAGTCTCGGGGTGCGTGGGATCGTAGCCAGCGTAGAGTTCCTCGGGCGAGTAGAGCGTCGAACGGTGAACATTGTAGGGCACGTTGATCTGAGGAAAGATCAAACAGCTACGACCGAGGGCCTCGCGGACGGGCTCGGGCAGCGTGCAACCGAGAAAAATGCAATCGGTGAAAATTCGATTTGCAGCCATCTCCGTAACGGGCGTAAAGTCCAGATTACGAAATACATACTGATTTATGCGCGAGCCACGTTGGAGCAAAACGCCCAGCTGATCGGGGCTATCGATTTCGATATAGGTCATACGTTCGGTAGTTTTTGCGTTGAACAAATATACTCAATTTACGAAAAAAATCCTATATTTGCAGAAAATAAACCACTATGAAATCCATTCTGACAATCTTTGCGCTGTTGTTCGCTCTGTCGGCTACGGCGAAGCATCCGCCCGTAACCGAGGAGGAATATCTGCGTGCCGATAGCGCGCTTTGGCTTGAATATGAGGCATTTGGTGCGCAGTTGTATGAGCAGGCGGAGGCAAATCCCGAGTTGGCCGATTCGTTGGAAATGGTGGCGGAGGTCGAGTTGGAGCGAGTGTTGGAGCGCAATGCGCAGTTGGCTTTGCAGTATGCAGCGACTCCGAGTGGCTTGAAACGTTGTTTTATGGTGCGAATGGACGTGCCGAAGAGTGCTTTGCGTCGAGCGTTGCGTGGGGTGCCGCGCCAGATGCGTCAATCGGCGTATGGTCTTGCTATTCAGCAACATATACGCACCCGTCAGGTCGTGGAGGGAAGTCGTGCGCCACAGATCGCGGCCGTAAATGAGGTGGGCGAGCGATTCGATCTGCGTGCTTTGGAGGGTCGTCGTGTGCTGTTGTTGTATGGTGGTTTGGGCTGTATGGGACGGCAGGGGCGTGCTTACGTGGCCAATCTTTATGCGAAAACTACGCGTGAGGATTTGGAGATTGTGGTCTATTGGTCGGTCGAAACGGTAGAGCAACTGAAAGAGTTGAAGGCACACTATGACGTAGATTATCAATTTGTTACAGAGTGTATGGCCGATTGTTCGCCCTTCAAAATCGAGTATGGTGTGCAGGCGACACCGACCTGCTTTTTGATCGATCGTGATGGGCGTGTGCTGGTCAAGTCGGAGGGACTCGACCCCGAACGATTCGATGCGATACTGCTTGGTGCGGGGGAGTAACTCTGTGCGTGTGGACAAAAATAAGTAGGTCGCGCTTTCGGGCACGACCTAATTTTTTTGTATATAATTGTGGATGGGAAATTTTGAATTTTGAATCTTGTATCTTGAATCTTGAAGTTGCTCTCGCTTTCGCTATGCTCGTTCGCTCAGTTCGAGCCAGCGCATTGTCTTTTCGTCGATCTCATTGATCAGCGTGCCGATGCGTTCGGCAGTGCGTGTAAGCTCCTCGTGCGAGAGTGTGCCCGACGATAGAAGTGCTTCAAGCTCAGCCTTTTCCGATTCAAGCGCGGGTATCTCGGCGTCGAGTGCAGCAAACTCCTGTTGCTCGCGGAATGAGAGTCGTTTCGAGGCGGGTTTCTGGCGTCGAGGCTCCTCGGTGGGGCGGTTGCGTTGCTCCTCAGCCGCCGCGGCAGCACGTCGCGCAGCCTCGAAATCGCGTTTCCAAACCAGATATTCGGAGTAATTTCCTGCAAAGTCCTTGATCTCGCCATCGCCACAGAAAACCAACAGATGGTCGGCAACCTTATCGACAAAGTAGCGGTCGTGCGACACCACAATCACGCACCCACGGAACGCGCGAAGGTACTCCTCCAACACGCCGAGGGTCATAATATCGAGGTCGTTGGTCGGCTCATCGAGCACCAGAAAGTTGGGATTTCGCATTAGTACTGTGCAGAGGTAGAGGCGTTTACGCTCGCCACCGCTCAACTTCGCAACGTAGTTGTATTGTTGTTCGGGCAGGAACAGAAAGTGGTGCAGGAACTGCGAAGCGCTCAGTCGGCGACCGTCGCCAAGATCGACCTCGCGGGCAATGTCGTGAGCGATGTCGATGACGCGTTTTGTGGGGTCGAACTCCAATCCCTGCTGGCTGTAATAACCGAAACGAACGCTCTCGCCGACCTCGATCGTACCGCTATTGGGCTGCTCCAAACCCATCAAAAGGCGCAAAAAGGTGCTCTTGCCGCACCCGTTGTCGCCCACGATACAGAGTTTCTCGTAGCGGGCAAAGTTGTAGTTGAAGTGGTCGAGGATACGTTTCTCGCCATAGCTCTTGCAGACCTCCTTCGCTTCGAAGATCTTGGTGCCGATACGTCCCGCCTGAACTTCCAGACGCACAGCACGTTGCGTGCGCGTGGTTTGCAGTCGATCCTTCAAATCGTAGAAGGCGTCGATGCGCGCCTGAGCCTTCGTCGCGCGTGCCTGAGGCTGGCGACGAATCCACTCCAACTCGTGGCGATAGCGGTTCTCGTCGCTCTCGCGCTGAGCCGCCGCAGCGTCAATACGCTCCTGACGCTTAGCAAGATAGTACGAATAGTTGCCGTGGTAGTGGTAGAGGCGGCGCTCCTCCAATTCGAGAATGTCGCTGCACACGCGGTCGAGAAAATAGCGGTCGTGCGTAACCATCAGCAGTGCGCTGCGCAACGAGGTCAGATACTCCTCCAACCACTCGGTCATCTCGGTATCGAGGTGGTTCGTCGGCTCGTCCAAAATCAGCAGATCGCACTCGCTCAGCAGTACGCTCGCCAGCGCAACACGCTTCAACTGACCACCCGAAAGTGTGCCCACGCGCTGACCGAAATCGTCAATGCGCAGACGCGAAAGTATCTGTTTCACACGTTGTTCGCGGTCCCAAAGTCCGCGCGCGTCCATCTCCGTCATTGCCTCTTGAAGTCCCTCGCCCGTGGGGTTGGCAATCGCTCGTTCGTAGGCCGCAATCACACCTGCGTCATCACGATTTGCACCCAAACTCGCCTCCAAAACCGTCAGCGAAGGGTCGAACGCAGGATCTTGTTCGAGGTAGGCCACACGCAGATCACGACGCGGTGTGATCGTGCCCTCGTCGGCCGAGTCGCGCCCCGCAATCAGGTTGAGCAGCGTCGATTTGCCTGCACCGTTTCGGGCAATCAGCGCAATGCGCTCGCCCTCGTTGATCGCAAACGAAATGCGATCGAACATCACCAGCTCACCGTAGCTCTTTGTGAGGTTTTCGACTTGGAGATAACAAACCATAGATCAGTGTGTTAGAATTTGCGGGGATAGCGGAAAATAATTGCCAGCACGGCGCACACGCCCACAATCATCGGGTAGTAGAGGTAGCCGATGATGTTCAGTGGTGAAAGGCCCGTAAGTCCCGCAGCCATAAGCAATTGCGCGCCATAAGGCAGCACACCCTGCGTCAAGCACGAGAAGGTGTCGAGCAGGCTGGCCGAGCGACGACGGTCGATACCGTAACGGTCGGCAATGTCGCGCGCGATCGTACCCACCGAGAGAATTGCGATGGTGTTATTTGCCGTGCAGAGGTTGGCCATACAGACCAGCGCCGCGATCGAGCCCTCGGCACCGCGACGACCGCTGATGTGGCGCGTCAGGAGGTTGATCAGGTAGTCGATACCGCCATTAACGCGGATCAGTTCGAGCAGTCCGCCCGCCAACATCGTGATAATGATCAACTCGCCCATTCCCGTAATGCCTTGACCCATACAGGTACACCATTCGAGCGCACCGAAGCTGTCGGTAGCGATGCCGATTATACCCGCTGCAACGATGCCTAAAATCAAGACTTTCATTACGTTAAGACCCGCAATGGCAGTCAGCAAAACCAGCAGATAGGGGGCGATTTTAATGCCCTCGATACGTTCGGGTGTGGGGGCCGCCACGTCGGTCGCAGTCAGCAGGTAGATACACAAAGTGATCAGCGCGGCGGGTGCCACGATACGCACATTGACACGGAATTTATCTCGCAACTCGCACTCCTGCGTTCGGGTTGCAGCGATCGTAGTATCTGATATAAACGACAGATTATCACCGAAAAACGCACCTCCGACAACGATTGCGGTGAGCCACGCGGGATCGAGTGCCGTCTGCTCGGCCAATCCCGCCGCAACGGGAACGAGCGCCACCACCGTACCTACCGACGTACCGACCGAAATCGACACGAAGCACGCCGCGATGAACAATCCCGCAGGCAACAACTTGGCAGGCAACAGATACATCGTCAGCGCAACGGTTGCATCAACCGCGCCCATTGCGCGTGCCGACTCTGCAAACGCCCCTGCAAGCACGAAGATCCAGATCATCAACATCACATTTTGGTTTGCCGCGCCCGCCGAGAAGTGCTCGATACGGCGGTTGAACGGTTTTCGGCGTGTGATGGCGATGGCATAGACCGAAGCGATGAGGAACGCGACGGAGATGGGCATTTTATAGAAATCGCCCGTGATCAACGATACGGCCAAGTAGCTGACCATAAACACTATGAGTGGTGTCAGGGCGAGCAGACCCTTCAATCGTGAGCTGTTTTGCGTCATATATTTGGATATAAATTGTGGGTGCAAAAGTACGTTAAATTTTTCAGTTTCACTTCATTTGGTGCTTCAAATCGTGCGTGGGGCGTTGCGGGCTTGCACGTTTGCGCAAAAATGGCTACCTTTGGGCTACGAAAAAACAAAAAAAACAGATGACTATGAAACTCGATATGAAGATTGCTGTCCCGACGCGCGACGGCGTTGTTGATGACCACTTTGGGCACTGCGCTTACTATACGATTTTTGCGATCGAGGCCGATGGATCGCTCCGCTCATCGACGTTGCCTTCACCCGAAGGTTGCGGTTGTAAATCGAATATCGCCTCGGTGTTACAGGCTGAGGGTGTGCGAGTTATGCTGGCGGGAAATATGGGTGCAGGCGCAAAAAATGTGCTCGAACGCCACGGCATAAAGGTCATTCGCGGACAGCGAGGCGAGGTCGAGCAGCTGGTGCGCGACTATTTGGCGGGTCAGGTGCACGATTCGGGCGAGGCATGCGCACACCACGATTGCCGCTAATGCACTGAAATAGTGAGGTATAGAGTAGCTCCGAGGGCTGTCCGAAATGACGGATAGCCCTCGAATCATTTTTTGAAAAAATCAATCCTATTTATGAGAGAATTAAAACGGCTGTTCTGTTTGGTCGTCAAGATATTATGCCCTATCTTTGCAGTTTCAATTCTCGAATTAATGTTCGTGCCGCAAGGTGCGACAACAATGTGCAAATATAACGCTATGTTAAAGATTTTCAGACACTTTCTACTTACTGCGTCGATGCTCGTAGTGGCTGTTGGGGCGATGGCCCAAGCGCCTGCGAAGGTCGTGGTGAGTGGAGTGGTAACGGCGGCCGATAGTGATGAACCATTGCTCGGCGCGACTGTCGTTACACAAACGATGACGGGTGTAACAACTCAAATCGACGGTACGTATTCGATTGAAGCTGAGGCAGGTAGCGTGCTGACATTCCAATATGTCGGCTACGTTGCTCAGACGTGGAAAGTCCCCACCGAGAGCGCGACGGCTACGTGCAACATCGCTTTGCAGCCTGATGCTCAGGTGGTTGATGATGTGGTGGTGATCGCCTACGGTACGCGAAAGAAGGGTACGGTAACGGGCTCGGTCTCGACCGTCAAGTCGGCCAAGATCGAAAAGACACCTACGGCGGCCTTCGACCAAGCGTTGCAGGGTCAGGTGGCAGGTTTGACCGTATTGTCGAATACGGGTGAGCCCAGCGCCTCGGCTGTGATGACAATTCGTGGTACGAACTCGATCAACTCGGGTACGGCACCGCTCTATATCCTTGATGGTGTGCCCATTGCAGCGTCGGATTTCAATACGATCAACCCGGCCGACATCGAGTCGATCTCGGTGTTGAAGGACGCCTCTTCGACCTCGATCTATGGCGCGCGTGCGGCGAATGGAGTGATCGTGATCACCACCAAGCGCGGTCAGATGGACGATCGTCCGATGATCGAGTTCCGCACGCAGTTGGGCATTTCGCAGGTGGCGAGCGGTAATTGGGACCTGATGAACACCTCGGAGCGAATCCAATATGAGAAGGAGATCGGTATGACAACGGGACAGAACTATAATCTGTTGTCGCAGACCAACGTGAATTGGTTGGACGAGGTCTATAACTCGGCGGCGATGTTGCAGAGTTACGAGCTCTCGGTGTCGGGTGCCGACGAGAAGACAAACTACTATCTCTCGGGCGGTTATTACAGCCAGGAGGGTACGGCGGCTGGCTCGCTGTTCGACCGCTATTCGGGTCGTGCGAATTTCGATCGTCGTGCGGCTAAGTGGCTGAAAGTGGGTGCAAACGTGATGTTCAACTACCAGAACATTCAGCAGGCTGACGAGGGTGCCTATACGCTCGTTACGCCCATCTCGGCAGCGCGATTTATGATGCCCTATTGGGATCCGCACCGTGCCGACGGGTCGTTGGCGTCGATCTCGGACGGAACGTGGAAGGGTCAGGGTCAGAACCCGTTGGAGTGGCTGGCGAACAACCCCGTAAACTTCAAGAAGTATAAGATGATGGGTACGGTCTATGGCGAAGCGCGCCCGATCGAGGGTCTGACGCTGCGCTCGCAATTTGGTGTCGATTACGGACATACGACCGGTTTTGCGGTTTCGTATCCGAGCTATGCCCCCAATCAGGGTAGCGGTTCGGCATCGCGCTCATCGACCGACGGTATGCAGCTGACCATTACCAATACGATCAACTATAACTTCACCAAGCAGACCTCGCGCCTGCACTCGTTCAACTTTATGGTCGGTCAGGAGGGTGTCGATTACCACTACGAGGCATTCAGCCTTGCGACCGCGGGTCAGAACAACGACCTGCTGACCAATATCTCGAACGGTACGCGCGCAACGTCGTGGGACGATACGACCGACTCGGATTACGGTTTTCTGTCGTTCTTCGGGCGTGCGGAGTATAACCTCGATAGCCGCTATTTCGTTGAGTTGTCGGCACGTGCCGATGGCTCGTCGCGTTTCGGTCGCTCGCGTCGTTGGGCGGGTTTCTGGTCGGTCGGTCTGATGTGGAATATGCGCAATGAGCCGTTTATGGAGTCGGCGTCGCGCTGGCTGACCAATGCGCAGCTGTCGCTCTCGACCGGTACGTCGGGTAACTCGTCGATCCCCAACTATGTCCACTCGGCGCTGGTTGGTGGCGGTTTGGACTATGTGGGTGATGCGGGTATCGCACCGATCCAGCCCGGTAACGAGTCGCTCGGTTGGGAGCGCCCCTGGACAACCAACCTCGGTGCGCACTTCGGTTTCTGGAATCGCCTGAATGTCGATTTCGAGGCCTATTTCAAGCAGACGTCGGATATGTTGATGGAGGTGCCCAAGTCCTACACCGATCAAGGTTTCGGATACTATTGGGACAACGTGGGCGAGATGATCAACGTGGGTGCCGAGCTGAGCGTGATGGCAACGCTGGTGCAGACGAAGGATTGGCTGTGGACGGTCAATGCCAACGCCTCTTATAACTATAACGAGATCACGGAGCTCTACAACGGTGTGCAGGAGTACGAACGCTCGAATACCAATACCAAATTGGTTGTAGGCCACCCGCTCGGAGAGTTCTATATCAACCGCTATGCGGGTGTCAATCCCATCAATGGCGACGCGCTGTGGTACACCCGCGAGGGTGAGCTGACCACCGAGCTGCGCGATGAGGATAAGGTGCTCATCGGCAAGAGCTACATCGCTCCGTGGCAGGGTGGTTTCGGTACAGCTGTGAGCTGGAAAGGGCTGTCGCTCAGCGCGCAATTCAGTTGGGTCGCCGACCGATGGATGATCAACAACGACCGCTATTTCGATGAGTCGAATGGTCGTTTTGCCTCGTACAACCAGTCGCGCCGCCTGCTCGATCGTTGGAAGGAGCCGGGTGATGTAACCGATATTCCGCGCCACGGAGTCTACACCGAGTTCGATAGCCGATTGTTGGAGGACGCCTCGTTCCTGCGATTGAAGAACGTGATGCTCAGCTACTCGTTCAAGTTTGCGCCCGAACGAAAGCGCACGGTGATTCGCGGTTTGAGAGTCTTTGCGCAGGGTCAGAACCTGCTGACCTTCACCAAGTTCTCGGGTCTGGATCCCGAAGGTACGTCGAACATCTATGCGGCGCAATACCCGATGGCGCGTCAATTTACGTTCGGTCTGGATTTGATCTTCTAAAAACGATTTGGCTATGAAAAAGATAATTTCACTCATCAAAGTATATATGCTGACGGCGATGGTTGCGTTGTCGGCAACCTCGTGTCTGGACAAGGAGCCGCAGTCGGCAATCCCCGAGAACGACGCGATGAAGACCTTCGAAGAGGCCGAGCAGACGCTGACGGGTATCTATGCCACGATGAAGAGTGCGGCTCTGTGGAGCGGCTACCTCACGTTGCTGCCCGATATCCAGTGCGATATGGTCTATGCCGTCGATGGCTACACCAATACCTACGGCTCGATCTGGCAGTGGGATATCCGCTCGACCAGCTCGGAGGTGGAGTCGGTCTATGCGGCTCTGTATGGTGTGATCGCAAACTGTAACTTCTTCTTGGAGCGTATCGATGCGGTAGTTGAGGCGCAGACCGACGACGAGCGTATCGATGTGCTCGAATCGTATCGAGGTGAGGTCTATGCCATTCGTGCGTTGTGCTACTCGGAGCTGATCAAACTCTTCTGCAAGGCCTACGATCCCGCAACGGCTAAGGAGGAGCTGGGAGTTGTTGTGCGCACGTTGTACTCGACACCCGAGCCTGCACGACGTGCCTCGCTCTACGACTCGTATCAGTTGGTGCTCAGCGATTTGGCTAAGGCCGAGGAGTTGCTGCCGATCGAAAACGATTTCTACTCGCACCACTACCTGACGCTCGGTGCGGCATACGCTCTGCACGCACGTGTGGCGCTCAATATGCAGGATTGGGAGACGGCTGTCGATTACTCGTCGCGTGTGATCGACCACCCGAATAAACCCTACGCACTCTCGTCGGCCACGACGCTCTACACGTCGGATATGACCTTCTTCGACTATATGTGGGCATACGATCTGGCGACCGAAACCATCTGGCAGGTGGGCTTCACCGAGACCTCGTATGGCGGTGCGCTCGGCTCGGTGTTCCTGAACTATACGACCGACTACTACTATTTCTATCCCGATTACGTTCCGGCGCAGTGGGTGCTTGACCTCTACGATCAGAACGATATGCGCTACGGATCGTATTTCTATACGGCACAGACGGGCTACGACCACGCGCTGACGTGGCCGCTGTTGGTCAAGTACTACGGCAACCGCAACTACATCTCGTCGCGCTACCTCTACCACGTGTCGATGCCCAAGCCGTTCCGTTTGGCTGAGCAGTATCTGATTCGTGCCGAGGCCTACTGCCGTCAGGCGACTCCCGACTACTCGCGTGCGTCGGCTGATTTGAATGCGCTGCACGCGGCGCGTTATTTGGCTGGTGGTCAGGTGAATATGACTAAGGATAATTGGATCGAGCACATTGCCGATGAGCGTGTGCGCGAATTGTATATGGAGGGTTTCCGTCTGAACGACTTGAAGCGTTGGGACAAATTGTATCGCAATGGCGAGGGCTTCACGCGCGTACCGCAGCAGCAGTCGCTCTCGGAGGGTAGCTCGCTCAGCGTGAAGGCCGATAACCCGCTATTCGTATGGCCGATACCGCAGCACGAGATCGAGTCGCCCGGCTCGGAGATCGTGCCCAACGAAAGCAATAACTAACGAAGCGAATAGGAACGATATGAAGCATATAATGAAATATCTGTCGGTGGCTGTCGTCGCAATGGCGACGCTGTCGATCACCTCGTGCGACGAGGAGTATGTAACCTACACGGGTCCCGAATATGTGATGTTTGCCGATTCGATCTCGACCAATATGGTGATGGCCGATGGTGAGACGTTTGCGGTGGCAGTGGCCTCGACCGTCAAGTGCGACTACGACCGCACGTTCGGAGTTGAGGTTGTCGATAAGGGCAGCAATGCCATCGAGGGTGTGCACTATACGCTCGAATCGAACTCGATCACGATCCCCGCAGGTGAAATGGCTACGGAGGTGCGCGTGAGAGCCAACTATGAGAAGATCGAGGCGACCGATTCGCTCGGTTTTGTGCTGCGATTGGTTATGCCCGAGCAGTTGGAGTGGGATCTCTACCCCAATGGCGCGCAGACCAAGGTGGTGATGTATAAGAGCTGTCCGTTCGATGTGAATAACTTCACGGGCTGGTGTGTGATGACCTCGCTGTTGTTGTACGACTATCCGGGTTTGAATCCCTCGTACCAGCGTTTGGTGCGCTCGGAGCTACACCCGACCATAGAGAATGCCGTCATCGTGCGCAACTGTTTCTACGATGGTTACGACGTTACGTTGCACTTCGATGCGAGCAACCCCGCCCAGCCGCGCGTTACGATGGACGAGGACGAGGTGCTGAGCGACGAGGCGTCGGTGTTCGGTATGATCCACGGCGACAATAAGCTGTTGGGTACGACGCCCACCTATCAACCTTCGTTCTACAACTCGTGCCAGCGATTTGTCGAGTTGTGGTTGTCGGTCTATGTCAAGAACTTAGGCGAGATGGTCGGTACGGTCGGCACGTTCTACAACATCTTCGAGTGGGTGAGCGACGAGGAGGCCGAGCGCCTGCAACGCGAGGAGGGAATGTAACCCGAAACAGAACAGACGAACAATAAATTACAAAATTCAATTAATACAATCTCAAAAAACAATCGCTTATGAAAAAGCAAATTTTTCGACTTATGACCGCTATGGTGATGTGTGCCGCAGCGGTTCTTTCGATCGGTTGCGAACCCGAGCCCGACCCCGAACCTGAGGTGAAGCCGGTGTTCCCGTCGCTGATCGAGAAGGTTGTCAAGAGCGGCGAGACCGTAACGCTCTCGATCAACCCCAATATGGCGTGGAAGGTTTCGATTCCCTCGTCGGCTGCACAGTACTTCTCGCTGGTTGATGCCGCAGGTCAGCTCTCGTTGATGGGTGAGGCAGGCTCGCAGCAGATCAAGATCAAGGTTGCCGATCAGGACGAGTTTGATACCGATCGCGTGTGCGAGGTGTCGCTCACGATGGATGGTAAGACTCAGACTATCGCTAAGCTGACACGTATGAAGCTGGCTCGCACGGTGAATGTCTATGTGGCTGAGTATGACGAGGCTGCGATCGACTTCAAGAGCAATGGCGAGGGTGGCTATGTCTATGGCTCGACTCCCGTTCAGGCGCTCGATTTCTTGTGGCACAACGAGCAGTATATGCACCGCATTGTTGTTGAGACCAACTTCAAGTGGGCTATCGGTGGCGAGCTGCCCGCGTGGATCAACCCCTCGGTAACGTCGGGCGAGGCTGGTCGCACGGAGGTATTCGTTCGTACGGTCAAGGAGGCTTATCCCTTTACGGCCGAGAGCGTTGAGTTGGTGATCAACGATTTCACCAACGAGAGCGCACCGGTTGAGGCAGGCAAGTTGAAGGTCAATATGCCCGCTTGCGAGGCTGTGTGCGAGGTGGCGATTGCGTCTGCTCTGACCTTTAATGCCGAGGGTCATTACTACAACGCGTCGAGCGAGTCGTACATCGAGACGGGTGCCATCGCAACGATGACTGCTCCGAAGGGCGCTGAGCTCTACAAGGTTGTCAAGGATAATGGCTATCTCTTCGCATCGTCGCCCGAGAACGATTGGATCACAATCACTTGGGAAGAGGAGTGGGACGCAGCGGCTGACAAAGCGGGTGTTTGGGCTCGCAAGTTCTTCGTTGCAGCAACGGCTAACGAGGGTGCTGCACGCGAGGGTATGCTCGTGGCACTGCCCCGCACGGTAGCAACGAAGATTGCCGATCCCAATTTCGATCTGTTCAACTCGGAGGGTACGGCTTTGAAGGCTGAGTATGAGCAGTATGTGGTGGCAACCGTTAAGCAGGAGGCTCCCGCAGTGGCTGAGGATAAGGGTGTTATCTACGCCAACAATATCGAGACGATGCACGCCTTTACGGCCGATTTCACCGAGTTGGCTGCGGGCTCTTGGCCGTGGCAGAACAGCTGGGCTTCGATCCCCAACGCCTACAAACTGACCTACCGTTCGAATGATTCGGGCGACGATCTGATCTTCTCGAAGCCCTTCTCGCGTTATGAGATCTACGGTTTTGACGGCTCGTACAGCAAGCCCTACGATCAGGCAACTTGCTGGATCACGGTTGAGGAGAGTGCTGAGTATAAGGCTCTTACCAATGGTTACAAGATTCGTATGCGCTTGGGTAACGATCCCGCGAATGGTCTTTATCCCAACACTCAGGCAGGTTCCGATGGCGAGAACGAGGCTACGATCGTATTCTACGACGAGAACAACGTGGCTTACGCGCTGATCTACTGCGTTATGGATCCCAACTATATGTATGTTCCTGAGGTTTCGGGCGAGGTGAAGTTTGCCGATCCGACCGCTGCTGCAACCTATGGTGCAACGTTGGAGAAGATCGTTGAGGGCGATCCCGATTACAGCGCTGAGGGTACAGGTATGGGCGTGTTGCAGTACCGCCTGACCCACACTTCGGCGATGGGCGCGATGGCTACGTTGCAGATGCCTTCGTACTCTTTGGCTATCTGCCATCCTTTGGAGTCGTGGTTGTCGACCCAGCTGGTTGAGGGTGGCACGCAGGTTATGATGAACCCCGAGGGGGATCAGGCTAAGGGCCATATCCTCTACTACGATTCGTCGTGGGCTGTTTTGGTTCGTCTGGTTTGTGTATTCAACTACACCGAGTAGCAAAGACGTTTGGAGAGCGCCCTGCCCGACAACGGGGTGGGGTGCTCACTCCAACGCTTTTCGATGGCGATTGTGAATGAGTGAGTATTAATTGAGATTTTTTTTGAGAGTTTTTCGAACGAACACTTTAATTCGTAAAATGAAACTACTATACAGATTTACCGTATGCCTTGCGTTGGTGGCGTTTGGTTTGATGGGTTGCTCGGAGGATAAACCCGTCGACAACCGCGAGCCCAACTATGGCTACGTCCAATTCCGATTGTTCAAGGCGGCCTCGTACGATGAAGGCTCGCGCGCGGTGCGACCTACGCTCGATTACCTCAGCGAGGCATATAAGGTTAAGGTTACGTTAGCCTATGGCGAAACGACGTTGGCTCAGACGATTAACCTCTCGGCAGCTGATGCCGAGTCGGCCGAGTTCGGTCTGCGCAGTGATAAGTTGAAACTGCTTACGGGTCGTTACGAAGTGGTAACATTCTCGCTCTATGACGCTACGGACGAGTTGATATATAATGGTGCGCCTGCGGGCGAGTGCTCGGTTGAGGTGCGCGAGGGTGGCTTGGAGGTTGTCGATCTGACGGTCAATGTTACCCCGCGTGGTGCGGTGCGATTCTCGCTCACGAAGGATCTCTCGTCGCTCGAAGGCACACGTGCTGCCGAGCGCGAATATACGTTCGATGAGATTCGTCGCGCGTCAATCACGGTGCAGAACAAGATGTCGAATGTGCGCACGTCGTTCGATAAGTTGCAGTGCAAGTTCTCGGTCCATTTCGACGAGAGCGACGCTGAGGAGGACGGCTACCAGACCTCGTCAATCATTTGTGATACAACACTTTCGCTCACGGCGGGCGACTATCGCGTGGTGTCGCTGGTGGCCTACGATGCGAGTGGAATGGTGTTGGAGGTGCTTGGCAATGTTGAGGGTGCAGATTTCTCGGTTGCGGACAATCGTACCACCGAGAGTGCGATCCCCGTTGCGCTGCACGCGACCGACGAATATATAAAGGATTACTACGCTCTGCGCGAGATCTGGGAGAGCCTCAATGGTGAGTCGTGGTACTACGTGGGTGAGAATTTCCCGACCGGCTCGAATTGGGATTTCAACAAGGATCCCGACCTGTGGGGCGATCAGCCGGGTGTCGAACTGCACTCGAATGGTCGTGTGGCGCGCCTCGATCTGAGTGATTTCGCCTTCTCGGGCGATATGTCGCCGGCGATTGGTCAGCTTACGGAGCTGGTTGAGTTGTACTTGGGTAACCACAACGATGTCAATCTCTTGACCTACGATCCGACGGCTAACGAGGTGTCGCTCAGCGAGCGTCGTCGCAACCGTATGGAGCACCACAAAGAGTATCTGTCGATGATTCACACCCCGACACAGCTCTCGGAGCCTTGTGCCCGCGCACTGGCCGAGAAGGGACTCTCGACCCCCGCAACGTCGCTCTACGCCGACAAGAACGAGGGTGATATCTTCGACCTGAAAACGGGTGAGCAGCGACAGATCAACCTCTACGATACCAACCACGGCACGCTCAACAACGGTCTGCGATCGTTGCCGGCCGAGATTGGACGCTTGAAGAAGTTGGAGATATTCTATGTTGCCAATAGCGAGATCGAGTCGCTGCCTGCCGAGATGGCAGAGCTGGTGTCGTGTACCGACCTCGAAATCTATAACTGCCCGAAGATGACTCGCTTCCCGCTGTCGATTGCGCAGATGCCCGAGTTGGTTTCGATCAATATTTCGAACAATGCGCAGTGGTCGGCCGAGGAAATCTATGCAGGTCTGGACGCGCTGGCCAAGGGCCCCTCGCGCGAGAAGATTCAGATTCTCTATGCTCGCCAGAATAGCCTCGAAGAGCTGCCCGCATCATTCTCGCAGATGGAGAAGATTGGTCTGCTGGATTTGGCGTTCAACAAAATCTCGAAGATCCACCCGCTGGGCAAGGGCGTTGCACCCGTACAGCTCTATCTGGACAACAATTTGATCGAGGAGTTGCCGCGTGATGAGGAGGGCTATTTCTGTGGCTATGACGACATTGAGACCTTCTCTGTGCGCTTCAACCGCTTGAAGAAGGTGCCCAATATCTTCTCGTCGGATAGCCGATTTACGATGGTTTCGGTCGATTTCTCGGGCAACCTGATCGACGGATTCGAAGGCGAGGAGGACGGAACGTACAAGGGCGTGAAGGTCAATACGCTCACTTTGGCGTCGAATCCCCGACTGACCAAGTACCCGACTGCGTTGGCCAAGAGTAACTCGACGGTCGAGTATGTGATCCTGCGTGCCTGCAACGTCGATGAGATTCCCGCGGGGTCGTTCACCTACGATAACTCGATCTTCTTGCAGTCGCTCGATCTGTCGTACAACAATCTGACCGACCTGCCACGCGAGTTTCACGCGGGTAATATGCCCTATTTCTACGGTTTAGACCTCTCGTTCAACAATTTCAGCGAGTTCCCCTACGAGCCGTTGGATTGCGCGGGATTGACCGTCTTTGCGATCCGCTCACAGCGAAACGAGAAGGGCGAACGTTGCCTGCGCGAGTGGCCGACGGGCATCTATCAGCATACGGGTCTGCGCGGTCTCTATCTCGGTTCGAACGACCTGCGCAAGATCGACGACACGATCTCGACCTTGTGCTACTATTTGGATATCAGCGATAACCCCAACATCGTGTTCGATGCGTCGGACATCTGCTACGCTTGGCAGGTGGGTGCCTACATTCTGATCTACGACAAGTGGCAGAATATTATCAACTGCGATCCGATGTTGGAGTAAAGATGGGGAGGAATTGAGTATGAAAACGAAGAATATGACACTGAAAAAATATATTGCCGCAGCTATGGTGGCGTTGTTGGCGGTGGGTTGTGATCGCGGAGGCGAGCAGATTGCCTTCGAGATCGACCGCGCACAGATCGAGGTCTCGGAGGTGGGCGGAACGGAGTTGGTCCAGCTCTCGTCGAGCGACGATTGGATCGCCTCGACCGATAATACGTGGATTACCATCTCGCCTGCAAATGGCCGAGGATCAACACCTTGCAAAATCATCATCGACTCGGCGCTGACCGCTACGCCTCGTACGGGTGTGGTGCGTATCGAGAATACGCGCACGTGGAAGAGCCAAGATATTGTGGTCGAGCAGCGAGGCTATCCCTACACGATCGAGATCGACGATAATGCGGTCGAGCTGTCGAATTTCGAGGAGTATGGCAAGCGATATTTCGATGTTCGGGTGCGTTCGAATGTCGATTTCGAGGTCGATGTGCCCGACAATGCGGGCTGGCTGACCAGCGAGAGCCACCAGCTGACGCTCGATCGCGGAGTGCGTCCGCGCGAGGTTACGGTGCGCTTCAATTGGGATATCAACACCTCGCCGCGTGAGCGTTTGGCGGAGGTCGTATTCCGCCCGAAGAGCGATGTCGAGATGTCGCGCCAAGATGCGCTGAATGTGCGTCAGCAGGCCTCGGAGCCGATCGTCGAGAATACACGCGAGGGCGACTCGGTGGCGCTATTGTCGATTGCCCGCGCGATGGGTGTCTATACGATGTGGGACGCCTCGACGCCGATGAACGAGTGGAGCAACGTGGTGCTTTGGGAGGAGCAGATGGAGGGCTGTACCCCCGCAAAGGTGGGTCGTGTGCGCTCGGTCGAGATTATGCTGTTCCATACGCGCGAGAAGTTGCCCTACGAGATTCGCTATCTGACTGCTGCTGAGGAGATCTACATCTTCGGTAATACCAATACCTTTATGCTCAATTTGGAGTTGGGCGACGAGATCTCGGAGCTGACCGAGTTGAAACGACTGACTGTTGGTGCGTATGGTCTGATCGACCTGCCTCAGAGTTTGGCTAAGTTGAAGAATTTGGAGTATTTGAACGTCTGCGCCAATAACTTCCAGCGCGTGCCGAAGGTGCTCACCAAGGAGAATTTCCCCAAGTTGCGTTCGCTTGTGATGAATGCCAACCAGCGTAGTTTGGTCTATGACCTGAGCAATTCGGTGCGTAAGGATCTGGGCGGATTTATCGACGAAGAGGAGTTCCCCGTCGATCTGATCAAGTGGGATTTGGATACGTTGGTGCTGTCGGTCAATTATTTGCAGGGCGAGCTGCCCACCTTCGAGGACGATCCCGAGGTGCCCTACTATACGCAGGAGGAGATCGATGCGGTGGATACTTTGCCGCAGTTCCTGGTCGATAATCGCATCAAGAAGGTGATGCCTTCGACCAAGCGCTTTGCCATCAACTTCAACCGTCTGTACGGCAAATTGCCCGATTGGTTGTTGTATCACCCCGCGCTGGATTGGTGGTTGCCTTATAGTCTGGTCTTCCAGCAGGAGGGTCGTGCGCAGAATGGTCGTCAGGCGATGTTCGAAAACGAGCCTGTCAACCTCAATTATTACTACGACGTCTATACCTTCAAACAGAAACCGACGGGAGATTACGAATAATGCGACAAATGATGAAAGATATGAGATACAGAGTGTTATGCGCGATGATGTTGGCGACGGCAGTGTCGTTCTCGTCGTGCGAACAAGAGCCGATTCCCACGCCCGATGAGCCGCAGATTGTTGCGCCATACGTCGAGGGCGAGGTGATCGTCAAATTCACGGCTGAGGTTGCCGATATGATCGCGCAGTCGGAGGCTACACGTGGCGTGGCAACGCGCAGTGGCGTGGTGGCTGTGGACGAGGTTTTGGAGGCGATCGCGGGCTACGATTTGGAGCGCGTCTTCCCGATTGACGAGCGCACCGAGGAGCGTACGCGCGAGCAGGGTTTGCATCAATGGTACGTCGTGCGTTTCGGTGCGGCGTGCACTGCCGAGCAGGTTGCCGAGCGATTGGCGGGGCTTGGCGAGGTGCAGGCAGTCGATTTCAACCGCTCGATCAAACGTGCCTATCGCACAAAGGCTACTCCGTTGAGCGTTAGTCGTTTGGCTGCGGCAGAGAGTGCAACGCGCGCAACCGCCGAGGCGATGAACGACCCTCTGCTGGCGGCGCAGTGGCACTTGGTGAATCGTGGCGATCAGTTCTGCGAGGGCGGTCTGATCAAGTCGGTACGCGATGCCGATGTGCAGTGCGAGGGCGCGTGGCAACGTTCGACGGGCAACGAGCAGGTGATTGTGGCTGTGTTGGACGAGGGTGTCTTTGTCGATCACCCCGATTTGAAGGCTAACATCTGGGTCAATGAGGACGAGGTGTGGCGCTCTCGCGATGACAACGACGGCAATGGCTATGCGGGCGACCGCCACGGTTATAACTTCGTGAAGAGTTCGGGAGTCATCACGTGGAACGATGTGAATGATTCGGGACACGGCTCGCACGTGGCGGGTGTGATCTCGGCAGTGAATAATAACGGTGTGGGTATCAGCTCGATAGCGGGCGGCTCGGGCGCAGGCGATGGTGTGAAGATTATGGTGTGCCAGATCTTTTCGGGCTATACGGGCTCGAATGCGTTGGCCGTAGTACGTGCTATCAAATATGCGGCAGACAATGGAGCAGTAGTGTTGCAGTGCAGTTGGGGCTACGTTTCGGGTGCTGCCAATACCTACGATTGGGGTGAGCAGGGTTTCGCCTCGCAGGAGGAGTGGGAGGCTGGTGCTCCGCTCGAAAAGAGTGCGCTCGACTACTTCACCCACAATGCAGGTTCGCCCAATGGCCCGATCGAGGGTGGTGTTGCGATCTTTGCGGGTGGCAACGAGAGCGCTCCGATGGCGGGCTACCCGGGTGCATCGGACGACTATATCTCGGTGGCAGCAACGGCGGCCGACTTCACCGCAGCGACCTATACCAACTATGGCAAGGGTACGTCGGTGTCGGCACCCGGTGGCGATCAGGACTACTACTACGACTATGTCGATGAGGATCATAACTTTGGCGAGGTGGGTTGTGTGCTTTCGACCCTGCCTTACAACGTCAGCGAGAGTGGTTACGGATATATGGAGGGTACGTCGATGGCGTGTCCGCACGTCTCGGGCGTGGCGGCATTGGCAATTTCGTATGCTGCCGAGCAACGTCGCCACCTGACAGAGAAGGAGTTACGCGAATTGCTCATTTCGACCTCGACGCCGATCGACGAGTTCCAGACGGGCTCGAAGACCTATTCGCGCTACGTTGCCGACATCGGCCCTCTGCAACCGATGCAGATGAATTTGTCGGCTTATCGTGGTCAGATGGGTGCAGGTCAGGTCAATGCCGACGCTCTGCTGGCAGCGATTGAGGGTGCGGGACGCGAGTTGCGTTTCCCGAATCTGTATCTCGACGTCGAGGGCTCGATGGCGGTTGTGCCGTCGCGCTATTTTGCTGGTGGCGAGGAACTTACTTATAACGTAACAATCGACGATGCAGCTATTGCAACGGTTGCCAATGAGGGTGCGAAGTTGATATTCAAGGGTATCAGCGAGGGCTCGACGACGGCTCGCATTGCGGCAAGCAACGGCACGACGCAGAACTTTACAATCACCGTTCGTCGCGGTGCAAACTCGAACGGCTGGCTCTAAGCGTATGCGTGCGTGCGGGTGGATATTGGCGTTGGCGGCGACGGTTGCAGTGGCGACCGCCGAGGCGCAGATACGCCTCATTCCGCAGGCGAAGGTCGATAGCGCACGCAACGTTGCCACCGAGCAGGTCGGAATGGCGTTCGAACGAACGACGATCGACTTCGGCGAATTGCCCGAAGAGGGTGGTGCTTGGCACGGCGTGGTGCGTTGGCAAAATGCTGAACGTGAGCAGATTACCATAACTCGAATAACGACTTCGTGCAGCTGTTTGCAGGTTGAAAATGATCGGTCGACGGTCGTGGCGGGCGAGCACGGAGAGCTACGCCTGACCTACCACCCGAAGGGGCACGCGGGGCGTGTCAGCCAGCGCATTTTCGTTTATACCGATCGCTCGGGACGTCGTCCTGCGGCGGTGCTCACGGTGCAGGGCGTGGTGCGTGCGGCGGCAGATCGAAGTGGCGACTATCCCCACTCGCTCGGAGCGTTGTTGCTTCGTCAGACGTGGGTGCGCTTTGCGGGCGAAGGGGTGCAGACTGAGCGAATTGCGTGTATGAATGGCGGGGCTAAACCGTTGAAAATTAGTGCAGATACGCTGCTTAGTTCGCCAGAAATTGAGGTGCGTACCGAGCCTTCGGTTTTGCAGGCGGGCGAGGCGGGCGACCTTGTGATAACCTACACGCCACGAGCCAGCGAGCATTCGGCAATGCCGCACAGAATGCGTCCGCGATTGTTCCTCGAAGGGTTGAAGGTTGCCCCGCGCGAACGTGCGATTGAGGTGTTTACGCAGCCGGACGAAAAGCAAAAATAGAAACAAAACGAAACAGAATATGAAACGATTTATCTTATTGACTATTAGCCTTTTGGCGTTGATATTCGGATTTGTGTCGTGCGACGAGCCGACGCCCGAAGTGCCCGTCGAGCCCGAGTTGGAGGTTACGGCGAACAATATTGCGGGCGAGTGGAAACTTGCCGAGTGGAAGGGCGCACCGCTGGCCGAGGGGAGCTATGTCTATATCAATTTTGTGCGCAGTGACCGCACCTATACGCTCTATCAGAATCTGGATAGCTTTTCGACACGCAAGCTGACGGGCTCGTTCTACATCGAAACCGACCCTGAACGAGGAGCGGTGATTCGTGGAAACTACGATTACGATCGAGGCGATTGGGCACACCGCTATTGCATTATCTCGCTGACAGCCAATAAGATGGTGTGGGCGTCGTTGGATAATGTTGTAGATCAGAGCGTCTACGTCCGCGCAGAAATCCCCACCGAGATCAAAGGCGAGTAACGCCACCCACATTGCAACACAAAACCGCACCCTCGTCAGGGGTGCGGTTTTGTATATATGTGCCCTTCTTCTGCCGTCGCACCGCCCGCCCAGCGATTCCTGATAATGAATATAAATAAAAGTTATTCGTGAAAATATTTCGCTAATAAATTCTTATACGTCTATTAAATTATTAATTTGACGCGGTAATCTCGACCAAAATTTGTAATTTTACGTCGGAAAGTTAGGTTTCCAAACTGAGAGTGTTAAAAAGGGATATCTGGTTAACAGGTGAAATCAAACAAAAAGGCTATAATTATTAGCGCTTATGAGTAAAATTTACACGATTCTATTAATGGGGATCGTGTGCATTTTTATGCACATTAATCCCGTTAAAGGTCAAGATGTGGCTATCAAGACCAATCTTCTCTATGACGCAACAAGAACCGTAAATGCAGGTATCGAGGTCGGTCTCGCTCCGCGATGGACAATCGACCTATCGGGTAACTACAACGCTTGGTGGGCAAACGAAAAGACCCGAACTCAGTGGCGACACTATCTGGTGCAGCCCGAGGTGCGCTATTGGTTCTGCGACCGTTTCTCGGGTCACTTCATCGGCTTGCACGGCTTGGGTGGCAAGTACAATTTCAGCAACATCAACAACAACATCAAATTCCTCGGCACGGACTTCTCGCCGCTGAGCGAATATCGTTATCAAGGTTGGTATGCCGGCGCCGGTATCGGCTACGGATACCAATTTATTTTGGGTCGCCATTGGAACCTCGAACTCGAAATCGGTGCGGGCTACGTCTACACCGAGTATGACAAATTCGAGTGCCCCGAGTGTGGCCGACACCTCGAAAAACAAGTCCCCTACAACTATTGGGGTATCACCAAAGCCGCCATCGGCATTGTCTATCTGTTCTAAAACCCTGTCACGATGAAAAGATTTTTCGCAATACTGACCGCGCTCTTCTGCCTCGCTGAGGCCGACGCGCAAGCCATCTTCAATGGCGACGTGACCATCAAAGATTTCTCGTTCAAACGCAATGGCGACTATATGTACCTCGATATGAATATCGACCTCTCGTCGCTCGACGTACATAACAACCGCGCTACGCTGCTCTCGCCCTTTATCGTCAATGGCGATCAGGCGGTCGATCTGCATTCGATTGGCGTATATGGTCGTCGCCGCTACTTCACCTACGTGCGTAACGATTGGAGCACGCTTGGCAAGGAGGGCGATATGATCATCAAAGAGAAGGAGTGCCCCGATGTGATCAAATATAAGGCATCAATTCCCTACGAGGAGTGGCTGAATGGCGCTATGGTGGTGATCGGCAACCGCACCTACGGCTGCTGCAACAAGATTCTCGACGAGCGCTTTGCTGAGTTGGGTAGCTACCACCATTATATATATAAGCCGCAGTTCGTCTTCGTTCGCCCGACGGCTGAGGCGGTCAAGACTCGCTCGCTGGCAGGTTCGGCATTTGTCGATTTCGTTGTGTCGCAGACGGTTATCCGCCCCGAGTACCGTAACAACCAGGTGGAGCTGGCGAAGATTATCGGCACGATCGACTCGGTGCGCAACGATAAGGATATCACGATTACCGCCGTATCGATCAAGGGTTTCGCTTCGCCCGAGAGCCCCTATTCGAACAATACTCGTCTGGCAAAGGGCCGTACCGAGGCACTGAAAAAGTACGTTTCGAACCTCTATAAGTTCCCCGCTGGTTTCATCTCGACATCGTATGAACCTGAGAACTGGGAGGGTCTGCGTAAGTTTGTCGAGGCGTCGAACTTGGAGCACCGAGACGAGATTATCGCGCTGATCGACGGTCCGCGCGAGCCCGATAACAAGGAGTGGAAACTCAAATCAACATACCCCGAGGAGTACCGCTACCTGCTGGCAACGTGCTACCCCGCGCTGCGTCGTTCGGACTATCGTATCGAGTATGTTGTTCGCTCGTTCAGCGACCCGATCGAGATTCGTCGCTTGGTTAAGGAGCGCCCGCAGAAGCTGAGCTTGGAGGAGTTCTACGTTGCTGCTCAGGGACTTGACACCGATAGCGAGGAGTTTGCCGAGATCTTCGACGTGGCTGTGCGTATGTACCCCGAGGACGAAACAGCAAACCTCAATGCCGCTAACTCGGCTATGGCTCAGGGCAACTTGAAGGGCGCTGAGAAGTTCTTGGAGAAGGCTGGCAAGAGCGACCAGGCGATCTACGCACGTGGTGTTCTTGCGGCGCTTGGTGGCGACTACGACGCTGCAGAGGACTATTTCGCAATGGTCAAGGGTCGCATTGATGAGGCGGCCGACGCCTTGGAGCAGATCGAGAAGGTCAAAAATAACTAAGAATACCTATATATTATATATAGCGACTGAACAAACAAACTAAACTAAATACCTATTATTAATTATTAACCATTCAAAATTCACACTTATGAAAAAACTTTTTGTATGTGCATTAGCACTTGCGGCTTTTGTTGCTTGCGACAAGGAGCCCAATGTTGTTGGTGGTGATGAGGCTGGTAAGGTGTATATGAAGTTCTCTGTTAAGATGGAGACTACACGTACTGGTACCGACACCGAGGGTGAGACCAACGGTAATGCTACCCCCGACAAGGAGGTTGGTTACGACTATGAGAACACCGTATCGAAGGTGGACATCGTATTGGCTAACGCTGATTCGTATGTTGTAGCAAAGAACGTTGTTCCCGAGGGTTCGGGCGATACCTACATCGCATCGTTCAGCTCGTTGGAGTTGAAGGCAAACACTGCTTACGATGTTTATATCTACGCTAACTGCTCGGCTCCCGAGGCATTGAGCTTGGACGCTACTTCGGAGGTTGCTGTTGCTGATATGACGCAGAACAATCTGTTCTGGATGACCAACGCTTATGAGGCTAACGAGGTGACTATGCCCGCTGATATGTCGGTTTACACTTCGCCCAGCAGCCCGCTGAACTTGGGTGCTCATTTCGTTGAGCGTTCGATGGCTCGTTTCGACTTTATGCCTAAGAACGACAATAAGTTTGAGTTGGCTGACGGTGTAACCGTAACTCTGACTCAGGCTGCTCTGATTAATCACAGCAAGGCATTCTATACCTTCCGTCGTGTATCGGCTGACGGTACTAACGCTAACTGGACTGTTGGTGGTGTTGAGACTCCTCAGAACTATGTAGTTGACGTTGACTACGCTGCTAAGGCTGACGGTTATACCGCTGCTCAGGTTGCTAACTTCGACGCTCATCTGACTTTGCCCTCGACTTGGACTTGGAAGTCGATCGCTTCGGCTGATCTGACCAAGGCTGACAACTGGGAAGGTGAGGACGATGGTACGACCGATTACGACGGCGAGCACAGCCTGAATGACTACTACTTCTGGCAGTATGCTAAGGAGAACACTATCCCCGGCGTAAACGCTCAGGAGCACGGTATCTCGACTGGTATCGTATTCAAGGGTCAGATCGCTTCGACCAACGATAAGGTTACCGCTGCTATGGCTAATAAGGAGATGATCTATGTATTTGAGAACGTTCTCTATGGTGGTTGGGCTGATGTAGAGGCTGCTGCTGCTGACGCTAAGGCTCCCGCTACTTTGGTTGCTGCTGTAAACAAGGTTAAGGCTGTTGAGGCTCCCACCTCGGCTGACAAAGCTAATGCTGGTTTCACTGGCTACTCGGCAGACGCTGATGGCAAATACTTCACTTACTACTACTACTGGAACCGCCACAATGACAACGGTGATAACGTAACTATGGGTAAGATGGAGTTTGCAGTTGTACGTAACAACGTTTACAAGCTCTGCGTTGACAAGATCAGCAAGCTGGGTCACCCCACTCCGAGCGATCCTACTGATCCCGATCCCGATCCCGATCCCGATCCGGTTGATCCTACCGATCCCGATGAGGAGTTGAACTACTACTTCAACGTTACTGTTAAGGTTCTGCCTTGGGTAGTACGTGTTAATCACATCGAGTTCTAATAACAGAATCGAAACTATTTTCAAATGAAACTCAAAAGTATAGTTTCACCTTTCGCTGTAACCAAGAGGCTTCTATGCCTCTTGGTCGCAGCCATTGGGTGTATCGCCTGCGAAGGCACAATTTTTACTGATCAAAGCGACTGCCCAAGAGGCCTATCGCTGAGATTCGTGTATGACTACAATATGGAATATGCAAACGCATTTCCCAAAAAGGTGGACTGTCTGACACTCTACGTGTTCGATGAGAATGGCAACTATGTCAAAACCCTCACCGAAACCTCTGCGGTGCTCGCCGATGAGGCGTATCGTATGAACGTCGAGCTCGATGCAGGTAACTATACTTTGATCGCTTATGGCGGTTTGGCGTGCGGCAAGACCTCGTTCTCGTTCCCGCAGTTCACGCGCGCCACAAAGCTCAATGAGCTCTATGTCGAACTGAAACACAACAACTTCACTTCGAATGAGGCTCTGCACGGGCTGTACTATGGCAAGCTCAACGTGTCGCTCCAAGAGGACGACTTCGTCGAGGGTACGGTCTATATGATGAAGAACACCAATAACGTCAAAATCGCGCTCCAACAGATCAATGGCAAAACCATTGCTGCGTCGCAATTTACGTTCGAAATCACCGATGACAACTCATATCTCGACCAGAATAACAAGGTGGTCAAGAAGGGTGACGTGGTTTACTCGCCGTGGACTACGGGCGAGGAGATCGTAGGTAGCTGGGAGGATAACGATACCCCCGTATCGGTGGCGTGGGCCGAGTTTTCGACCTCGCGCTTCGTCGTGGAGAACAACCCCCGACTCACAATCACCAACAACGAAACGGGTGACGAGGTGTTCAGCATTCCGCTCAAAGAGTATCTGTTGCTGCTCCGAAGCGAGCTCTATGCCGATATGAAGGCGCAGGAGTATCTCGACCGCGAAAGCGAATGGTCGATGGTATTCTTCCTCGATGACGGCTTCCGTTGGGTTAATGTCCAGATTATTATCAACGGTTGGACCGTGCGTCTGAACCATATTGATGGAATGTAAGATAAACGATTGAAACTGATGGTGTTGAAGTTGAAATACGGTATTGTTGCGTTGGTGTTGGGAGTGCTGCTCTGCGGCTGCTCGATCTACTCCAAGGAGGGCGACATACCCGTAGCGGAAAACACATCGAAGGTGAAACTCGGCGTGAGTGTCGCACTGACCGATGGTGCGGCGTTCCTCGGTATGCAGTCGCGTGGTTCGTTGGCCGAGGCGGTGGGCGATGGCGAGAAGATGCAGACGCTGCGTATCATCATCGTCCGTCCTGATGGTACGGTCGAGCACAATCGTTACTACGATTTCCACCAAGTGCCTACAACCTACTTCGCAACGGCGCAGTTCGAGGTGGTCGGAGGCGAAACCAAAAAAGTATATCTGTTTGCGAACGAAAATACCAAGTTCAATTCAGGTCGCAAGGTCGCAAATTACGACTTTGCAGCAATCAAGGTCGGTGAACAATTCCCGACCAATGACATAACGGGAAAGGATATCGAGACCGACGAGACCTCGCTGATCGAGGTCAATGATGCACTGACACAGATGGCGCTGCCGCTGTTTATGAGCGAGTGCCACAGCGTCGATGTGCTTGAGAAACAGGACACAAACGTCGAGCTGATTATTGTGCGTGCGGCGGTCAAATTCACGTTCCGTATAATCAACACGAGTAACGAGCCTCTGGCGCTCAAACAGCTGACCATCTCGAAGTTGGCACGTCGTGAGTATCTGCTGCCCAATGAGGTGGTCTATGGTGAGCTGAGCGAGGAGGACGGAACGACCATTACATATATCAAGAGCTACAACGTGCCGATGATCGGTAACAACGAGCACTACAATTTCAAGGCTACGTTTGCGGACAAAACGGTGCCGGCGAAGAGTGCGACCAGCAATGGCAAGGTGGAGCTCGATCCGATCTATCTGCTCGAAAGCAACTACAACGATGACCCCTCTACGGTGGGTCGCAACTATAAGATCTCGCTGACCGTGGGCGATGAGACCTACGAGAATGGCTACTTCAACAACCTGACCGCTCTGCCGCGAAATACTCACGTGGTGGTCGATGTAACGCTCAACGACGAACTGACCGATTTGAATTGCGTGGTGCGAGTTTATCCCTATGGCGAGTATTGGTTGTACCCCGAGTTCGGTCAATAGAACGAATAGAAAACGAACGACAACGATAATGAAACGTGCATTATTTCACATATTTACCTTCGTGGTTTTGGCTTTGGGGCTGACGGCTTGTATCGACGGTCCCGATGAGATTGATGAGGTGATTGGTGAGGGCGCAAGCAGGCTGACACTCGGCGTTGAGTTCCGCCCGATGGCGTCGCAGCTGACCCGTACGGCGGGCAATGCGATCAAGCAGATCAAGTCGCTCCACGTGGTTGTGTATAAGGAAGATGGCACGTTGTTTGGACTCTATCCGATTTCGACCTTCAAGACCGATGAGCCCACGTCGCCGACAAATCCCAACACCGATCCTGAGTATTTCGCCGAGAGCAGCACCTGCCGTGCGACCTTCACGATGAACGATCCGATTCCATTCGGCAAGTACCGTTTCTATGTCGTTGCAAACTACACGCCCGACGAGGCTCAGGTGCAGAGCGAGGACGATCTGCGCAATATCTCGCTGACGTGGAATGCGAGCGACGTGGCTAAGAACAATGCGATGTTCGGTTACTTCACGACCACAGCCGAAGTCCCGACGGTCGATAAGTTGCGAGACGATGCTGAGGTTCCTCTGCTGACGATCAACAAGGCTAAGATGTCGCTCTATGCGTGGGTGCGCCGTGCAGCGTCGAAGGTCACGGTTGCGTTCGACGGTACGAATCTCTACGAGAATATCTACATCTATATCCATACGGTCCAGATCAAGGATATCCCGACCAACTGCTTGCTTGGTGCGGACAATACTCCCGACGCAAAAGATGAGCTGATTGCTGATGGCGAGGTGATCTACCACCGCGCGAAGGGATCGACGACACAGACTGAGGGTCTGCGAGTTACGAAGGGTATCCCGACGGGTATTTTGTACCCGAACGGCACTACGGCGGTGGATAATGAGGAGGTACACTCCGAGACTGCGAATGCGCTCTATTTCTTCGAGAATATGCAGGGCACGAACCCCAACAAGCACCAATATAAGAACTACGACTCGAAGGATGACAAGCCCTATGGCTCGTATATAGAGGTCAAGGGCTACTACGTGAATAAGACTGCCGAGGCGGCGTCGCAGGGTCCGATTATCTATCGCTTTATGTTGGGTAAGGATATTACGACGGACTTCAATGCCGAGCGTAACAACCACTATAAGTTGACGTTGAAGTTCAAGAACAACGCCAACGACCCCGACTGGCATATCGAGTACGAGCCCGAGAGCCCCGAATTGACGGTTCCGAGCCCTCTTTATATCTCGTATGGTTATAATGAGTATTTGGATATTCCGATTGTGATTCAGGGTCAGAATGTTACGAATTTTAGTGCTGAAATTATTGACAATCCGTGGGGCTATCCCGAACATAAATATTCGGCATACCAGACCGAAGATTACAATGGATTCCTTTCGTTCTTGCAGCGAAAAGTTGTAACAATCTCGGCAGATACCCGCAAGGCGTGGGCGAATTCGTCAGAGCAAAAGGTAACTGCTCCAACAACGAAAACCGAAACAGCCAATGGTTGGAATTATAAGGTGCGAGTGTGGACTCGCCCGCTGACACTCCAAACATCGTTTACGGGTCATAACCCCTTTACGGGTCACCAACGTATTGCAACTGTGCGTGTTACGGCGACGGTCGATGGCGTTAAGCGAACAATTGACACAAAGGTTATTCAGGTGCGACGTGCTGTGAATCCTGCTGGTATTTGGCGTTCGGGCGACAAGCAGACGCCATTCGAGGTGAAACTAATGGAGATGGACGGTGAAGATACCGACGCTACGGGCTATTTGGCAAAGGAGTTCTTCCCGACTACGTCTGACGGACCTTGGAGTGCTGAGGTGATTGAGGGTGCAGATTGGGTGCAGATCAAGACCAAGAACTCGACCTCGTGGGGCAATGCCAAGATTACGGGTGGTACGGGTTCTGAAATTTGTTTCGATTATCGCCCGGGTAGCACTATTGACAAAAATGCTTATCGATGTGGCGTGATTAAAGTGTTGTATCACAATTTTAATTGTGTACATTATATCTTTGTTAGCCAAGGCTTGGGTAACGTCAATCTTGCTGGCACAACGTGGCACACCCGTAATGTTGAGTACAATGGCAAACTTGTAAATAATCCGTTATTGGAGGGTGGAATGTTTAAGTTTGGTTGTTCTAATTTGGCTTACCTGCCAATCAATAACATCACTTGGGGTTGGAAAGTCGAAACGGATAACGCAAGCACCTATCAGAATTTCAAGTATAAGGTTATTGATACCTCGACGGGATCGCCCGTGCAGCACGATGATTACACGTGGCGTACTGCGGTTTGGGATCCTACGGGTGGCTTTAATCTGATGAACGCCGAGGGCGGTGTTCCTCCTACTAAAACTCAATGGTTAGCATTGGAGCAATTGCGCCGTTACTATGGTGTAATGTATGGCGATGAGTGTACCGAAACCATCGACCGAACTGTCGCAAAATATGATCCCAGCGGGGTAGATGCTTATATGTATATGGAAGAGGGTCAGACTAAGGGTATGCAAGGTGTATTTATTTGGGACGATTCGCAAGGCGGTAACCATACCTTCTTCCCGCTATCGGCCACGGGCTTTGGTCACCGTAAGGCTGCTGACCTATATGCATACTCTTGGGGTTTGAATCCTGCCAATATTAAGTATGGCGTATTGCAGTATGGTCAGCGAAGTTCTTATTTCCCCGATACGTCCACGGGTTGGGACGGCAAAGGAAAAGGTATTACTACTGCTTCGCAGTTGCCCGTATTCTACGATTTGTGGTTGCGTAAGGGTGTGATTTATTGGTATAGAACGCGTGTACATCAGACGTCTAAGTCAGATAATGAAACAGGCGTCGGTGACTATGACTATGCGCACGATTTTAACTATTTTACTATGGGTTTTGATACCTATGGAGCCAATTCAGTTGAGAATTCTACTACTCATACCGACAGTGATATGGCTTATATGCGTTGCGTCGTTGTTAATTAGTATATAAATATTTAGTATAGAAAGGGTTGATGAGGGGAAGCAGCAAGTCGAGAAAAGGGCTTGCTGCTTTTTGAATAAACTGACAATGAAACACCGTTTAATACATATGCTGGTCTGCACGTTGACTGCAATGTCGTTCGCAAGTTGTATCGAAAGCCAAGATCCAACCTATGAGCAGACTACACGTGTGCGCGTCGGCGACCTCGCGCCTGCGTTTGTCGTCGAAACGCTCGACGGACCGACAACCTCGCTCGACGATCTGCGCGGGAAAATCGTCCTCCTCACCTTCTTCTCGTCCGCTTGTCCCGACTGCCACGCCCAATTTGAGCATATCAAGAGCCGAATCACAGCCTTCGACCGTTCGAAGTTCCATTTCCTGCCCATTGCCCGCAACGAAAACCGATCGACCGTCGAGCAGTTCCGACGTGAAAACGGCTATACGTTCGATATGGGTTGCGATCCCACGGGCGAGATTTATGCGCTCTATGCCACCCGCTACGTCCCACGTAACTATCTGATTGACACCGATGGACGTGTGATTTCGATCTCTGCCGAGCCTACGTCCGCCGAGCTCGACGCGCTCCTCTCGACAATCGCCGAGATGACAAAATAGCTCGTCCCAAATAAAAAAACCGCACCCTCGACGGGGGTGCGGTTTTGCTTTGGTCGGTGGGTGGGGTTAATCCTGTTGTTGGCGTTTGAGTGCGCCCTCCGAGGTGATCTCCACAACACCATTCACGCCACGGAATCCGTACAACGGTGCCTCGTCCAAAATCTTGATCATTCCAACATCGAACAGACTCACATCATTCAGCGACTGAACCTCCTGACCATCAACCACAATCAGCGCATTGAAGTTGATCGGCGCACGGTCGCCAATGCCGCCGCTCGACTTCTGCACCGAGCCGCGGTGGATAATCACACGACCCTGTGAGTCGATCTCGATACTCGGCACGCGGGCACGCAGCGCACTAATCAACGAATGCGCTCCGCTACGACGCAAGTCGGCGCCCATAATTTTCGACATATCGTTCAGATACTCACGACGTTTGACCCACTCCTCGCCCTCGCTGACAAGTTGTGCGTCCTCGCTCACCTCGATCGCGTCGTCGCTCCAAACGATGCGCAACGACTGTCGACCCTCGACCTTCACTTCGCGCACCTGCTTGTTGCATTTGATCTCCAAAACGTCGTCGGCATTGAGCGTGCTGAATCCGAAGTGACCTCGTTTATCGGCGTTTGCCGCCAGATCCGTGCCCTTGATCGTGAGCTGAGCCTTCAAACCCTTGCCGTTGGGCGCAACGATCTGCCCGTTGAAGGGCGTAGGCTGCTGTGCATAGAGTGCGACCGACGCTACGAGCGCAATGGCCGCAAGCAAAAATCTTTTCATAGTATAGTCGTTTAATTGTCAGCCAATTACAAAATTTCGTCCTGCTCGCGCAACCACTTGATCATTTCGGGCAGGCACTCGGCCGAAGGCTCGGCGGTCATCACTTTGAGTGAGATGTGGTTGCCCATTCCGTTCAGGATCTCGAATTGGAAGTCGGGGTTATTTTCGTAGTCCACCGTGGGCGGAGTTTTGCCCTCGAACAGAGCGATTGCCTCGCCCGTCATCGCCTCCAATTTGAGCAGCCACGGACGCACGTCGCCATAGAATAGGCGGTCGCTCTCGTCGGTCGAGTCCTTCATCTTTTTCAGTTCGACGCAGGCCGCGTGAATTGCACGCAACTCTTCGAGCAGAGCCTGATGGTCGGGTTTGCCGCGACGGATCGAGAGTTTGTAGCGCTCGAAGAGGTAGGTCAGACCGTCCGAATCGAAGTAGCGCAGGTAGGGGGCAGCCTTGCGCAGAGCCACGGCGCGCTCCTCGCCAACAACGGCGGGCAGCGAAGCCTCCCAGCTCTTGTCGTTGTTGAAGGCGTCGGTATTCCACGCATAATCGGCAACGCTGAACAGCGGAATCTTCGACGCTGCGCCCTGCTGCATAGGGTTGATAATCAGTGTATTTGTTCCGTTGAGCGTGCTCTCCAAACGCGCCAGATTGTCGATGTGCGACTCGTCGCGGAAGTTGGTGTACATATCCATAATGAAGAGTTTGGTGAAGTCGGCGTCGTTGCACGCATAGTTCCACCACCAGCTCACGTCACGATCCAGATATTGCTTGACGTGGGCGATATCCTTGTTGCTCGGCACCGACCAAACGTTGCGACCCGTGATGTAGATGTTGATCTTGGGGTCGGTCTTCGAGAGCGAACCGAAGAAGTTCTTGACTGTCTGCGGAGTACCCCACGAGTAGCAGTAGAGCTGAGGAACGTAGTGCAGAGGCTTGACCTGCTCGGCAATGGGGGTATTCGGAGCGTTCCAGCGAGCGTCGATACGCTTTTGCAGCTCGTCGATATTGCGGGCGCAGATCTCCATCTCCTCGACCTCGGTCGGCACGCCGACGTCATCGACAAAGACGCCAAATTGGCGAACGCCGAGCGAGTACATACTCTCGAATTTGGTCATAATCTTGCCGAGCACCTCCTCGTTGTCGGCCTTTGCGAAGGCGCGACCCGGGTGGATTGCCCAGATGAAATTGACCTTGGTGGCGTGTGCAACGTTGGTGATGTCGCGCATCATATCCTGTGTAAGGAAACCGATACGACGCTGTTGTTCAGTGATTTCGGTGGGGTATGGCTCACTCCAATAACGCGAGTGGTACTCGTCCGATTTGGCACCATACATATATGTATTCATCTTGAAACGAGCCATAAAGCGGAACAGATCCTTCGTAACTTCGGCCGAGTAGGGCACGCCGTAGTAACCCTCGATCACGCCACGATATTTGATGTCGGCATAGTCCTCGATCAGCACGCACTGCATATCGCTCGTGCCCTGATCCAACATCTGTTCGAGCGACGCCAGACCATAGAAAACGGCGTCGGTATGCTCGCCCAAGATGACCACCTGAGCCTCGCCACGCTTGTTGCCCGTGAGGGTCAGCAGGTGGCGGTCATACTTTCCGTCGAGCGCAAAGAGCGAGCGGTCGAGGCTCATCGACGAAACGTGGCGGTCGACCGTACCCTTCGAGCCTGCAACACCGAGCAGAAGGTTCGAGCCATTCTTGGCGATGACGTTCGATATGGTCGCCTTAAATCCGTGATCGTTAAGCACTTGCACGGCACGGTTGATGGTTGTTTGGTCGATCTCCTTTTCGACAACGACATTCACTTCGGGCGTGAACGATGACTTGCCTTCGAAGGCGTATTGATTCTGCGGGGTGGGGTAGATGGTATAGATGTTGTGACCGTGAGCCGCCAGCGCAGCGAGGGCGCAAACAACGAGCGAAAGTACTCTCTTCATAGTGGTATTGGAGTTTTAAGATTGTTTATTTTTGACAAATTTAGCAAATTTTTCGGGATTTTCAACGCTTTTGACCACACTCTCGACCAATGGGGGAATTTTCGTCGCGCGCAGGGTGTTGGAAATTGGCGCAGGATTGTTAATTTTGTAGGTGTGAAACATTAGAAATGCAAACAGATATGAAACTCGAAAATGTCTATAACCTCTCGGTTGATGAGCTCACCGAGCAACTTTCGACCGATGCAGCGCGTGGTCTGTCGGCCTCGGAGGCGGCTGAACGCTTGGCGCGCGACGGCTACAACGAATTCCGAAAAACAAAACATACTTCGCTCTTAGTCAAGTTCCTCACGCAGTTCAAGAGCTTTATGATTCTGGTGCTCATAGCGGCGGCGGTCATATCGGGCGTGGTGGGAGTGCTCGAAGGCGAGGGCTTCACCGACGCCATTATCATTATGGTCATCGTGGTGCTCAACGCCATCATCGGCGTGGCGCAGGAGGCGAAGGCCGAGAAGTCGCTCGATGCGCTGGAAAAGATGGCGGCACCGCACTGCAAGGTGGTACGCGGAGGCGAGGTGCAGGTGATCGAGTCGCGCGAGTTGGTCGTGGGCGACGTGGTCGAGATCGAGACGGGCGATAGCGTGCCTGCCGATATGCGACTCACCGAGTCGGTCAATTTGAAGATTCAGGAGGCGGCCCTCACGGGCGAGTCGCTGCCCGTCGAGAAGCAGACTGCGACAATCGAGGGCGAGGCTCCGATTGGCGACCGAACCAATATGGCTTTTGCGTCGTGTTCGGTTACCTATGGTCGTGGTCGCGGTGTGGTTACGGCTGTGGGCGAGCGCTCGGAGGTGGGCAAGATTGCCTCGATGATCCAGTCCGTGCCCGAAACCAAAACCCCGATGCAACAGCGTTTGGATCAGTTGGGTAAGTATCTGGCTGTGGCAGCGTTGGCTATCTGCGTGCTGATATTTGTGGTGGGTGTGTTGTATGGCAACGACCTGATGACGATGTTTATGACGGCGGTGAGTTTGGCTGCGGCGGCGATTCCCGAAGGTCTGCCCGCAGTTTCGACCATCGTGTTGGCAATCGGCGTGCAGCGTCTGGCTAAGAAGAATGCGATTATCCGCAATCTGCCCTCGGTCGAGACGCTCGGTAGTACGACCGTAATCTGCTCGGACAAGACGGGTACGCTGACCCAAAACCGAATGACCGTAACGCATATCTATACCGACAATGTGCTGGTGGCTGACGATGTGGTCGATACCGATGCCGAGCGTCTGCTGGTGCGCATTGCCAACCTCGCCAATGACGGTAAACTGAGCCGTGAAGGTGGTCGAGTGCAGACACTTGGCGACCCGACCGAGACGGCTCTGCTCGACTTGGGCTTGAAGTGGGGATTCCATAAAGATGTGCTCGACACGGAGGCTCCGCGTGAGGCTGAGATCCCGTTCGATTCGGAGCGCAAACTGATGACAACCATTCACCGCGACCCCTCGTCGGGACGATTGCTGGTGGCCGTGAAGGGCGCGATGGACGAGATGTTGGCCTGCTGCGAGCAGATTCACGTGCGTGGCCAGGAGCGTGCGCTGACCGATGAGGATCGTGAGCGACTGAACGCGGCCTATCTCGATATGGGTGGTCGCGCGTTGCGTGTGCTGGCGATGGCGTATAAATATATCGACGAACTGCCCGCTGTGGTTGAGCCTGCAAGCGTTGAGTGCGGGCTGACCTTCGTGGGTATGGTGGGTATGATCGATCCGCCACGTGAGGAGGTCAAAGCGGCTGTGGCTGAGTGCCGTGCGGCGGGTATTCGACCTGTGATGATCACGGGCGACCACAAGATTACGGCAACGGCTATCGCGCGTTCGCTCGGCATTATGGAGGAGGGCAATACGGTCCATACGGGCGTCGAGGTGCAGGCGATGTCGGACGACGAACTGCGCGCTACGGCCGAGCACGCGGCTGTCTTTGCGCGTGTGGCTCCCGAGCATAAGGTGCGCATTGTCAAGGCGTTCCAGGAGCGTCGCAATGTGGTGGCAATGACGGGCGACGGTGTGAACGACGCTCCGGCGTTGAAGTTGGCCGATATCGGTGTGGCGATGGGAATCACCGGTACGGACGTATCGAAGGAGGCGGCCGATGTGATTCTGACGGACGATAATTTTGCGACAATCGTCAGCTCGGTGTCGGAGGGACGCCGAATCTACGACAACCTGATGAAGTCGATTCAGTTTATGTTATCGACCAATCTGGGTGAGATTTTGGTGCTGTTTACGGCGGTGATTTGCAATATGGTAACGCCGTTGCTGCCGATCCATATCCTTTGGATCAATCTTGTAACCGACTCGCTGCCTGCGCTGGCTCTGAGTGTCGATCCCGCAGCGCGCGGAATTATGCGCCGCAAGCCGATCGACCCCGATCAGGGTATCCTGACGCGCGGATTTGTGATTCGTATCGTGTTGCAGAGCGTGCTGATTACAGCTTTGGTGCTCACGGCCTACCATATCGGTCTGCGCGAGTCGATTGACGTGGCTCGCACGATGACCTTCGCGGTGCTGGCATTCTCGCAGATGACGCTGATTTTCAGTATCCGTTCGGGTAACGAAAATGCCTTCGCAACGCTCTTTTCGAATGGACTGCTGTGGGGCGCGATCCTGCTGGTTGTGGTGCTGATGCTCGGTGTGATGCTGATCCCTGCGTTGCAGACGATCTTCCACGTCGTGTCGCTCACGGGTACTCAGTGGCTGTGGGTTGGCGGTCTGTCGCTGGCGGTATTTGTGGTGAGCGAAATTGTCAAGCTGTTTGTACGTAAATAAGAGTATATATAAATATATGTATGTGGTTTCGCCCGTCGGCTGAGGTCGGTGGGCGAAATTTTTTTTGCTGTGAGCGCGGTTTTTGGGCGAAAAAGTGCAACTATTTCACGAAAAAGTGCTAACTTTATCCCCAAAGTGATTGCGTTATGTCGAATCTTGCCCCAAAACGAACTCTCTGGTTGGTGCTCGCAGTGAGTGCCACGTTGGGTGTGGGCGCAATCGTGCAAGCGATCGTCGGGGCTTTCCCGCTCTCGATCGTGCGTTTCCCGTTGAATGTGATTTTGATGACGTTGTGGCTGGTGCTGCTCGTCGAGTTGTATCGTCGCCGCGATCGCTCGAAGGTGGCGCAAGTGCTTCTTTCGCAGGCGGCTACGGTCATCTCGCTGGTGCTGATGGCGGCGGTGGGCATTGTGCTCGGACTGCAACGCGAACCGGCCTCGACGGCTTGGCCAACGGTGGTTGCGGTGCTGTTTGTGCTGTCTCACCTGACGCTCGTAACGCTACGCGGGTGGCGCAATGCGACGGGTGTGAGGTGGCGTTTTGTGGTCAATCACGCGGGTCTGTGGCTGGCGTTGGTTGCGGGATTTTGGGGCGCGCCCGACCGCGAACAGGTGCGTGCGATGGTTACACGCGAGGTGCCAACGCGCGAGGCATACGATATGTCGGGGCGAACGACAACGCTCGATTGTGAATTGCAACTCGTTGATTTCAAGATAGATTACTATGCCGAAGGTCAGCCTTCGATGTTCGAGGCTGTGGTGGCGGTCGATGGCGAGTCGGCGACGCTGCGGGTCAATCACCCTCATCATCGTACGTGGAGCGAGATGATATACCTTGTCAGTTATGATACGGAGAGCCCCGATCGGGCGCGATATTGCGTGGTTGAGGTGGTGCGTGAGCCGTGGCGATGGCTGTCGGTGGTGGGTATTGTGATGCTAATTGCGGGCGCGGTGCTGATGTTCGCGCGAGGACCGAGAAAGGAGGGTGCGCGATGATCGTCGGGTGGAATCTGTTTGCGTGGTTTGCCGTGGCGGCAATGGTGCTCTCGGTGGTTGCAGCTGTTGCGGCGTGGGGCGACAAACGTCGTGTGGCGTTGGCGTGCGCTGTGTTGGGCGTGTTGGCGCTGGCGACATTTGTGGCACTGTTTTGGACGACGCTTGGCCGTCCGCCTCTGCGCACAATGGGCGAAACGCGATTGTGGTACTCGTTGTGCCTGTTAGTGGCGGGTGCATTCACATATTGGAGGTGGCGCTATCGTTGGATCTTGTCATTCTCGACGCTGCTTGCGTCGGTGTTTATTATCATCAATATCGCTCGTCCCGAGATTCACGACCAGACGCTGATGCCCGCACTGCAAAGTGGGTGGTTCGTACCCCACGTGGCGGTCTATATGTTCTCGTACGCGCTGTTGGGGTGTGCGACGCTGATGGCGATCTATGGGCTGTTCCGCAAGGACCGCGACCTGACCCAAGCCATCGACCGCCTGATGTATGGCGGTGTGGCCTTCTTCACGATCGGAATGCTCACGGGTGCGCTGTGGGCAAAGCAGGCGTGGGGAGCCTATTGGAGTTGGGACGCAAAGGAGGCGTGGGCGGCGGCAACGTGGGCGTTGTATCTGCTGGCGATCCATATGCGGGGGCGCGGACGAGGGTTCGTGGCGGTGGTTGTGGTAGCGTTCTTGGCACTGCAAATGTGCTGGTACGGAGTCAATTACTTGCCCTCGGCCGAGCAAAGTGTACATACGTATAATCAAAATTAACCTATAAAAATCAGAGCCTATGAAAAAGAGCAAACTACTAATTCTTGCGCTGGTGCTGGCCGTGGTTCTCGTGGCCGTCTATCGCATTTCGAATCGCCCTCCCTCGGCTGAATATACGCCCGAGGCACGTGTGGCTGCAATTCTGGTTAAGGGTGGCTGCTTGGATTGCCACACGCAGGACGCCGAGTATCCTTTCTATGCCGATTTCCCGATTGCGGGCAAGATCGTGCGTCAGGATATCGATTCGGGCTTCCGTGCATTCGACATAGAGCCTCTCTATGAGGCACTTGTGGCAGGTCAGCTGCCTCGTCCGGTCGATGTGGCGAAGGTCGAGAAGGTGGCTCTCGACAAGCGTATGCCCGAGCCGAAATACTACCTCGTGCATTGGGGTAGCCAGATGACCGACGCCAAGCGCGACATCATCGTCGAGTGGGCACGCAAGTACCGCGCCGAGTACTACGCTGATGGCGTGGAGGGTGAGCGCGCAGGTGAGCCCGTGCGCCCGATTGCCGAGCCGACGGATATCGACGCTCGCAAGGCGTTGCTCGGTTATGCGCTCTATCACGATGCGCGTTTGTCGGTCGATAATACCGTTTCGTGCGCTTCGTGCCACGGTCTGTCGACGGCAGGTGTCGATAACAAGCAGTACTCGGAAGGTGTTGAGGGTCAGAAGGGTGGCGTCAATGCGCCGACTACCTACAACGCCGTTTATAACTTCGTCCAGTTCTGGGACGGTCGTGCGGGTACGCTGGCTGAGCAGGCTGCCGGTCCGCCGCTGAACCCCGTTGAGATGGCATCGACATCGTTCGACGAGATCGTGGCTAAGCTCGAAAAGGATCGCGCCTTTGCTGCGGCATTCGAGGCTGTCTATCCCGATGGTCTGAACCAGACCAACATCACCAACGCAATCGAGGAGTTCGAGCGCACGCTGGTTACGCCCAACTCGGCCTTCGACAAGTGGTTGAAGGGCGACGACGCAGCGCTGACCGAGGAGGAGCTGCGCGGTTACGAACTCTTCAAGAAGTACGATTGTGCAACGTGCCACGTGGGTGCCAACCTGGGAGGTGAGTCGTACGAGTTGATGGGCTTGCGTCGTCACTACTTTGCTGAGCGCGGTCTGCCTTTGACTGAGGAGGATAACGGTCGCTACAAGCAGACGATGGAGGATCGCGATCGTCATCGCTTCAAGGTACCGGGTCTGCGCAATGTCGAGCTGACGTGGCCCTACTACCACGACGGAACGCGCGCAACGCTCTCGGAGGCGGTTGCCGATATGGCGATCTACCAGTCGGGTGTCGAGCTGACCGAAGATGAGAACGCTGCAATCGTAGCCTTCCTGCGCACGCTGACGGGCGAATTTGAGGGTGTAAAGCTCTCGAACGAGAACCTGCAAGAGTAATTGGGCGGAGAGCTAACCGCTTGAAAAACAGAGAGCCTGCTCCTTGTCGGGGCGGGCTCTTTTATTTGTGTGGAATTGTTCGCTTAGAATAGTCGATAGACGATCGTGGGGGCGTTGGTGCGGATCGTAAATTCGGCACCGAGCGACTCGTTCGACACCCCTTGCCACATCGCGCTGAGGCGATTTTGGGGCGGCTCGTAGCGCAGTCCGATGGTCGAAATCTCGGTCGTGGGCGAGAGCGTGAAGAGCGAAACCTGCTCTCCGGCAAAACTCTCGAACGTACTATCTCTGTCGATAAATGAAAATACTCCTCGGTCGCCAACCATCTGAATCTCAACCTCATTCATTCGTGCGGCACAGAGCATCAGGTTGCCGATCGAGTGGTCCTCGCGTCGTCCGAATGCCCCCAAAACCGTAACTCGACGTGCCCCGCGCTCGATTGCTAATGTGAGGGCTTTCCACAGATCATTGACGTCTTGATCGGGGCGGTGGTGGAGTCTGTCGGCAAGGCGTGTGCGCAGCTCCTCCGAGAGCGAATCGAAGTCGCCCACAACGGCTACGGGCTCGGCTCCTGTTGCGCAAAACTCCTCGGCAGCACCGTCGCAGCAGATCACCTCGCGCGCTCCAACCAGCAGAGCGTGAGCCACTTGACCGTGCGGAAAATCTCCTGCGGCCAAGATCACCACATCGGGTCGGTCGGTCGATTTAGGCAGTGCGTGATGTTGCATTTTCGTCGATCATTTTGAGCCAACGGCGATAACCGACCCACGCCAGCACGGTGTATAGACCGTAGAGCGCGGCGGTCGGGTAGAGCCCCTTATAGAGATAGAGCGCGCAACAAACCACATCGACAACCAACCAAACCAGCCACTGCTCGACCTGTTTTTGCGCCAGCATATAGAGCGCAACGATACTCAGCGCCGTAGTGAAACTATCGCCATAGGGTACGGTGCTATCGGTGTATTTGATTAATATAAAGGCAATTACGCCCATAGCTACAGCTGCCACACCAACCAGCGGAGCGATCATTTGTCGTGGAGTATGAGTGATTGGCAGCTCGCGTCCGTCGTCGCCACGGCGCAGCCACACCGCCCAACCGTAGAGGCTTGCCACGAGGTAGTAGACGTTGATGCCCATATCGGCATAGAAACCCGCATCGGCATAGACGAAGATGTAGATTGCAGGCATAATGATATTTGCCAGCCAGAGCCACACCGAGGCGCGGTACTCCAACCAGAGGTAGATCAGTCCGACGGCAACGCCGGCAATTTCGAGCCAGAACATAATCGTAATAAATAGTTCGTAGGTCACAAAGATAGCAAAAAAATCGTGAACCGTGCGGGGACGGTGGTGGTTGAGGTCGATTTTCGGACGAATATGGGGCTATCGGAAAAATTTTCGTATCTTTGTAAGTCGTGTCATATGGGCGCGAGCCGAGGTGGGATTCGAAATGTGCCCCGAGGTGTGCCCTGAGGTGTTGCCCGAATAAACGAACACGACCACACTTTTTTGAACTTTGAGATATGAGGAAATTTCTTTCGATGGGCGTTTTCGCCGGTCTGCTGATTGGCATTGCGGGCTTGGTCTATCTGCGTGTGGGCGGATTGGCGGGTGCGGTGTTGTTCGCATTCGGATTGTTGTGCGTGGTGATGTGCGGCGCACAACTCTATACGGGTAAGGCGGGATACCTGCCCTACAAGCAGACACCGCGACTGCTTATTATGCTGGCAGCCAATGCCGTAGGTTGCCTGCTGGCGGCGTGCATCGCCCGCTACTGCGCCAACGAGGCGGTGATGTCGAACTTGCAGACGATCCTTGCAGCACGTGTGTCAGCAAGCTGGGACGCACTGCTCGTTACCTCGGTGGGCACGGGTATGATTATGACCCTGGCGGTCTATGGCGCACGCCGTGGACACTATTGGCCGCTGCTGTTTGGCGTGCCCGTGTTCATTATGTGCGGACTGCCTCACTGCGTTGCCGACGCGTTCTATTATGCTGCTGCTCTGCTACTTGGCAAGTTTGAGGTGGTGATGTTGTGGGCTTGGTTGTGGGCGATTGTGGGAAACTATGTGGGTTGCAATCTGCCTCGATGGTTTATGGGTAGCGACTTCGAAGGGTAGCCGAGCGAAAGCTCGAAAGCCGACCGAGCGACAACCGACCGAACGGCGACAGGCTACCACATACAAAAACAGATATCGCAGCGAGGGCGAACCTCGGCTGCGATATTTTTATATTCGATAGTGCGTTCTATTTCAGATACTTACTGAAAAATTTCCAAATCTCCTCGGCGGTGTTCAAGTCGCCATCGGGCCACGCGTGCGAGCCGCCGACAATCTCATAGAGCCACACCTCGTTGCCGTTTGTTCCCTCGACGTAGCGATGTGCAATCACACGATTGCGCACGGTGGGCAGCTCCTCGGTCAGCTCGTGTGTGCAACGATTCACCGCCGCCCACAGAGCAACGGCGCGCGGCACGGCGATGTACTCGCCCCAGCCGTCGTTGTTGTCGGGATCGCCCTCCCACTTCGAAACCGTGTCGGCCGTGCCGTGAATCTCCAACAGCGGAACGGCGCACTTGGGCGTCAGCTGGCGATACATCCACTCCATCGTGAGACCCGAAATCGGAGCAACCGCCGCAAAAACCTCAGGCGCCTCGTACGCAAGCAGATAGCTCATCTCGCCGCCGTTCGAATGACCCGTTGCGAAGACGTTGTGACGCGAGAGTCCGTACTCACGTTGCAGGTGTCGCACCAGACGCTTGGTGAAGCCGATGTCGTCGCGCTCCCAACCCGCGTCGGTGTGGAACGAGTAACCCACAGCCCAGCACGAATGTCCACGATTGTCGGTGGGTCCCTGCGGGTAGCAGACCGCAAAACCGTGCTTGTCGGCTGCGGCGTTGAGGCCGAGGTCACGCTTGTGAATGTTGGTCGAGCCGTAGCCGTGGAAGAAGATCACCAGCGGAGCGTCGGCGGGCAGGTCGTTCGGCAGATATATATTATAAGTATATTCAACGCCCTTGTGCGTGAGTGTATGCTCGGTCATTGTGCCTGTGCCGTTGTCGGCCGTGGCGCTCAACGTCAGCAGTAGGGTGGCGAAGAGCAGTGTCAGTCGTTTCATCTTTATGTCGTTTTTTATGTGTGGCGAATTGATCAATACAAAGGTAATAATCTTTGTCGAAATATGGTTCTATTTTCGGCGAATTTTAGGCCGGAAATGCCCTCTGAGCGCATTCTGAGGGCGATTTTTTTGAAATTTGGAGTACATTCTCGCCAAAAAAGTCGTACATTTGCGCCGCGAAAACGCCCACGCGGGCGTCAGTATTCGATTAGATTAGGTTAGAAATATTATTGAAATGAGAAACTACACAATGCTTAGTCTTGTCAAACGTTACGTTTCGACAAGTACTTGGCTTATTTTTGCAACTCTGCTGGCTCTGATATGCGCCAACTCGCCCCTCAAAGAGTGGTACTTCGGACTGTGGCAACACGAGGTGTCGCTGTCGTTTGGCGACTTCAACTTTTTCAGCCACCATGGTCACCCGTTCACCTTCGCTCAGCTGATCAACGATTTCCTGATGGCGATCTTCTTCCTCTCGGTGGGCTTGGAGATCAAACGCGAAATTATGGCGGGCGAGCTCTCGTCGTGGCGTAAGGCGATCCTGCCGATCATCGGTGCGTGTGGCGGTATGCTTGTGCCCGTGATCCTTTTCCGCCTGTTCTGCCCCGCCGATGCCGATATGTTGCGCGGTTGCGCAATCCCGATGGCGACCGATATCGCATTCTCGCTGGGCGTGCTGGCAGTGTTCGGTAAGCGCGTGCCGCTCGGCTTGAAGATATTTTTGGCAACGCTTGCCGTAGCCGATGACTTGGGTGGCATCGTGGTAATCGCGCTGTTCTACACCTCGACGATCGACACGTTCTTCTTGGCAATTTCGGCAGCGTGCGTGGTGGCGATGATCGCCGGCAACTACTTCCACGTCCGCTCGAAGGTGTTCTATCTCGTTTGGGGTATAATCCTTTGGTACTCAATGCTTAACTCGGGAATCCACGCAACCATTGCGGGCGTTATCGCTGCCTTCTGCATTCCTGCGAGTCTGAGCCACGGCACGGGTTACTACATCGAGCGAATCCGCCGAAATATCGGCGAGTTCCCGATTATCGAGGTGACCGACAAGAAGCATACGGTGGTGCTCAACGGCGACCAGCGTCAGCTGTTGAAGAGTATCGAGTCGGCCTCGGACCACCTGATCAGCCCGCTGCAAAAACTCGAAGATGACCTCAATGAGTTCATTAACTACATCATCATTCCGCTCTTTGCCTTCGCCAATGCGGGTGTCGATGTGAGCGGTTTTGCGCTTGCCGATGTGGTTTCGGGTGTCAGCTTGGCGGTGATCGTGGGTCTTGTTGTGGGTAAGTTCGTGGGCGTGCTGTCGTTCTCGTGGCTCTTCATCAAGTTGAAGGTCGCAACGCTACCCTCGGGTGCCGATTGGCGCTCATTTGCAAGCGTTTGTATGCTCTGCGGTATCGGTTTCACGGTGTCGATGTTCATCGCCGATCTCTCATATTCGCCTCTGGGTGCTGAGGGTGCAGCGCTGCTCGACAAAGCGAAGCTCGGCATTCTGTGCGGTACGGTGCTGGCGGCGGGAATTGGCTACCTGCTGCTCAACAAATATCTGCCCGCCGAGGCTCCCCAACCCGACGACCACCATTAGTCGTCACTCCGATCCCAAAACTAAAATGGTATCCGCCCATCAGGTGGATACCATTTTTATTCCTGCTTTCCTTCACCCTGCCCCACGCAAAAAAAATAAAAGCCCTGCGACCTCCTGCCCACAAAGTAAAAGCCCCGCGACCATAGGGTTGCAGGGCTTTTAGGGATTCTTGTAAACGCTGGGTGAAGATTACTTCTTAGCTGCGTTTCTCTTATCGTAGTGCTTTGCGTAGCGGCTCATAAACTTATCGACGCGACCAGCGGTGTCTACCAACTTCATCTTACCGGTGTAGAACGGGTGTGAAGTGTTCGAGATTTCCATCTTATACACGGGATAGGTTTCGCCGTTCACTTCGATGGTCTCCTTTGTCGAAACGGCGGACCTGCACAAAAACACGTGGTCGTTCGACATATCCTTGAACGCCACTAAACGATAATTTTCAGGGTGAATACCTTTTTTCATTTTCGTCTTTTTGTTAGTTTATTACGTAATAAAGTGGGGCAAAGATACGACAAAAAAAATGAGGCGCAAACTTTTACGCCTCTTTTTTCACTTTTTTCGCAACTTTTGGCTCATTTTCAGCCATTAGCGCACTTAGTGTCAAGTCTGAGTGGGGTCGCCGAAGCTACTCCTCCTTCTTGAATTTGTCCTCCAACTTATCCTTCAACTCCTCGACTTTATCTTCGAGTTGATCCTTCAAGTCCTCGGCCTTCTCTTTCCAATCCTCAGCCTTATCTTCGAACTTATCAAGCAAAGCCTCAGCCTTATCCTCGATCTTCTCGTAGGTCTCAACGACGTTGCTCTCAATGTTTTTGTATGCATCTACAACTGCGCCTTCAACCTTGTAGTAGGTCGCCTGCACCTTATCTTCGATCTTCTCGTAAGCAACTTCAACCTTGTCGCCCAGATTCTCGATCTTCTCTTCGAGGTTCATCTTCTTCTCTTCCATAGTTAACTATTTTAGAATGTAAATTTAACACCCAAAGCCAAGCTGGTTGCAACAAATTCGGTCGAGGGCAGGAAGTCCAGGCGGGGTTTCCAGTCGATCGAGAATGCCAACGGAGCCACCTTCAACGAGTATTCCAAGCCTACGATTGCGTCCAAACCGAGGTTGAAACCGCTCTTCTTGCCTTCGTCGTGACCCGCCTTGTAGGTCCAACCGCCCACGTGCGCACCCGCACCATAGTAGAGGTTGAAACCGTTGCCGATGATGGGCACGTTCCACTCATACAGACCCGTGAAGTTGAAACCGCTACCGTGCTTTGAGTAGCTCCAACCCACCAACGCCTCAGCAGCGTTGCCATTGTTGAACACACGCTTAACCGACAACGAGGTTGCGTCCCAGCCACCGCGAACACCGATAGCCCAATCATAATACTGTGCCGAAGCCACCGAGGTCACCATTACGGCAGCGATCAAAAGCAGAAATTTCTTCATAGTTACGTTTCTTGTTTTTTAGTTATTTGCAAAGTTAAAGCGGTGAGTTTTAGAGGTTTGAGCTTTTGCTTGCGAACTTGCAGTGTCTGCCTACCATCTCAATCTCATTTGCGAAATTAACAAAATAAAACGTTAAACGAAAATAAATCGGGGATTAATTTTGCAAGTTATGGTAAATTAGCGTATTTTTGCAAACGCAAATAGCGAAATGGACCCATAGCTCAGTCGGTTAGAGCAGCGGACTCATAATCCGAAGGTCGTGGGATCATGCCCCTCTGGGTCCACATTTTGGTGCGAGGTTTAATGGAGTATGAATTAGACCTTTGCGCGTTGCAAAAGGGAAGCGGTTACGAACTCTCGTAGCCGCTTTCTTTGTTTGGTTGTCGGACAATTAGACCCGTTGTCCGTCGCCCTCCCGCTCAACAACAAAAGCCACCTCAGAGCGAGGTGGCTTTTGCCTTATTGGAGTGTCGATTGAATTACTCTGCGGGAGCGTTCAACAGACAGTCAATGCGTACGCAACCGAGCGAGCCGCCTGCGTAGATAGCGTATACGTACATATAAACACCGTCCTTCGATACCTGCATTGCGCAGTCGGTGTTACCACCACCAGCGTTCATACTCGACCAGCCCCAATCGCTGGTAGTGTAGAACTGAGCACCCTGTGCGAAGGTCTCAGGAGTGGTAGCGTCGATGATTGCAACATTCGAGTAACCATAGGTGAAATAGGTATCGGCAGCGCCCATCAGGTAGTATGCACCGTTGAACTTCTCAACGTCCAAGCATACGGTACCAACCATCCAGCTGTCGCCGGGGTTAGCGATTGCGGTCTGAGCGTCCTTAGCTACGCCACCTTCTGCCCATACGAATACGTCGCCCGAGTAACCTGCCATAAAGTAGGGACCGTTAGCGTCAACGTCGCGGAAGATAACGTCACCGTCGTTGTTGTCGATCTTAGCGGTAACATCGCCTGCGCTGATGTTCGACCAAGGAGCACTAACGTCTGCAACGCCGTCGGTTACAAAGAAACGGAAGTGACCGGTAGTACCGCTCGACCAAGGAGCGTACATCATAGTTACAATAGCATCGTCATAAACATTACCAACAACCGAGAAGGTCTTACCGTACTCAGTCGTTGCGTGAGTGATGAATACCTCGGGAGTATCGGTGATATTCTTCATACGTGCAACACGCAAGCCACCCTCGCCGTAGGTGCTGAGGACGATGTTGTTAGCGTCGTCAGCAGTTATTGCGCTAACGGTCAGGTCGCCAACGTTCAGCGTGCCTACATACTCGCCAGTCAGTGCGTCGAGTACAATGGGAGCAACACTGGGCTGGTTAACGATTACATAGTCCTGAGTTGCTGCGATAGTAACGTGGTCAGAAGGAGCAGCGGTCAAGCCGGTAATCTCCGACAGAGGCTTAGCGAACTGAACGGTCTCCGAGCCAGGGCGGTAGCCGTAGGGCTGCAACTCAACGCCATTCTCCTGATTTACGGTGATCACAACCTCGTTGCTCTTAGCTACGAGCTTGATGGTACCTGTACGCTCTGCGCCAGAGTTTGCGGCAACCTTGATCGAAGCGATACCGTCAGCAACGGTACCCGAGATCCAAGCGTCAACGGGCATAACGGTTACAGTGCCGTCAGCAGCGTAGGGAACCTCGTAGGTAGCCTCCTCAGCAACAGCCTCGATAACCATATCAGCCTCCTCGATGCTTACGTACTCGCCGATCGAAACGTTCATCGTGATAACCGAGCTCTGGTTCTCCTCGCCGAAGTAGATCAGAGCAACCTCGCCTTCGAGATCAGCGCACATAGCGTGCTCGATCGAAGGAGCGGTGATCGACCAAACTGCGGTCTCCTTATCGAACGAAGCCTTCCACTCGTCGGGGGTAGTAACGATAGCCTTCTTCACGCCGACAGCCTCCATCTCGAAGGTCAGAGTCTCGCCGTAGCGGAAGTCTGCCGACTCAACAGCCTCGCCCTTGAAGTTGATATAGAGGTCGCTACGCAGCTCGATCTCGATCTTCTCGCCATTGAGGAATACGAATACAGCGGTGTTGGTGTCCTCGTCAACGTAAGCGTCTTTGAACAGACCACCAGCGCCACCCGAAGTGGTAACGGGGGTACCGTCGGGCAGCAGAACGCGCTCCCAATTCTCACCGTTGTCGTAGCTAACCTCCCAGTAACCGGTCTCGCCTTCCATTACAACGCGCATCAGCGGGGTGTTACCCTTCTCACCCTTCACGGGCAGACGCTTGCCGTCAACCTCGATAAAGGTGCTCACGCCGTCCTGAGTGATAGCCCAGTAGTACTGGCCGTCCTCTTCGTCGAGCATAACGGTTACGGTTACACCGTCCTTACCAGCCTCACCGGCCTTACCGTCAGCGATTTCGATCTTCTCGCCGTTGGTGAAGTAAACCTCGTAACCGGTCTCGCCCTTGACGATCTTCGATACGTAGACATTGTTCTGCAATGCGTTGACCAGGGTCTGCGCACCAGCGATGTCTTGGTTGAGAGTGGCGACAGTCTCTTCGAGCTCTTTCACGCGGTTTTCGAGGTCGTCGATTCGGTTGTTGAGGTCCGAAGGATCGAACTCACACGCAGTGAACAGCAGGCTAACGCCAGCAATCATTAAGAATAATTTTTTCATAGTGTGAAAGTTTAATAATTGTTTAGGTATTTTCGCATTAAATATAATATAGGTATCAGCCACGCCGAGCAGGACTCGTGCGGACATAATACTTTACGTGAGCAAAGATAATAAAAATTATATCGGATTTGCAAAATTTCAATGAAAATATTTTGCCCAAATGCAGAATCTTGCTAAAAAAGTTTAGAATGTTTACCGAAAACCCACTTTGGGGTTGTGAAATGGGGTCGAATTTTGTGATTTCTACGATTTTTGATTAACTTTGCGTCAAGAGCGGAGAGTAAACCGACACGTTGTGGATCTCTTTGTTCGATTTCAATGCAAACGGATATGGTAAAGCAGATCTCAATGGAAGCCCTGACCAGCGGGAAAAAATCGGCGCAGCTCAAACGCGAAATCTTGCGCCGTTATATGTTTAATGGCGGCGAGAGTATTGCCGATTTGAGTCGCGACCTTGGGCTGAGCGTGCCGACACTCACCAAAATCGTGGGCGAACTGATTGACGAAGATCTGGTCATCAACCTCGGCAAGCAGGGCGCTACGGGTGGTCGCCGTCCGAGTATCTATGGCGTCAATCCCTCGGCGGGTTATTTTATGGGTGTCGATATCAAGCGCGATGTTATCGTATTGGGTATCATTAACTTTCGTGGAGATATGGTCATCTCGCGTCAGTACGATTTTCATATCGTGAACACCCGTCAGTCGTTCGACGAACTGTGCAATCTGATCTCGCAATTCATCGCCACGTCGCGCATTCGTCGTGAAAAATTGCTGGCGATCGGTATCAATTTGTCGGGTCGTGTCAATCCCGAAACGGGCTATTCGTACTCATATTTCTTCTTCGACGAAAAGCCGCTGACGACGGTGCTCGAAGAGCGATTGGGGTGCCGTGTTTACATCGAAAACGATTCGCGTGCAATGACTTACGGCGAGTATGTCTACGGCATTGGCAATGGCGAACAGAATATGATTTTCCTCAATTTGAGTTGGGGATTCGGTATCGGAATGATCATCGGCGGGCAGCTCCACTACGGTAAGTCGGGCTTCTCGGGCGAGTATGGTCACTTCCCATTTTTCGATAACGAAATCATCTGTTCGTGCGGCAAGCGCGGCTGCCTCGAAACCGAGGTGTCGGGATGGGCTGCACATCGTCAATTTATCGAGAAATTGAAGCAGGGAAATATCTCGATGTTGTCCAAACAATTCGAGAGCGGAAAGCAGATAACGTTGGACGATATTTTGGACGTTTTGGCCAAGGAGGATATGCTGGCAATCGAGGTGATGGAGCAGATCGGATCGTCGCTCGGACGAGCCATTGCGGGACTGATCAATATGTTCAATCCTGAGATGGTTGTGTTGGGCGGAACACTCTGTGAGGCAAAGGATTACCTGCTGCTGCCGATCAAGAGTGCGATCAATAAATATGCGCTGAATTTCGTGTCGAAGGATACAGCGATCAAGGTGTCGAAACTGGGCGAAACGGCAGGTTTGGTGGGCATTTGCGCCATCACCCGAAACAAGATGTTGGGACTCTAATTTTGCCCGAAAAAGTACCCGAAAAAGCCTTAAAAATGCTCTGAATTTTGCGAAAAATTCGGTCGAAAAACGATAGGAATTAAATTCAAAAAACAATACAAAAATGGAACAAACTCAAATCAAAAAATCACCTCTGTGGTGGGTTCCGTCGGCCTACTTTGCGATGGGTCTGCCACTGATCTTGATCAATCTGGTTGCGCCGCTGATGTTCAACGACTTCGGCATTTCGGACGCTCAGGTAGCCTTTTGGACCTCGTTGCTGATTCTCCCGTGGTCGCTCAAACCGTTTTGGAGCCCTCTGATGGAGATGTATCGCACCAAGAAATTCTTTGTTGTGACCACTCAGCTGGTATCGGGTATCTCGCTGGCACTCATTGCGATGGCTCTGCCGCTGCCCAACTTCTTCCCCTATGTTGTGGCGATTATGACGGTGCTGGCGTTCAGTGGCGCGACGCACGATATCGCCCTCGATGGCGTCTATATCACCGAGCTGGACAAGACCCAGCAGGCTCAGTTTGTGGGCTGGCAGGGTGCATTCTACAACTTGGCTAAGGTGACCGCAATGGGTGGTCTGGTCTACCTCGCAGGCGTGCTCGAAGATAGCCTCGGCGTGCTCTATGCGTGGGTGATTATTATGTTGCTTTGTGGTCTGCTGCTCATTGTGTTAGGTCTTTACCATTGGCGCATTCTGCCTACGGGTGGCGCTGAGGCAACCAAGCACAGCTCGTTCGGCGAAACGATGCGCGAAACGTGGGGTGTAATCGCTCAGTTCTTCCAGAAGAAATACATCTGGATCTACATCGCGTGGATCGTCTTCTACCGTTTCACTGAGGGTCTGGTAATCAAGATTGTACCCCTCTTCTTGAAGGCCGATACGGCGGTGCAGGGCTTGGGCTTGACCAAGGACGAAATTGGACTTTACTACGGTACGTTTGGCGTTGTGGCGTTCATCATCGGCTCGATTTTGGGCGGCTATTTCATCTCGTGGCGAGGTCTGAAAAAGGCGATTTTCCCGCTCTGCTGTATCTTCAATATTCCGTTCGTGGTCTATGCTCTGCTGGCTCTGTATCAGCCCGATAGCGCACTGCTGGTTTGTGGCGCAATCGTGTTCGAGTATTTTAGCTACGGATTTGGTTTTGTGGGACTTACGCTGTTCATTATGCAGCAGGTTGCACCGGGCAAACATCAGATGGCTCACTACGCTTTCGGCTCGGCGCTGGCTAACCTTGGCGTGATGTTGCCGGGTATGATTTCGGGTGTGATCAGCGACGCAATCGGCTACGAGAAGTTCTTCTTGTGGGCGCTGGTGAGCGCAATCCCCGCGTTCGTGCTGACGTGGTTCCTGCCCTTCACCTATCCAGATCCGCAGGAGGATAAGTAACGGGCTAAAAATCATATGTTAAACCGAGAAAGCCGTCCCACGTGGGCGGCTTTTTTTGTGTTGTTCTCGGCGCGGTTTTTCGTCCATTTTGGGGGTAAAAACGACAACGCGGGGAGGTAGAAAAGTAGTTCGTAAAAATATTTTATTTCAAAAAATCAGGTCAAAAATCACTTAACTCGCTGAGCTACAATAGCTTGATATGCTTTTCGGTGATTTTTATCTTCTTAAAATTTATTTAAAAACTTTGCAGTATGAATAATTTTATTTAATTTAGCGCAAGAATATAACTATAATAACACGATAAAATGAAAAAACTATCCGTTTTGATGATGTTGATGGCTGCTATCAGCCTCTGTATCAGTTGCGAAAAGGGAAGCACTCCGCAGTATATCTTCCCGACACCCGAAACAACTCCGACCGTGACCATTACGCCGGTCGAGAAGGGTACTGACTTCATCACTGTACGTTTCAACACGTATTACGCCGACGAGTGCGCTTATATCTACACCGAAGGCGAAACTTTGACCAAAACAATCGAGCAGGTATTTGCCGAGGGTACGCCCATCACCGAGGAGGTTGCCGAGGTGAAGATCGAGGGTCTGAATCCCGCAACGGCTTACACCTTCATCGCCGCAGCGAAGGACGAACTGCACGGCTCGGTGTGCGTGCCCGTAACGGTAATCACCGCAAGCGACGCCCCCGAATCGAACTATCCCAAGAAGATGAAGTTCGAGGCCTTCACTCGTAACTTCGAGGACGGTGGCGTAGCGAAGGGTTACGTCGCAGTGGCAGACCTCAAAGCTAACCCGAAACTCCGCTTTGCTCCGACGCACCTCGACCCCGCCAAGACTCCGACCTCGGCTTTCGAGGCATTTGGTGCTCTGGGCAAGGGTACTCCCTACGCAGTGTCGAATGGTGGTTACTTCTGGGACGGCGCTTCGCTCAGCCTCTGCATTAGCGATGGCGAGGTGAAGTCGATCGCAACCGAGTTGGCTTATCCGACCGTCAATGGCGAGCAGATCGTGGCTTATCCCGTGCGTGCAGCGTTCGGTCAGATGGCTGATGGCTCGTTCGAGGCTACTTGGGTCTACTGCATCGACAAGAAGCCCTACTCGTTCCTCTCGCCGCTCGACAACAACGAGCTGACCGAGACCTATATGCCCGCACCCCCGACTGCATCGACCACAGGTGCAAGCCTTTGGGAGGCTCAGCAGGCTATCGGCGGTGGCCCGATGTTGGTCTACAAGCGCAAGAACGTAGCGATGGATTACTACTACCGCGAGATTATGCACACGGGAGGTACGGCAGGTACTTCGCGTCAGCCCCGCACGGCAATCGGCGGTACGAAGGACGGCAAGGTGATGCTGGTGGTTTGCGACGGTCGTGGTCAGAATGGCTCGAACGGTATGACTCTGAGCGAGTTGGCTGATATGTTCGTGGAGGCAGGTATGGACTACGCGATCAACCTCGATGGTGGTGGTTCGTCGGCTATCGTTGGCTTCGACGGTCAGGTTTGCAACGCTCCGAGCGACGGCAGCCAGCGTGCAGTGCCGACCGTAGTTGTGCTTTCGGAGGTCGAATAACCACATAATATAAATATAGGTATACACGAAACTAAGCATTGCAAACAATAATGAAGAACAATATCTTTATACAGTTGATGGCGGTGGTGGCTGTGCTCTTCTCGATGGGCAGCTGCGCTCCCGCTGCTGAGCAGACCGCTAAGCAGAAACCGATCTATATGTGGGTCGATTGCGAGGCTAACTTCGAGCGTATGAGCACGCTCGACTCGATCGCTTACTACACCGAGAAGATGCACTCGATCGGCATTACCGACATCGTAGTCGATGTTAAGTCGATTATGGGCGAGACGCTCTACGACAGTAAGTATGCACCCTATATGGGTGAGTTCGAGGGTACGGTACGTCCGCGCGAGTACGATATGATGCGCCACTTCATCGACGAGGGCCACAAGCGCGGTATGCGCGTTCACGGCTCGCTCAACATCTTTGCCGGTGGTCATATCTTCTTCAATCGTGGTATCATTTTCAACGAGCACCCCGAATGGCAGTCGATTGTCTATCGTCCCGACGGCTCGTTGGTGCCCATCAGCGAGATCAAGACCAACTACAACGGTATGCTCAACCCCTCGAATCCCGAGGTGCGTGAGTACCAGAAGAATATCTTGGTCGAGTTCACGGAACGCTATCCCGATGTCGATGGTATCATCTTCGACCGTCTGCGTTACGACAACATCACTTCGGACTTCTCGGAGCTTTCGCGTCAGCAGTTCGAGGAGTGGAGCGGTTTGAAACTCGAAAAGTATCCCGAAGATATCATCTATTGGGAGGACGGCAATATGAAGCATTCGAAGTACTTCAAGGAGTGGGTCGAGTGGCGTGCAACGGTCATCAAGTCGTTTGTTGAGGAGGCTCACGAGGCGATCCACGCTGTGAATCCCGATATTTTGATTGGCGACTACACGGGCGCTTGGTATCCTACTTACTACCAGCTGGGCGTGAATTGGGCAAGTACGCAGTACGACCCCTCGGAGCGCTATCCCGATTGGGCTTCGGAGAACTACTATAAGACGGGTTATGCCGACCTGCTCGATATCTATATGACGGGTCTTTACTATACACTCGTAACCAAAGACGAGGTCGATGCAGCGCAGGGTCGCATAATCGGTGAGCGTGGCGAGTCGGGTATGGATCCCAACGATCTGACCTACTGCTACTCGGTTGAGGGTGGCGCAGAGCTGGCTCAGGCGATCACTTGTGGCGTTGTTCCCGTGGCAGGTTCGCTCTATGTTGATCAGTATAAGCAGGACGCTGAGCAGTTTGCTAAGGCAGTTCGTCAGGTGATGAAGAGCTGTGAGGGCGGTCTGATGATCTTCGATCTGGTTCACATCGTCAATCGTGATTGGTGGGATCTGCTCGAAGAGAATATGAAGGTCGTCGAGGAGTAACGAAGAGGAAATTACAAACTTAAAAATCAATAATTTATGAAACATTTATCCCAAACAAGAAGGGGTGGGGGTCTGATGAGCCACGTGCTGTCGGTCCTCTGTCTGCTCTTCGTTGTTTTGTGTCCGAGTATGGCTTGGGCGCAAAACGCTATCAAGGGAACTGTCGTTGATGAAAAGGGCGCCCCTCTTGCCGGCGCTACGGTTGTTGAGGCAGGTACGCAGAACGCTACCTCAACCGACATCAACGGTCTGTTTACACTTCAAAACGTCAAAAAGGGAGCGGTATTGCAGATTTCGTATATCGGAATGCAGACTGTTAATGTTCCCGTAACGGGCGTGTCGAATTTGGTGGTGGAGCTCAAAAATGACGCTGAGATGATCGAAGACGTTGTGGTTGTCGGCTACGGCGTGCAGAAGAAGGCATCGGTAACTGCCTCAATCTCGCAGATCTCGGGTAAAGAGCTCGAAAAAGCACCTATGGGCGACGTAACCAATATGTTGGCAGGTCGTGTGTCGGGTGTAACCGCAGTGCAGTCGTCGGGTCAGCCCGGTGCTGACGCTTCGTCGATTATGGTGCGTGGTCAGTCGGCGCTCTACATCGTCGACGGTGTGCCCCGTGACATCAACCAGATCAACCCCGAGGATATCGAGTCGATCTCGATTCTGAAAGATGCTTCGGCAGCTGCGGTTTATGGTCTGGACGGTAATACGGTCATCATCGTAACCACCAAGCGTGGTAAGAATGGCGAGTCGACCATCTCGTACAAGGGCTCGTATGGTATCAGCTCGAATGCCAACCCGTTGGAGCTGTTGGACGGTCCCGCTTACGCCTATTGGTACAACAAGGCGTTGGAGCTCGACGGTCAGCAGCCTATCTTCACCGCCGATATCGTGCAGAAGATGTTGGCAGGCGAGGACGGTTGGGGCAACACCAATTGGTACGACAAGGTGTTCGGCGTAGGTTCGAATATGTCGCACACGGTATCGGCTAATGGTGGTAACGACCGTATCAACTACTTTACTTCGGTGGGTCTGTTCGACCAGAAGGGTAACGTTGAGAACTTCAACTTCCGTCGCTATAACGCACGTGTGAACCTCTCGGCTAAGATCGCCAAGAGCTTGACCCTCGACGTGGGTGTTGCAGGTCGTATTCAGGATCACGACCAGCCGACCTACTCGGCTGATCCTTCGGCTTGGAACAACGTAGCGCAGCAGGCTATGCGTGTTCACCCCTACGTGCCCGAGAAGGTTATGATCGACGGCGTTGAGTATCACACCGCAACCGCAACCGCTTCGGCAACGGTTAACCCCGTAGCTGCATATTTGGAGTCGGGTAAGTATAAGAGCCGCGCTACATTCATTCAGCCCAATATCTCGTTGCGTTGGGACGTGCCTTGGGTTAAGGGCCTGTCGGCTAAGTTCTTCGCTTCGTACGATATGACCTTCCAGCACACCAAGTCGTTCTCGACTCCGTACGAGATGGCGTTGGGTAGCTTCTCGTATGATGAGAATGGCTACATCAACAAGATCAACTACTCGGTGAGCCAAACCTATTCGGGTCTGGGCTCGGAGAACTCGTTGCAGGAGGCTTCGTACTACACCTACTACGGTATCACTCAGAGCTCGTTGTCGTACGACAAGACCTTCTGCCAGGATCACCGTATCGCAGCTCTGGTGCTGATGGAGACCCGCGACCACCGCAGCAACAACCACTACGGTCGTACCTACGATCTGTTGTTCGAGAATCTGCCTGAGTTGAACTTCGGTGACCAGTCGAGCGACAAGCGCGCCGTTGGTGGTATGAGCTCGCACTCGCGTCAGGTTGGTTTCGTGGCTCGTATCAACTACGACTACGCCGATCGTTTCTACTTGGAGCTTTCGGGTCGTTACGACGGTACCTATCTGTTCTCGGGTATGAACGGCTCGCGCTGGGGCTTCTTCCCCGCAGCGTCGGCAGGTTGGCGTATCTCGGAGGAGCGTTGGTTTGGTGCTGATTGGGTTGATAACCTGAAATTGCGTGCCGGTGTCGGTCTGACCGGTACTTCGGCAGTCAGCGCATTCCAGTATCTGAGCTCGATGGATATTTCGGACGGTAACTCGGTGGTAATCGGCGGTCAGGGTCAGCAGAGCATCTACACCTCGTCGGTGGCTAACCCCAACATCTCGTGGGAGAAGAACTTGAACTACAACATCGGTGTCGATGCAACGTTCTGGGGTGGTCTGCTCGGTGTTGAGGCTGACGTATTCTACACCTATAAATATGATATGTTGTCGAGCGCATCGGGTTCGTATCCTCCCTCGGTTGGTGATTACTTCCCCGCTTGGGAGAACAAGAACAAGCAGGACGTTCGCGGTTTCGATCTGACCTTGTCGCACAACTATCGCAGCCGCAGTGGCGACTTCTCGTACGGTATCAAGTTGATGGGTTCGTACGCTAAGCGTCGTTGGTTGCTCTATGCAGGCGATGCAGCTAACGCTCCCGACTACCAGAAGCTGACCGGTAAGGAGGTTGGTTCGGTGATCGGTTTCATTGCTGACGGTCTGTATAAGGATCAGGCAGATGTTGAGAACTCGCCTACGATGGTTGGTAAGCCCGTTCGCGTGGGTGATATCAAGTACATTGACCGCAATGGTGATGGTAAGATCTCGTATGAGCAGGACCGTGGTTATGTAGGTACGAGTGTCTATCCCAAATTTACGGGAGGTTTGGCGTTCAACTTGGCTTGGAAGGGTCTTGATCTGAACTTCTTGTTACAGGGCGCAATCGGTTCGACCATCGCACTGACGGGTGTTTATGATGGTGGTATTATGGACAATACGTCGATGACCAAGCCCTTCTACCACGATGGTAATACGCCTCTCTACTTGGTACTCAACTCGTGGACTCCCGAGAACCCCGACGCATACTTCCCGCGTCTGTCGTTGGCTTCGAGTTCGCACAATGCTCACTCGTCGACCCATTGGTATCGTCCGGGTGACTACCTGCGCTTGAAGACCGCTCAGTTGGGTTACACGTTCCCCTCGAAGTGGATGAACAAGATCGGTATCAAGAACTTGCGTATCTATGTTGAGGGTTCGAACCTCCTTACTCTGAGCCACTTGACTAAGTATAACATCGACCCCGAGCTGCCGAGTGTTAACAACGGTTACTACCCGCAGCAGCGCGTGATGTCGGTTGGTTTGAACATTACACTCTAATCCGAAAACTATGAAAACTATGAAAAAGAGAATTTTTAGTCTGCTCGTATCGTTCGCAGCTCTCGGATTGATGAGTTGTAACGACTGGTTGGAGCTCACCCCTCCCGATCGTGTGTCGGATAAGGCAGCGTGGGAGTCGCAGGCAGCAACCGATTTGTATGTCAATAATTTCTACGAATATATCGCAATCTATGGACAGTTTGGTGATCAGCAGTTCCAGGGCAACCTGACCGAGGGTCTGACCGAAACGTTCAAGTATGGTAGCCCGATTCTGGGTAACCGCGCAGGTGATTCGAACCACTATGTATTTACTCCCGAAACGATGTCGAGCAACGGTAGTATGCTCGATTGCTGGACCAACACCTATACCCGCATTCGTCGCGTCAATGAGTTCTTGGCAGCAATGGAGAACTACTCGACCTACTCGGACGAGGTCAATACCCTCTATGAGGCTCAGGCACGTTTCTTCCGCGCATTCCTCTACTTCCAGCTGGCTAAGCGCCACGGTGGCGAGGTCATCATCTTCAAGACTTTGGCCGAGACCGTTAAGGATACTCCGCTGACCCCTGCAAAAGATACTTGGCAGTTTATCTACGACGAGTTGATGTATGCAGCCGAGAATCTGCCCGAAGAGTGGAATGCTCAGAACACGGGTCGCGTAACGAAGGGTGCAGCATACGCACTTCTGTCGCGTGCAATGCTCTACGCTGAGCGTTGGGACGACGCTAAGGCAGCAGGTGAGAAGGTTTTGGAGTTGGGTTATCAGCTTGCTCCCACCTACGAGGCTGCAACTGCTGGTGGCAACAAGGAGTCGATCTTGGAGTTCAACTACCTCGTAACAGGTCCTAACCACTATTGGGATCGCTATATGTGTATGTATCACGAGTACACCACCGCCGGCGGTGCTGGTCCTACTCAGGAGATGGTCGAGAGCTACGAGGCTAAGGACGGCTCGAAGGTCGATTGGACCAAGTGGCACTCGGTTGAGGGTACGAACGAATATCCTCCCTACGAGCAGCTCGAACCCCGTTTCGCCGCTACGATTCTCTACAACGGCGCAATGTGGAAGGGCATTGAGTTGGAGTGCTGCGTTGATGGTCAGTACGGTACCTACGTTGATTATGGCGTTGAGCCTTATCCCTACGGCAAGACCGTAACGGGTTACTATATGCGTAAGTTCCGTCAGGAGGCAAACAACGACCTGACCAACGTGGCTTCGACCTCGACTTGGGTTGAGATCCGTCTGGCTGAGGTGCTGCTGAACTTGGCCGAGGCTGAGTATAAGTTGGGTAACGACGCTGCTGCAATGGGCTACATTGCTCAGGTACGTGATCGCGTTGGTCTGCCTACCGATCTGTCGCTGACGGGTGATGCCGTTTTCGAGGCACTCGTTCACGAGCGTAAGATCGAGTTGGCTTACGAGGGTCATCTGTGGTGGGATATGCGCCGCTGGAAGCTCTCGGAGAAGGCTTACACGGGCTACCGCGTACACGGTATGAAGATCACCAAGGAGGGTTCGGGCTACCGTTATCAGTATGTCGATGCCGACGGTCAGGATCGTAAGTTCCTCAATCGTATGTATCGTCTGCCGATTCCCGATGCTGAGCTGCGTAACAACAAGGCAATTCAACAGTTCCCCGAGTGGAATTTCTAATAAGCGACGACTATGAAAAAGAGTATATTTTGGACATTATTGGCCGTCGTGCTTTCGTTCGCGGCGTGTCAAGAGCCGGAAGTTCTCGTGCCGGCTGAGGCCAACAAGGGTATCAACAATCTGACGGTCTATCCCACTTGGGACGGCTATCATACGGCTGATGCTACGGGCTTCACGAGTAAGATCGATTACGAGAAGCGAGTGATTACTATCCAAGTTCCCTATACGCTGCCCGTTGAGTCGGACAACGTTCAGAAGTTGGAAGATTATAAGAAGGTTTGGGTGCAGTTCAACCTCGACGACAATGCGACGTTGGAGCCTAAACTCACAACTATCGACCTCACGCAGACCTATAAGGTAACGCTGACCGACCAGAAGAAGGAGCAGAGCGAGTGGACGATCAAGGCTGCGCTGGCTAAGAGCTCGGCGTGCGATATCGAGAGCTTCGCAATTCCGTCGCTGGGTCTGACGGCTGTGATCGACAAGTCGAGCGCAACCGCTTCGCTCATCTACTTCGAGCAGTTGAAGAATGTCTTTGCTGAGGTTGTGGTTTCGCCCCACGCAAAGATCGTTCCCGATCCCGCTACTACGGCGTTCTGGTGCTCGCCCGATGAGCCTAAGAAGTTTACGGTGATCGCTCAGGACGGTGTAACGCATCGTGAGTGGACCTTGCAGCAGACCGAGCCTGCACGTGTCGAGGAGGGTATCCGTCCCGAGAGCGGCAAGTTGCTCTGGACGACCAAGCTGTCGGCTGCGGGCGTAGCTAAACTCGATATGACGACGGGTATCGCCGTTACGGACGATTACGTTGTTCTGAATACTCGTGGCGAGGATCCTATCGTGCTCGATGCCAAGAAGGGTACCACCATTGGTACTATGGATCTTGGCTCGATCAAGGGTGCAACGTCGAGCTACTATATGACTTCGGACCACAAGGGTCATATCGTAATCAATAACCGCGTTCCCGATGATGGTGGTGTATTCCGCGTATGGCGTATGCGCGATATCAACTCGACTCCCGAGCTGTTTATCGAGTACGCAACCACCGACGTCTATGGCGACCACATCTCGGTATGGGGTGACGTCTATGGCGACGCAACGGTACAGGCTGCATACTGCGGTTGGACCTCGACAGGCTCGACCTCGACGCTGACTTGGACCGTTAAGGGTGGTCAGACGGTTTCGATGCAGCCTTACTGGTGCCAGATCTCGGGCGTAGGCGGTTGGACCAACGGTGACGCAATCCGTATGGGTACCGAGGCTAATTCGGACTTCCTGGCAGTGGGTTACTCGATGAACAAGCTGACTTGGGTCGATGGCGCAACCAACACCGCATTGAACTATGTTCAGGGTACGCTGACCGGTAACGAGGGTATGAAGGCTATTGACGCTGTTTCGTTCAACGGTCTGAATTACGTTGCTGCTACGATGGAGACCTTCTTCACGTGGGGTGTAGCCGGCGGTATGTGGGTTATGGAGGCTAAGTATCCTCAGACCTTCTCAGGCTCGTTGGAGTTGGACGCTTCGCTCGATCCCGACTGCGTAGTTTACGATTTGGATCGTGGTGAGGGTGGCTACGGTATCTACGGTGGTCGCGCTAACGACGGCACGAATGGCAATGCTATTCAGGACGTGAAGCTGCACGTAACTAAGGACGGTTACTTTATGTATGCATACTTTATGTTCTGCAACGGTTATGTGGGTTGTGTACAGTTCGACTGTATCGCCCAGTAAACCAGCCAAAACCCATAGCCCTTTGATCGGGGCTATGGGTGCAAATTAAACGCAAAATGTAGAGAAACAATGAAAAAATTTCTGTTATGTATTGGTCTGGTAGCCGCACTGGCTGCTTGTACCGAAGATAAGGATTTGGTGTACGATTATCCCGCACGCCCCGACGTTGAGCCAATGCCTGCGGTGAAGATCGAACCCGTAGCAGCTGAACACAACGCTTTGGAGTTCACGATCACTCCTACGAATGCTGAGGTGTGCTCGTTCTACTGCATCGAGACCGACGAGGACGATAAGCAGCTCACCGCAGGTGAGGTAATCGCTCGCGGTACGGCAGTTGACGCTGCAAAGAGCGAGAAGTATCGCGCTGAGGGTCTGTTCGATGAGACCTCGTACAATGTCTATGCGGCTGTTCGCAAGGGCGACCGCGTGGCTGTGAGCGCTATCAAGATGGTGACAACGGCAGCTCCCGTAGCTCCCAGCGATCCCGAGACCAACCCGATGTACATTTGGGTTGATGCAGCAGCGAACTTCCCCGATTTCGCCAATAGCAAGGAGAACATTCGCCGCGATCTGACGCTGGCTAAGGAGACGGGCTTCACGGACGTTGTTGTCGATGTTCGTCCGACCAATGGCGACGTTCTGTTCTTGACCGACAAGTGCCAGCAGGTAGCTTGGCTCGGTGCTTGGGGCTCGAACGGTTATGCAAAGTATGAGCGCACGGCCGATTGGGACTACCTCGGTGCATTCATCGAGATTGGTCACGAGTTGGGTCTGCGTATCCACGCAGGTTTCAACACGATGGTTGGCGGTAACAAGTCGAATCTGGGTGAGCAGGGCGTGCTGCTGCGCGACGCTTCGAAGAAGGAGTGGGCAACCGTTCTCAATACCAAGGCTGGTTTTGTAAATACGCTCGATTCGGACGAGACAACATTCTTCTTCAATCCTCATAACGCTGATGTTCAGGCATATATCATCTCGCTGTTGAAGGATTTGGCTGCATACAAGGATCTGGACGGTATCATCTTGGACCGTGGTCGTTTTGACTCGATGTTGAGCGACTGCTCGGAGTCGACGTTGGACGCCTTCGAGGAGTATGTTGGCGAGGAGGTCGATTTCAATAAGGACGTTCTGCCCGCAGGTTTCACGGGTACGATCAACGCCGATATGCCCTACCAGCACAAGCACTTGAAGAAGTGGTTGGAGTTCCGTGCAAAGGCTATCCACGACTTTATGACCAAGGCCGAGGAGGCTGTTCACGGTGTGAATGGCGCAGTTAAGTTTGGTGTCTATGTAGGTGGTTGGTACAGCACTTACTACGATGTAGGTGTCAATTGGGCAAGCCCCAACTACGATACCTCGGCATCGTTCCCGCGCTGGGCAACCAAGGAGTATAAGAACTTCGGTTATGCCGATGTGATGGATCATATGTTGATCGGTGCGTACGCATCGCCGGGCAACGTCTATGGCTCGTCGGAGTGGACGATGCAGGGCTTCTGCCAGCTGGCTATGCAGTACACCGCAGGTGCGTGTCCGCTGGTTTGCGGTGGTCCCGACGTTGGTAACTGGGACTACGATGATAAGTACACCGACGCACAGGAGTATGAGGCAATCACCAACTCGGTGAAGGCTTGCTACGACGCTTGCAACGGTTACTTCCTCTTCGATATGATCCACTTGAAGAAGGCCGGCACTTGGCAGTACGCTAAGGCTGGTATCGATCAGGTGAAGGAGAGCTTGTAATTTCTAATGTTCGAGATCCGATGAGAAGATGGCTCATTGCGCTCTTCGCGCTCGTTGCCGTGTGCCCGACGATGGCACAATCGGGTTTTGGCGACTACTACGATTGCCGTCTGGCTGCCCACCGCAAGGCGGGTATGCCGACGGGCGCAATCGTGTGGTTAGGTGATAGTATCACCGAGCAGGGTTGGTGGAGCTTCCTCTCGAAAGAGAAGGGGATCGTCAATCGCGGTATCGGTGGTGACAATACTCGCGGAATGCTGGCTCGTCTGCCCGAGATTTTGGAGAGTGCGCCCCGCAAGATATTCTTGATGGCGGGTGTCAATGACCTTTCGGGCAACCGCCCCGTCGAGGAGGTTGCAGCCAATATCCGCAAGATGTTGGAGATGGTGCGTGAGGCGGTGCCCACGTGCGAGGTCTATCTGCAAAGTGTCATCACGCCCAACAATGATGTGCTGGCATATCCCTATGCAAAGGGCAAGCAGGCACAGACGCACGCCCTCAATGAACGACTGAAAGCGATGTGCGACGAGGGGTTGGCAACGTGGGTCGATCTGGCGTCGTTGCTTCACAACGAGAAGGGCGAACTGCGTGAGGAACTGACCAAAGATGGAATCCATCTCCACGCCGAGGCCTATGTGATTTGGGTCGATCACCTCAAAAAGATGAAATATTTGCGTAAATAACCGAGTAACAGATGAAACGTGTAGCGGCAATTGATCTTCTGCGTGCGCTGGCGATTATCGGAATGGTCGCCTCGGGGCAGATGTTTTGGAATACGGAGCTGCCTGCCTTTATGTTCCACGCGCAGGTGCCGCCTCCGACATTTGTTTTCAATCCCGATGTGGCGGGAATCACGTGGGTCGATTTGGTCTTCCCGTTCTTCTTGTTCTCGATGGGTGCGTCGATGCCGCTGGCTCTGCGCCGCCGCGAGCAGAAGGGCGAGGGTGTGCGTGAGGTTACGGTGAGCGCTCTGCACCGTTTTGTGTGGCTGGCGTCGTTCGCTATCGTGCTGGGTAACACCCGAATGGGAGTGCTCTCGGCGACCCAGCCGTGGGTGGCCTCGCTGGTGACGCTGGGCGTTTGGGCGTTGTTCTTTGCGATGTTTGTTCGTGTGCCGAATCTCGACCGACGTAAAAATGCGATCCTTAATTGGTGCGGATTTGCTCTGCTCGTCGGCGTGACAATGCTCTACAAACCACTGTTCGGGGTCGAGGTGTCGTTGTATCGGAGCGATGTGATCATTCTGATCTTGGCGTCGATGGCGCTGTTCGGAACGTTGCTGTGGTGGGCGACGCGCAACTCGACTCTGGTGCGTGTGGCGATTATCGGTGGTGTGGCGCTGCTTAAAATGGCTTCGTCGGTCGATGGATCGTGGTGCCAATGGTTGTGGCAACAAACTCCTGCCGTATGGTTGTTCCGTTTCGAATTTTTGAAGTATCTTTGCCTTGTGCTTTCGGGTACAATGGCGGGCGATGTGATCTATCGTGCGCTCAAAACGGGCGTGACGAGCGAACGTGCCTCGGATCGTCGTTCGGGGTGGCTGACGGCAACGCTGGTGGTGTTGCTCGTGGCTATCATTGTGGTGACGATGTGGGGTCTGTTTGTGCGTGAGGTGGCAACGACGGTGGCCGTTACGTTGGCACTCTGCGCCGTTGTGGGCGTGGTGCTTGCGAATCTCCGCACGACGGAACAACCGCTACTGAAAGCGCTCTTTGCGTTGGGTGTGGTGCTGTTCATCATTGGTCTTGTGGCCGAGCCGATGGAGGGCGGTATCAAGAAGGACCACGCAACGGTGAGCTACTTCTTTGTGACGGGCGGATTGGCCTCGTTCGTGCTGACGGCAGCGCTGGCGTTGGAGATCCGTTTCGGTGTTCGCTTGCGTGCTTTGGAGGCGTGCGGAGCAAACCCGATGTTCGCCTATACCGCTTCGGGCTATCTGCTCACGCCGATTCTGACACTCACGTCGTTGTCGGTTGTGATTGATAGGGTAGCCAATATGGGTCCGTGGTGGTCGTTTGGTCGCGGAGTGCTCTTTGCGCTGCTGGTCATCGCGGTGACCTACCCCTTCACACGCAAAAACTACTTTTGGAAATCTTGATAAAATTAAGATATAAACAATGAAAATTACTGGAACATTTCTCGATGAGATCAGCCACGACATTCCGCACCAGAATTGGGGCGAGAAGGAGTGGGACGCCGATTTTCAGCATATGCGCTCGATCGGCATTGATACGGTGATTATGATTCGCTCGGGGTATCGCAAGTTCATTACCTACCCCTCGAAATATCTGATTGGCAAGGGTTGCTATAAGCCCTCGACTGACCTGTTGGATCTCTTCCTGCGCTTGGCCGACAAGCACGGAATGAAGTTCTACTTCGGTCTGTACGACTCGGGTCACTATTGGGATACGGGCGATATGTCGAAGGAGACCGAGTACAACCGTTACGTCATCGACGAAGTGTGGGAGAACTACGGTCAGCACCATAAGTCGTTTGGCGGCTGGTACCTGAGTGGTGAGATTTCGCGTCGCACGAAGGGTGTGATCGAGGCTTTCCGCGAGCAGGGCGAGCATTGTAAGGCGGTTTCGGGCGGTATGCCGACGCTGATCTCGCCGTGGATCGACGGCAAGAAGGCGGTTATGGCGGCATCGTCGACGCTGTCGAAGGAGGACGCCGTGTCGGTGGCCGACCACGAGCGTGAGTGGGACGAGATCTTTGCGGGTATTCAGGGTGCGGTTGATGCTGTGGCATTCCAAGATGGACATATCGACTACGATGAGCTGGACGCCTTCTTCGAGGTGAACAAGCGTCTGGCCGATCGCTACGGTTTGGAGTGCTGGACCAATGCCGAGACCTTCGACCGCGATATGCCGATCAAATTCCTGCCCATCAAGTTCGAGAAGCTGCGAATGAAGCTCGAAGCTGCGGCACGTGCGGGTTACGATAAGGCGATCACCTTCGAGTTTTCGCATTTCCTCTCGCCTCAGTCGAGCTACACCTCGGCGCACCATCTGTTCGACCGCTATTGCGAATATTTCTTAGATAAGAAGTAGGGCGAACGACACAACACAACGTAACATAACGAATTGATAACTAACATTAAAGAAAATACGATATAAAGATGAAAAACATAGATGCCTTGATCCAGCAATACCACGACGAGCTGCACAATCGCGTGTTGCCGTTCTGGTTGGAGCATTCGCAGGATAAGGAGTTTGGTGGCTACTTCACCTGCCTCGACCGCGACGGATCGGTCTTCGACACCGATAAATTTATGTGGTTGCAGGGTCGTGAGGTTTGGCTCTTCTCGATGATGTGCAACAAGGAGGGTGTGCGTCCCGAGTGGTTGGAGTGCGCCCGTCAGGGTGCTGAGTTTATGCTCCGCTATGGCCACGATGGCGATTACAATTGGTATTTTGCATTGACGCGCGACGGTAAGCCGCTGGTTGATCCCTACAACATCTTCTCGTACACGTTTGCAGCGATGGCCTTTGCGCAGCTGCACAAAGCTACGGGCGAGGGGCGCTATGCCGAGGCTACACGTCGCACGTTCCAGCACATTATGGAGCGTTGGGATAACCCCAAGGCTCGTTGGAACAAGGCTCACGCAGGCTCGCGCGATATGCGTGCGTTGGCACCGTCGATGATCCTTTGCAATCTGCTGCTCGAAATCGAGCACCTGATTGAGCCTCAGTTGGTTGAGGAGTCGATCGAGAAGGCGTTGGGCGATGTGATGAACGACTTCTATCGTCCTGAGTTGGGTCTGGTTGTTGAGCATATGAATGCCGACGGTACGCTGAGCGATACGTTCGACGGCCGACTGATCAACCCCGGTCATACGCTCGAAACGATGTGGTTTGTGATGGATCTGGCGCGTCGTCGTGGCGACGAGGAACTGATTCGCAAGGCAGTCGAGATCGGTCTGAACACGCTCGATTTCGGTTGGGATAAGGAGCACGGCGGTATCTTCTACTTTATGGATCGCAAGGGTTGTCCTCCGCAGCAGCTCGAATGGGATCAGAAGTTGTGGTGGGTGCATATCGAATCGACAATCGCAATGTTGGAGGGCTACCTGCTGACGGGCGATGAGCGTTGCAAGGCTTGGTTCGAGAAGTTGCACGACTACACTTGGTCGCACTTCCGCGATGAGGAGCACCCCGAGTGGTTCGGCTACCTGAATCGTCGTGGCGAGGTGCTGCTGACGCTCAAAGGTGGTAAATGGAAGGGTTGTTTCCACGTACCTCGCGGTCTGTACAAATGCGAGTGCCTGCTCAAAGAGTTGAAACAGAAGATGGAGAAATAGGAGGGGGACGATGAAACGTATATTGTTGCTTTCGGTCGCACTCGTGTGGTGCGCAATGGCGTGGGCTACGGGTGTCAAGACCCTCAAAGGTACGGTCAAGTGCGATGGCGAGGGAGTTGCAGCGGTGGTCGTAACCGATGGCGAGAACTTTACGCAGACCGACGCGAAGGGTCGTTTTGAGCTTGTGTCGGCAGACGATAACGGGCTGATTTACATCACCGTTCCGTCGGGTTATAGCGTGCCGTCGAAGCAGAGTGTCCCGCAGTTCTGGCAGCAGAAGGAGGAGGACAAGAGGAGCTACGACTTTACGCTTATGCGCAAGGCGCAGGACGACACGCACCACGGTTTTGTGGTGATTGCCGATCCGCAGATCTGGCATAAAAAGGAGTTCCCTGCACTCCGCGAGGGTATGGCCGACATTCGACGCACGGTCGAGGGCTACGATATTCCGTTCCACGGCATCTGCTGTGGCGATGTGATTTCGTACGATCATACGTTCTATCCCACTTATAATGAGGTGGCTGCAACGTCGGGTCTGGACTTTTTCAGTACCCCCGGCAACCACGATATGACGCTGTATAGCCGTTCGCACGAGACCTCGACCCGCCTTTGGGAGCAGACCTTCGGTCCGGTGTGCTACTCGTTCAATGTGGGTAAGGCGCACTATGTGGTGCTGAACGACAATTTCTATATCGGTCGTGATTACTTCTATATCGGCTATCTCGATGAGCGTCAGTTCGCTTGGCTCGAAAAGGACCTCAGCTATGTCGATGAAGGCGCGACCGTATTTGTGATTCTGCATATCCCCTCGACCTGCGAGGAGAAGGATCGTAAGCAGTTCAGTTATAGCACGATTGCAAACGTGATGACCAATGCTCCGCAGTTGCACCGTATGCTGGCTCCGTACAATGCGCATATTCTGTCGGGACATACCCATACCACCTACAATCAGCAGATTACCGATCGCCTGTACGAGCACGTGATCCCCGCGCTGAGTGGTGCGTGGTGGCAGGGTCAGCTCTGCACCGACGGTACGCCGCGCGGTTATGGTGTCTTTGAGGTCGATGGCGACAAGGTGAATTGGTACTACAAGTCGACCGACTATGCGCCCGAGCACCAGATGACCATCTACTTTGGTGAGCAGTATCCGCAATTTGCGGGTCAATTGGTGGCAAATGTTTGGGCAGCCGATGAGAAGTGGTCGATCGAGGCACGATTCGATGGCGGCAAGGCGCAGAAGATGGAGAGCTTCACGGCCTATGACCCCGCAGCGCAGGTGATGTATGCCGACCGCGAGAAGCTGGATCACCCCTATGTCTATCCCACGCCCGCAGATCACTTCTATCGAGTGGCAATTCCCGCAGGTGCGCGAGTGGCAGAGGTAACGGCTACGGATCGTTTTGGAAGAGTCTATACGCAAACTATAACCTTGAAATAAAGACGTGATGAAACGTATTTTGAACTACGCCGTAGCCATTGTGGTTGCGGCGTTCTTGACCGCTTGTGGCGGCGAAACGTATGACGTAGTGGTCATTGGCGGTGGCGTGAGTGGCACTACGGCAGGTATCCGTGCGGCACGTTTGGGCGCACAGACGCTCATCGTCGAGCAGGGTCCGTGGCTGGGCGGTATGCTCACCTCGGCAGGTGTGAGCGCAACAGATGGTAACTATCGTCTGCGTGGCGGTATGTGGGGCGAGTTGCGCGACTCGCTCGAAGCGCACTATGGCGGTGCTCAGTCGCTCAAAACGGGTTGGGTGAGCAATCTGCTGTTTGAGCCGAGTGTCGGTGCGCGAATTTTCCGCGCAATGGCCGACAACGAGGAGGCGCTGACCGTTAAGTTCGAAACGCGAGCAACCTCGATCGAGCGTACCGACGAGGGCTGGACGCTGACGCTCGAAGGCGCTGAGGGTCGCCAAACGGTTGAGTGCAAGGTGCTTATCGACGGCACCGAGTTGGGTGATGTGGCAGCGCAGTTGGGCGTGAAGTACGATATCGGTATGGAGAGCCGCCACGTAACGGGCGAGGATATCGCGCCCGAGGAGGCGAACGGCATTATTCAGGATCTGACGATGGTGATGATCTTGAAGGATTATGGTCGCGATATGACCATCGAGCGTCCTGCCGACTACGACTCGACGCTGTTTGCGTGCGCTTGCGAGAACGAGATCTGCCGCACCCCGAAGGAGGCTAACCGCCTATGGTCGAAGCAGATGATGATGACTTACGGTCGCCTGCCCAATGGTAAAATTATGATTAATTGGCCCATTGAGGGTAACGACTATTACGTCAATATGATCGAAATGAACGACGAGGAGCGTGCCGAGGCGGTGGCAAAGGCAAAGGCTCATACGCGCAATTTCCTCTATTTCATTCAGCACGATCTGGGTCTGAATACGCTCTATCTGGCCGATGACGAGTTCCCGACCGAGGACCTGATGCCCCTGATGCCCTACCACCGCGAGTCGCGTCGTACGGTGGGCGAGGTGCGTTTCAAGTTGAATCATATCACTGATCCTTACGACTTTACGCTCTACCGTACGGCTATCGCTGTGGGCGACTATCCGGTCGATCAGCACCATACGCGATATACGGGTTGGGAGGCACTGCCCAATCTCTATTTCCATTCGATTCCGTCGTATGGTCTGCCGATGGGCGTGCTGCTGCCTAAGGAGGTCGATGGGCTGATCGTAGCCGAGAAGTCGATCTCGGTGAGCAACATCGTCAATGGCTCGACTCGTTTGCAACCTGTTGTGATGCAGATTGGTGAGGCTGCGGGTATCGTGGCTGCGCTGGCAGTGAAGCAGGGCATCGAGCCGCGCGAGGTGTCGGTGCGTGAGGTGCAGCGCGAGGTGCTGGCTGGTGGTGGCTATCTGTTGCCGTTCCTCGATCTGCCTGCGACCGATCCCCACTTTGGAGCTATCCAGCGTGTGGGCGTTACGGGTATTATCGAGGGTGTGGGTATGACCGTCGGCTGGGAGAACCAGAGCTGGTTCCGTATTAACGAAGCGATCTCGATGGACGAGCTTTCGCGCGGTCTGCACTCGTTCGATGCCGAGATTCCGCACATTGCCGAGCAGCGCAATGTAACGGTGCAGGATATCATTGACCACGGCTCGGTAACGGCTGAGCAGTGGACTGAGTGGGGTTTGGAAAACTTTGATCCTCAGCGCGATGCAACCCGTTTGGAGTGTGCTGTGGTGATCGATAAGGTGCTGAACCCGTTTGCTAAGGGTGTAACTATTAATGGAGAGTTTATCTAATGAAACGACTGCTGATTTTGACTTTGATGTGTTCGCTGCTTGGCAGCTGCGGTGGGCAGAAGACCACCTCTGTGGCTGATTCGCCCGCCCGCGTGGTGGGACGTACCCTGACGCACGACGATGGCTCGATCTCGTTCGATTGGAGCGGTGTCTATGTCGATATCCGTTTTCGTGGTTCGTACTTGGCTATCGAGCTGAGCGACACGAAACGTAACTACCTCAATGTGTGGATCGATGGCGAGGAACAACCCAAACTGACCTCCGAGGGCGAGCACACGACGCTTGTGCTTTTTGATAACCCCGAGGCTAAGGGCGAGCACGTGGTGCGTATCCAGAAGGCGACCGAGGCCGAGCAGGGACGCATTACGCTGCATACGATTACGACCGACGGACGTCTGCTCTCGACCGACGAGTTGAAACGCGCCCGCCACATCGAGTTCTATGGCGATTCGCTCACTTGCGGCTATGGCACCGAGAGCAATTCGGGTACCGATCCCTTCCTGCCCGAAACCGAGAACTGCCGCTATACATACGCAGCACTGACGGCCGAGCGTTTCGACGCCGATTATACATTGATCTCGCACTCGGGACGCGGTCTGGTGCGCAACTATGGCGATTCGTTGCAGGTGTCGGATCACGACCTCACGATGAGCGCGCGTGCATTCCGCCTCTACGACGAGGATTTTTCCTGTGATTGGGATTTCGAGAAGAGTCCCTATCGCCCCGACGCAATAGTTATCACGCTGGGTACTAACGATTTCAGCACGATGCCCCGACCCACCGAGGAGCAGTATGTTGCGGGCTACCGAGCGCTGATCGAGCGTCTGCGCGAGGCTTGGGGTGCGGAGCTACCCGTGCTGTGCGTGGTACATTCGCCCTTTGCGGTTGAGTGCGTGAAGGAGATGGTTGCGACGATTCCGAATACGGCGATGGCCGATATCTCGAAAGATGTCTATAACGATACGACCGATCTTGGTGCGTCGGGACACCCCAATCGCTACGGTCAGGAGAAGATGGCCAAGATTGTGATCGAGCAATTTGCGGCGCTGACAGGTTGGGAGTAGACGAGTAGTGAAAGGCGCATTCCCACCCAAACCAAAAGCGGCTACGAACAATTCGTAGCCGCTTCTTTTTTGTGATGTGTTGCGATTGCGTTAGTCGATCATTACGAAGGGTGCCCAATATTTCGGAGCCTTATATTCGCGGTTGCGGCGAATGTCGTCCAGGGCGAGCTCAAACGATTTGCGCCAATTATAACCCTCGGAATAATACTTGTAGAACGAAACCATAATCTTCTGTGTTACAGTATCATTAACGTCCCAAAGGCTCACAATCAGCGTCTTGACACCTGCCTTTTTGAATGCACGCTGCAAGCCATCAAGACCCTCGGCACCAATAGCCTTACCCTGTCCCGACTGGCACGCCGACAGTACGACGAGGTCGGTGCCACGCAGGTCGAGCAACGAGATCTCCTCGGCTGTCAAATATCCATCGTCCATACCCTCATAGAGTTTGTCGTTGCTTGCGCCTGCAAAGATCAGTGCCGAACGCGTGAGCGAATTTGAGTGCTCCTTGTTATTGGCGTCGGATTGGTTGTTATAGTAGCCGTGCGTTGCGATGTGAATAATCTTGCTACGCTTGCCCGAAAGTGCCTTAATGCTACCTTCAACTGCTGCCGACTTGGTGTGAGTTACCACCGAAAGATTAATAGAGCGAGCTGATTTAAGCAGTGGTTCAATCTCCTCAATCTCCTTGCGGCTACCTTCGAGGTGTGACCAATAGGTATTCGACGGGCGGCTGATACTTCTCAGACCTCTGGTCGTAGAGGCTTCGGTAGAGGCATCGTTGCCACGAAGTTGATTTGCACGGGTGATATTGTCCTGATGGAACTGCATATCCATCTCGTTCAATTGGTAGTTGATGTCGCCATAGAGGTGTGCAACGGGTACGCCCGACTGGAAGGTGTCAAATGCAATACGGCGGGTTGACGAACAACGGAACATCTGGTAGATGTCGCACATACGCACCGTGCCCTTCTTGTTGACGGGCAGGTACTCCAATGCCACCGAGTGCAGCAGACCCGAAGGTGCAAAATAGATTCGGTCGCCTTCGTGGATATAATCTTTGATAGGCTCCCAAATCTTCTCGTAGAGGCGGTTGTCGTTGTAGATTCCATTCTGAACCACGTCTAAATCTCCTGTGGGGTTCTCTGACGAGCCGATCATCGAGATCAGATCGAGTTCGCGGCCGATAGGAAAGACTTTGGGTGCGGGCCAGCCTTTTCGCAGAACGGCAATTGCATAGTCGCGAGCGCCGTTGCTGGTATTTACAAATTCGACTGCTACGTCGTTTGCACCTAAATATGGCGACTGAGCGATATCCTCCCACGTGAGGTCGAGGTTGCTGGTGTAGTCGCCGATGGCCTTGACGTCGCGCATCAATTCGGTTTCAAGCTGTTGAGCCTGCTGTTCGAGGTAGGCGAGGTGTTGGCTACGCTCGCTAATAGGTTTCTGTTTTTCGGCATCGATCTGTCGTTGAACGCTACGCAGATCGTTGTACTTCTCCAACATCAGCGGGTCCTCGGTCTCCTCGATCATCTGCTTGAACTCGATTGAGGTACTCAGCAACAGACCCTTCGACAATAGAGCGGTGTTGTACAACAGCTTCGCCATATCGGGCATATGCACTCTTGTCTTGTACAGAGCTGCCGCGTAAAGCGTATTGAAGTAGTCGTCGTAGATGTTGTGGATATTCTGCTCGCGTGCCTTCTCGGTCAGGAAGCGGAAGTTCTTGCGGATTTCGTTCTTACAATTATTGTAGAGCTCGAATGCATAGTCTGTGTAATTTACGCCAAGCGGACGAGCCACCTGTATAAGACCGTGCAGCGATCGGGTATAGTCGGGGTGCTCGTTGCCCATAAACTCCTGCTGCACATTCTTTGTGCGGAGGAAGCACTCGTATGCCAATTGGTATTGGCTCATATTGAGGTACTCAACGCCGATATTATGCAGCAGCGTCGCATAGTTCTTATATTCGAGAAGGCTGGGATCCTCCTGCTCGAACAACATATCGGTAGCCTCGGTGTAGTGTTGGAGGGCAGTGTCCGAATCGCCCATAGCGCCATAAACGTCGCCGATTGTGCCGATGATCGTGGCATATTGCGTCGAGCCGGGAGTGGAGTGTTTTTTTGCCTCTTCGAATTTCGCCAGAGCTCCTTTGTAATCCTTGTTGTTCAAAAGCAATCTGCCCTGATTGAACAGACGTACCGGGCTCTTTTCAGCCACACCTGACTCCTTTTCGAGTTTCTCGGCCACGAGCGTATAGTGCTCAGCGCCAGCGTTATCGCCAACCTGAATGCACCAGCTCGCCATATCCTCGATCATCGTGATATAATTCTTCTCCTTCTGATGACCGCCTGCCTCCATTATGCCGATCGCTTGACGATTGTATTCGCGAGCTTGTTCGATATCGCCGATATGGGAATAGAGTCGAGCGAGTTTGCCCAACTCGATCGCATATTTAATATGGTCCTCGCCATAGTCCTGAGCGTGGAGCATTGCGATTGCAAATTGGTGCTCGATGGCCTTAGAGTAGTTATGGGCTATGATTGCCTGGTTATATTGGAAAGCGTGAATGCTAATCTGATCTTTGATCGACATCTCCTGCGCAAAGCCCAACTCGCACTGTCCAAAGATCAAAACCGAAATGAGAATAGCCCTAACAACACGTTTCATACGAATGCTATCTTTCGAGTGTGACGATAATGTTCTCTTGATCAATGATTATGAATGATGCAGCCTCCTCGGCGCTAATCGACTTTCGGACGTTCTCGACGTCAAAGTTCTGCGAGGTGGCGATAACCATAAAGGTAAGACTGCTGCTCGACGCGTCGAATTTGAATTGCATATCGCAATCCTTTTTCAGTTTGCCGTCGATCAGAATATTGTCATCGAAGCAAAAGTCGTAGTTGCCCTGAGTATCGACATAGAGAATGTTGATATACTGTGCCGTTGCGCTCTTCTTGCGGAGAATGAACGAGAACTCGTCGTCAACCACCGCCGTGCGCGAGATCTCGACATCGGCACGATCCTTCGAGAGCGAGTTGCTCAGCAGATCCTTAATCGACTTTTTAATTGCCGAATAGACCAGCGCATCGTAGGCGTTGTTCACCTCATCTTGACCACGCTCAACCTGCAACGGGCGAGAGATGATACTCTTTGTCTCCTTTTTGTTGTGGCTTACTACGGTTGAGCACATTTCGCGGAAGGTGCTGTTGCTCTTGTCGCTCGAATCGAGAATGATGTGATAGACCGATTTGACGTCGCTATCGGCATAGCTGAAAACCTTGTTCGGTCGTTCGATCTGCATAATGGTGATCTTGCTGCCACTCTGCAACTTGATGTGGTCCGAAAGACGCAGTACGTCGCCAATCTGCAAATGCTTCTCCGTTTTGCCTACCATCAGCGTGGCGCCACCCGAGATGTTCTTGATCTTGTAGGCTGCGCCTGTCGATTGAGCGCAAACGCTCGCCGAGAACAAGAGTGTAATTAATAGTGTAATGTAGCTTTTCATAGTATTACTTGTTTTTTTAATTCTCCTTTAACCTTTTCTTTAATTCTCTGATTATGTTGTGATATAAACCCTTTGCTCCTTGATAGATATCTGTCGTGAACGGAATGGCAACGATCATCAGGATCAGCACGACGGGGTCGAAATAGATCTGTTGCAGATAGAGTTCGCAGCCGATCCAGTAGATCAAAAGCATCAAAACTGCCTGCGTGATACGGATTACCAGACCGCTTACCTCTTTGTGCGACTCCTTCAACGCGAGCGAGAACGAGGTGAAGAGCAGACAGCAGATTATCGAAATGACGTACAGCAGCGCTTTGGGAATCTCTTGGTAGTATGCACCTTGAAGAATCGTATCCAGCGCGTGCGCGTGTATGTAGATACCTGCCACCGCTTTGTCGTACGGCGTGGTGTGCATATCGTTGGGGTTGTAGATGTCGCCGAGCAACACAATGCGATTCTTGATCAGGTGCTCATAGTCGGCATATTTGTCGGGGTCGCTGATGTCCTGCAATGTCAGTACACGTGTGTCGAAACCCTGCGAAACGATGTAGTTGATATACTCCCATTTGCGCTCATACTTCACGTTGCGGGCCAGCAGGGCGTAGTGCTGATCCTCGTTGACTATGCGTGCTATCTCCGACGCAAACGACGGAAATGCCTCGAACTCACCATCGAACGAGGTTTCGAATTTGCGCGTAGGACCCCAATTCGAGTTGATCGTATAGTTTGTAGCGCCGTACGAAGCGTTCGACAGGAATGGGCTAAGGAAAGTTTTCTGATCCTCTTGTATATGTCCGAATTCGTCTTGGTAGAGCGGGTTGGGGAAGACCAGATTGCAATTGCAGCTGCTCAGTGCCGAGATCAACATCAGGTCGCTCAGGCTATCCTGCGGTTGTGCGAAATGAATGTCGATACCCAGAACTTTCGGACCAAACTGACCAATGAAATCAATCGCTTCGGCCAAGTGCTCACGCTCGATGAGCGAGTCGGTGGCAATGATGGTGATGTTGCGACTGTTGGGATTATCCTCCAATTTGTTTGCAACCTTGCAATAGAGATCCGAAAATTGGAAGTCGCTATTGCCCGAAATCGGAGAGAACAACCCCATAATAAAGTTTCCACCTGCCAAAGCGAAGATTGTTGTGATGATTGTCACAATAACCGCCACCTTGAATTCGGACTTGTATGCAGCCCAAAAAGTGGAACCACTCTCAGTGGTTTTATTTTTAGTACTCATATCGAGGATTTAGAAATGGTGACTTTATAGAACAAAGGTAATGATTTTTTTACAAACAAGTCTGACTCTATGCACTTTTTGCAAAAAGTTTGTCGGTTTTCGTGCGGTATTTGGGCGGATCGGGGAAATGAGCGCGAAGGTCTTGCTCGCAAAATCGTCTTGGAATGTCGGCGCTGCGCTGCGTTTAAGCACTGCGACGTTTGACAAACGTATGTCAAAAACGAGAAGGGTGAAATTTTTTCGGGCGAACGTGGGCGTTTTTTCGGCTGAGAAGGGTGGCGAGGTGGAGATTTTCATTAACTTTGTGGGTGATTAACCCCATTTACACCTCACTGCTATGGACCAGCCGAAGATCGAGCGCGTGTTGCGACTGATGAAGATGATGACCGCAAACAACAACTACACCATCGACGAAATGGCCGAGCGCCTGGGTACCTCCTATCGCTCCATCTACCGCTATATCGAGACCTTTCGCAATGCCGGTTTTGTCGTTCAGCGCAAGGCGGGCGGCGTCTATAAGCTCGGTCGTGAGAGTCGCTATTTCAAGGAGATTTCGCAGCTCATTCACTTCACCGACGAGGAGGCGCACATCGTAAATCAGCTCATCGAAGGGCTCGACAATACCAATCTGCTCAAACAAAATCTGCGTCGAAAATTGACCTCGGTCTACAACTGTACGGCGCTGGCGGAGTGTGTTGTCGAGGGTCGAAATGCCATCAATGTCAACCATTTGGTTGAGGCTATTACCGAGCGTAAACAGGTGATATTGAGGAGTTATGCCTCGTCGCATACGGGCGTGGTGAGGGATCGGTTGGTTGAGCCGTTCGGCTTCACGACCAACTACGTGCAGGTGTGGTGCTACGAGCCTGAGTCGGGACTGAATAAGCTCTTCAATACGGCGCGAATCGGCTCGGTCGAGGTGCTGGCTGAGAGGTGGCAATTTGGCGAGCTGCACCACGAGGGTTACATCGATATTTTCCGCATTTCGGGCTTTGAGCAGTCGCGCGTGCAGCTCGAATTGGGGGTGATGGCGCACAATCTGCTCGTTGAGGAGTATCCGCTGGCGGTGCGCGATTTGACGCAGATCGACGAGGCGCATTGGCTGCTCGATACGATGGTGTGCGACTATGTCGGAGTGGGTCGTTTTGTGTTGGGACTTGCGGAGGATATCCGCATTCTGACGCCCGAATTCGAGGAGTATGTGCGTGGCGCGGCTGAACGTATCCGTGCGAAGTTTTAACCGATAAAAATATTTGAGAGTTGGACGAGGTTTGACAGTAATTGTCAAAATCGACCCGTAATTTTGTCCCCGCAACAAGAGAGTGGTTGCGGGGATTTTTTGCGCTCAGGAGTTGGGCGGGCGAAAATTATTCGCGCAGAAACGCATTTTGACACTAATTGTCAAAAACGGCCGATACCTTTGTCCCCGAATAGTGTGAAAAACGAGAAAAATAATACACAAAACAATGGAAATGGAGATTAAATTGTCGATCAATCGACGTTGCGACTATGCTCATAACACCTTCTTGCTGAGGTGGAATCCTGCGATTTCGTCCTACACGATGGGACGTTTGGACGAGGATATGGACGCGTGGGCTCGCGGGCTGTGGGATTGTGATTTCGATTGGAGTGTGCACGAGTGGCAGCAGGCGCGACGTGGTGATCGATTTTTTATGGTGCGTGTCGGGGAGGGGAACACGGGTGTGTTTGCCGCAGGTAGGTTCACCTCCGAGCCGTTCAAGGGTGAAGATTGGACGGGCAAGGGGCGTGAGGTCTACTATATGCAGATGGAGTTTGAGGCTGTGTTCCACCCCGAGCGTGCCGATATTATCTCGATTGAGGAGCTGACCGAGGAACTGCCCGACGTGGATTGGGTACACGGTCATTCGGGCGTGTTGCTCGAACGTCAAACGGCTGAGCACTTGGAGCTTATGTGGCGCGACTACATCGGTCGCAACAAGTCGTTCTACCTGCCTCGGGCGGTGCGCAACGAGGATTACGACCTGCGTTCGGACATCGACAAGGCGATCGAATTGGCGTCGAAGGCACACGCTGCGGACTACGATCTGGACGGCAATCCGACCATTCTGCACCCGCTGGCTGTTGGTATGATGGGGCGCAACGACGCTGAGCGCATTGTCGGTTTTCTGCACGATGTGGTCGAGGATACCGACTACGATTTCGACGACATCGAGGCTGAGGGTTTTACGGCGGAGGTGATCGAGGCGTTGCGACTGCTGACGCACGACAAGCAGACGCCCTACGAGGAGTATATCGAGCGCATTTGCCGATCGGGAAATCAAACGGCTATCAACGTCAAGATGAACGACTTACGTCACAACTTGGCACGCGGACGCGAGGGCAACCACCTGCGTTACGTCGAGAAACATACCCGGGCGTTGGCGTTCATCGAGGGCTACTTGTCGCAGCTCGAAAATTAGGGGTAAACAATCAAAAAGGGACAAACGGAAATCAAGGCAAACGATGTCGCGCTACCAACAATTTCGGGCCTTCTTGCGTGAGCAGGGTTGCGAGGTGGCATTCGACCGTGCCTTCTACCTCTACAACGACTGCACGGCGCTCGACGAGGAGTTGTGGTCGGTGGGCGAGGAGGCCTACTTTGTGAGCCAGGCATTCGAGTGGGAGGCTACGCCCGAGGGGCGGGCGTTCTGGCGGGAGGTCGATCGGCGGTGGTACGACATTGTGGAGTTGTGAGTTTTTTGGGAGTGCGGCGTGTGCGGTGCCGCTCGAAGGGCTTGTATCTGAACTCGAAACGGGGGAGGGTGCAAGCCCGATTTTTTGTGCAGTCGGGTGGCGGAGTGGTGCGAAAGGCGACGAAAACGGGGTCGCCCACGGGGCAAAAATTGCTGCAACTCAGCAAGTGGAGTGGTACGAACGGACAAAATTGGTTGAAAGGGTGGTGCGGGCAGTAAGTGTTTGTACTTATTTTATATATATAAATTGGTATTTATAGTAGTTTCTAACGAATAAATGATAATTTTGTGGAATATTGTTCTTTTATATTGGTATAAAAGGGCAAAAACAGTGTTCGGATTGGACACGAAAAGGGTGCGTTGAGCCTATCTGCGCACCACGATGATTATTCACTTTTGCGGTCGGAAAGGCGACCGTTTGAAAATTATTCGAAATGAAGGAACAGTTAGAGTCGCTGAACAGTGTGTCGATCAATTTCGGCGAGGGTGGAATGATGATTGTCAATATCATTCTGGCATTTGTGATGTTCGGCGTGGCGCTCGGAATCAAAACCCAGACGTTCAAAGATGTATTTACCTCTCCCCGCTCGGTGATCGTGGGTATCTTGTTGCAGTGGGTGGGGCTGCCCGCCGTGACCTTCGCTATTGCGTTGGCACTCAGCCCCGTGATCACTCCGATGATTGCGCTGGGTATGATTCTCGTGGCTTCGTGTCCGGGAGGTAACATCTCGAATTTCATCTCGTCGCTGTCGAAGGGCAACATCGAGCTGTCGGTGTCGATGACCGCAATCTCGACCGCCTTTGCGCCGCTGATCACCCCGATCAACTTCTTCCTGTGGGGCTCGTTGTATAGCTCGGTCATCAGCATCAATAGCGAGATTCCGCGATTGGTGATTCCGTTCCTGCCGATGTTGGAGCAGATTCTGTTGCTGCTCGGTGTGCCCATCGTGCTCGGTCTGCTCTTCGCGCGCTACTTCCCCAACGCAACCAAAAAGATCACAAAACCGGCTCAGACGCTCTCGATTCTGTTGTTCATCGGTATGGTCGTGGTGTCGTTCTCGCAGAATTTCCAGATATTTTTGGACAATATCATCTACGTATTTTTCATCGTGATGCTCCACAATGCTGCGGCGTTGGCAACGGGCTACTTCGGCGGTAAGCTGGCAAAGGTGCCTGAGCGCGATCGCCGCTCGCTGACGGTCGAAATCGGTATCCAAAACTCGGGTTTGGGTCTGATTCTGCTGTTTAATGCCGCCATTTTCCCGCCTGAGGTTTGGCACGGTCACTACGGCGGTATGTTGTTCATCACGGCGTGGTGGGGTATCTGGCATATTATTTCGGGACTGACGGTGGCATATCTGTTCCGTCGCAAGCCCGTTGAAGAGTAGAAAACGAATGAGTAAGAGAATATTATGAAGGAGGAGAAAAAGATTCAAGACTACGATTGGTGCTACGATCTGTTGCGCTACTATGTCGATTTTGCGCTTAAACTTTCGTATCGAAATGTGCGCTATATCGACCGCGAAAAGATACCACAGAACGGTGCGATAATCTACGCTCCGAACCACACCAATGCGCTGATGGACGCGCTGGTGATTTTGGCTATGGACCGCAAGGCGAAGGTCTTTGTGGCACGTGCCGACATCTTCAAGAATCCGACGCTGGCGAAGATTTTCCGCTTCTTGAAGATTATGCCCATTATGCGTATGCGTGACGGCATCGACGAGGTGCGCAAGAACGACGAAACAATCGCTAAGGCGGTCGATGTGCTGCGTGATCAGGTGCCCTTCTGTATCTTCCCCGAGGGCACGCACCAAGCCAAATTCTCGTCGCTGCCGCTGTCGAAGGGTATCTTCCGCATTGCGTTCCAGGCGCAGGAGCAGATGCCCGATATGCCGTTGTGGATTGTGCCCGTGGGATTGCGTTACGGTAGCTTCTTCCGTTTCCGCTCGACGGTACGCGTGCAGGTGGGCGACCCGATCAACGTGCGCGACTTTATGGAGGAGCACAGCGAATATCCGCAGCAGGTGCAGATCAGTCTGGCGAAGGATATGCTGACCGAGCGTATGAAGTCGTCGATGTTCTATATCCCTGACGATGAGAACTATGAGGCGATGTATGAGATCTGTGCGGCGTCGGTGATGAAGCAGGCTCGCACGGTCAAAGGGCTCTCGGAAAATGCACATCTGCACGAGCTGGATACCCACTTCAAAGCCAACAATAAGACCGTTTGGGCGGTGCGCGAGATGAGTGAACGCGAGCCCGAAAAGGTCGAACGACTGCTCCAACTCGGACGTGAGGCGGCGCAGATTCGTCGCTCGAAACATATCAGCTTGGCCTCGGTGGCGATCAAGTATCCATTCTGGTCGCGCGTGTTTAAACTGCTGATACTCGTCGTTTTGCTGCCTTACTGTCTGCCCGTGTCGATTCTTACGTTGCCGATCAAGGCGGTGTGTGGCGTGATCTTCACCAAGATGAAGGATATGGCGTTCCGCAACTCGGTGCGCTATCTGGTCAATCTGCTGATGTGGCCCGTGCTGATGATCATCTACACGATCATCGCCTTTGTGACGCTACCGTGGCAGTGGGCGCTGGCGGTTATCGTGGCGTTGATACCCGCCCCGATCGTGGCGCACGAGATGTGGCGATTGATCCGCTTGGGTATCTCGGACGTCAAGTTCCTGCTGTCGGGCGAGCTGCGCCGTAAGTACCGCGAAATCCGTAAAATCATTTTCACACGATAAATACAATTTATGCCTATGAAGCAGATTATCACTCTGTTGCTCGCACTCGTCTGCACGCTGCCCCTTGCGGCGCAAGAGAGCGAAGCCGTGCCCGCAAAGAAGGAGATCATCAAGACGGGTTACAATTTTGGTCCGCTGCCCGCCGTGGCGTTCGACGCCGATAAGGGTTTCCAGCTGGGCGCGTTGCTCAATATCTACGACTTTGGCGATGGCTCGACCTATCCCAATACACGTCAGCAGTGGTATTTCGAGGCCTCGTTCTTCACCAAGGGCTCGCAACTTTATGTGGTGTCGTACGACAACCGTTTTTGGATCCCCGGGGTCCGTTTCTCGACCGCGCTGACCATCACCAACGACAAGGCGATGGACTTCTACGGTTTCAACGGCTACCAATCCTACTTCGACTACCAGAAGGTGCTCGATGGCAAGAAGAACGACGATATGTACATCTACACCCCGAAGTACCGCACCAACCGTTTGGCGGCTCTGTTCAAGGCCGACTTCGTGGGTAAGATCGGCAACACGCCACTGTCGTGGGAGGCTGGTTATCACCTCAGCTACTTCAAGCAGGGTGCGATTAACCGTGCGAAGATCAACAAGAATAAGGACGAGAATAAGATGTTCCCCGACTCGGAGCCGACGCTCTTTGAGCAGTATCGTGAGTGGGGTATTATCAAGGATTCGGAGGCTGACGGCGGTCTGAATAGCACCGTGCGTGTGGGTCTGTTGTTCGATACCCGCGATAAGGAGGGTGCGCCCTCGCGCGGTGTGTGGGCTGAGGCTCACGTGATGCTGGCACCCAAGTGGTTAGGTACGTCGAATCCCTACTATAAGTACTCGGCTACGTTCCGCCACTATGTGCCCATCGTGTCGAATGACCGTCTGACCTTCGCCTACCGTTTGAACTACGAGGGTACCTTCGGTCGCAAGGCTCCCTACTACATTCTGCCCTATCTGACCACCGTGGGCCCGACCTACGACCGTGACGGTATGGGTGGTTTCCGCACCGTGCGCGGTATTATGCGTAACCGTGTGCAGGGTCTTGATATGGCGTCGTACAATGCCGAGTTGCGTTGGCGTTTCGTGTCGTTCACCCTCTGGAAACAGAATATCGCCTTCGGCTTGAACGCATTTAGCGATGGTACGATGGTAACCAAGGGCTACGATATGTCGTTCGGTCGCACGTTGGAGGAGTTCGCAACCCCGAACGAGTACGAAAAGGCTCGTGAGGAGTACGCAGCCTATATGGCTAAGGGCACCGAGCGCGATCGTCCGCATATCACCGTGGGCGGTGGTTTCCGATTCATTATGAATCAGAACTTTATCGTCTGCTTGGAGTACGGCAAACCCGTCGGCAAGCTCGCAAAGCAGGACGGCAAGGGCGCGTTCTATATCAATACGGGCTACCTGTTCTAATAGATTCAAAATTCAAGGTTCAAAATTCAAAATTAAAGCCACGCTCTGAATGGGCGTGGCTTTTTGTTTGAGTGCGAAAATGCGTTCCTTTTACAACATCGACAGCAACTTTGCCATCAGCACTCCGAAGTGGTTTCCGAGGGAGTAGCCGACGATACCTGCGCTCAATCCCGTGACCAGCGTACGCTTGTTGCGCAGCGCAGCCGAGGCCATAGGCACAAACGGAGGCGAGTTGATAAATGTCACCGACGAGACTATCATCGAATCGGCATCGACCTTCATCAAGCGGCAAATGAGAGCGTGAAAAACCAACGAGAGGAAGACCGCCAAAATCACAAAAATCAGCAGATTAACTCCGCCCGCCAGATGCAGATTCGAGAAATCGGCCATCGAGGCGATCGTAATGCTGAAAATATAGATCAGATACATTCCGATGTCGTAGCTCATATCCATCTTTCGCACCGAAGGGAAGAACGACGCCACGACGCCCAGCGTGGTAATCAGCAGAATAAACACAACCATAAACCACCCCTCGTTCATCAGCAGACCCACGCCGCCCGACACCGCCACAATGGCCAGCGTCAGAGCCAAAATCTTGCCTAACTGCTTGACGCCCTCGCGTGTAAGCAGCTTGCGATAGGGGTTTTCGTTGCTCTTTTCTGCTTGGCGGTCGAGCTCCTCCTGCTCGCTCTGCGGAATCTCGCGCTTGCGCTCACCATACAGATAACGGAACATCGGAATACCCACACCCAACAAAAATACCAAGTAGAGGAACGAGATGATAATATCGTACGAACTCATCAAGATGTAGTTCTCGCTATTGACGCGGAAGATTGCCTGCAACGCCGCCGCATTGACCATACCGCCCGTGTACATTCCCGACAGAATACCGCCAATCTGCGCTCCCTGCTCGACATTGCGACCGAAGAAGAGGTAGCCAATCACAACCGCCAGACAGACCGACAGAAAACCACTCAGGCAGAGCTTGACTTGCAGACGGATCTCGTTGCGCGAGAAGGTGCAACCGAACAACATCATCGGGATTGCCAGCGGCACCATCACGTTGGGGATCATATCTTGCAGCGGTTTGATCTCGGCGGGAATGAATGGGAGGTTGCCGATGATCATACCAATAGCGTAGAGCACCATAATCGGACCAATCTTGCCGAGCAACGGAATGCGACGACAGAGCCACAGAACAACTGCGGGCGTGAGACAGAATATCGCACTCAGGATTATGTAATTAAAAATCTGCATTGTTTTCGTTTGGGATAGTTGATTGTAGTTTTGCAAAAACGTAAGTGAGTGAGCTATTTGCCTTCGAGCCATTGCAGGAAGTCGGCGGTGCGCGAGCGACTCACAAAGACCTCAAACTTCGGGCGGGGTTCGAGTTGAACCTTCAAGCGACCTGAGGGGTGCTTCGAAATGCCCGCAATCGAGCGAATTGCCACCGTGCAGTTGCGCGAAATGCGGAAGAAATCGTTGGGCGAAACCTGCTCCGACACCGTGTCGAGCGACGAATCGAGAATGTAGCAACGGTTCTCGGTCGTAACCAGATAGTTGCTCTTATCTTCGGCATAGAAATAGGCAATCTGCGAGGTGTCGATGACCGACAATCGGTCGCCAAACTTGACCACAAAACGCTTTTTGTACGAGTTTGCCTCAGGGTTGAGCGCGTTGCGCAGAGCCTCGAAATTGAACGGTGCACTGCTCCCCGCCGCAGCCTCCAAGGCGGTGCGACAGCGATCAACAGCTGCACGAAGTAGCTCAGGGTCAATCGGTTTGAGCAGGTAGTCGATGCTATTCACTCGGAACGCCTGAACGGCATAGTTGTCGAAAGCGGTGGTGATGATCACCTTGCTCTTGACTTGGCACTGCTTGAAAATGTCGAAACACGAACCGTCAGAAAGTTCGACGTCCATAAAGATTATATCGGCCACGTTCTGCTCCTCGCCGAGCCACGCCACAGCGCCCGAAACCGAGCTCTCGACACCCACCACGCGCAGATCGTCGAACTGTCGTTCGATGGCGCGGCGGAGGTTGGCTTGTGCGGGGATCTCGTCCTCGATGATTAGTACATTATAGGTTCTCATAGTAGTGGTATATTTACGATAAATTCACTTTGCGTCTTTTCGACCGAGATCGGACGATTGCAAATGTCGAGATATTGTTGTCGGATATTTTTCAGACCCGTGCCCGTCGAGGCTTGGGCGGTAATTCGCGGTTGGATATTGTTGCGCACGGTCAGCGTGTCGCCCTCGGCGCAGACGAAGATGGTCAGCGGACGCTCGGGGCTGACGATGTTGTGCTTGGTGGCGTTCTCGATGAGAAGTTGCAGACAACACGGCACAATGCTACGGCTAAGTAGTTGGTCGTCAATCTGATAGTGAACAGTGAAGCCACTCGCAAAACGCTCTTGCAGTAGCTCGGAGTATTTGTGGGCGAAATCGATCTCCTCTTGCAACGTAACGAGAGGTTCGTCCTCGGTTTTGAGCATATAGCGATACGAATCGGCCAGCTTACGAATGAATGCGCTCGCGCGCTCGGTCTGTCCCTCCTGCACCAGATAGTCGAGAATATTGAGCGAATTGAACAGAAAATGGGGGTTGATCTGCATTTTGAGCTTGTTGTATTGGAACTGCGCGAGGTGCTTTTTGCCTCGTTCGGTACGCAGCTCGTCCTGCGAGGTGTAGAGGTGGCCAATCAGCGTAAAGACCGCAAACACAACCATATCGGCCAGCAACACAACGGCATATTGACGCAAGAAGGGTAGTCCTGCGAAGATACTCTCGCCGCCGCTGGGCAGGTCGTAGTAGACGATGAAGGTGATGGCAACCGAGAAGAGCGTGACGAGGATTACGTTCAGCGCATTTTGCAAATCACGCAGACGTTTTGGCAGTCGTCCGAACCCGACCAGAATCACGTTGCCGCAGACGAGCACGACCATTGCGAATGTGTTGCTCATCATACGGTTGAACTCGGGGTAGATACTCGATTGCGAGAAGTATGACGAGTTGAAGATGAGCGAATACGAAACGCGCAGCAACAGAATTGCGGCGGCGACCAGAGCCAGCTGCGGGATCGAAGGGCTCCACGTATTGGCGTGCATCGAGCGGAGGCTTTTGAGTGAGGAGATGCCATAGACCGACCAACCGAGCAATTCGGTGACGATGGCGGTGGTTATGGCCGAGGCGGCGGTGGGGTTCGATACGACGCTTGACACGAGCGTAGCTCCGTAGGTGCCAAGCAGGTAGCCCGAGAACGTACCGACGAGTGTCAGCATTGCTGTAATCTCGGTCTGCATTCGTTGGCGGATTGCGATGATCACGATCATCAAGATTGTGAGCACGGTCAGCGGCACGTCGTCCATATAATCGACCAAGCGGCTGATTACGGCGATGGCGGCGTGCGCTATGGCGAACAGGTGGATTGTCGCGGGTGTCGAAAACGAAATTCTCTTCATACTCGGTTGTGCATTAACGGCTCTCTTGTCGGTCGGTTCGATCAATCGCTGGTGGTTTCGATGCTCGTGGTCGAGTCCAATCTTGACAATAAAGGTAGGGCTTTTTTGTTGAATCTCCAAATCTTGTTGCGAAAACGGCGCTTTATTTTTTTAGATCGTAACACTCGTCCGTCCAAATCGACCGTTCGTCGGTTTTGTTTTGCCGTTCGTCGGACTGAGATTGGTGGTTTGGAAATGCTATTATAAATTTGTATAGCTAAATTTTTACACTATTATGCAGAAAAAACCTAAACTTTCGTTCTGGCAGATTTGGAACCTTAGCTTCGGATTCCTCGGAGTTCAGATTGGCTATTCACTCCAAAACTCGAACACTTCATCAATCTTCGAGTCGCTCGGTGCCGACCTTTCGCACCTGAGCTACTTCTGGTTGGCAGCCCCCGTTGCTGGTCTGGTAATTCAGCCGATCGTGGGTCTGTTCTCGGACGGTACTTGGACCCGCTTGGGTCGCCGTATCCCCTTCATTCTGGGTGGTGCGATCATCTCGGCAGTGGCTTTGGCACTGATGCCCAACGCTCCGATTCTGTTGGCATTCGCTCCGCTGCTGATGGGTGCATTGATCCTGCTCTTTATGGATCTCTCGTTCAACGTAACGATGCAGCCCTTCCGCGCGCTGGTGGCCGATATGCTCGATGACTCGCAGAAGACCAAGGGCTATGTCGTGCAGACCTTCCTGATCAACTTGGGTGCCGTTGTCGGTGCTGTGCTGCCGCTGATTCTGACCCACTGCGGTGTGTCGGACGAGGTGATCCCCGGTCAAGTACCCCAGCACATCGCTTGGTCGTACTACATCGGTGGTGCAATCTTGTTGGCAACCGTTCTGGTAACCGTATTCCGCACCAAGGAGTATCCTCCCGAGGAGTTTGCTCGCTACAACAACCAGCCCGTTGAGGCCGAAGACGAGCATAAGCCGTCGTTCGTTGAGTTGCTGCGCAACGTGCCTAAGGTGATGTTGCAGTTGGGCGTGGTGCAGTTCTTCTCGTGGGCAGCTCTGTTCCTGATGTGGACCTACCTCAAACCCGCAATTACGGGTGTGGTTGTGAGCCACGAGACGGGCGAACTGCTTTCGGCCGGTCAGACCCAGACGTGGGTAGGCGTGCTCAACGGTATCTATCCCATTCCGGCTTGTATCGCTGCGCTGTTCATCGACAAGATCGCTGCTCGTTGGGGCAATAAGCTGGTCTATGCTCTGTGCCTGCTGTGCGGTGCGCTCGGTTTCTTGGGTCTGTGTGTTACTACCGACCAATATGCGCAGATGATCCCGATGGTGGGTATCGGCGTGGCTTGGGCTGGTATTCTGGCAATGCCTTATGCAATCCTTTCGCGCGCGGTTGATGCACGTCGTATGGGTGTATATATGGGTATCTTCAACTTTACGATCACCATTCCGCAGATCGTTATCGGTTTGACGGGCGGTATGATCGTCGAGCATCTGTTCGGTTCGTCGCCGATGAGTATGTTGGCTTTGGCGGGCGTATTTATGTTGCTGGCAGCCGTGTCGGTAGCCTTCGTTCGCGAGAAGCGCGAGGAGGTTGAGGCCTAATCTGCATAAGAAGGTGCGTTATATTATATATAAGGAGTAAAGACAAATTACCTATAATATTAACTAATAACTAAAAGCTCTTATGAGAAAAATTCTCGCTATGTGCTTGGGTTTGATGTTGTTTAGCATCACAACCCCCACTCTTGCAGTTGCCCAGAGCGGTAAATTGCAGATTAAGGGCGTGGTAGTCGACGCAGCCGGTGATCCCGTGCTGGGTGCTGCCGTTGCCGAAGTGGGTACAACCAACGGAGTTACGACCGACCTCAATGGTCAGTATGTGCTCAATGTTAGCGATCCGAAGTCGATCATCAGCGTCAGCTATATCGGCTATAAGACCGTTGAGTTGGTTGCAACCTCGACCGTGCTGTCGCGCGTGGTTCTCGAAGAGGACTTGATGTCGCTCGAAGAGATCGTCGTGATCGGTTACGGTGCTGTTAAAAAGAACGATATGACCGGTTCGGTTGTGGCTGTGAAGGCCGAGGAGATCAACCGTGGTGCGCTGACCTCGCCGCAGGAGATGTTGCGTGGTAAGGTGCCGGGCGTGAATATCACGTCGGGTAGCGGTGCACCGGGTGAGGGTGCTGAGATCCGTATCCGTGGTGGCGCTTCGCTGTCGGCTAACAACAACCCGTTGATCGTTATCGATGGTGTGCCCGTTGCAAACGAGGCTGGTCCGGGTATGGCTAACGGCCTGTCGATGGTCAATCCCAACGACATCGCTTCGTTCACCGTATTGAAGGACGCTTCGGCTACCGCAATCTACGGTTCGCGCGCATCGAATGGTGTCATTCTGATCACCACCAAGAAGGGTCAAGATGGTTGCCCCCGCGTATCGTACAACGGTAGCGCAAGCGTTAAGCACAACCACAAGACTCTCGATATGATGTCGGCTGACGAGTTCAGAGAGTATGCTGTTCAGGTAGGTGGTCAGAAGGCTGCCGATCTGTTTGGCACGGCTAACACCGATTGGCAGAAGGAGATCTTCCGTCTGGCTATGGCTACCGACCACAACGTATCGGTAACCGGTGCATTCGGTTATGGCGACGAGCTTCCCTACCGTTTCTCGGCAGGTTATACCTACGATCAGGGTACGTTGAAGGGCTCGGACAACCAGCGTGTTACGTTGGACGTAAACCTCTCGCCCAAGTTCTTCACCGATCATCTGTCGGTAAACCTGAACGCTAAGGGTATCTACAACAAGAGTAACTACGCCGATGCAGGTGCCGTAGGTGCAGCCGTATCGTTCGATCCTACTCAGAGCCCCTACATCTACAACGCTGACGGCGCAATCGACTACGCTACGAACAACGGTTTCTGGAATTGGTCGACCGATCTGGCTCCGATCAACCCCTTCTCGACCCTCTACGACAAGTACGATCGCAACAACTCGTACCGCGCATTGGGTAACTTGCAGCTCGACTATAAGATCCACGGTTTCGAGGATCTGAGCCTCAATCTGAACTTAGGTCTGGATATCACCAAGACCAAGGGCGACAAGGGCAACCTGCCGGGTTCGATCTTTGCTAACCGCGACTCGGACGGTGCATACAAGACCTTCGGTCGTTTCGATAAGTATGAGAACCTGCACCGCAACCAGCTGTTGGAGTTCTACGCCAACTACGCTAAGGAGGTGGGTATCCACAATATCAACGTGATGGCAGGTTACTCGTGGTCGATGAACTACTCGAAGACCAAGTCGTGGAACTACGGTCGTACCGACCTCGATGGCAACTCGACGCTGATCTCGAACACCGCGCCTTCGTATCGCAATGCGTTGGTATCGTTCTATGGTCGTGTTAATTACTCGATCGCTTCGCGCTATCTGTTCACCGTTACGATGCGTGCCGACGGTTCGTCGCGCTTCGTTGGCAAGAACCGTTGGGGTTACTTCCCCTCGGCAGCCTTCGCTTGGAACATCGGCGAGGAGAAGTTCTTGAAGGACTCGCGCGCATTGTCGGCTCTGAAACTGCGTTTGGGCTGGGGTGTAACCGGTCAGCAGGAGTTTGGCGAGAACTACGCTGCTCAGCAGTACTCGGAGATCTCGCAGGAGCCTACCAACCAGTATCCTCTGGGCGACGGTTTCTACTTCCCCGTGAAGCCTCACGCATTCAACGAGTCGTTGAAGTGGGAGGAGACCACTACCTATAACGTCGGCTTGGACTTCGGTTTCATCAATGGCCGTATCAACGGTACTGTTGATGCTTACCTGCGTCAGACCGACGACCTGATTTCGCGCGTTGCTGTGCCTCTGGGTGGCAACTTCTCGAACTACGTATATCAGAACATCGGCTCGATGGAGAACAAGGGTGTCGAGGTTTCGTTGAACCTGATCCCCGTTCAGACCGAGAATTGGCATTGGTCGATCGGTTTCAGCGGCACGTTCCAGAGCACCGAGATCAAGACTCTGCCCAGCGAGGCTATCGAAGTTGGTAGCGGCGGTGGCGGTACGGGTAACCACTTGCAGCGCCACGTTGTGGGCTACGCACCCTATACCTTCTACCTCTGGCAGCAGGTTTATGATCCCGATGGCAACCCCATTCAGGACGCAGTGGTTGACCGCGATGGCGATGGCCAGATCACCAATGCTGACCGTTATATGACCAACAAGAGCCCCAACCCCGACTTCTACTACGGTGTGAATATGAAGCTTTCGTACAAGAATTGGGATCTGGGCTTCAACGGCCACGGTACGGTTGGTAACTATATGTTCAACGACGTATTGTGCGGCGGTGTAACCACCAACTATCCCGACCTGGTGAATAAGGGCTACCTGATCAACGCTCAGCGTGCCGTAACCAAGTATGGTTTCAACGTTGGTGCAAACTCGGTATCGCAGCGTTGCTCGGATCTGTTCTTGGAGGACGCATCGTACTTCCGTCTGGACGACGTTTCGTTGGGTTACACCTTCCGCGATGTAGCTAAGAGCGATATGTCGATCCGCGTAGCAGCAGGCGTACAGAACGTATTCGTAATCACCAATTACAGCGGTTTGGATCCCGAGTGCTCGGTTACGGGCGGTATCGACTCGAATATCTATCCTCGTCCGCGAATTTACAGCGTGCGTCTGGGTATCAACTTTTAATCAGAGGAGGACAAAAGAATGAAAAAGAATATATTTTTAGCAGCCATTGCAGCCCTCTCGCTTACGGCCTGTGTCGGCGATCTGAACCAGACGCCTGAGGCTGATAACGTAGTTGATAACGTGTACGAGAATCCTACGTATCGCAAGAGTGCGCTGGCAAAGATTTATGGCGGTTTTACGCTCGTAGGTCAGGGCGGTGCCGGCTCGTCGGATATCGACGTTAGCGATGCCGGTGCATCGGAGTTCCTGCGTGCTTGGTGGTCGATCCAGACGGTTTCGACCGATGAGTGCAAGTGCGTTTGGGGCGACTCGTGGGTAGCCGAGATCGGCGGCAACGCTTGGAGTGCCGTGAAGAACGACGCTATCTATGCAACTTATACGCGCGGTATGATGATGGTGGCTTTCGCCAACGACTTCCTGCGCAACACCGACGATAGCGACGCTGAGGTGGCTATCGAGCGCGCTGAGGTTCGCTTCTTGCGTGCATATGCTTATTGGGTACTGCTCGATTGCTTCGGTAATCCTCCCTTCGTGGTTGATACCGACCCCTTCGGTACCTACAAACCCATTCAGACCAATCAGGCCGACCTGTACAATTGGTTGAAGGCCGAGCTGACCGAGCTGACTTCGGACGCTTCGGCACTGAAAGCTCCCCACACTCAGGTCTATCCTCGCGTGGATAAGGGTGCTGCTTATGGTCTGTTGGCTCGTCTGTGCCTGAACCACAAGACCTATCTGGGTGCTGAGGATAAGGCTCACTACGCTACGGCTCGTGATGCTGCCGAGAAGGTTATCGCAGCTTATCAGCTGGCTGACAACTACAAGGCTCTGTTTATGGGCGACAACGGCGAGAACCCCGACGCATTGAAGGAGATCGTCTATGCTTCGTGCTACGACGCTAATAAGACTCAGTCGTATGGCGGTACGAGCTTCTTGATGTTGGCAGGTAAGGGTCAGCAGTACGCTTTGGGTATCGATGGCAACTGGAACGGTCTGGTTACCAACTCGGAGGCTGTTGAGCGTATGATCGGCAAGGCGGCTGTCGATGCTGCCAAGACCCGCTCGGGCGACGCTGCCGGCGACGACGAGAACGTATTCTCGGCTATCGACGCTCGTGCATTGGTTTCGTTGTCGGACTGCGACGATAAGGAGATGGATACCAAGAACTTCGCTAACGGCTGGCACGTGGTTAAGTTCAACAACAACCGCTTCCTCGACCCCGCAACCGACTACTCGAAGACCGAGAAATTCTCGTCGGTTGACTTCCCGATGATCCGTGCAGCCGAGATGTACTTGGTATATGCCGAGGCACAGGCTCGTATCGACGGTGGTCAGACTTCGGACGCTAAGGCTGTTGATTGTATCAAGGCTTTGCAGGCACGCGCAGGTATGCAGAACCCCACCGTTTCGACGACCGTAAATCTGGATCAGATCTTCGACGAGATTTCGCGTGAGCTGTTCTGGGAGGGTCAGCGTCGTACGACTCTGATTCGCTACGATCGTTACTCGTCGGCATCGTATCTGTGGCCCTTCAAGGGTGGTGTGAAGAATGGTCAGGGCTTTGCTAAGTACTTGGAGCTCTTCCCGCTTCCTTCGGACGACCTGTTGGCTAACGAGAACCTCTCGCAGAATGAAGGTTACATCGAGTAAACAACCCACTAAACACAAACAACGATGAAAGTTTTGAAATATATTTCGATGTTTGCTGCGGCTGCACTTCTTATGACCTCGTGCCACGAGGACGAGAAGGTGATGGCTCTGCCGGCAGACGAAGTTTCGGCACCGGTGATGAACACCTTGTCGAACATCGTGGTCGATGATGCAACACTTCAAAATGAGGTTACTCTGTCGTGGAGCTCGGTCGACTATGGCTACTCAGCTGCTGTAACTTACGCCGTTTTTGCTTCGTATCAGGACGTTGATGTGCAGATCGGCGAGGCTTATACTACCTCTTACACGATGACCAAGGAGTTGCTGAACAACTCGCTGGTTGATAAGAAGGGCCTGGCTGTGCCCGAGGGTGCAAACGCTACCGTATTCTTCTACGTTGTGGCTAACATCTCGGCCGGCAATGAGGCCTATGCAAAGCGTTCGAACGCTATTCAGGTTGATATCACCACCGTTAAATCGACTTCGGCTCCTTGGATCCGTCGCTGCCTCTGGGTACGCGGTATGCACCAGGGCTGGAACGATCAGGACGCTCCCGTACTGTGGGAGAATGGTGAGAATACCAATGTATATGAGGGTCTGGTTTATCTGGTTAATCCCGACGATCCTACGGGCACTTGCGAGTTCAAGTTCTGCCCCGAGAATCCGGGTTGGACAGGCAACTACGGTGGCTCGCTCGACGCTCTGTCGACCGAGGGTAACCCCGCAAACCTCACCACTACATCGGGTATGTATTGGATCACGGTTGATCTTGGTTCGTTGTCGGCTAAGTTGAGCCCCGCAAGCGCAATCAGCGTTATCGGTGGTGTATTCGATTCGAGCTGGGGCGTTGATCTGGATCTGACCCCCGCAGGTCTTCCCGATCCCTCGACTCAGGGTACCGATGCCGATTACAACTCGAAGTTCTACCAGTCGGTAATTGCACAGACTTGGACGGGCGTATATGAGAATACCGCCGCTGGCGAGTATAAGTTCCGCCTGAACCACGATTGGGCAATGAGCTGGGGTAAGGATTTGGAGCACCTGGTGCTGAATGATCCCACCAATCTGGTAACCGATCTGAGCGGTAAGGTTCGTTTCTCGATCAACTTCAAGGGCGATGTCAATTCGCTGTTGCAGGACGATACGAATCCTTCGCCCGTATCGGGTAAGGTCGAGCAGGCCGAATAAAGAGTGCGAATTGGTTAGGCGTGTGGGCGGCGTGGCCCGCTCGCTCGCCCGACCTTTTTTAACCTGAAAAAGCAATAGAACACTATGAAAATTATGAAATATTTGCTGTCGGCCTTTGCGGTGTTGGCTCTGGCCGTGGCTTGTAACCACGATCCCGACGAGATGGTCATCAATCCGACCACTCCCGCGATCGCACCCCACAACGAGGTGGTGGTGAACGACCTGACCGTCAATGAGACCTTTACGCTGGTTTGGTCGTCGGCTCGCGTGGACGATGCCGAGTATATGGTTTACGTCAAGCGCGATGGCGCATACATCAACTTGGGCAGCACCACCGAGTGCAGCTATTCGATCTCGAATGCCGAATTGCTCTCGTTGATGGATATCAAACTCACGGGCGAGTATGCTCTGACCTTCTACGTTGAGGCTTGCTCGGCTGAGGGTAAACTCACTTCGAAGGAGCAGGTTGTCAAGTTCAACTACTCGAAGATCACCTATCTCTACATCTTGGGTGCTTATCAGGGTTGGACCGAGAATAGCGAGTGCTCGCGTCTGTTGCAGGGCTCGGACGGTGTATTCCGTGGCTTCTTGCACTTGGAGAACGCTGACCAGAGCGAGTTTAAGATCGTTTCGCAGCCCTATTGGGACGGTACGGAGTATGGTCCCGCTGAGGAGGAGGGCAAGCTCTTCGTTGAGGGTGCTGAGGGTGCTCCCGCAAACTTCAAGAAGGAGGCTGGTCTGTACTACATCGAGGTTAATGTCGATGAGTTGAGCTACGTGATGTTGCCTTTGACATCGGTATCGCTGATTGGTGATGCGTTTGGCGAGCCCGCGTGGGGCCACGACGTACCTCTCTACTACAACGCAACCGACAAGACCTGGACCGGTATCGCTAACGTAACTCCCGACAAGGAGTACAAGGTACGTTTCAACAACGCTTGGGACGTTGAGGGTTATAACTGCTCGCTGGGTGAGAGTGCCGAGGAGCTGGTTATCGCTTCGAACAACAACCTGCGTACGGGCGAGGTGAGCGGTCTGACCGGTTTCACGCTGTCGCTCTACGACTATCCCTATACCATCAAGACGGGTGCAGTTTCGGAGGACGAGTCGAAGCTCTACGTGGTTAATTCGACCGACGAGTGGAACTACTCGAAGGGTGTTGCTATGCAGGCAATCACCAACGAGAATGGCTTGACGGGCAGCTTCTGGGGCTTGAACGCTCTGCCTACGGCGGCTTCGGACGCACAGATCGTTCTGTCGCGTTTGCAGACCGACTTGGCTACTCGCTTCGGTGGCGACGCTGCGGCTATGACCAAGTATGCAGCAGGTGAAGAGGCAACTCCGATGGCTACCAACGCAGGTATGACGCTGTTGCACGCCGATCTGAATGCAATGAAGCTCACTCAGCTGGCTGTTAGCAAGGTTGGTGCTGTGGGCGACTTCAACGGTTGGGACGCCGGCAACTCGGTTCAGTTCTCGCCCGTTGAGGAGGGTAAGACCGACAAGTGGGTTTTGGAGCACGACTTCTCGAAGGACGGCTCGATGCTGATCATCTTCGACAACCAGTGGAACAAGGTGGTTGATGGCGTTGAGTTCCAGACCAAGTTGGGCGGTAGCTGCACTAACTTGCAGATCAATGGCTCGAATCTGGTGATGACCAAGGGTATGCACAAGTTGGAGCTCGACCTGACCACGATGACGTTGGCTATCGATGGCGCGGTGAAGGATCTGTCGTTGTCGCCCGATTTCTTGGAGATCACAGGTGCATTCGGTGCTTACAACTGGAATTTGGGTGCTGCGTCGCCTCAGTTGCGCTACGCTCACGAGAACCGTGGCGATGTTGATAAGTCGCGTTTCGTAGGTTTCGTTGATATGTATGCTCCCGAAGGTGCTACGGGTACCGACGCTGAGTTCAAGGTAACCTATCCGAATTGGTCGGCTTGGTTGGGTGGCGTACTGCGCGAGGGCACTACCTACGTTTATGATATCGCAACTTCGTTCGGCGACAACATCAAGCAGCCTTATGGTCTTTACTATTGGGACGTTGCGCTCAATGCAACCGATCAGGTTGGTGTGGCTACGGTAGTACCCATCGGCTCGGTGAATGTCATTGGTGCAGTGAACGACACTCAGTGGTCGCAGGACTTCCCGTTGGAGGCTAAGGGTAATGGTATCTACTCGGCTGAGATGAAGATCTCGGGTGAGTTCAAGATCCGTTGCCACGAGGTGGGCTGGACTGCCGGCGACACCGATTGGAAGTACAACCTGAGCGGTAAGGGCGAGAGCGTCGTAACCGTTGAGCCGGGTACTGCTGTTGAGTGCGGTGTCGATGAGGCTAACTTCAAGGTGGCTGCCGAGGGCAACTATCTGGTTGAGGTAAATATGGGCGTGAGCCCCGCTACCGTTAAGCTGACTGCGAAGTAGTCGCACACGTAGCGTTGATTTTGGTTGGTGAGCTTTGATCGGCTCACCAACCCCTAAGAGAGAAAGAAACAAATAAAAACGAGGAAAGAAAATGAAATTCAAGAATTTATTGTTGTACATTGCTCTGGTGATGTCGCTGCTGATGGTGGCTTGCGACGACAAAACGGGTGGCGACAACACGGGTACCGAGCCCACGCCCGATGAGCAGGTGGGCGATGTGGTCGATCAGGTGTCGCAGTACACAGCGCGTAAGTTCGACGGGCAGAAGCGTGCCGATCTGTTTTACGAGATCTTTGTGCGTTCGTTTGCCGATTCGGACGGCGACGGCAAGGGCGACCTGAATGGCGTAACGGCCAAGTTGGACTATCTGGACGATATGGGTATTGCAGGCATTTGGCTGATGCCCGTCTTTGAGTGCAACTCGTACCACGGCTACGATGTGATCGACTACGAGGTGATCAACCCCGACTACGGTACGATGGCTGATATGGAGAAGCTGATTGCCGAGGCACACAAGCGCAAGATTCGTGTGATTCTGGATTTTGTCCCCAACCACACCTCGAACCTCAATCCGTGGTTTACGACGGCTTGTTCGAGCGAGGATAACGACTATCGTAGCTTCTATCACTTCTCGACTACGGCCGACAATGGCTGCTGGAAGCCTGTGCCGACGGGTACGACCAACTATTACTACCTGAGCAACTTCGACCCCTACAACGGCTCGATGCCCGACCTGAACTATGGTCCTTCGTCGAGCTGCGCGTCGAGTGGTGCGTTCAAGGCGATGACCGACGCAGCGAAGTTCTGGGTTGATAAGGGTGTCGATGGTTTCCGTTTGGACGCTGTGAAGCACATCTACGACAACGAGAGCGCAACCGAGAACTCGGCCTTCCTCAGTGCATTCTACAACGAGCTGAACGACTATTTCCGAGGCAAATCGAAGCTCGGCTTCAACGATATCTATATGGTGGGCGAGTGCTGGTTGTATTATACCGAGATGGCCAAGTTCTATAAGGGTCTGCCCGCATTGTTCGACTTTACGGGCTGGGAGGCGCGTATGTCGTATGCCATTCAGAACTCGCACGCCAAGTGGTTCCCGAAGGATATGATCGAGCAGGAGAAGGAGTACGCAAAGTATCGTTCGGACTTCATTCACGCCACCAAACTCTCGAATCACGACGAGAATCGTGCCCGCACGACCCTCGGCGGCTCGATTGAGCGTGCAAAAATGGCCGCAGCGATTCTGCTTACGTCGGTCGGCTCGCCATATATCTATTATGGTGAGGAGATCGGTATGCTGGGCGACAAGTCGAAGGACGATATCTACGTTCGTGAGCCGATGATGTGGGCTCCGAAGGAGAGCGATAAGATGCGCCCGACGTGGCACAAGTCGCAGTACAACTTCGAGCTCAACGTGGGCAACGTCGAGACGCAGGCCAAGGATCCCAAGTCGATCTACAACGTCTATCGCAAGTTCGCTCGTCTGCGCAACACCTATCCTGCGCTGGCGTATGGTACGATGGAGTTGCCGTCGGATTTCAACGATGCGGACAATAACAACAAGCAGGTGATGGTGTTCTATCGCCAGGCGGGTTCGGAGCGTCTGCTGGTTGTTCACAACGTGTCGGACAAGGCAAGCACCCACGTAGTCAAGCACACGATCAAGGCTCCGATTGCCGATATGAATGGCGTTACGGTCAAGACCATCGGCACCAACGAGCACCAGCTCACGATGCCTCCCTATTCGTCGATCATCATCGAGATCTAAACTAAATTATCGAAACGAAGAACCTTAATTATAGTATGAAAAGATTTTTGTCGCTTTTGGTCGTTGTTGCGACGCTCGCTGCGTGCCAGACCAAGATTTTCAACGATCTGCCCCAAACGGGTAACAATCGTCCGATTGTCCCAGCACGATTGGTGGCAGGCGATAATACGCTCTACATCACCGACTACCTGCCCGAGTGGGAGAAGATCGACTCGATCACGTCGAACGAACTCACGGTGGCTCCGATTGTCGAAGATTGGTCAGAGTTTCGTGTTACGGCTCCCGAGGGCACAGGCGTGGCAACCTTCGAGGTTTGGAACGAGGGTCGTTCGCTCTCGGTTGTGGCACTGATGGGCGCAAGCAACGATGTGAACCGTATCTTCTCGGTGAGCCAGATGATGCACGTGGTTGCGGTCGAAACGACCGAAAAGGTCGATCAGATCGTGGCAATGTGGCAGAACTGCCGTCTGCCTGAGGCCTGCATTCTCCGCAACGATAAGGGCTTCGAACTGATTATCCCCAAAGATGCAACCGAGCAGAAGCACTCGTTCCTGCGCGTCTTTGCTGCAAATGGTGAGGCTCGTTTCAACGATCTGATGATTCCGCTCGTTGATGGTAAGGTCGTTCGTGAGGCGGAGCAGCTGACGCGCCATCATCGTGAGGCGCAGGTGTTGTATTCGTTGATGATCGACCGTTTCTACGACGCCGATTCGACCAACAACCAGCCGCTCAACCAGCCCGATGTGCTTTTCGAGGCAGATTATCAGGGTGGCGACTTGGCTGGTGTGCGCGAAAAGATCGAGAGTGGTTTCTTCTCGGATCTGGGCATTACGACCATCTGGATCTCGCCCATCACGCAGAATCCGCGCGATGCGTGGGGCCTGAATGTCAATCCTCACACCCGTTTCTCGGGTTATCACGGCTATTGGCCTATCTATACGACCGTTGTCGATGACCGTTTCGGAACGTCGGACGAGTTGAAGCGATTGCTGGACGTGGCGCACGAAAACAATATGAACGTGATCCTCGATTACGTTGCTAACCACCTGCATATCAACTCGCCCGTAATGCAGGAGCACCCCGATTGGGTTACTCCACTGATGTTGCCCGACGGTCGCAAGAACTTGGGTCTGTGGGACGAGCACCGTCTGACAACGTGGTTCGACGAGCATATTCCCTCGCTCGACTTGGAGCGCCCCGAGGTGGTTGAGCCGATGACCGACTCGGCAATGTTCTGGGTACTCAATTACGAATTGGACGGCTTCCGCCACGACGCTTGCAAGCATATTCCGTTGAACTATTGGCGTACGCTGACCAAGAAGATGCGCACGCAACTGCCCGATCGTCAGCTGTGGCAGATTGGCGAAACGTATGGCTCGCCCGAGCTGATTGGCTCGTATGTTCGTAGCGGTATGATCGACGCTCAGTTCGATTTCAATGTCTATCACACGGCTCTCGATGTGCTGACGCGCGACCACTCGGTTACCCGCTTGGCGTCGGTTGTCGAGGAGTCGATGGGTGCTTATGGTGCTCACCACACGATGGGTAACATCACGGGCAACCACGACAAGGCACGTCTGATCTCGTTGGCGGGTGGTACGCTCTCGCCCGATGAGGATCATAAGGCTGCGGGTTGGCTGCGCGAGATTGGCGTGGGCGATCCGATTGGATATAAGAAACTTGCGCTGATCAATGCACTCAATATGACCATTGCGGGTGTGCCGTGTATCTATCAGGGCGACGAGTATGGCGAGCCGGGCGGTAACGACCCCGACAACCGCCGTATGATGCGCTTCGATGGTTACAACGAGATGGAGCAGGCGCAGTACGAACTGACGCGCGAGCTGGTGAAGATTCGTCGCAGCTCGATGCCGTTGAACTATGGCGACCAGATGACGCTGGCGCTCGACGAGAAAGTTTGGGCCTATGTGCGAATCTATATGGGTGAGTGGGTTGTTGTTGTGCTCAATACGGGTGGCGATGAGCGCACCGTTGAGCTGACCTTGCCCAAGGCTGCCGACCGCAAGCAGAAATCGGAGGCCCGCTTTGGTGGCGAGCTGACCCACTCGGGAGAGCGTCTGACGGTTAAGGTTGCACCATACGAGTTTGAAGTAATAACCAAAATTGACTAAAAATAGATGAATATGAAACGTGTAATTGTAATTATTTCGCTTTTTTGTTCGCTCGTGGCTATGCTTATGGCAAGCTGCACGGGCGCTAACGAACAGCCTGCATCGACGTCGGCTCACGCCGAGTGGGCTTACGATGCGGTCGTATATGAGATGAATGTTCGCCAGCAGAGTGCCGAGGGCTCTTTTGCAGCAGCTGAGGCGCGCCTGCCCTTCTTGAAGGAGCTGGGTGTCGATATCGTTTGGCTGATGCCGATCCACCCCATTGGTGAGCTGGGTCGTAAGGGTACGCTCGGTTCGTACTATGCTATCCGCAACTACTACGAGGTGAATCCCGAATTTGGTACGATGGAGGATTTCGAGAGCTTCCTGGCGAAGGCTCACGAGTTGGATATGCGAGTGATTTTGGACTATGTGGCTAACCACACCTCACCCGATGCTGCGTGGGTAACCGAGAAACCGGCTGAGTGGTACGTGCGCGATTCGACGGGCAAGCCCATCGTGCAGTACGATTGGACCGATATCTCGAAGCTCAACTACGAGTGCGAGGAGGTTCACGCGGCTATGTACGACGTGTTGAAGTTCTGGATCGAGAAGGGTGTCGATGGCTTCCGCTGCGACGTTGCAGGCGAGGTGCCCGACGCTTATTGGACCAAGGCGTGGGCCGAGTTGAAGAAGTTGAACCCCGACATCTACCTGTTGGCAGAGGGTGAGGGCGTCAATTTCCACACCGCTGGCTTCGACGCTACCTACGGCTGGAAGTTGCTCCACATTATGAACGACATCGCTAAGGGCGACAAGACCACCGCCGACCTCAAAGCGTGGATCGCTGAGTTCACGAGCGAGTATCCCCGCGAGGCATTCCGTCTGCTCTTCACCTCGAATCACGACGAAAATTCGTGGTCGGGTACCGAGTTCGAGCGCTATGGCGAGGGTGCTGAGGCATTTGCAGCGATGACCTACGTGTTGCCGCAGGCTCAGCCGCTGATCTACACCGGTCAGGAGGTTGGCTACGACCACCGCTTTGCATTCTTCGAGAAGGATCCGATCCCCGGTTGGGAGCCTAACCGTTGGACCGATTTCTATAAGAAACTAAACGCTATGCGCCACTCGAACGTAGCTTTGGCTTCGGGCGAGCGCGGTGGCGAGCTGGTATATGTCAAGGGTGCGCCCGAATCGGTATTGGCATTCTCGCGCGAGGTGGAGCAGAACAAGGTTGTCAGCCTGTTCAACTTCTCGGAGGAGGCTGCGTCGGTTGTTGTAACGGCAGCTATCGCCGGCGAATATACCAACGCAATCTCGGGTGAGAAGGTTACACTCGTGGCCGACGAGCAGATCGACTTGGCGGCGTGGGGTTATATGATTTTGACCAAATAAGCGAGCGCACACGAAGATGAACGCTAAACATTTGATCATTACAGCTATGGCATTTGTTACGGTGGCTTGTGGCAGTGCTCCGCAATTCGATCCGCAGACGGTTGCCGACGCTACGACCGCACAGGTCGATCGCGTCGAGCCGCTGTCGTGGTGGACGGGTATGCAGACCCCGTTGCAGCTGATGTTGCACGGCGAGAATATCGCTGCGTGCGATGTCCGTATCGAGGGCGAGGGTGTCGAGATCACCGCACTGCACAAGGCCGACAGCCCGAACTATCTGTTTGCCGATGTGAAGGTCGATCCGCAGGCTGAGGCTGGTGTGCGCTATATCGTTTTCGAGCGCGAGGGCGAGAGCTTCAAGGTGCCTTATGAGATTGCCGAGCGTCGTGAGGGCTCGCGCGAGCGTCAGGGCTTTACGACTGCCGACGCGATCTATCTGCTTATGCCCGACCGCTTTGCAAATGGCGATACGACAAACGACTCGACCGACGATACGGCCGATAAGTGCGCCCGCGAGGAGTTCTACGGTCGCCACGGTGGCGACTTGCAGGGTATGATCGACCACTTGGATTACATTGCCGATCTGGGTATGACGGCAATCTGGTCAACTCCGCTGCTGCTCGACAACGAGCCTTTTGCGTCGTATCACGGCTACGCTTGTGCCGATTACTACCATATCGATCCGCGTATGGGCTCGAACGAACTCTATCGTGAGTATGTTGCCGAGGCTCACAAGCGCGACATCAAGATCATTATGGATATCGTTACAAACCACTGTGGCATAGCGCATTGGTGGATCGAGGATCTGCCTTTCGAGGATTGGATCCACCGTTTCGATAACGATGAGTACGTGCAGACGAACAATATGTTCTCGACAAATATGGATCCCAACGCCTCGCAGTACGATTTGAAGGTGCAGGAGAGTGGTTGGTTCGATCGCTCGATGCCCGATATGAATCTGAACAACCCCTACCTGCTGCAATACTTCAAGCAGTGGACGGTGTGGTGGATCGAGTGGGCCGATCTGGACGGTCTGCGCGTCGATACCTATCCCTACAACGAGAAGCAGCCGATGAGCGAGTGGTGCGAGGCGATCGTTGCTGAGTATCCCAACCTCAATATCGTTGGCGAGTGCTGGACGGGTAACGTCCCCCAGCTGGCATATTGGCAGGGTGGCAACGCCAACCGCGACGGCTTCGATTCGCACCTGCCCTCGATTATGGATTTCCCGCTGCGCGATGCGATCTGTGCTGCACTGCCCACCGATTCGTTGCGTTGGGGCGAGGGTATGATCCGTGTCTATGACGCTGTGTCGAACGACTTTGTCTATCACGATCTGTCGAAGATGATGATCTTCACGGGCAACCACGATACGGATCGTACGGCTGACATCGTGCGTGGTAACGTCGGTCGTGCCAAGATCGCAATGACGCTGTTGGCTACGATGCGCGGTATTCCGCAGGTTTTTGCCGGTGATGAGTTGATGTTCCGCTCGAAGGATCTGTCGCAGGGCCACGGTGGTCTGCGTGTCGATTTCCCCGGTGGTTGGCCTACGGACGAGGTGAATCTGTTCGATAAGGCTCAGCATACGGGCGACGCTGCCGAACTGTTCGACTGGACTCAGCGTCTGTTCCAGTGGCGCAAGGGCAAGCAGGTGATCCATACGGGTCGCACGTTGCACTTCGGTAGCCGCGACAACACCTATGCCTATTTCCGTTATGACGATACCGATGCGGTATTTGTCTATATCAATAATTCACGCGGCCGCAAGCAGATTCCGTGGTCGCACTATGCCGAGATCACATCGACTCTCGGTCAGGGTCGTAACGTATTGACGGGAGAGCCGATCGAGCTCTCGGAGCAGACGGTCGTAGGACCGCGCGAGGCAATAGTGGTTGAGTTCGAGCGCACGGTGCAGTAGAACTTGCGAATAAGAAAGGGTGTATAAAAAGGTCAAAACGCCCGACCCAAGCAAAAACCCCACCTCCGTTTTCGGAGGTGGGGTTTTTCTTGTCGTGTTGCGACCGTCGGTCTATCGTCCGCTGCGAACGATCATCGAACGGACAAGCTGGTTGAACGACTGCTCGCTGAGCAACTTTTCGAGCGAGAGGTGCATACGATAACGCCAATAGTGGCGCGAGTTTGCGGGTACGTTGATTCGCTCGTCGTTGGGATTCTCGCGGCGCAGCTCTCCGTCCATCGCCAGCCAATCCTGCAACGGCAAGATGGTCAGCATTGCGGGCGAAGTGAGGTGCTGCTCGACAATCTGCTTGCAGATCCACGGCTCGCAATAGAACGGTGCCTCGCCCCACGCGCCGAGCATCTGGTTGTAGAATCGTTGCGTTGTCGGACGATCCTCCTCCCACCAAGCACGTATGGGGTTCATATCGTGGGTCGAGGTGGTGCAAACCGACAGATAGGGGTAGTAGGCCGGAGTTGCGAACTCGACGCTCGGATCCTTGGGCATACGCTGGATTTCGAGCGAGAGAATCTGCTCGCCCGCCATTACGGCAGCCACGCAGTCGGGAATCATACCCAGGTCCTCGCCACAAACCAACATTCCGGTCGATTCGATCAGCGGCGGCAACTTTTGCAGAGCCTCACGCTGCCAGAAATCGTTATGGCGACGATAGAAGAAATCGTTGTACAATCGGTCGTAAGCCTGCTTCTGATCCCACGAGAGTGCGGCATAGAGCTCGGTGTGCTGTGCCGAAATGCGCGGGTGGAAGTGGTTTGCTTTCAGTTTGTCCTCGATGAAGAGCACGTTGTCGGTAACAACAACAGGTGCGGTGTGGGCCTCACGGTTGAAGTGGAACCCATACGCAGCGATCTCCTCCTGCGAGAAGGGTAGAGCGGGGTTGAAGTGGCCCAACAGAGCATTCACTGCATCGAGCGGAATCTCCCAAATGCGGAAGAAACCCAGAATGTGGTCGATACGATATGCGTCGAAGTACTCGGCCATCTTCACGAAACGAGCCTTCCACCACGCAAAACCATCTTTGGCCATCTTCGTCCAGTTGTAGGTCGGGAAGCCCCAATTCTGACCCAGCACCGAGAAATCATCGGGCGGAGCACCCGCCGACGAATCCATATTGAAGAGCGAGGGATAGACCCACGCATCGACGCTCGTGCGACTGATACCGATCGGAATATCGCCCTTCAAGACGATACCGCGCGAGTGAGCATAGTCGCGCACGCCACGCAACTGACGCGAGAGGTGATACTGCACGAAGTAGTTGTAACCAACCTCCTCGGCGTGCTCGGCCTCGTACTTGGCAGCTTTGGCTGCGGTGTACTTCGCCATCTTGCCCCAACGGTTGAAGTCGGGAGTCGAGTGTTCGTCGCGCAGTGCGCAGAAAACCGCGTACGGACGCAACCAAGCCTCGTTCGACGCCATAAAGGTCTTGAACTCCTCCGAAGCGAAGGTCTTCGCGCCGTCCTGCTTGTAGATTGCGTGCAGATATTCGTTCTTGGCGTTATTTACACGCTCATAATCAATCTGTTCGAGTGCGTTCAGCTCCTTGCCCAGAGCCTCATAGCGAGCCATCTCCTTCTTCGAACGCAACTTGCCTACATCGGGCAGGTGCAGGAACTGCGGGTGCAGAGCAAAGGTCGAGTTGGCATTGTAAGGGTACGAATCCTGCCACGTGCCCGTCATCGTTGTATCGTGAACGGGCAGAATCTGAATGATCGACTGACCCGTTGCTGCCGCCCAATCGACCATCAATTTCAGGTCGTTGAACTCGCCCACGCCGAAGCTCTGCTCCGAGCGCAACGAGAAGACGGGAATCGCAACACCCGCACCACGCCACTGCGGCTGGTCGAACTGCGGACGCAACGAGCCGACAACAACGCAACCCTTCGCCACCTTTTCGATCTTGATTCGGTTGTTCTCACCACGCTCCCAAGCGACAACTGCGCCCGACGTCGCGTCAATGATGACAAACTTGAACTCGATCAGCTCGTCAATCTTCGAGAGCTTCACGCGCGCACTCCACGTGGGAGCCTCAGCGTCGCTCATCACGATACCCTTTGCAACGTCCCAATCGCCCAGAGCCTTGCCGGCACCCACCAGCACGACCTTCTGCGTCGAGCGTACAACGGGAATCTCGGCACGAATCTCAACGTCGCCTGTCGAGGGAGCAGCTGCACGCTTTGCGCGCTTGCGACCGAAGACGCCCTCGCTGAACATCGACGAACGGAACGAGCGGTCCGACGGCATATCGTGCCAACGGTCGAGAACGACCATATTCGAACATTTCTCATTGAGTTCGAGCGAGTGGGCGGGGCCCCATTCGCGGCGCACGGTTTGACCTTCGCGGCGCACCTCGAAACGGTATTCGATACACTTTGAATCGCATTTGATTGTACACTCCCACGCGCCATTGATGTTCTTCATCGCAATGGCCTTAGCTTTTGGGGTGTTTTCGATGATCAGGAACAGCTCCTCTCCCAGCGGAGCGAGGTAATCTATTCTGAATTTGATATCCATAAAATATATGTTTTTATAGTTTTATAAATCGTTCAACAATTCCTATGCAAAGATAGCAAATCCCTCCGTGATAATCAATACGTTCCACCCCTAAAAGTATGAATAAAACACCCTTCGGAGCAGGATTTTGAACTGAGTAGAGTAGTAACTCATTTCTTATTAAGTGATCCAATAACAAACCCCGCAACAAAATTGCGGGGGGGTAGTGCTATTTAGTCTCCGATGGGAATATTTACAGCAAGCGAGAATCCGTCGTCGTTATCGTTTGCCGGACTATGTATTATTCTATCTTCTAGTTCCGATATGGGAGTCTGCGGGTGTTCGAAGGTTTTGTCCAATACCTCGATGTCTATGATATTATGTAAATCGTAGACACTTATCATTTCGTCAACCAATCCGAAAAGATACCACCTGAATCCGTTCAATGAGGAAATCGTATTATAGCCTTTTACGTAGTAAGGCTCGATACAAACCCACTGATATGGCTTATCTGGAACATCATTCCAACCCCATAATATTTTTACGACCTTTCGTGTTGCTATTGCCTCGTAAAGTCTGGGTGTGAATTTATCAACGTGAAGATTGGGGGTGATGACATATTGATTATCAATTATTGATAAACAGGGGTTATTTCTTTGTATTCTAATTGTTTGCGCATACTTGTTACTTGTATCGGGTAACAAACCAGCAACAAAAACAAAAGAAAACCCGTAAACGCTGTTAGTAGTAACAAAGAACTGTAACAAACCTTGTTAAACCAGCGTTTCGGGTTTTCGGTGCAAAGATAACGAATTAACCTATTTAGGCAATAGAAAACAGCTATAAAATTTAGATTATAGGCTTTTTGGCTGCTTAGATCTGCTGCGCCTGGGCGGTCGCTTTGCTCATTACCGGCATTTGGGCCATACCAGGCGCAGCAGATCTAAGCAGCTGGCGTTTCTTACTCTTATTTGTGGTGCTCTATCTCTCTACGTTCTTAGTGTTATAATCTTCTTAAATTGGCCGAAATTAGAACAATATCGCCGCCCTCTACTGGCGCCTTGTTTTCTTCCTTCCGCCACTCGTTTACCGTGTATACGCCGGCAGCGATCGTTTGGGCGATATACTTAACTTTGCTATCCAGATCGCACGCGTATATGCCGCGTCGGTCAAATTGGAATTTACGTTTACAACAAAGCGCCGGCGCTACTAATTTACGGTGCAGCTCTACTTCAATTTTTCGCAGTATCGGGTTAAGCGTGTTACTTAGAAAAGCTACGTTTGTAAGTTCTGCGGTCTTGTAGTTCTCAGCCGTTGCGTCATATACCAGCTGCGGCGGTACGTTGAAAAATCGGCAAATCTCGCGTACGGTAAACTTTCGCGTTTCCAAAAACTGCATATCCGTACTACTTATCGAAATAGGGCTAAACTGCACCTGGCCAGGCAGCGATACGATACGCTCGCCGTTTCTAAACCTGGCGTCCAGATCGTCGGCTGTCTTTTGCAGCTCGTTGTCCTGGTACTCCCCAAAACCGCGTACGCTTTTATCGTTTCCGACAATTCCGCGGACGTTGCCGCCATTCTTAAAACGGTTTAGGGTTTCGTTATCGCCAGCTGCTGCGATCTCGACGCACTGGCGGGCAAATGCCAGCGTAGAAATACCGTTTTTGCCGTCCCTGGTGTAGTTCTTAATATGTATTACTTCGTCCTCTGCAAACGTGCCTATTAGCCCGTTTGTGGCGTCTGTAATCGTATAGCTGTCGTTAGTAGTATCGTGGGCTACAGATCCAGGCGTACAAAGTATTAGGCGCGAAAAATCCATACTTCCAGCGTCGTACTGGGGTATGATATACGCGTTACCGTGTAGCAGCATATATCTAACCACCTGGGCCCAGAAATCAAACGCGTTCATATTTTCGTTAGGCTGCACAGCTAACAGATAATGCAGGCGCGCGTCTGTGTCTGTCCTAAATACGCCGTTACGCTCTTTAAGGTATTGCAGCGGCAAATTTGCTACGCTGTTACTTAGGATCTCGACGCAGCGATATACTGCGGCTATATTAAGCGGTGCAGCTCCGTACTGGGGCAGCAGTGAAACTGCCCCAGCGCGCGGATTATATCCGGCCGCTGCTGTATTGGTTTTTGAGTTCTCGCGCTTAAATCGGTCTATTAGTTTATCTAAAAATCCCATATTGTTTTATCCGTTACGTCGTCTTATGTTATTTTCTTTTTCGATAATGCCTACAAGTTCGCGGCCCTTAATCCTAAAATTAACGTCTCCAGATCCGTACCCCTGCGACGGTGCTAACATACTGCGTAACTTATCCAGTGGCGCTATTATCTCTGGGTTCCCAGACGCGCCGGCATATTCGCCCACCATCGCCAAAGTAGGCCCCGAAACTATACCACCGTCTGCAAATTTAGGTATAGACTTCATCGCAGCCACTATAGCGGCTACTGCTGCCAATCCTAAAGCAATACCCGCAAACGGTATAGACGCGTGCGCTGCCATAGCTCCCGAAGCAGCGGCGGATACGTTAGCGTTAGTTTCAGCACTTTTTACAGCTGTTTTTGCCGTAGATGCTGCAATTTCCTGGGCGGCTCCCGTTACTGCTGTGGTTGTGGCTATAGCGGTTGCCGCTGCTTCTCCTTGCTTTGCAGCTGTAAGCATATTTGTTACCCCAGTCAAAGCGCTGATTACTTGTATTACGGTTTGGAAACCTTGATATAGTCCTAAAAAGCCGTCTACGATACCTACTACTGCCTGCCAAGCGTTGCCGTTTCCTTTCAAACTGTCGGTTATGCCCTCTATGCTGCTGCCTATACTTTTAATACCGCCCCAGCCGTCTTTTAGTGCCTCGCCCGTTCTTACTGCGGTTTCTTCTGCTGCTTTGCCTGCGTTCTTTATAGCCTCTGCTTTATCGTTCCAAGCTGCGATCTGCTGGTTAATTAGCGCGGCTTCCTCTACTGTGGCAGATTGTAATTTAGCAGTAAGAATATCTATATTATTACCTATATCTTTAAGCGTGGCCGCGTCTGCTTTCCATAGTGGGCCGCTATCTTCCGCGCCACTTTGTACAGCCTCGCTTACTTTCTGGCCTAAACTTTCGTATCGGCTTAGCTCACTTTCATAAGCTGCAATTTCTTTATTTATAGCCTCTATAGCAGCCTCGCTTGTTGCCTCGCGTAATCTATCGCGGGCAGCTGCTATTTTTTCTTCCAGCTGGCCGATCAAACCCTCACTGCCTTTAATTTCAGTTGCTGGTATTTCCACTTTTGGCGTAGTAGCGCCGCCGGTTGTTGCTGGCGTGTAGTTCGCGTATTTCGCTTTTGTTTCGCCCAGATCCATAGCTGGCGCTGCCGTCGTTGTCCTTTTAACGTCTACCGCTACCTCTACTTTTTTGCCGCCCAGACCCAGTATATTTTTAAGCCAGTCCCAGGCTTCCTTACACTTTTCTACCAGCCACTCGAAAGCCTTAGCCAAACCGTTCATTATAGCGTTAGCCAGGGGTTTAATCGCTTCCCAAACTCCGTTTACGATATTTCGAAAACTTTCGCAGTTATTATATGCGGCTGTAATAGCAGCAACTAAACCGCCAACTGCCGTAATAATTAAGCCTATCGGGTTTGCAGTCAGTACCAGGTTTAAGATCTTCTGTACGCCCGTCCATACCGTAGTAGCCGCGGTTACTACCTTTTGCGCAGCTGCCGCCGCCAGGGTTGCTACTTTGTTTTTAACAAACGCCGCGGTAGATACTGCAAACGCTTTGGCGCTCGCGTATAAAGTCGTAGATAGAGTTTTAATGCCCGTTACCAGTGTGGTAATGCTGGTCAGTGCGGTAGTGGCCTGCGCTGCGATCGTAACAAACGGCAAAGCGCCATTAACCAGGCCGCCGATCTGTTCCTTTATGTCGCCCAGGGTGTTAGCTAATTGCTGCTGCTTTCCGCTTTCGGTCTGCGCTAACTGGGCATTCATATTACCCACATTGTTAGTTATGACCTGGGCCAGCATAGCGGCGCGTTCGCTTTCGGTTCCGTACTTCAATACGTTTTCCTCAGCTTGGCTAAATGTAATGCCGACTTCCCTAAGTGCGGACGCCTGGCCCTGCATTACTTTACCCATCAAGTTACCCACGCTAATAGCGTCATTAGTCGTAGCGTTTAGTCCTTTTTGCTGGGCTAACAAATTATTCATAGCCGGTAACAGCGTTTCCAAACTTGCTTTTTCGTTCAAAAACGTAGCGATCTGCTGCGCACCGGATAGCTGCACTTCGTCGCCTATAACTCCTAATTCCTGCTGGGCGCTGGCCAGGTCTTTAATGCTCTGGATCTCGGCGGCCGTCGCGCCCATACGCTGCTGCATAACGGTAGCTAATCGGGTTTCGTTTACTTCCTGGACGGCGTAAGCGTCTGCCAAATTTTGCATACCCGCTTGCAACTGGTTAAAGCTGCGCTGCGCCGCGTCTATGCCAGTAGCCAGCGCAGCAAAATTTATAACGTTACCTTTCAGCTGCTGCGCCTCGGTAACGGTTGAGGCTATAACCTTTTTTAAGCCCTCGGCGTCGTTGGCCAGATCCTTAAAACCTTTGCCGTCGCTGTCCAGCCTAAATGTTATACTAATTGTACTTTTCCCTGCCATATTCTTTTAGCTTTTACGAATAAACCGCACTAAAGTACCGCAGTAATTTGCGTTACCTCAGTGCGGTTTATTGATCTGTTTTTCTTTGTGCTTTAGGCTTCGTTGCCGGCGTTTATTTCTGCCTGCAAATTTCTAAACCAGCTGTTTAGATCTTCTGGGCAAATAGCGTCTGCAAATGCCATAAAGTCCAAATTAAAATCTATACCGTCCGCTGCTGAGGCTGACGCTACACAGCAATACAGATATTTACACATATCGGTAAAATTGTTTTCAAGCTGTGTAATATCCTTATTTGCGATCTCTTTGAAACGGATCATTGCGCCCATTGTGGGGCGGCAGGGGTAAGATACCCCGTTAATAACTACTTCGATTTTTGCCATAATTCAAAACTTATCATTACTGTTTAACATTTATAAAAACCACGACCTGTAAACGGCATTTTTTACAGCGTGTTAGAGTCCGTATTTTGCCTTTTTTCTCATTTCTGCTATTTGAAATTTCGCATCTTCGCGCCCATTTCTGCGTTTAATTTCAATCGGTTTACCCATTATAGGTGCATTAGCAGCCTGGCGCATCTCCTCTACGTTTTTCATTACTCGCGCTTCGTCGGCTACTTCCTGGGCTCGCGCATTACAGTTTGTATCTGGGTACGCCGGATCTGCCGCGAGGGTAAAATCATAGATACCGGTAATAACTTTTACGGTGTAGGTAACTATCGTTTTACCCTTTACGATCTTCACGCTACGCGAAACAAAAGCATTATCGTAATAATGAGTAGTAAACATAAAACTACAGCCGGCAATATCGCCACGCCTTACCAGCTCTAACGCTTTGTCGCCGTCTACAGTCTTAGGCGCTTCAAACTCAAAGTATACGCCCTTATCGTCCACGCTGTAAGTTAGTGTACCTTTCCCGTTCTTGCTGCGTGCTAAAATCAAATGTCTATCGTGAAACATCGTCATTTTAATATCGCAGTTATCCAGGAGCTTTTTAGTAACCGCGCCGCGAGCTATAACCTCGTACGCTTCTTCGTTACCGCCGCTGTAAAGTTTTGCAGACGGGGTATTAAACAAAATAGCGTAACCGGTAATAGTACGGCTTTCAGCCTGGCCGTTTTCATTCTCACGTATTCGCAGATCCGTTACGGTGTGCAATACTCTTTTTATCGGTTCTTCTTTCTTCATATTCTCAGCAGGGTTATATTTACCTATTTCCGTTTATAACTTGCTTTATTATTCTACGGCTGCTTCTGCTTGTTCGGGTTGTACCGGATCCGCTTCTACTGGTTCCGGCTTAGCGGGGCCGTCTCCCGTTTCTCCTACTGCGCCGTTAATCATATTAACAGTGCAACCGCTAAGGGCCTTAACTGTTACCAAACCGCGCGAAATTTCGGTTAGCGCTTCTTTATTTCGCATAGCTTCGGTTAAACCGTTAATCGCGTCCTTTGCTGCGTTTTCAGTCTCAAAAGTTAATCGAAGCCTATCAAAATACAGCCTATTACCTATTACGTGGATTGATTTTACCGCGTTAATGTTTAGGAATAATTCGCGATTACGTTCTATGTAGTCGTTAATATTTAGCCCTTCTCTTTTATATTCGCCGTCTGGCGCAATTATTTTTACAAACATTGTTATTCGTTTTACTGGGTTAGACTTCTTTAGTTTTTAACTGCTTCTGTGTACAAAGCTGCTATTTCGTCCCAGGGGATAGCTGCGGCGTATTGTTTCGTACTGATTACTAAACCCGCGGCGTGAGCTTCAAAACATTTGCTTGTAGCGCAGGCGCTATCTGGTTTATAGCGTATTACTGCAATTTTGTAGCTGTCGCCGTGTTTGGTTTTTACTAATATCGCCTGGGCGTTGTCGGTAGTATGCCTATACTCCAGGTTTACTACAGTGTTTATTTGCACAGCTGCAAAAAGATCCTCAAATACTATTTTGTTCATTTTTTCAAAATCTATTTCCGTTTATACTCAATTTTGCCAAAAGTTCCGCAAATCCAAAAAATTGCTCGCGTTCTCGCGAGGGTTGGGGCGAGGTTTAACGGGGTATACCCCCATTAAAAAAACACCCCCCTGGTTACGCCGAGGATCTCTTCCAGTGCGCGCGGGTCTATATTATCTTTAATATGCAGCCGGTTATCATTGCCAAAGTAAAACAAGTGATTAAAAACTGCGTGCGTTAAATAACCTTTGCAGGCGGCGTTAAGGTTTTTAACGGCCTTTTCTATCTCTCTATATAGTTTCGCGCTTTCTCCGGTAGCGTATTTCTTTTGGCTTTCCTCAAATTTCTCATCGTCAATTTCCAACAAACCAGATGCGTTAAACCTGCAAAGTTTTTTAATGCCTGCTATTTCGCCGGCCTCGCTACTCGACAATCCGCCGAACTTATACTGCTCACAAACAGTATCTAACGTCAAACGTATATTGTTTTCTGTAAAAATTCTAAGGACGTCGTTACGTTCTGCTTCTGGGTGTGCTTCGTAATAACGTTCTGTGTACACCGACTTTAATTTGTCATAGCCACCTGCGGCAATATCAACAACTGTTTCTACGTCTACCGACAATCCCAAAGCAAAAAGCGTCGGCATCGTAGAATTGTTTATACGGCGGAGTTTCTCATACATAGATAGGCGGACTATAAAACCGTCGCTTTGTCCAATTAAAATTTTTTCTTCTTTCATTGTATTGTCTGTTAATAGTTACTGTTCTAAAAGATATTTGCAAAGTTTTTCGTTCTGCTTTCCCTCGTCTGTTTCTGCGTACCAGTTTAGAAATGCTTTATCAGCGAAGAATACGCGGCGGCCGGAATAGCTTATATAATCCGCAGTCTTAATTTCGCGCGGACAAAAGCCGCATTTCAACATATCGCCCAATCGGGCAAAATTGACAATCTCCCCGATAGTCATACTTTTAATGCCAGCTTTGCGCATTTCTGGTATAACACATTCATTCAAATACTGAATGTCTGCGGCTATTTCGCAAAGTTTCTCAGCTCCATTTTCGCAACCTGGACGCGCAAAAACTAACATTAAGTGGTCTAATTTATTCATACGTTTTTATCTATAATGTTTAACAGTCTCTACTATACGGTTAAAACCTTGTTTTGGGTACCAGCATAGAAAGGTTTTAACCATTTTTAGCCCTCAAAATCGTATAGACTAATACCTATATCGTCGCAGATCTGGGCGGGATCCTCAGCGCTACTGTCCGGATCTTCCAGGCCGTCGGCACAGTCGCCAGCTTCCGGTCTGGGTTTGCGTTGGTATACGTTGTCCGGATTACGTCGCTGGTGTCGCTTGTACATAATATCCGGCTGCGGCGTCGGCTCCCAGTTTTCAAACTCAGCAAACATTTGCTTTATTAAATCCTCATTCCGTTCTAAGCGTCGGCCCTTGTCTTGCTCCGCGTTGTTTACTCGATCTACAAAAACCCTCAGCAGGGCCGTACATATTTCGCACAGATTAACAAACCCGTAGTCCTTGCAGATACGCTGTAACTCGTCGTGGAATACCGGCGTTATTGATACGTTTATACGGTGGCGCATACGATTACTATTTTGCGTTTTGTAAACTAAAACTGGGTAAACTCATTTTCCCTATATTCTATACTGTTACGCGTATGTATACTATTTTTTGTATACTGTAATACCGTCTTTTTATATATTACGATAAAACTATATAGCTATATAGATATTTTAAGTTTACATAGTTTACATATATATATTTATTTATTACTCAGTTATTTAGCTGTAAACTAACTTGTAAACCGGCTTGTAAACGTTTACGGCTCGGTTTACATTTGGTTTGTTTGTTGGTTCGTTTGTTGGTTGGTCGCTTGTAAACTCAGTGCTTTTTGCGTTTACATTCCAGGTTACGTTTACAGCTCTTTTTTATATCTTTTCGTCGGTGTCCGCGTCTCGGATCCTACGCTGGTAGCCACGCTGTGAGCCGTACAATTTTTCCGCGTGTCTTGTACTGGTCAGCGGCTGCCATTCTGGAAAATCAGCCATTAGCTTTGCAATCTTGCGCGCTCTATATCTGTAGTCCTTATCGGCCATATTTGCGCCCATTCTCTCGCAAAGAAACTCAGCAATACAAAAGCGATCGCGCGGTACTATTCCCTTAGCGTCCAGCGGGTCGCCAGCGTTGAGGTAAGCGCGGCGACGTGGCAAATCCCAGGTTACCCAGTCAGTCGGCAGCTTCATATATAGGAACTGGCGCAGCAGCGGTTTTGTGGGGTCGTCGCTTTCGTCGCTAAATTCTTCCTGGGTATTGCGCAGTGCGTCGGCTTGCTCTTTATCCAGGTATAGTTTTTCGCCAGCCTTATAGTAGTGTACCGCTTCGGCCCAAAGCTGATCGCGCCACAGTTCCAAACGTTCCAGGCGATCGGCCAGCGGTTCGCCGCCGCACAACTCCGGGACAATCTGGATAACCCAAAAGCGGCGGTTTCCGGTGTCGCCCTTTAGAAATTTATCTTCGTTGGTAGTTCCACAAAAAACGCATTGTCGCGGGTACGGTGTTACGCGTCTGTCGTACGCGGCCCTATAGCTGTCTGCCTGGTTGGATAGGAAATTTTTAACGGCTGCTACTTCGCTGCGCTTTATACTGTTAAGCTCGGCCAGCTCGATAATCCATTTACCGCGCAGGCTCTCGCGTCCCTCTTTGCCCTCGATCGTAGTAATACTATCGTCAAACCAGGGGCCGCCCATTATTCTAAACAGACTTGATTTGCCCGTTTCCTCTGGGCCAGTAAGCGTTAGGCAGGTATCGTATTTTATACCTGGCTGGTAGATCCTGGCTACAGCTGCCACAAAGTGTTTGCGCGTGATAGCCCTATTTAGGGCCGTATCCTTAGCGCCCAGCAGCGATATAATAACTTTATCCAGGCGCGCGCGTCCGTCCCACTGTAGGCCCTGCAAATAGGCCCGTACGGGGTGCTGCTTGTTCTTTAGCGCCACGATCGTAAAAGCGTCGGCCAGCTTATCTTTACCGGCTAACTGGTAGTGTTCTTCCAAGTAGCCGCGTAGGTTCGCGTCGTCAGCGTCTACCCACTGGCCAGGCTGCGATCTCCAGGGCAGTAGCCCAGCTTCAATATATTGCGATAATTCATTTACCCAGAAACGGCCGCGTAACTGCGGGTCGTTCTCCAGGATCAAACGGAAATTTAATACTGTGGGCTTTAGCTCGTTTTTCTTACCGAACTCTAAACCGGTTTTCCACTGGTGGGCGTCCGTTAGATCCACAGCTGCGAAATCGTCGCCGGCACTGTGCAGCAGTGCTATTTTTACTTTATCGTCGTTTGCGGCAAAATCTCGCATAGCTTTATAGGACGGCTGGCGCGTAACGTCGTCGGCCCTGCTGCCTATATCCAGGCTGCCAAACTTATGTATACGTACCAGGTCGAAAGCGTTGCACAGTTTACCGCCCGCAGGGTCGGTTCCGTGGTGGCTATAGGCAAACAGCCCATCGTAACAAACTACGCCGTTAGTGCTTTCGCCCAGTTTGTAACTGTAGCGTCCTTTTGTACCAGGTTTATATACTTCGTCTAAAAACGTTTCTATAGCGTCCTCGATACTGTAGGCCCTGCAAAAAGCGCCTATTATCTTACCGTCGCCGTCGTACTTCTCGCGTGGATCGCCGGCCTTTTTAATCTCTCGGCGCGCCACTGTGTCGCCCTCGCGTATACTACGCGGCCAGCTGCTTACGTCCTGCCAGTCGTCGTACTGTGCTAATATATCGTCTGGGTTTAGCATCTTGCCGGTTTTGTGGTTGCAGTAAAACTCGGCATCGCTGGACGTACTGGGCCAGTACATTAAACGGGCTGTTTCGTAGGTGGTGTCGTCAAATTGATTTATACCTATTTCGGCCGCGATCCTGCGTGCGATCGGTTCGTACTCATTCGGCGCCATATCTCGGCTGGTCGGTATGATCAGTCGCAGACGTGGTTTTTCCGGCGTATGTGAGTGCGACGAATAAACCAGCGCCGTATATTCCAGGCCGCTATCTATTTCGTCCCATAGATCCGCGGCAGACGTCGCCACGAAATCCAGATCCAGCGTTAGCATAGATCGCGATATAACGTTTTCTTTTTTGCGTCTTTCGCCGTTTAAGGATCCGGCCACAAACCCGCCCACGTCTTTTATATTACCCTGGGCGTCTTTGCTCATAGCTGCGTACTGGGCGGCTGTTTCTTTCGTGCGTAGCGTCTGCGTGCAGCGCTCCACGAAATCGGGCCACTTGTAGTTAGTCCGTTTCCATTTCTTGCTCTCTCGGCTTATGCCTACAGATACAACAAATACACGATCTTCCATACGGGCCCAGGTTATTTGCTTAATACGTGTACGACGGCCTGGCGCTGTACTTCGTCTACAGTCGCGATACGGTTACTTTGTAATAGCTCGGCTAATTCGTCGCGCTTGAAATAGCAGCGGTTCCCGAAAGGTTTATAATAGGGTATTTTCTTCTGCATTGTAAGTTTGTACAGATACCCCACAGAAAGGCCCAAAAATTCGGCGGCCTCTTTTGTTGTTAGCATTTCGTTTGCTCCCATAACTGTAACTTTTAGTGTTCGACAAAATCCGCTTCGCGCGGGCTCTTGCATATCAAAAGCACAGCAAAGGAATATAAAAGAAAAACGCAATATATCGCAGCTAAATACCTATAATACAGTAGTATAAATAACTATAATATCTATAAATAAAAAGTCCGTTACCTTAATTGCTACCAGGTTATCCGGCAGCTGTACTGCCGTAATAGGATCCAGACGCTGCGGCCAGTTTGCAACCTCAACGGATAGGGCTATTTTAGGCCCGTACAACCGTCGTAAATCACAGTAGTATAATTATCGCCGTTTCGTGTAAAAACGAAAATAGGCTCGTTTCTGCTGCTTTCTGGGTATATAAAAAGAAATACCCCAGCGCCGTAATAGCGTCGGGGTATCATTCTGTAAAATGTTGTGTTATTATTCGGCAGCCTGGCCGTTTGCTTTTGCCAATATATCCAGCAGTCTATTTATCTGCTTGTCTTTGGCCGCCAACAGATCCTGCACAAATTCGGCGTTTAGTCCTACGTTTTGCTGGCCTATTACTGTAGCATTTTCGCCCGTTACGTTATAGGCTCCAGCCGCGGCAGCTTCGCTGTGATCTGTCGGCTGTTCTTCTTCGTCCACGCCGTACAGCTCGCGGAAATAGGCTAAAATAGCCTGCGTTTTGCCGTCCTCTCTAACAAATAGACGCTCGAAAAAATCGGCTAACGTATCGTAGCTTTCTTCGTCGTTGTGCAGCCACTCTGTTACTACTTTCTTGCGGTCTGCAAAATTTTCTAATCCCTGGATCTCGGCCATATACGTTTGGCCCTCTTTGTTAATTGTTACCATTGTTACTAAAATTTATATAGGTTTGTTACAGTTTTCATTTATGATTTTTTGCCTATTAGCTCTTTGCCTTTTTTGGTCTGGGCCAGTTGCTCGCAGTTCCTGGCAGCTGCCGCCAGGGCTCTATCAATATCGGCTGTAAATTGTTTGCCGCCTGGGTTAAGCTGGTTATATGACTGCGACAAAATAGGCTTTACGCGCCAAAAATCGGCAAATACTTTCGCCCAGTGATCTACGCCCAGTAGCTGGCTAAGCGTCGCTGCCATATACGCGCAAACTACGTTTTTCGACGCGCTGGCCGTCGGCTTGTACTCGCTATCCAAATAACCAGCTTCTACCAGGCTGTCAAAAGCTGCGCGCGCTCCTGGTGTGTCTTTTATGCCTGCTGGCAGTTCCGGGCGTGGGGCGTCAGTACATTTTGTTACTCGGTTTGTTACCGGTTCTGGTATATTTGTTACTGGCTGCTGCGCTTCCAGTTCTTCCAGGATCTGCGGGCAGTAGATTTTAGATAATAACGTAATACTTTCTTTAGACGCAGTTAGGGCGTCTATTAAATCGTTACAATCCTTATCGGTGTTATTACGTTGTATATAACTCCGGATCGTAGCGTACGCGTTGCGAAATTCTGGCGCCCAAAGCTGCGCTGGTATATTCCTTATATATGCTTCAAAAGCTAAAGGATCTACGTATTTATGTTCGTCGCTATCAAAATAGTAGTCGTCGCCCTTTGGCTCTACAAACTGCTTTATTTGGGCGCTTGCAAACTCTATTATTAATCTATCTACGTTATCCATATTCTACTAATACGGTTAAGTTCTACAATACTAAAAACTGGTCCTGGCTAAAATACGCGGTCGAACAAATCTACAGCTTCGTTTTTCTTTTCGTTTACGATCTTCGCGTATACCTGGGTAATACTTATATTCGTGTGGCCTAACAGCTTCGACGTGGTGTATAGATCTGCGCCCAGGGTTAGCGACGTAGTGGCGAAAGTGTGGCGGGCTACGTGAAACGTTACTGTTTTGGTTATTCCGGCTGCGTCGGCCCAGCGCTTGAGGTACTTATTTACTACGCAGTTTAGGCGTATATCGTTGTTAAATATAGGCGCGTGCATACTGTCGCCTTTTTTGCGTTCCGGCAAAAACGATAACGCCTGCTGGCTCAGTGGCAAATATAGCGGTTCTTTGGTCTTTTGCATTATGATATTTGCATAATAGCGGCCGTTATTTTCTTCGATATTAGCCCAGGTTATTTGCTTTACGTCGCTGAAACGCAAACCACAGAAACACGAAAACAGAAACGCCCGCTTAATATGATCTTTTTCTGCTGGCGTGTCGATCAGTGTTTTTATTTCGTCGATTGTTAGGAACGTACGCGTACTTTCTGGACGGTGTGTTTTATCCGTCTTTTCGATTTTCTTAATAGGGTTTACGCTTATAATTTCCTCGCGTACGGCGGCGTTAAGTACAGCGGTTAGCAGCTCAAAGCGGGCGTTAATAGTAAACGCGCTTAGCGGCTTACCTGGGCGCTGCTCGCCAGTTTTTGGATCCGGTTTTAGCTCTACGCGGTAATTACGCAAATACTCGATAAATCCCAGGCAGTAGTCCTTATCTACGTTACGCATCGGTATACGGTCGCCGTACTCTGCCAGGTTGTTAATAAGCGCCTGCATATTGTTTACAGTACCCGCCGTAAATTTTTTACGCTTTTGCTCCTTGCAGATCTGTAGCCAGTCGCACAAAAGTATTTTTGCTTTCGTGGGGTCTACCTTAATTCCGGCCGTGTTGTTGCTCAGCTCGATAATACGCTGCGACTTGATCGCGTTAGCCGCGGCCATTACTTGCTCGTTCTGTACTTTTGCTACTTGTGATTTTTCCGGCACCAGGTACAGTTTAAGAAATTCATAACTGCGTTTGCCGTCTCTGTAAATATCCAGATAGATAGATTTGTTTCCGTTGCTCAATTCCTTGAAACGGATACGTACGGGCTCTTTAGCCCTGGTTTGTTTCTTAGGCCTTGCCATTTTGTTACTACTATTAAAGGTTTGTTACGCCGGCAAAGGTATAAAATGTATTTGTTACTTCCAAGCATTTACGGCAAAAAGTAACAAACGGGTAACAAAATTTAGGCATTTATTTTATTAAGCAGGGAAAAGAAAGGAAAATACCACGCTTTTGTATTTGCGTGGTATTCAATATGTTAGAAAACTTTTGCTTAACAAAATAAGACAAAGGAAAAAAGCGCCTATAATTGATACTCAGTATCGGTAAGTTGGATATTGGTGAGCCTTAGAGATGATAACAGTAGCCGCTCTGTTTTGGTTAGATGCTCTTCATTATGTCCCAATTTGTATTGGTATTCGCCATTCCACTTGCAGACAATCTTGATGTTAAATATTTCCGAGATCGCTTTGATATGGTTGTGTAAGGTGCGTTTAGGTAGCAAACTTTTGTTTTCGTTGATTGGCGATGCTAGCCACATACGTTCAATATTCTTGTGAGAGATTCCATTGTAACTGCTTATCAAGTCGAGTAACCACACATACTTCTTAAATATATTTCCTGCCATTGTTTTTCTGTTTTTTTCTGCAAAATTGGTTTATAGGTAAGCCAAAATTAAGCGCAAGTAATTTTTTTAACAAAAATAGTAAATTTTCTCACGTCGGCAATGATTTGGCACAGGTGAAATATAATTTTGCTGCCGAAAAATCGGAGCAAGTTTAACCAATTTAATTAAGGTAGAGTTATGAAAAAGATTGAGTATGAACCGCCAAGAGGTACATTGCGAGAATTAGAGGGTATGTATCTCAAAAAGATTGTGGAGGCATTCGAGGAACGAAATATCTTGGGAATCCTATTCTCGGACTATTGTCCAGCGTATTGTGCTGCTGCCATTATTCAAGGCGCAGATGAGTATTGGCATACGATTTCAATGATGAAATTTGAGAATGAGAAGGTTTATGTTTCGCTCAATGGCGAAGAATATGAAGGAGCGTATGTTGATACCGCTGTATGCTTCACAAAGGAGGAGTATGAAAATGGAGTGCTTCGAGATGTAGACAATCAATATAGTACCAATTGGGCGAAATATTTTGCTGACGAACGAGCGTGGCAGGAGGTAGGCGATATGTTCGACTATGAGGAAGAGTGTTGTGGTGCGCGTGCCTTTGTGTTAGACAATATCTACGATTGTATCTGTTCGGCTATCAATGAATATTTGGGAAATAATTGAGTAACGAGTAATTAATAAGTATTATGGCAAACATTTGTTTTACGAAGTATGTTGTTAAGGGCGAGATGACAGAGCTCAAAGATCTCTATGCAAAGATGATTGCTTTGGAGAATGGAACTGCGCCCGTTGTTAATCAAGAGGTCGAAAGGACGTGGATGGGCAATTTGGTAAATCTGCTCGGTGGAGATTGGAATAACTTCGAATGTCGAGGAGATTTCTACGACGTCAGCTTAAATGAAGAGAAGGGTGAATTGCGTTATAGTGTCGATTCAAGTTGGCTGGAACTTGCCGATGTGCGTGAGTTTATTGGCGAGTGCTATCCCTCGCTTACGATATATTTTCGTGCCGAGGAGGGAGGTTGTGGAATTTACGAAACTAACGACATCGGAGGTAAATACTTCGAACGTCATAAGTTGAGCTATAACAACATTGATTTTGAGCGAGTTGAGAACTATTTCTTTACATTTCAGGAGGTGCTCGATGAGGCAAGCAGACTGTTTGACGAGAAGATTAGCTCGCGAGAGGAGATGCAACGTCTTTTCGATGAATACAACGAGGAGAGCGAAGCAGATATTTGCTACAATTACTTCGAGGAGCCTTCGCCTTCGTTTTTCTAGTCGATAAATTGGCACTTAATCACTATGCGTTTTGAAGAGCCTTCTGATTCTATATTTTTCTAATCACTACTGCGATGAAAATAACAAAATATACTTTTAATCACGGCAGTATTGCATATTGGGCAATCCGTGACTGCTATATTAATCTATTTGATGATGATGAGGGTTTTATAGAATTAATGAGTTGGCATGGGCGGGGGATGCCCTTCAAAATACGATATAAATATGTTGACAAGAAGGTTATCGTTGAACTATTGAAGTATGATACTGTATCTGGGTCATATGAAGTTGCCGGACGAAGTATAATTCATAAGTTTATCGATGATCTTCCGCATGATGTGGCGGTTGCATATGTATCGGTCGATGAAACGCTCAAGGAACGACCTGTCGATAAGATTCTACTTATGCAGGGTGCGACATATTTAACGCAGGAACTCTATTCGCATTTAATAGACAATAATCTTTTAATGGAGTTGAATCTTTCAAAATAAACATAAAACATGACATCAATGAACTTAAATACACCTATTTCAGTATCTACTTGCGATCCCTATCTTGATCGCCCACCCTTTGCAATCTATGTCCACGGTCTGGCGTCGGGTGCCAATGCTACGACCTTTGATAAACTTGCAAAGCGTTTTCCGCAGTTTGTCTGGATGTCAACCGATTTTGGCGAAGATCTGGCAGAGAACGTCGAGCAACTCAACGACATGATTCGCAGCAACTACCCTCAACTTATCGTTGGAACTTCGATGGGTGGTCTTGCGGTGCTCTATGCTGATGCTCCCGAGGTTGTGAAGGTGGCGATCAATCCTGCTCTTTCGATTGCCGACAGTGTGCGCCATACGATTGGTTTGGGTAAGCACCCATATTTTTGTGAGCGTATGAACGGCGCAACCGAGTTTGAATTGACGGAAGAGATGTGTCAGCAGTACGAAGAGTATATCTCGTCGCATAAACCTACTCTTGGCCGAAGGAGCTACGCTCTGTTTGCCGAACACGATGAATTGCTGGGCGACGTAGCCTCGCACTATGCGCAAGAGTATCTGGCCGAATGTGGTTATAATATTTTGACTGATCCCAGGGGTGCACACCGAATTCAGAAATCGACTATCGAACTGCTTGCCCACGAGATAGTAGAGAAAGAGTATTTTCGCGGCGAGCCATTAAATGAGTAGTCAAAAAGCAAGAAAGTAGCCAAAAAAAGTTTTAACTTTGTGAACGAAACCTAAAAATATAATTACTATGGAATGGAAGGGATTTTACGACCACTATGATGAATTAGTCAAAAAATGGCTTAGTGATGACCGGACTAACCATATAGAAAATGATCCCTATTTTATCGCTGAAAGAAATACGGCTCGCAATAAATCTGTTGAACTATCGCGCGAGCGATTGGAAATCCCTGAACCGTATTTTGGAGATCCGAACAAATGTTCTGCAGTCATCATTAATCTTAATCCTGGCACATCGGGCGATGTAGGAAAGAGAGGAGGCTATTATCGTAAATTAGCAGATGAACTCACCAATACAAAGTACAGCGATTTTGCGAAAGATTTTCCTTGTTTGGAAGAAAAGCATCCAGGTTATAAATTTTGGAGTCAAAAGAACCGTTGGATAAAAAGATTGTGTAACCTCAGTGAGGAAGATCAACTTAAACCATTTGCAGTAGAATTATGTCCATATCATTCTACTAAGTGGAATGGCAATTTTATAGATGACAATGTTAGAAAATACATAAATGATTGGGTGTTGGAACCAGCCAAGACCGCAGTAAATAAAGCGAAATTACCATTTGCGCTTGCTATTGGAAAAACTTGCTATAATGAACTTACAAACAATTTTGGTTTTGACGTGAAGGGGGAATGGACTCCAGATAGCAACATGCAAGAATGGCCGAGAAATAAAAAAGGAAATGTTAAAAGATATTTTGCGTTACTTGAAAAAGATGGACTAAAAATTTGGTGTACTTGGTGCAAAGGCGGCACAAATAGCGCGCCAGCAGAATCATTTACAGAAATAGAGAAATCTATATTGCAAAATATTTAATTAAGTGATTCACCCCGGCCAACTGGTCGGGGCGGTTTTGTCAAACTAATAATGTAAACAACTCGCTACATCAGATTGCTGAACAGATCTTGCTCAATGTTATGTAGCGTGAATTGCAAAGTAGGTAGCAGGTCTTGCAAAGTCTTCTCACGCAGGATAGGTTTAACTTTGGAGAAGATTGTCAACTGCACTATGTTCTCGGTAAAAACATCAAACTCGTGCGTCATATCTCTTTGGACTTCATCGGCATTCTTAAAATAGGTGGCAAGTAGCAAGTGACAGAGAGATTCGCTCTTAAATGTTGAGCAGTCGCAGGTTTCATTCCACTCGGCTAACGGAAAAACTGCGAGCATCGCATCGTCAATATGCACATTCTCGTCTTTGGTCTTAAACTCTAATACGGTTACAATCTTTTCTTCAATATTCATAGGTATAAATTTTATTTGTTTATTTCTCAATTACGATACAAAGGTAGTTATCGCCTATGCCAAATAGTGGCACAGGCGATAGCAAATCTCACTTTTTTCAAAAAATATTACTCTGCTTCGAGTTATTAAAAGCCGATGGCGGAGCGGATGGGGCGTTTGTCGAGCAGCTCAGCGTCGCAAATCTCGCGAAGACGATTGAGCGAAATATCTTCACCAAACAAAATTTTTTCGATAATCTGTTTGCGAGCGATATTCTCAATCTGACCACCGCTGAAATCAAACTCTTTCGCTAACTGCATTGCATCTGCGTCAGTCAACTCGGGGATCATACTCAGCCAAATAGCACTTTTCGCTTTCAATGCTGGCTTCTGAAACTCAATCTTATATATGAATCGACGCTCAAAAGCTGAATCAAGATTCTTCGTCAAGTTGGTCGTCGCAATCAGTATGCCTTCTAAATTTTCGAGTTCTTGCAAGATGATGTTTTGTAGCGCATTCTCCATTTTATCGACTGAGTCGGTGGCGTTCTCGTTGCGTTTGTTGATGATCGCATCGGCCTCATTGAAAAACAAAATCGGAGCAATGTCGCTCTTCTTGACGATCTTGCGATAGTTGTCGAAGATAGCTTTGACGCGTTTCTCGCTCTCACCGACATATTTATCTCGCAGTTCTGAGAGATTGACTTGAAACAGATTGCGACCGGTTTGACGTGCAAGTTGCAGTACGGTTTCGGTTTTGCCGGTACCTGGACCACCGTAAAATAGACACGCAAAACCTCGTCGCATACCTTGCTCGGAGAGTCGATCGCAGATCTCGTTAAAGCGGGTCGGTTGTAGCAATGTGGCTAATTGTGACAACTGCTGAGACTCTTTGGGATTGTAGAACAACTGCTTGGCAGTGATTGTTTCATAACTCGTTAGATCGCGAGATAACGCTGCTGTCGTAATTGCGAAGCCTAACTCTGCAAGCATTTCGTTACGAACCTTCTCGGTTAATTCGAACATAGACGACAAGCCCATTAGCCCTTGTTCGCAAATCTGGCAGAGCAGTTGCTTTTTGATTAAGTCGGATGTCTCTTTTTCTAGTGGCCGCATATGATGACGCAGCTCTTGTTTTACGGGGCACAGAACGAAGTGTATAATGTAGGGTAGAGCCTTTTGAGGGTTAATTGCTTTGTGTTTCAGTTGGTTAGGTTGGTTTGCTCTGTTGAGCGGCACAAAACGAAGCGTTTACATTGGTTTAATTTCGGTTTAATTTTGACGGCATAAACGAGGGCGCAGGTTTGCGTTTGGTTTACATCTATGAGGCTGTGGGTTTGCACCTGCGGCCTTTTTTGTGTGCAGACGGTAAAACCCTTGTGTGGAGCGGTTTGAGCGCGTATTTGGGGCTTTTATGGGCTTTGTGCTGGCTCTGTTGGAATGGGGTTCGAATGTGCTTTGAATGGCGGCTGGAGTGGGGTTGGGTAGAGGGGTGAAAAATGCCCTATTTTTAGGGGTGGGGTTACAGGTGGGGTTACAAAGTGGGGTTACATTTTTCAAAAAGTGGGGTTACACATTCGGGGTTTT
>JAFTOX010000019.1 GCA_017463585.1 Rikenellaceae bacterium | reverse complement strand
TGGTATATCATCCGAAATATCGCTAATTATTACCGCTCCACAGTTGGAAGCAGGTAAGCAACCGACTCCATATCAGGCAACAGATGGAACACTCAACTATACGGAGGAGTATGGTGCCTGGTTTAACCGAGGTGGCGTGGGAGGCACGATGCAAAATCCGCTACTCAGGTTTAACGATGACGGCTCAATATCCTCGCGTGATGGCTCTTTTGTTATCAATCAGGATGGCACGGGACACTTTGCATCGGGGCGTTTCAAGTGGTCGAAGGATACCATTGAGCTGCGTGATGTTACCATTCGCTGGGAAGACCTCGATGAGGAGGCGCAGGAACAATTGAAACCTCGCTCGGTGTCGCTTACGGGTGGTACAACATTTCATTATGCCAATGCCCTTACAGGTGAGTGTGAGCCGCAAAACATATCCATTGTAGCCACAGAATATAACTTCGAGCCCGAATCACGCCGATGGGAATACCTTGCGGCAGATGGTGCTTGGAGAGATGCAAATAACAACTCCTCGCTTTTCGAGTTAGCCGCCAACTATCACGGTTGGGAGGGTCGCGATGTGCTTACTTTGCGATACACTGCTACGCTAAATGGTGAAGAATTTACAGCAACTCATACCATCTTCAAACTTTATGATGGAGAACCATCCTATACTGTATATGTAGAATCGAAGAATGGCACAACGTTCCGAAACGGCATAGTATCAACAACGCTCGTAGCAAGAGTTTATAGAGGTGGCGAAGAGATAACTGCTCTTATTCCGGATGGCAATTTCCTATGGCGAAGAACAAGCAAGGACGCAGCCTCGGATGAGATTTGGAACTCGGCAAACCACTACGGCAAGGAACTGAAGATTACCGAAGAGGATGTGTGGTATAAGGCAGTCTTCGATTGTGAAGTAGAGATATCAACAACATTAGAATAACGAACTATGGCAGTCAAAGTAGCAAGAGGACAGGTCACCATCATCGACCAGAACGATGCAGTAACCCTGCAAGCATTCATCGGCTCATCGCAGCCCCTAACACAGGTATATAACAAGGATACTAACGCCTATGCACCCTCGTGGGCAGCATCGCCGTATCTCATTCTTACACCTTCGCTCTTTGTGAGTGGCAAGGGCTCTACCGACCAGATTACATCGGTGGGTAACGCTGCATCGCTCACGGCAGGTGTCAAGAGCGGCTCGGCAAAGTGGTATAAGAACGGAACGGCAATTACTTCGGGTCAGGATAGTTGTACGATTGGTGCAGCATCGGCCAAGTATGCCCTTACTATCAAAGCCAACCATATGAGCGTATCGGCACCGCAGGTACGCTATACCTTTGAGGCAACTTACATTGATGCAAACGGCTTGGAGATTCCTTTCCGTGCAGAGATTCAGTTTACCCAGCACCTGAACGCCGGTGCTATGATTGCTGCTGTGGCATACGCTCCCGACGGTATCGTCTTCAAGAACGACGAGGTGGCAACGCTCAAAGCACACTGCGACCTATGGCGTGGTGCTACCATCGACAACACCAATGTCACCTATGCTTGGGGTATCAAAGATTCGGCGGTATTTGCTAACACGACATTGAGTGCAGCGGCAAACTCGGGTGCGACGACAATCACTGTAGCGTCTGTTGCCAATATGGAGGCGGGCGGTAAAATTACTATCGGCACCGCTCAATATACCATCTCTTCGGTGAATACCTCTACAAGAGTCGTGACGCTGACATCGGGTCTTAGTGCAGCAGCCTCTTCGGGTGCTACGGTATCGTGTCCGTATTACAATGCGATGCTCGGCGCAGGTTGGGCGTGTCTCTCATCTACCAACCAGCGAGGTGTAACAGCAGGCTGGACAACCAACGAGATTACCATCACCAACGACGCGGTACTCAACTTCGAGACCTTCAAGTGTGCTATCAAGGATACAGATACCTCGGCGGGTAATGCCTCGGCAAACAAGGTTGTATGCGACATTATCTCGTTTACCGATATGTCGGATCCTATCACCGTGGATTTGGTAAGCCAGAAGGGTTTCACCATCAAGAACAACGGTAACGATGTTGATGCAACGGCTGTTCTCTGCCGCAATGGCGAGGAGTTGGACGCTGACGGCACAGCATATACCTATACTTGGAAGCTTTGGAACTCGGCAGGTACATCGGTTGTCAAGACCTATACGGGTAAGAGCATCACAGTCGCCAAGACCGATGTTACAGGCAAGGGCGTACTAATGTGCGAAGTATCAAAATAACGCAACATACACACATCTTTCTTGCGTCGGCGGTGGGCAGTTTGCCCGCCGCTGATTTTTTGGAACAGAAAGATTTATCGCCGCAAATGCTAATATTTGTTAAAAATGAATTACTTTTGTGATGGCTTTGCGGCAGAAACCGTAAATGCCGATATATGATAGACGATGGTTGACAACACTTCTTCGCTCTAAACTTCGCAACTTTACAGTTTGAATGAGGTAAGTCAATTCAGGCGTCCATTAAGGATGAATATCCATACACTGCGTTTTATGGCGTAGTGATTGTTGCATATACATCTGGCGTGGGCTGTCTGTGTTGCTTATTCATTCAAACGGGCAGCGAAGGCCTTGAGCGGAGGGTAAGTTGATACAGATACCCACGCTTTTTTTATGAGTTCGCTCGGAAATACGGATTTGTTGGAGCGACATCTTGTAGCCTTCTTCGCTTCTCGCTCGGTCACACCAGAGGCCGAAAGCAGATGTATTGCTTGGGCAGAATCTATCTGCAACACAGATTCTGTTGTCATCAGCGGTTTTCACTCTCCACTCGAAAAGAAGGTCTTAAATATTCTACTCGAACATAAGCATCCTGTCGCACTCTTCCTTGGCCGTGCAATGTATAAGCGCATCCCTGCCGAATATCAAGAGGCTATCGATGAGGGGCGTATGCTTATTGATACCGTTCGTGATTTTGAACGCCACAGTTGGAACTCAGCTCAAACAAGAAATTGGCATGTTGCAGGTATCGCTGATGAGATATATTTCGCACCATTTGATGAGATGAGCAAGCTTTCGCCAATGCATTACCACTTCAATAGATACAGCAATGGTAATGTAAAAATTCTTTAGCCA
>JAFTOX010000018.1 GCA_017463585.1 Rikenellaceae bacterium | reverse complement strand
CCTACAATATGTAGGGATTGATTTACCTTCCTATCACAACTATTTCTTACATAGTATAGATTCTCTGTATCATCTATATTGAAAGAATCTTGAACCAAGTCAAAAACGAATTTTTCTCTGCGTGCACGCTCTCTCCATTTATGGAGTATAGCAATAGCTGCATCATTTAACGGGATGGTGTGGCGAGGATGTCTGCCATTTGCTGTCTTTACTTGAATCTTCCTAAGTTCTTTTTTCTCTATATTTATATGACTCCACATCAAGGTCATAATATCAACCATACGCAAGCCTCCTGTGTGAAAGGCAAACAGGAACATTTCAATATACTCTTTGCGTCTTGGCTCTGTGTCTTGATTGTAGAACTCTATCAACTTGTTTAGTTGTTCTTTCGTTAGGTATGATTTGCCATCAAATTGCTCGTTGTCCAATATTGGTTGCTCAACTACACGACAATCTTTGATGTCGGCATATACACGAGTATCTATCAGCCCCTCATCTTTTGCTCGTTCCATAGCAAATATAATAGGGGTCAAGGCGTGGTTGATAGTAGCATCTTTGTTCCCCTTTACTTCACGCCTGTATGTTATATAATCCTCAATTAAAGATATATTTACCTGACCTAAGTAGATGCCATCGGGCTTGTAAGTACCTTTGCCTTGTGATACGAGAAACTCCTGAAATATACTCATACCACTCTTGCCATTCTCATACCTACTTTTGCCTATTTTATTTCTAACCAACTTAGATTCTAAGCAACTAAGCACATATTCCACGAAATCCTTACCCTCATCTTGACGAGTGAGTGGGGCATCGTGCAAGATTGAATGTATAATCTCCTTGCACATTCTGTGAGGGTGTTTTTGGGCATACTCTAAAAGTGTTGCATCATATTTAAGCAACTTATCATTGAGCATTGAATTTATACGCTTGTAATCGCTACCGAATGATGCTCGCAGTTCACCTTTGCCTCTATTGCCATCCTTGTTCCAATCTTCAATGCGTGCTTTAACTTGAGTACTCTTTTGGATAGTATCTTTAAGCCAAGTGTACTCATAGTAGATAGTATAAAGTTTGTGCTTATCAGGATTAGATTTTGGATATAGTAATCTTAGTTTACCTGATGGTGCTTCTCTCCTATGTCTGCCCATATAATGCGTGTAGTTTTAATATTACAGAGGATGACGCAAAGATACGGAAAATACACAAGAAAATCAATACCACCCCTGCGAGGATACGGAAAATACACAAGAATATATGGTGTTTTTATAATAAAAAAAAAGGAGGTACAAGAAAATAATTCTCGCTCCTCCTGTTGATAATCAGCTATTTACGCTGATAGTCTTGTTTAATACTCCTCCTCGTTAAAGAAAAAGTCGTCCTTCGAGGGATAGTCGGGCCAGATATCTTCGATAGACTCGTAGATGTCGCCCTCGTCCTCAATCTCCTGCAAGTTCTCCAAAACTTCGAGCGGTGCACCCGAGCGAACTGCATAGTCAATCAGCTCCTCCTTAGTTGCGGGCCACGGTGCATCTTCAAGTTTCGATGCCAATTCAAGAGTCCAATACATAGTTAATATCTGTTATAAGGGTTTTTATTCTCACACAACGCTCAGCCAATCAGTGATTTACACCCAAATTTTCGACCGTCGTGCGTCGTTATTGGACTGCAAAAATAGTAAAAAAATCAATACTGCAACTTTTTCGGCAAAAATTCTACAATAATTTCGCTTTTTGTCCACTACGGCACCCACAAAATCTCCTCAACATCAAAGGCTTCGTTCAGCGCACGACCCAAGATATAGAGGTAGTCCGACAGGCGGTTGAGATAGATGAGCGCCTGAGCCGACACCCCGTGCTCGGCATTGGCTCGCAGTGCAGCGCGCTCGGCACGACGGCACACCGTGCGGCAGACGTGGCACATCGAAACAATCTTGTTGCCACCCGCAATGGTGAATTTTGTGATCGGCTTGACGCGGGCCGACAGTTCGTCGATGCGGCGTTCGAGAGCCGCAACAACCTCCTCCGACGGCTCGGCAACCTTGCCTTCGCCACCACAGCCCACAGCCAGCAGTGCCGCAACGGTCATCAAGTGCGAGCCCACGCGGGTCAGGTCGGCAACATACTCCTCTGTATTCGCCTCATCGCGCAACATATCGCTGAGCAGAGCCACATTGGCCGACAACTCATCGACCGTGCCATACGCCTCGACACGCACGTCGCACTTCGAAACGCGCTCACCTCCGATCAACGTGGTCTGACCACAATCGCCCGTTTTGGTATAAAGTTTCATATTCCGTTCTTGGTTTTATAGTGAAAAATGTTGTTTCGGCAACCCCTCGACATTGAACAGCAGCAGATAGCCTCGATTATCGACACTCGTGCCGTGATGTTCGCTCACCAAACGACGACATTGGCGATTACGGGCACGTTCGTCGCGCGGCGCAAGGATACACAACGTGGTCTGCGTGCGTTGAGCCTCGTCGGTCAGCAGATGTAACTCCTCAACCGAGCACTCGCGCGGCACGATACACATCTCAACCCCATCGAGCGCCATCGGCAGACTATCGGCAAAAAGGTAGTTTGCATAGCCACAATGCGAGTAGAGATTTTGCAACTGCGTAGCCCTTCGGCGCGACACGTGGCGCAATAGCAGTTCGGTATAGAGAGCTGTATCCGTTCCCTCCACACGACGACGCATAAACACCTGACGCACCAACGAATAGACAAACGGCGAATGGACTCCGTGGCCACGATAGTGGCGCACGTTGGCCGCACGTACCGACCCCGCAGCAACACGATACAGACGCTTGGTTATGGGTTTAATGACGCTCATCGCTTACTTTTTGAGCATACCCGCCAGACGACCCGTCGAGAAGGCGATCTGCAAATTGTAGCCACCCGTCGCAGCGTCCAGATCGAGCACCTCGCCCGCAAAATAGAGGCCACGAATCAGCTTCGATTCCATCGTATATTGGTTCACCTCATCGCAATTGACACCACCCGCCGTTACGATCGCCTCGGTGAAGGGGCGGTAGTCGCTAATCGGGAAGACGTAGTGTTTCAGCACCGTAGCTAAACGTGCCAACTCCTTGTCGCTCACCTTCGAGATATACATCTTCGAATGGACGTCCAGCTCCTTGGCCAGAGCCAGCACCATCGGACGCGGAACGAGCTTACGCAACAACTCCGAGAAGAGTTCGGTCGGAGCCATCTGCTCGATCTCACGACGAATGCGGTCGGTGATCTGCTCGGGTGTGAGGGCGGGTTTCAGGTCGAGAACAAGTTTCACCTTGCGTTCGTCAATCAGTGCATCGACCGCATCGCGGCTCAGGCGCAACACCGCCGCTCCCTCGATACCACGATCCGAGAACGACACCTCACCAAACTCCTCGCCTGCAAGCTCGTTATCTACAAACATCTGCACATTGACATTGCGCAGCGTCAGCCCCTTCAATTCGTGCAGATGGGCGTAGGTCGTTTCGAGCGGAACGAGCGACGGGCGCACCGGCTCGATCGAGTGTCCCGTAGCAGCTGCAAAGTCGTAACCATCACCCGTTGAGCCTGTTGCGGGATACGAAACACCGCCTGTAGCGATGATCACCGCCTCGGCCTCCTCCTTACGTTCGAAGCCTCGTCGATTCTCATACTTGACGCCCAGCACGCGATTGCCGACCGTCATAATCTCCTTGACGCGCGAGTCGCACTGCACCGTAACACCCTCCTCGCGGCACCAATCGACCAATGCCTGCGCCACGTCCCACGCCTTGCCGCTACGCGGAAAGACACGGTCGCCACGCTCGACATCGAGTTTGACGCCCAAACGCTCAAAAAAGCGCACCGTCGCGCGATTGTTGAACTCGGCAAATGCCTGCGCAAAGAAATCGGCATTCGTTCGCACCTTCTCGGCAAACTCCTCGGGAGGACGCATATTGGTCAGGTTGCAGCGACCCTTACCCGTGATACGAACCTTGCGGCCCGTCTTCTCCATCTTTTCGAGCAACAGCACGTTGCGACCTCGTGATGCGGCTGTTCCTGCGGCCATCAGACCCGCAGCACCACCGCCTATAACTATCAAATCGTACATTTCGTTGTTTTTATTTGCACAAAGATACTCTTTTCGCGAAAAAATAGTTACTTTTGCAGTCGAAAAAACGTTCAAATATATGTTGTCTCGCAGATTACTCAGGCTCAAAGCAGTCAAAAACCTCTATTCGCACCTCAAATCGAACGCTACCGATCTGGCTGCGTCGGAGAAAACTCTCCAACACAGCATCGACAAAGCGTACGATCTCTATTTTCAGATGATGTTGCTCATCGTCGATGTTGCCGACTATGCCGAAAGCCGTATCGAGCTGGCTAAGCAGAAACATCTGGCAACATACGAAGACCTCAACCCCAATACCCGTTTCGTCGATAACCGCCTCATCGCCCAATGGCGTGCAAGTGGTCGTATCAACGACTTCGCTGCTAAGCGCGGTCTGGGTTGGGCTCAGTATCCCGAATTGATCAAAACGCTCTATAACAACCTCGTAGCGTCGGATTACTATCAGGCTTATATGACCGTCGAAAAGGCAACCTACCGCGACGACGTGCGTCTTGTCGAGCAGTTCTACACCCGCGAGATCGAGAACCTCGAAATGGTCGAGGAGGTGCTCGACGAGCAGTCGATTATGTGGAACGACGATCTCGGATTCGCTCTTGTGATGGTTCTGCGCACGCTGAGCAACTGCCGCGCATCGCATACCGAGGTGCCCGTACTGCCCAAGTTCAAGAATGATGACGACCGCGAGTTTATCGAGGAGCTGTTCCGTCGCACGTTGGTCAATTACGATAGCTATATGAAGATCGTCGAGCGTTTTACGCGCAACTGGGACGTGGAGCGTATCGCATTTATGGACAATCTGATTATGACAACGGCTATTTCGGAGATGATCAACTTCGAGTCGATTCCTGTCAAGGTTACACTCGACGAGTATATCGAGATCGCAAAGCACTACTCGTCGGTGGGTAGCGGCACGTTCATCAACGGCATTCTGGACAAGTGCGCCGAGACGCTCACAGCCGAAGGTGTGATTGTCAAGAGTGGTCGCGGACTGATCTAAACCAGTGCGCCCGCCCTCAATTGATTTATGGAGCGACTTTTGCGGGTCGCTCCTTTTTGTAACAACCGAGCAAAAAAGGATATGCGCAAACTATTGATACTTTCACTCTTCGGATTGATGATCGCGTGTGGAGGCCGTAGCTCAGCCCCAGCCCCCGCCCCCGAAAGAGCAGCCAACACTCCCCTGCAAACAGTTATCGGCGTAGGCGATTCGCTCATCGTGGCATCGTGCGACACGTTGCGATTGGGACGTATGCATTCGGGCGAGGTGATTGCAATGGGGGTCGGAGTGCGCAACCTAACGGACACCCCCATCGTCATCACACGCACCGAAACCACGTGCGGCTGCACCAACATCGACTACCCCTCGCAACCGATTGGCGTGGGCGATACGGCGCGCGTCGAGGTGCGTTTCGATTCGCAAGGATTCTACGGCTGGCAGTTCAAACGCATAAGGCTCTATACGTCAAATGAAGTGCGCCCTTTGACCATTTATATAGAAGCCGAGGTCGAATAAATCGTGCGAGGGTTTGTAATCCCGCGAAAAAAGCGTATATTTGCCAAAATGTTCGAAACAGAAAATTAAACCAATAACAATTTTTACACTATGTTTACATTCTTACAGGCTGCCGGTGAGGTAGCACCTCAGGCTCCCGGTCAGGGCGGTTTCTGGATTATGATCGTTGCAATGATCTTGGTTATGTGGCTCTTCATCTGGCGTCCCGAATCGAAGCGCCGTAAGGAGATGGCTAAGTTCCGCGACTCGATGGTCAAGGGTACCAAGGTGATCACCGCAGGCGGTATCCACGGCAAGGTGCGCGAGGTGAAGGAGTCGTATGTTGTAATCGAGGTTTGCGACAACGTAACTCTGCGTGTCGATAAGAATATGATTATGGCATCGCCCGAGGCTCAGCCCCAGCAGAACAAGTAACAATGTGCGCCTCAACGCGCCAACACATTCAAACGGGTGCGTAACTCCCTATCGATAAAGGAGAAACGTGCCCGTTCGTTTTTTCGCGTAACAATCCCTATGAAATCTATTCGCACACTCCTCGCACTGCTCTGCGTGGCGCTGGCAATGCCCGTGTCGGCGCAGAAATTTCTGTGGTCGGCAGATTTCGATCTGAACTTCGACAACCGCGAATATGCCGATCTGAGTATCCCCTCGCAGACCCTCTTTGGCGCACGACTGACGCCAATGGTCGGTATGGGTTGGGGCAAAGGGCAGCACGCGCTGATGATCGGAGCCGATATCACAAAGAGCTTCGGACGCGACACTCGCTTCTGCGAGAATCCCGAATTGGTGCTCTACTACGCCTATCGTGGGCGACAGTTCAACGCCACGGCGGGTATCTATCCCCGCAAAATGCTCTTGGGCGACTACTCGGGTGCCATTGCGAGCGACTCGGTGCGCTTCTACGACAAGAATCTCGACGGACTGCTGTTGCAATATCGTGGTACGGGAGGCTTTGTCGAGTTGGGCGTTGATTGGGACGGAATCTACTCGGTCGAGGAGCGCGAGAAGTTCCGAATCTTCTCGGCAGGCGAATATACGCGACAAGTCTTCACGTGCGGATATACCCTCTCGGTCTATCACTATGCGGGTCGCGTCGGGCTGTCGGGCGTGGTCGATAATATTGCCGTTCAACCCTACGTCGGAGCCAAGTTCGAACACCTCTTACCGCTTGACCGTCTGTCGCTTACGGCAAGTTGGATACAGACATTCCAGCGCGATCGCATAACGGGCGAAAAGGGAGTTCAACCCTATGGTGGCGAGCTGCGCCTGCGCCTCGAAAAGTGGCACGTCGGAATCGACAACCGCCTATACATCGGCAACAATCTGATGCCCTATTTCGCCAAATATGGTGGCGATTTGTACTCAGGCGAGCGTTTCTATGCGATGGAGGGCGGTGCGAGCAAATGCTACAACCGCACCGAACTCTACTACGATCGCACGTGGTGGAGCGACGCCGTACCCGTGAGCCTGCACGCAGGAATTTCGTTGCACTTTACAGCGGGCAGAGTCGTAACCTCGCAACTCGTGCAACTTAGTGTCGGAATCGACAGCCGACGCCTTGCGCTTAAACGTAAAAATAAAGATAACTAACTCATAATGCGAAAGATAACTAACGAGGAACTGAATCGCCTCACCCCCGACGAATTTGCCGTGGCCGAGAAGCTGCCCGTCGAAATTGTGCTCGATAATATCCGTTCGTTGAACAACGTAGGCTCGTTTTTCCGCACAGCCGACGCCTTTGCTTGCGCGCGTGTGCACCTGTGTGGTATCACCGCCACACCGCCCAACCGCGAGATTCACAAGACGGCTCTCGGTGCCGAGCTGACCGTCGAATGGCGTCAATGGTCATCGACCGTCGAGTGCGTCAAAGCCCTCAAAGAGGAGGGTGTGCGTGTGTTGGCAATCGAGCAGGTCGAGGGTGCCGAGATGGCAGGCGAGTGGCGTGCCGAGCGTGGCGTGCGCTACGGTTTGGTCTTTGGCAATGAGGTTTTTGGCGTCGATCAGGCGGCCGTTGATCTGTGCGATGGCGCGATCGAGATTCCCCAAGCGGGCACCAAACATTCGCTCAACGTGGCTGTTTCGGGCGGTGTAATCCTTTGGGAGGCGTTCCGACAATTGCGATAAACGCGCGATTCCCAAATGAATATGCGGTTGCTCTCCAACGAGGGCAACCGTTTTTCGTAAAAAATCTCTCGGCACATTAAGTCTTTTTCGGCTTTTGTGCATTATATATTCAGGAGTGCGGTTCGTGCGGTGTGATCCTTGGGTGGGAGTGGCCACGCGATAGCCTTCCAGAGTAAAAATAAAGTTAGATGAGGATTGTTCTTTCCGCGGGGAGCAATCCTTTTTTTCGATAAATTTGCAAGTGCATTAAGTCTTTTTCGAATGTTGTGCGTTATATATTCGGAAGCGCGTTTCCAACAAACGGAAAACAAATTATGAAACTAACAACCGAAAACAAACAACTCACCCGCCTCGCCGAGCTAATGCAGTCCGAGCGCAACGATCTGTTTCGATATGCCTGCTATCGGTTGGGGTCTGCCACCGAAGCTGATGACGTGGTGCAAGACCTCTACCTCAGACTCTCGAAACAGGGCGCACGACTTGCCGAGATCGAAGACCTGAAAGGCTACATTTATCGCTCATTGACAAATAGTTGCACCTCAGCATTACGCTCTCGACGACAGTTTGCCTCGACCGAAACGCTCGACAATCTGAGTAGCGACGACCTCGCTCCGAAGGATTTCGAACAAGAGTTTCGATTGATCGAACGACTGATGGCGCTCCTACCCGATGAGCAGAGCGAAGTGATCCGATTGCGAATCTATGGCGGTCGTCAATTCGACGAGATTGCCTCGATCTGCAACATTCCTCTCACAACTGCCAAATCGCGTTTTCGCTATGGCATTGACAAGTTGCGCGAAGCCCTCGAAAAGCGCGGGCTGATTTAACAAACTAAAAAACAAGCAATCACTATGAAGACCAACAATTTAGACAACTTTTCGGACGATCGTGTGGTCGACATTCTTTCGCCCCGTTTCGCCCCCACCACCTCACTCTCGTTCAAAGCCCCCGCACCGCGCCGCCGCCCGCTCTGGCAGGCAGTACGCATTAGTGCCGTTGCCGCTATGGTCGCTGTGGCAGTTGTCATCGGCATTAGCGGCGTGCAGACCAGCACCGCCCGCGAGGTGGTCGAGCAGGCAATGATGCGCCTTGCCGAGGCCGACAGTTTCCTCGTCCATTTCACCGCAAATGTTGCCGAGAGCAAGCGCACGCAAGATGAACTCTACAACGTTGAATTTGAAGGTACTCCAATGCAGGGCATCGTCGAGATTCGCAAAGAGGACTCGAAGGTCAAGATGGCTATCAAGTGGCAGGACGAGGCTCGTTCTATGGAGCTCTATGACGGCGAGAGCTATCGACGCTACCAGAACGGGCAATTGGTACTCGAACGCCCCGACAAAGGTATCGACCTCACGCCGTTCGCTACGATCGATAAATTGAAGGAGTACGCTTTGCTAACGGGTATTCTGCTAAAATTCCGCGAGGAGGGCGACACGATCATCGTCAGCGATAGGAGCGACAAGGTGGAGATCGTTGCCCGATTCTCGAAGAGCGAGGGTCGCCTGCTCGGTGCCGAGTGCTCAGGGCAATACAACGGACAGCAGGTTACGGTGCTCACCGTCGATCAGATTGATTTCGATGTGCCGCCCACCGAGTAAGAGCTACATAACCTTTTATAACAATAGCCGCACCCCTCGTTGCAGGAGTGCGGCTATTAATTTTCGGATCGGAATTGGTTACTTCACCATTGCGTCAAGCTCCTTGGCGCGGCGCTCAACACGACGGCACAGATCCATCTCATCGACGCCCAACACATCGCCACCATCGACCAGCACCTCACCATTAACCACAACCATATCGACGTCCGACGCCTTGGCTGCGTATGCCAAATTCGCCACCACGTCGTAGCGCGGATAGAGGTGCGGCTTCTCCATATCGAGCACAATCACATCGGCCAGCATACCCTCCTTAATCTGACCCAACTCGTCGCCACGACCGATCGCCTTTGCACCACCGACCGTCGCCATTCGCAACAGCTCATACGCCGGAATCACGCACGGATCACCCGCACTCAACTTCTGCAAGAACGACGCACTGCGCATCTCCTCCCACATATCCAGATCGTTGTTCGAGCAGGGTCCGTCGGTTGCGATCGTTACATTCACACCCTCGCCCAACAGCGTTGCCACAGGCGATACGCCACTCGAAATCTTCATATTGCTCTGCGGGTTATGCGCCACCGAGACACCTCGTTCGAGTAGCGTGCGACGGTCGCTATCGCTCAAATGGACGCAATGGGCCGCAATCGTGCCCTCCTTCAATAGTCCGAAGCCGTCAATCATCTCTACTGGCGAGCAGCCATATCGCTCACGAATCTGGCGCTCCTCGTCGTGCGTTTCGGCCAAGTGAATCGTGATGGGCAGACCATACTCCTCGCTCAGCTCAGCCGCGCGACGCAAGTTCGCCTCCGAGCAACTATACGGCGCGTGTGGAGCAATCATCACCGACAAGCGGTCGCACTTCGCCGCCTTCGCCACCGTTGCGGGCAGGTCCTCCTCGAATGCCTCCATACGGTCATCGACAAAGCAGGGCGACAGCACCGCGCGGATACCCAATTTCTCGGCTGCATCGGCCACCGCCTCCTCGTACCAATACATATCGACGAAGGTCGTTACGCCCCCGCGCAACATCTCGACAATACCCAATTCGGCACCCAACTGCACATCGTTGCGGTCGATCAGCGCCTCGTATGGCCAAATCTTGCCATTGAGCCACTCCATCAGCGGAATATCGTCGGCATAGCCGCGCATCAGCGTCATCGACACGTGGCAATGGGTGTTGATCAGACCAGGCATCAACAGCTTGCCTCGCCCGTCCACCTCGCGCAGGTCGCCACAGCACGCCTCACGAAAACGCGCAACCTCGTCTGCATCGCGCGTAACCATCGTAATGCGATTGCCCTGCACACCTACCGACGCCTCGAAGTATTTCTCCTCGTCGGCAAGCGATGCCGTCATCGGCAGAACGGTTATATTATTGAATAGCAAGTTCATATCGCGTCTATTTTTTCTTATCAATCGAATTACCCTTGACCGTTACGATCTTGCGTTTGTCGGCCGTATTGGTGAAAATCTGAATCACCTTATGGAACACACCCGGCTCCTTCTTGTGGGGCTCGTAGATGATCTTGATGGTCGATTTTGCACCCGCGGGGATAGGCTTTTTCGAATACTCGGCCTTGGTGCACGAGCACGACGTTACTACGCGAGTGATCACCAGCGGGGCGTCGCCATCATTGACAAACTCGAACGTACACTCCACATCGCCACCCTTGCGAGCAATGTCGCCAAAGTCGTAGCTATTGGTCGTAAAGGTCATCTGCGCACCCTTCTTGGTTGCGCTCTTCTCTTGGCTCTGCGGCTCGGTCGTCTGCGCAGATACCGACGTTGCGACAACTGCCAACAACGCCACCGCAAATAGGGTCAATATCGATCTCTTCATCATCGTTCTGTTGTTTTAAGTTATTATATTACTGCAACTTAAATACGTATGTAATCGTACCCGTCTGGATATCTTGGGTTTCGCTCGGCGTAAATCGAGCCTTGCGGGCAGCATTGATAGCCGCATTAACCAACACTCCTGCATTGGTCGTCGAGCCAACGGGTTGGTGCACAGCCTTCGTCACTCGACCCTCACGGTCAACCGTAATCGAAACGACCACCTTGCCCGAATAGTTCGACGGATAATCGGCACTCGGTAATTTGCCGCCAATCAAGCCTCGTCCCGCCAAATCGAAACTACCGTTGCTACCCTGACCCATACCATCGTGGCTACCCTCGGGCGAACCACCCTGCTCGCCCTGGTTGCCAGCACCTTCCGAAGTTCCCTCCGAAGTCGATGAGCTACCCTGCGTGCGACCAGAGAACAGCGCTCGCTTGTTCACCTGACGTGGCGGCGCCTGCTCGGTCTGGTCCGTAGGCTTCTTCGCTTGCTGCTGGGTCTGAGTCGGTTGCGGCTTTTGCGTCTTCTGCTGCTGAGCGATCTCGGGGGCCTCCTCATCGTCCGAAGTCAATTGAGGTTCGGTCGGCTGAGGTGCCGACGAGGGCTGCGACGCCGATTCATCGACCTCGCTCATTGACGGATCGGTAGCTCCTCCTGCCTCGGCCACCGTACCGAAATCGATCAACATTCCGTTGCCATACTCCGGCTCCTCGGGCATTGTGAACTTGACAAGCACAAACAACAACGCCAAAGTCAGGAAATAGAGCAACGTTGCGACCGATGCCGCCACACGTCCCGTGCGTTTATCTGGGTTGTAATAATACATTCTAAATCAATTGGTTTAGCCACCCGCAGTCTAATTGGGCGAAGTAGCCAAAATCAGTTTATAGCCGTTGTCGCGGGCGATGTTCATCATCTGCACCGCCTCGTCGATCGCCACCGTCTTGTCGCAATGCAACGACACCACGGGAGCCTCCTGACCGTCCAAACGCGCCTTCAATGCTCGCTCGACGCCCTCGATACCATCGACCTGCTCCAACTCAACGTAGTAGCGATAGCGACCACCGCCGAGATCCTCAACCGACACCGTCGTATAGGCCTTGTCTTTGAGCTGGTTAGCGCTCTTGGGCAAGGTCAATTTCAGCGCGTTAGGGTTGATCAGCGTCGTCGCAATGAGCAAGAACAACAGCAGCAGGAACATCAAGTCGGTCATCGATGATGCCGAGAACGACTGCTCTACTTTTGATCCTCGTTTGATTGCCATAACGCTTTATTTCTGAACGGGTTGATTCAAAATATCCATAAATGCGATCGAGTTAGCCTCCATCTGGAACACCAACTTCTCGATACGCGCAACCAGATAGTTATAGCCGAAGTAGGCGGGAATACCCACGATCAGACCGGCAACCGTCGTTACCATTGCCACGTACATACCCGACGCCAAGATCGACATATCGACCGTACCACCTGCTGCCGACATATCCATAAAGGTCTGAACCATACCGAGTACCGTACCCAAGAAACCGATCATCGGCGCACCACCCGAGATCATTGCCAAATAGGGCAGACCATTTTCGAGCTTCGACACCTCCAAGTTAGCCACGTTCTCGATAGCGTTCTGCACGTCGCTCATCGGGCGACCGATACGCTCGATACCCTTCTCGATCATACGTGCAATGGGGGTATCGGTGCTCTTGCAGAGGTCGATTGCCGCTGCAATCTTGCCATCGACAATAAAGTCGCGGATACGGTTCATAAAGTTCATATCCAGACCCGACGCCTTGCGGATCGCCAGCCAACGTTCAACGAAGATAAAGACCGTAACGCCTCCAAGCGCCAACAACGGCCACATCAGCCAACCACCCTTGGTGAAGAGTTCCCAAAGTCCCATACGAACGCTCTCCTCGGCAGCTACCTCTTGTACTGCCTGTGCTGCCTCAGCAGCCTGCAAAAATAGACTCATAGTTTTTTAGTGTGTTTTTAGTTTCTTATTTATTCTTTTTAGTATTTACTCTGTTTATTATACCAATAACGATTCTCGGCTCCGATTTATTGTTCGGTTGTTACCTCCTCGTTCTCAGCCCGTTGAGCCTCCTCGGCGGCTCGTTTTTCGCGTTTTCGCTTGCCAAAATTAGCAAAACGTTCCTTAAAATTGCGCACAATATCGCGGAAATTGCTAAAATCCTCCTTGTAATAGATACCTATACCGCTCTCTTGCAGACCCTGGTTCTCGTCGAAACGGTCGATCGTCTGCGTGAATCCGCGCAACTTCAAATTGCCTGCACGGTCGATCAGCCAGGTGATATAGGCCTCGCCCATCAAGTTGCTGTTTTGACCACTCACCGTGCTACGATCCGACACATAATTACCCTCGACCTCAACCAGCAAACGGTTGCTAATCAAGCTCTTCGAGAATCCCAAGTCGAACTCGTCGCCACTCATCTCGGTCGAAGGACGATAACGCACGATAAAGCTCAAATCGTCGGTCGAGAGCCAATTGCTCAGCTGGTTCGACAGCAACTCAAAGCCCGTAGTTGCTGTACCCACCGCACCGAAGTTCGCCGCACCGTTAGTGCCCGACTCGTTCATAAAGCTATTGAAAATCAGCAGATAGATGAACTGATTGGCAATCTCCTCCTGCGTGTTGAGCATATTGCTCACCACGTTCTGCACCTCGGTATCGGCATTAGGCACCTCGATACCGAACGTCACCGTCGGATTTGACAAGCGGTCGGTCAGATTGATGATACAATCGACCGGCGAGCGTGCGCCACCCGATCCCGACGCCGAGGTCGAGCCAATGAGCGGTTGCAACGAGGTCTTGATTTGGTAGATCGCGCGGATATTCAACATCGCGTCGAGCGGGTCGCCACTCCATTGGATCGTACTACCCGCGTCGATAGTAAACTTCTTATTGACAACATTTTGCAGCGTAAACAGATAGCTACCCTCCGTAATCTCGCAGTCGCCATACATATCGAACACGCCACTACGCGGGTTGATGTGCATATTGAGCGTACCTTCACCGCGACCACGAATGATATCGCCCACCGTCGGGTCGATCACCAGCTGGAACTCTGCATTGGGACGCACATTGACCGCCATCGAGATATCCATATTGCTACCGCTGCTCGTGCGCTGACGCTGACGACGCTCGTACATCATCTTCTTGCGTGCCAAGTAGGTCATCGTCGTATCGGTTCTCATTCGGGGCGAACGGAACACCACGAAATCGGCCTTCGAGATGTTCGACGCACCACTCAGCGGCAGGAAGAATTGCGAATTGTCGTCGGTCGTGGCGGCGATATCCATCTTGACACCCATCTTGTCGCCCGAGATTCGTGCCGAGCCTGTGCCGAAGATCGTACCATAGAACAATTCGTTATCCTTCTCGTCGGTATCCATAACCAGCATTTGGTTTGGACGTGCGACAATATCGAACGCAATGTTCGACAAATGGCTCAGATCGAGCAACATCTCGGCCGTACCGCTATTGCCGTCACGGTCGTAGAAGCGTGTGGCGGGCAGCGTAAAGCGATTCTTCGCCACCTCGATCTTGGCCGTCGGAATCGAATACTCGACACCCGTAAAGTCGATCGTCGAGCGCAGGCTATCGACCTCGATCGTACCGCTCAGATCGGCCTCACGCCCACGTCCCATAAATTGCAACTTAGCGTCGGCCGTTCCCTTCGTGCCCGAAATTACACCCGTCAGGAAGGGCTCGATTAGTCGCATTGGGATCTTATCGATACCCGCCTCGATAAAGTAACGCTTCGAGTCGGGAGCGTAGTAACCACGTATCACTGTATCCTGCTTCTGGCGGTCGGCCAGCAGCAATCGTGCACGGTTGCGCTGCATATCCCAACGTGCCAGCACCTGCAACGGCGGCACCGCTACGTCGTTCACCTCAACCCCATCGAGCGACACATTACCGTCGATTCGACCACCCTTCAATGCCGAGTGCATCACCGCACGACCGTCGCTCGTACCCTCAATACGGTAACCACCAATACTTTCGAGCAACTGCGTCACGGGTGCAAGGTCGAAATTACGTAGCGTCAGCACCACCGAGTCGGCCATCTGCTGCGACGCCACGCCATCGAGCATCAACGACTGCTCATCGTTGCGCACCATAAAGCGATTGATCGAAATATTCTTCGGATTGTAGATAATCTTGTTTGCTCCAATGTACCACGTCTGGTCGCCCTGACGCACATTCGACGGTTTCAGGTCAATCGCAATGCGACGCGAGCCATCGTCATTGCGTGACAACACCGCATCGATACCCAGCAGAGCCGACACCGATTGCGCCACATTGTTGAATCCGGCCGAGAGCGACACTCGGTTGTTCTTCGCACCCGCCTGCACCGACAGATCGGGCATATGCAACTGACGCAGATAGAGATCCTCCGAACGCAAGTACAGAGCCAACGAGTCGTAGCTATTATTGGCATTCAGATTGATCTTGGTAGCCATCATATTGTTACGTTCGATGTAATCTGATGTCAATTTGAGCGTAAAGCGGTCGTTATCGGTATTGAACATCACCGAGAGATCCGTTCCGTCGGCAATCTGCAATCCCGACAGAATCGCCTCGGTCAGCTTAGAGGTATTCTTCAAATTGACCGACAACAGCGAGTAACGCTCGACGCTACCAATCTCGTCGGTTGCGTGGCGATGAACGTGACCTTCGCCGTGAGCCAACGAGGGCAGATAGGCAAAGAATCCGTCCTTCAAATATTCGAATATAGTCTTGTAACTCAATCGACTACGGAACGTAGCATCGACAAAATCGGAGGTCAGTTGCAGGTACTTGCCCGCCTCGTTGTTTCGTCCGAGCAGCTGCATTGCCGAGGTACGGATCGTATCCTTCATACCGATGTACTCTGCCTCGTTGATCACCAACGTACCGTTCAGATTGTCAATCGAATTGCCCGAGCCATTGGCCTTAATACGCGCACCGAGCACCGACAACGAGTCGCGCTGGTTGAAGTTAAGTGCGTGCAGATCGGCACGGTCCAAATCCAAAGCAAAATCGTAACGAGGCACCTCGCCATTGAAATCGACCTCACCATTGAAATCGAAATCGAGGTTATGATCGTCGCTACCAACAACGCCAGCAAAGCGGCGGTTATCAATCTTACCTCGCAGCGAAATCGAGTCGTAGCGATAGTCATTGAAATCGAGCAGAGGCACACGTCCATCGATATTTGCACGGAACTGACCACCGCCCATCTCACCGTCCAAATTGGCAGCGAGGCTCACACGTCCCAGCTTCTTCATCGCCAGCAGACCCGCCAAATCGAAATTCGTGGTCGCCACATCGCCCGTGAAGCTACTGCGACCCTTCGCGCCACCGTTGGCCATCACCATTCGACCGTCGAGAGCACCCAGCGCCGTCGAGAGCACCGCCTCGGCATTGAACGCCTTCAAGCGACCATCGAACTCGCCCGTGAGATTGATCTGCTCGGCACGAGCCAACATCGTCTGCAACTTCGAGGGCAGTGCTCGTCCCGTCAGGTCGGTCATCACCGCCATTGCATCGTCGATATTGGTCGAAAGTCGCTCAATATCAAACGTAAAGCGTGTACGCTCCACCTCGGGCAGACCCACCATACGAAAATCCAACGCCGCCGTTGTCTGCTCCGCCAGCTCGACGTGTTCCACACGTCCCTCCATATCGGCCACCGTGCCTCGTCCGTGCAGTTCAACGTTCGAGAGTTGAGTCTTCCAATGGGCAATCTGCGGCGCAAAGTAGCCAATCGTTGCAAAGTCGATATGTGAATCCTCGGCCGTGATATCCATCACAACCTTGTTGATGTAGTCCGAGTACTCCTCCCAACCGTTGCCGATAATGGTCAGCATCGGCATATTGATCTCGGTTGCGCCCGACTGCAAATGCAGATCGGCAAAGCGCATACGTCCCGACACCACCGACAACCAATCGGTCGAAACGTCGTCGATGTGGATTCCGCTTCGCTCGTCGAACTCCATTCGATCCAGTCGCACTGCAATCGAATCGCCGTCGATCAAGAAATCACGACCCTCAACCTCAGCGTTGTAGATTTGCATTGCCGCCCAATCAATTCCGCCACGACCACGATGTGTGGTATCGTTGCGGAACAGCTCGAATCGGAAATTGGAAACCTCGGCACGATTGATCGCCATACGGAAATTTCCTTCGCCCTTACCGCGCAAATGGTCGACCACTTGTTTGATATTGATCTCATCGTCGGGTGTCTGTGCCAATCGCAGCAGTGCGCCATCGACCTTCGCAACGCCCAGCGTCAGTGGTTTGAACGAGGTGATTCCCGTCTCGACCTGACGTGCATATAACAATGTATCACCCTGATAATCTTCAACATAGAAACCTTCAACCTGCAAACGGTTGAACAGACCCAAATCGACGTGATCGACCCGAACGGTCGTACCCAATTTGTTCGAGGCAAAGCGCGCCGCAGCATCAACCGCAAGGTTCTGAATCGCCCCGATATTGATCAAAACCGACAAGGTCAAAGGCAGAATTATCGTCACCAAAAGTAGTGTCGATACGATATAACCCAATATTTTTATACCTTTGCGCATTAAATGTCGATTATTAACTTACAAAGTTAAGCATTTTTAGCTAATTTTGCAATATGAATATTACAATCTTAGGAATAGAATCTTCGTGCGACGACACTTCGGCTGCCGTTGTACGTGACCGTGTGCTGCTTTCGAACGTCATCGCCTCGCAAGCCGTACACGAACAGTACGGCGGTGTGATTCCCGAATTGGCCTCACGCGCACACCAACAGAACATTATTCCCGTCGTCGATACCGCTCTGCGTCAGGCAGGTGTGACCCTCGACGAGGTGGACGCCATCGCATTCACGCGCGGTCCGGGTCTGCTCGGCTCGCTGCTCGTCGGTGTGTCGTTCGCCAAGGGTCTGTCGATAGCAAACAACATACCGCTCGTCGAGGTCAATCACCTGCAAGGTCATATCCTTTCGCATTTTATCGACCTGCCCGATGCGGAGGTTCCACACCCCGAATTCCCGTTCCTCTGTCTGCTCGTCAGTGGCGGTCATACTCAGATCGTTAAGGTCAATTCGCCGCTCGAAATGGAGATCGTCGGCACCACGATCGACGACGCTGCGGGCGAGGCCTTCGACAAGTGCGCCAAAGTGATGGGTCTGCCCTACCCCGGTGGTCCCGTAATTGACCGTTTGGCAGCCGAGGGCGATCCCGATTCGATCAAATTCGCAAAGCCGCGAATGGAGGGTTTCGACTACTCGTTCAGCGGTTTGAAGACTTCGTTCCTCTATACGTTGCGCGACGAGATGGCGGTCGATCCGACATTTATCGAGCGTCGCAAGGCCGACCTCTGCGCATCGCTGCAAAAGACGATTATCGACATACTACTCAATAAGTTAGTCAAAGCCGCCAAGCACTATCGAATCAAAGATATTGCCATTGCAGGTGGTGTTTCGGCCAACTCAGGTCTGCGCAACGCCGTTGCCGAGGAGGGACGCCGTCGTGGCTGGCGCACGTTTATTCCCGAGCGCAAATTTACGACCGACAACGCTGCGATGATTGCCATTTCGGGCTACTACCGTTACCAGACGGGACACTTCGCCTCGCTCGATACCACTCCCGTAGCTCGACTCGAAGAGTTGTTGCAGATTCACAACGAGCAGATCGCTCCGAAAGAGGAGGAATAGACAATGATTACACGCGCTGATATTCAACTTGTTCGCTCGCTGGCAGACAAACGCGCCCGCACCGAAACGGGATTGTTCGTAGCCGAGGGCGCAAAGCTCGTTGGCGAGATTGCCGCCTCGTCGCTCCGCGTGCGCAACATCTACTCGTCGCGCGAGTTCGCACACCCCGCTTTCGAGCACGCAACCGCCAAAGAGTTGGAGCGATTGTCGCTGCTCAAAACCCCGTCGGACACGGTTGCCGTAGTCGAGATACCCCACTACAAATTCGACCTCGCGGAGGCCGAGCGCGGATTGGTGCTGGCGCTTGACGAGGTTCAGAATCCCGGCAATATGGGCACGATCATTCGTTTGGCCGATTGGTTTGGTATCAGCGACATCATCTGCACGCCCAATTCGGCCGATTGCTTCAACCCCAAAGTGGTGCAGGCAACGATGGGTGCGATTCTGCGTGTGCGAGTACATTATCTGGATTTGGCAGCAACACTCCGCGAGGCTCGCAAGCGTGGCGTGGAGGTCTATGGCACCTTCCTCGAAGGCGAAAACATCTATCGTAGCACGCTGAAACAGAATGGAATAATCGTAATGGGCAACGAGGGACGTGGCGTAAGTGCCGAGGTCGGAGCGACGGTTTCGCACAAGTTGCTGATTCCACCCTACCCCGTCGATCGACACGGCTCGGAGTCGCTCAATGTCGCCATCGCCACCTCGATCGTCTGCTCGGAGTTCCGTCGTCGAGGATAACAAAAAAAGGAGTGCTTCGCTGCACTCCTTTTTTTTGTCTGCACGTGGCTTTTACATTGTCTGCAAAAGTTGGTAAATCAGATATCCGAGATAGTTGCCAACGGCATAACCCGCCAAACCGTTCGTAATACCCACAACAACCACATCACGATTCTTCATCGTTGCGGCAATCATCGGCACGCACACGGGCGAGTTGATCAGCGTATTTGATGTGATCACAGCGGTATCTGCGTCGATACGCAGAGGACGAGCCGCAAAGACAGTGATAAAGAGCGAGCCGAAGATTATAACCGCTTGGAACATAAGCACAAACAGGCTCTGCTCCCAATTGATCGACGAGAGGTCGGCCATCGTTGCCATCACCAGACAGAAGACATAAATCAGATACATACCTGCGTCGTAGCTTTTATCCCAGCTGCGCACCTGCTTCGACGCCGTCATCAGCAGTGACAAGGTTGTAATTGTCAAAATCAGCGCCACCATCGAGATCCCCGACTCGCCACCTGCAACCGTTCCGACAACCACCGACACGCCCATAATCACAACCGACGCCACGAACACTTTAAGCAGCTGAACGACAGACGATCGCTTTGCAAAATCACGATACGGATTGTCATCACTTTTATCGACAACGACCTCTTGGTCGATATGGTCGTTTCGACCGACAATCTTACGCGCAATAGCCACACCGCCACCCATCAGAAACATCAGATAGAAGAACGACACTATAAGGTTGCACGTTGACAACAACACAAAACTCTCGGTGCTCAATCCCACCATCTGCTTTACAGCTGCGAGGTTTGCAGCGCCACCCGTATATTGTCCGACCAACGATGCCGCCATCTTGGGCGCCTCCGCTCCAAGCTCCTCAGCGAACATCTGATAGCTCGCCACTACAATCGCCGCAACCGAAACAACGCCCACAATAAATGCGCTAAGGCTCTTGCCAACAGAGAATCGTTTGAAGTTGCACCCAAAGAGCATCATCGGCAAAGCCAACGGCACAAGTATCTCCGACACACTCTCCTGAAAATCGAGGAACGATCGGTGCGCCTCAGGCTCCGAGGGAAAGATTCCGATATTGGCAACGACGACTCCGAGAATATATAGCGTCAGCACAGGACCGAGTCGGCGAAGAAGATCGAACTTGCGGGTTGCCCACAACACACCAGCGGGCGCAAGCAAGTAGAAAATAACGAGCAGCAGTTTCGCAATCATAGATTAAAATCGGGTTATTAAACTACAAATATAGCCAAATTATCTCAAAACGACCAATATATGCGAAATATTGGCAAGAAAAGCACAAAATTTCTTTATTTGCGGGAAACTCCTTAGCTCTTATTTTATAGGCACATATCTGCAAATAAATTTGTCCGACCGTGTGGGATTGACTACTCCGCAGACCGTTGGTCTGCTTCGCTTAACGTTTTTCCCTTACGCTCGCCGCGGGGACCTTACAAGATAAACTCCACAATAAGGTTGGCAACCCAACCAGCTTTTGTTTTCAGCCACTACACGTCCAAATAAATTTGTCCGCGTAGTGTCACCCCCGAGGGATTGACTACTCCGCAGACCGTTGGTCTGCTGCGCTTAACGTCTTTCCCTTACGCTCGCCGCGGGGCACTTACAAGATAATCTCCACAATAAGGTTGGCAACCCAACCAGCTTTTGTTTTCAGCCACTACACGTCCAAATAAATTTGTCCGACCGTGTGGGATTGACTACTCCGCAGACCGTTGGTCTGCTGCGCTTAACGTCTTTCCCTTACGCTCGCCGCGGGGCCCTTACAAGATAAACTTCACAATAAAGTTGACAACCCAACCAGCTTTTGTTTTCAGCCACTACACGTCCAAATAAATTTGTCCGCGTAGTGTCCAAAAACAAAAAGGTGTCGATTTCTCGACACCTCGTTGTTTCGTTTATCTTGCGGAAAGAGAGGGATTCGAACCCCCGGAACCTCTCAGTTCAACGGTTTTCAAGACCGCCGCAATCGACCACTCTGCCATCTTTCCGCCGCAAAAGTAGGAACTATTTTCCTTTTTGCCAAATTTTTAAGCAATTTCAAGCGTTTTTATTACGCCCCAACAACAGCCACAATGCAGTTTTTGTTTGCAAATTTTATCCGATTTTATTATCTTTGGCAAGAGATTATCTGCAAACCAACAAAAACAAAATGAAATTAATTAACCGAATAATACTTTTTACTATGGCAGCACTTACAACCTCAGCTTGCTCTACTGCCCCGCAGTCGGCTTACCCCGAAGATCACCTCACTACACGCAACGGCAAAGAGTTGATTATCAGATTCTACGCCCACTCTTCACTGGCAATCTGCTACGACGGTCGCTGGATTTATACCGATCCCGTTGGCTCGAATGCCGATTACGCCTCGCAGCCCAAAGCCGACTATATTCTCGTGTCGCACGACCACTACGATCACCTCGACACCACAACCGTCGACCTGCTATCGACCGCCAAGACACATATCTATGCCAATGCTTCGTCGATCGCTGCTATTGGTCGCGGTCACGTAATGCACAACGGCGAGAGCGTCGTTCCCGAGGAAGGTATTGGTATTGAGGCCATTCCCGCATACAACTTCACCGAGGGACACGAGAACTTCCACCCCGCAGGTGGACGCGATAACGGCTATCTACTCTCGCTCGGTGGTACGCGTATCTACATCGCTGGCGACACCGAGAACACCCCCGAAATGATGCAGTTGCAGGATATCGACATCGCCTTTCTACCTGTCAATCAACCCTATACAATGACCGTTGATCAGGCAGCCGAGGCCGTTCACGCCATTCGCCCCACGATCTTCTACCCCTACCACTATGGTCAGGTCGAGGAGAAGACCGACATCGATCGGCTGGTTGAATTGGTGAAGGATATCACCGACATTCGCATTCGTCCGTTGGAGTAGTCAAACGTTCAATCTACGCAAAATCAAAGGCCGCCCCGCAAGAATGGGACGGCCTTCGTTTTGTTCGGCGGAGCAACCTCGAACATTGACTTCACCGTATAAAAAAGGTGCGCCCTTTCGAGGACGCACCTTACGTTTTCTGGACCGAGTGGATTACTCCTCGCCCAGATACTTCTCAGCGTCGCGAGCCTCCAAGCTGGTTGCATACTCGTTTGCAATGCGCTTGTAGGTTGCAACCGCAGCAGCCTTATCACCAGCAGCAGCGTATGCCTGAGCAGCCTTCTTTAAGTAGAGAGGCGTAGTGAAGTTGTTATCAGCAACCTCAGCAGCCTTAACGAACAGAGTAGCAGCCTTCTTGTAGTCGCCCTTCTGCACCTGAACGTCGCCCTGCAAGCCAACATTCTCAGCGTTTACAACTGCGTTGGGCACGCCCTTGGTTGCCTTGTACATAGCCAGATACTTCTCAGCGTTGTCCCAGTCACCGAGCTTCATATAGCAGATACCTGCATACTGAGCTGCCAGGTTACCAGCGGGAGTCGAACCGTACTGCTCGATTACATCGAGGAAACCAGCACCCTCCTCGTCACCGTTCAGAGCCAGCTCATAGTCAGCATTTTCGCCCTCGAAACGGAACTGAGCCATATACATCGCAGCCTCAGCCTTCTCAGCGCGGGGCTCCGAAACGAACTTCTGATAGCCGAAGATAGCTGCAACAACAGCCACGATAGCGATCAGCACGTAGGTAATGGTCTTACCATTCTTGTCAAAAAAGTCCTGAGTCTTGTCGATAGCAGCACCGATCTCCTGATCGAACTGCGCCTCAACGGGAACATTCTTCTTGTTTGCCATAATTTGATTTTAATTACTATTTTTATTCAACATTTTTTTCAATCAAGTTACAAAAGTAATCTTTTTAAACGAATTTCCGATCAAGCGAGGCAATTATTTTCTCATTTTAGGGATTTTTCTTACCTTTGGAGTGATAAAAACGCGCGGATATGTATCTTCACACCCTATCGCTCATCAATTTCAAGAACATAGAGCAGGAAAATCTCTCGCTCTCACCCGACATCAACTGTCTGGTGGGCGACAATGGCGCAGGCAAAACCAACGTCATCGACGCGGTGTACTATCTCTCGATGTGCAAATCGGCCCTCGGAATGACCGACGGACAGAGCATTCGCCACGGCGAGGAGTTCTTTATGATCGAGGGTGGATATACAACCGATAACGAACGTAACGAGCAGATTGTCTGTTCGTTCGCCCGTCGCGGTGGCAAGTGCATCAAGCGCGCAGGCAAGGAGTACGACCGATTGTCCGATCACGTGGGCTTGATTCCCGTTGTGATCATCTCGCCCGCCGACTCGGTACTGATCAGCGACGCCGCCGAGGAGCGACGCCGATTCCTCAACGCCTTTATTTCGCAGCTCGATCGTGGCTATCTGAGTGCCGTTATGCGCTACAATTCGATCCTCACCGAACGTAACAGATTGCTCAAACAGATGGGCAGTGCGGCGCTGGACGAGATTCTCGATATACTTGACCAGCAATTAGTTACGTACGGAAATGCCGTTCACGCCAAGCGAGCTGAACTTATCGAGCGCATTGGTCCGATTGTGGCCGACTACTATCGACAGCTATCGGGCGACCGCGAACAGGTCGAGATCGGTTATCGTTCGGAGCTGAACAACACGCCGTTCGAGGAGCTGCTACGAGCACATCGACAGAAAGATTTGATCAATCAATATTCGGGTTGTGGCGTTCATCGTGACGATCTGACGCTCAAAATTGGTGGCTACCCGCTTCGAAAATATGGCTCACAGGGACAGCAGAAATCGTTTCTCATTGCTCTGAAACTCGCTCAATATAAGATTGTTGCCGAGCATAAGGGCGAGCGACCTATTCTGCTTTTGGACGATCTGTTCGACAAGCTCGACGCTGGTCGTGTGGAGCAGTTGATTAAGGTGGTTTCGGGCGATGAGTTCGGACAGATTTTTATAACGGACTGCAATAAATCGCGCCTACAAACCATTTTGGATAACGCTGCCGAGAGCTACCGCCTTTTCGCAGTTGGTAATGGGCATATCGAACAGCAATAGCTATGCAATAACTTCTAACGGATTAAATGACGATCTAAAACAGATAGTTAAGGAAGAGGGAAGCAATATTATCGAACTCCCAAGTTTGGAACAGATTATTAAAATCAATAATTATGAAAATTAAAAAAGTTGCATGCTGGATCACGGGATTGATCCTAGTTGCAAATTTATGGATACAATTCTGCAGTTGGCTAACAGGCGCGATGATGGTCTCGTTTTATTTTGAGCAGATTTTTGCGGCAATGGATCGCGAAGATCCAGAGTATGACAATGCAATTTCTCTGATTCACAGCTATAATGATTTTATTTCCGATACGACAATCTATAATCTGTGTCTTGCAGTTGTTGCGTTTGTTATATTTATTATTGCCATTATCTATATACGAAGACAGAACAAACGAAAAGAGCACTAACACTATGCGACGTACAAAATCGATGTTGATGGGCGAGATTCTCGATGAGTTTTTCTCGCGTCCGTGGGTAGCGGCGAAGGTTGCCGAGGGGCGTCTGCCGGAGGTTTGGCGCGAATGTGTGGGCGATTTGGCGGCAGATCAGACGACGCATTTCGAGTTACGCGGACGAATATTGAATGTTCGCATAGCGTCGAGCGTGCTGCGCAACGAGCTGTTTTTGCGCCGTGCAGAGCTGTGCGAGGAGCTCAACCGCCGCTCAAAAGTTCCCCTTGTGGATCAGATAATTGTGAAATAAAAGGAAGCGCGACGATTCGCGCTTTTTTGTTTACCCACAACAACAAACACGGCGAGGATTGCTCCTCGCCGTGTTCTGTTTTAGAGTTTTTTCGAATTAATTAGCCTTCTTAAAATGGAAGGTAATATTGCGCAACCAGCAAGCATTCTTCTGGATACTAGAACCACCAAAAAAGAACGCACCATTCAGCTGAAATGCCACATAGTTACCAGCGCTGAAATCCTGCAACGTTACACTATAATGCTGCCACTGAGCCTCAGTCGGGACAGGCCAATTGTTTGTTACATTGGTGCTTGCATTGGTCGATACAGGTGTAATATCAACCTGCTGCATCTGCTTACTATTGATCGTATTGAAGATACTACTCAACCAACCAGCACGCAAGTCAGCAGGAGCCATAATATACAACGGACAAGTCGTATTATCGTTACCGTAGATACCAAACGCATCAAATTCGATAATCAAGGTTGCACTATTATCATAACCAGCCGTACTAAGGTTTTCGAGGGGCATCATAAAGATACTTGCATTCCAATAAGGCAACACATCACTACTAAAATATCGAATATTCGACAGCAAAACCATATTACCATCGGCCTTAGTTGTACAATGGAAACCTGCATAATTACCGTGTTTCTCAGCATAGTTATCAATCGTTGTACTCTCATACTCATAGTCCTCCATAGTAATCGGACCATAAGAATCCCACTTGTCGGTCAGATCAAGACGCATTGCAATTACATCTGCTGCTTTGAACTCCTTAGCCGCAGAAACGGTCTTGAAGATCGACTGCGAAATAGTCTCAGTAACGCCCGAGGTTGTATTCTTACCCTTACCAATTACATTGATCACAATACGATTCTCAGCGGGAGTTGCCGTATTGTAAGCCTGCATTGTAAACGGCTTGCAGACTACGTTCACATAGTCATCGGCCTGACGAGCAGCCTGACGAGTTGCATAGGCCGACATAACATCGCTTGACATCTCAACATCAACACGGTCGCTTGTTGCGCTCTTAATCTCACCCGTCTTTGCGTCGATGGTCAGAACACCGGTTACTGCCTCAGGGAAATAGATCTGCAACTCGGTAATCTGAATATCAGTATATGCGCCCTTGCTATTCTCCGAGTTTACGTAGAACTGCAAAGTGGTCATCATCTGCTTGTACTCGCTCAAAGTAGGACGACCATCGGTCATTGCGATCAGGTTCTCACCCGATGCACGGAGAATCTGATAGTCAGCCTCGTATGCCTTCTTCTGAGTATATGCACCCTCAGCGGTCTCAGTACCGATCGTATAGGTTACCTCAGTACCATTAACGCTCGTAGGATAGGGGTACATTGCGATATAGTCGTACTTCTCGCCCTTAGTCATCTGATCGTGGTTGGTTGCCGATGTGAAGAATACAACAGGCTTGCCTGTCTCAACAATCGACGCTACGAAAGGCTTCTCAATTGCCGAGTACGACGCTGCACCAGTAGCCGAATACCATACAGCAAGTTCATCACCCTTCTCCCAACGGTACTTGTGAGTATTGCCGTCCTCACCACCATCGTTGTACTCTACACGGGTTTCGTCAGTTGCGATACCCAACTCATAAGTCTTAACACCCTCCTCAGGATTAACTACCTCAGGCTCGTTCGAGCACGATACCATACCGGCAAGTGCCCAGAAAGTCAATATTGCAAAAATCTTTTTCATCGTCTTAACTCCTCCCATAATTACATCTCACCTTCATCATTACCATCTTCGATTCCGCTGTCTTCGCCCCACTCATAGTCGCCTGCATTAAGACTGCCAGCAAATCCGTGCTCTACCTCCATAGACAGCACGTCCATCTTTGGAGCCTCATAAGGTTCCAATACTAATTCACACTTTTTCATACTCTGTTTTTTTGAAAACTATTTTAAAATTTATTCTCTTGACTCACTGATATTTGAATTCTCTTCTCCCCAGAACAGACACAAATACGTCGCAAAAATAGTATTTTAGATTCATTTTCGCAATACTATTTTGTAAAGTTTTTTCGTTTTTTGGTCTTTAATAATAACAAATTGCCCCTCCGAACTAACGGAAGGGCAATCTAAGCCGATTGAATTTCGTTCGATTAGTTATTCATAATGCGGTTCTGGTGCTCGATCGACTCGACGTGAATAGCCTCCAACACCGTGCGAACAAACTCCTCGCTCAGCTGCAACTTAGCCGCCTGCGACATCACGCGATCGACAATGCTCGCCCAACGTCCACTCTGCAAAATCACAACATCGTTATCACGCTTCACACGACCGATATTATCCGCAATCGCCATACGACGGCTCAGCAGTTCAAACAGCTCAGCATCAATCTGGTCGATCTGCTCACGGTAACGCGACAGAGCCTTCAAATACTCGGGATCGTCGCTAATGGTCGAACGCCAATTGATCGAGCGGATCATCTCACCCAACGCCTTCGGTTGGAGTTGCTGCGAGGCGTCGCTCCACGCCTCCGTCGGGCAGATATGACTCTCGACCATCAGACCGTCATAGTTCAGGTCGGCCGATTTCTGCGAAATCTCGTGCAGATACTCACGATTGCCGCAGATATGCGACGGATCGCACAACATCATCATATTGGGGCAGAGGCTCTGCATCTCCAATGCCAAGTGCCACATCGGGTTGTTACGCAGATGGTTAGCACCACCGACCGAGAAACCGCGATGGAGCAAACCGATGTTCTCCTCGGGCGTTCCCGCCTTAACGAAACGAGCCACAGCACCTGCCCACAGAGCCACCTCGGGGTGCATCGGGTTCTTGATCAGAATCTGCACATCGTTGCCCGCGCAAGCGTCAGCAATCTCCTGCACGAGGAAGGGGTTCACGGTCGTACGCGCACCGATCCACAGCAGATCGACACCAAACTCCAATGCACTCTCGACGTGCTTTGCCGACGCCACCTCGGTAGCAATCGGCAGACCCGTTTCGCGCTTTGCCGCGGCCAACCACGCCAGACCCTTCAAGCCCACACCCTCGAACGTTCCGGGACGGGTGCGGGGTTTCCAGATGCCTGCGCGGAGTACATCTACCACGCCCTCAGCGGCCAGCTGGCGACAAGTTTCCAACGTCTGTTCTTCGGTCTCGGCACTACACGGACCCGAGATAATCAGAGGACGCTTTGCGCCCAATTTGAATTTTTCCATAGTCATATTTCGTTTTTATTTTTTATTCCAAAATCTTCTGGATCGAGTTGGCGCGGCTCATCGACTCACGCAGGCCCTCGACATCGTCGCGCTCAATCATCACACGCATAATCTGCAACTGATGAATATGCTCGCGCAGAACGTCCAGCACGTTATATTTATTTTGCATCAGGATCGGGATCCAGGTCGAGGCCGACGACTTAGCCAGACGCACCGTGCTCTCGAAACCACCTCCCGCCAAGTCGAAGATATGTTGCGACTCGCGCTCCTTCTCCAATACGGTCAGCGCCAACGCAAACGAGGTAATATGAGAGATGTGCGACACGTAGGCCGTATGCAGGTCGTGCTCCTCGGGCGACATATAGACGATAGGCATTCCGATCGTCGTGTAGATCTTCTCGACCAACTCGACAGCGTCGCGGTCGCTATGCTCCACGTCGCAAAGCACCACCTTGCGACCCTTGAAAGCGCCCTCGACTGCCGCCTGCGGACCGCTATACTCGGTACCCCACATCGGGTGCGTAGCCACCAAACGACCACGACGGAGGTGCATCGACACCACCTCGCACAGTTCGCTCTTGGTCGAGCCCATATCCATAACCACCTGAGCGTCGGTTACTTTGTTCAAAATTTTGGTCGCAAGCAGAGGAATTTTATCAACGGGAGCAGCCAGCACCACCAAATCGGCCGTCGCCAAGCCCTCGTCCATCTCTACCGCGCGGTCGATCAGACCACGACGCACTGCCTCAGCCGCATTCTCGGCTGACGAATCGCAACCCAACACCTCGTCGCACAGACCGTGCTCGCGCAGGCTCAATGCAAACGAGCCACCGATCAAACCGACACCTATGATTAACGCTTTCATCTCTTCACTTTGTTTTTTAGAAATTCTTTTCGATTGCTTCGATTGCCTCGGCCAACTGCTCACGCTTGGCACACAGACTGATACGGATATAACGGTTACCCTCGCTACCGAAGATCCCACCAGGGGTTACAAACACGCCACAGCGCTCCAAAACACGATCGCTGAACGCATAACAATCACCCTCGAACTCCGCAGGCAGCTCCGCCCAAATAAACAGACCCGCCTGTCCCTTGCGATACGAGCAACTCAGCGCGTCGAGCAGTCGATAGCCATACTCCTCACGCGCGTAGTACTCCTCGTTCAGCTCCGCATACCACTCATCGCCCAGCGCGAGAGCCGTCGCAGCAGCCTCCTGCATCGGCAGGAACTGACCCGAATCCATATTGCTCTTGAAGCGCATAATCTGGTCGATCCACTCCTTGCGACCACCGATCATACCGATACGCCAACCTGCCATATTGTGGCTCTTACTGAGCGAATTAAGCTCGATAGCACACTCCTTTGCGCCCTCGACCGAAAGCAGGCTCAGCGGCTCGGCATTGCGCACAAAGCTATACGGATTGTCGTGAACGAGCAGGATCGAATGGCGATGAGCAAACTCCACCACACGTGCAAACATCTCGCGCGTAGGCACCGCACCCGTAGGCATCTGCGGATAGTTCAGTATCATCATCTTGACACCCTCCAAGCCCTCGCGCTCAATCTCGTCGAAGTTGGGGAACCAATCGCCCTCAGCATTGAGTCGGTACTCCTTAGGCTCGCCACCCGACAGCGTAACCGCCGAGCGATAGGTCGGATAACCGGGATTGGGAATCAACACACGATCGCCCTTGCGCAGGTAGGTCATACAGATATGCATCAGACCCTCCTTCGAGCCGATCAACGGAAGTATCTCACTCTCAGGGTCGAGCTGCACGCCATAGCGATCGGCATACCACGCCGAGAATGCTCGGCGCAACACCGCCGCACCCTTATACGACTGATAGGCGTGTGTGTCGGGACGCGACGCCACCTCGTGCAGACGATCGACAACCGACGAGTGAGGCGGACGGTCGGGCGAGCCGATACCGAGCGAGATGATTCGACGGCCTGCGGCACGCATCTGGTCAATTTCGCGCAACTTACGCGAGAAATAGTATTCGCCGACACCCTCCAAACGGTCGGACAACTGTATAGTAATTGGCTCTTTCATAACGATTTAGTATTTATTCTCGGCTTTACGATAAACGCCATAGACGTGAATCTCGCTGGTTACCTCCTGCAACTCGTCGAGCGTGCGAATGTAATCATCGAAACAATCAAACTCCATATCGACGTGGAACATATATCGCCACGGCTCGCTGGCTATTGGGTACGACTGCAACTTCGACATATTGACACGCTCCATCGTCTGCAACGCTCGCAGTAGCGATCCCTGACGGTGGTCGGTCTTGAAGTACAACGACGCCTTATTGGCATCGGCCGAATAGAGATGGTCGTAGCGTTTGAGGATCATAAAACGGGTGTAGTTATTCTTGACCGTGTTGATCGCGGGCGCAATGATCTTCAACCCAAACATCTCGGCCGCCAACGAGCTGGCAATGGCCGCCGAGTGGCGCAATCCCTGCTCGGCAACGTGGCGGGCACTGAGTGCCGTATCCTCGGTTTCGATCAGTCGCCACGGGTGAGCGTCCAGATACTCAGTGCATTGCAACAATGCCATCGGGTGCGACTGCACCTCGGTAATCTCGTCCAACTCGACATCGGGCAGCACCATCAGATTCTGCTCGATGGGCAGATAGTACTCGCCCGCCACCTGCAAATTGGCATCTTGCAGAATGCTGTAATTGGCTATGATCGAGCCTGCAATCGAGTTCTCGATAGCCATCACACCATAGTCGGCCTCCCCCGAACGCACCATCTGCGCCACTTGGCGGAAGGTGTCGCACGGCAGTGTCTGCACGTCGCGTCCGAAATATTCGAAGGCCACGATCTGGTGGAAACAACCGTCGTAACCCTGTATAGCGATCTTCTTCATCTATTTCCTAACATTGAAAAACCCCGCTCACTGAGGGGCGGGGCACATTTTTCATAAATCTGTTTTATCGCATAACCGCAATAGTCGCCCGCCCACTTTTGCCGAAGTAGTAATAAAAAAAGTATGCAAAAAACGGCGAATACGTTCTCATCTTGCAGTTGTTCTATTCGTTTACAAAGTACAAATATATGTCTTTTTGCGCGAAATTGTTACTCGCGTGAGCACTTTTTTATAAATTATTTTCGTTTTAACGCATTAATAATCTATGTAACAACGCTTTGCGCAATAGCAATGGGCAGTGAAAAATTTTCGTTTTCGGGTTAGAATTTTGCGAAACGCTCGTCCCTTACTGACACCGCAGCCACACACTCCATCTCGATCAACCACGTCGGGCGACAAACGGGCGCCAGCGTAATCACCAGCGGCAGGTCGGGCAGACGCTCCGCAAACCACTGCGCAATCTGCTCATAATCACCCATATCTCGCAGGTAGACGATAGCCATCTGAACGTCCTCGATCGTCGCTGCACCCTCGGCCAACAGAGCCACGATATTCGTGATCATACGCTCCGCCTGACGACGCACATCGCCCACGTGGACCACCTCGCCCTTCGAGTCGATACTCGCCGTGCCCGAGATAAACAGGTGGCGACGATCGCCATATTGAACCGCCGTACCGCGCTCGAACGTCACACCATAATCAGCCGTAGGACTCAGATAATCACGTGCATAGAGGAACGTGATCTGTCCCTCACTCAGTCCACGCACGGCATAGGCGTCCATCGTTACCACGCTGCCGACCGCACCATTGCGACCCTCGATACCTGTGCTTGCGATGTAGTGCGTATCGCGGCGCAGACCGCACTCGTCGAAAAACTCTCGACGTGCACGCACCAAACCCGCATAGTTATTATCGACGTCCTGAACGTAGAACCACGTGCGAATGCAGTCGTCCGTGAGCGTACAACCCTCCTCGTTGAGCGTGGCGGTGTAGCGCTTCAAAATATCACTGGTCTGCTCCTCGCTCGTTGCACCTTCGCCACGTGCATCAGCCGTCCAAACGTGCAGATATTCACCGTGTTGCAGTGTGTTCGTAGTAGTTTCCGCACCCTCGACCAACCACAACCACAGAGCCACCTTCGAGCCATCGAGAGGGGGTTGCTCAACCACCGACAACCGACGTCCGCACACCTCCTCAGGCAACAACGAGGCTTGGTTTGCGGCGTCACTCACCAGCCAGCGACCGAACATCACGGCCACATTGCCCAACCGTTCACGCACCTCGTCCAGCGAGCGAACAAGCGAATCAACCTGCTCGCAGAACGATCCACGCAAACGTGTGCTGATCATCAAGTTATACTCGGTCGTGCCACCCTCAACGGCAAACTCGGCCAGCTGCACTCGGGCGCGATCGGTGTCGGTTATGATTGTTCGAAAATTCATCTTTGTCAGTTTACTTCTTCATCGTTGCTTGCCACATCGCCTTGTTGAGCGTCAGCTTGGCGTCGTCCTGGTCGTACTGCCACGACATCATACCCTTCAAACCGACTCCACGTGCGAAATCGCCCTTCATCACGATACTCTTCGGGTTGTCGTATGCGCACAGACGATCGCCCGTTGCGATCTCGGTCACATAGGGAACACTCGACGCCGAGTCCCAATTGTCGATCTTGTACTTGGTTTTATCCTTTGCGATAATCGCCTTGTAGCTCCACGTCACCTCGCCCCAACCGAAGAAGGGAACGCCCAGCACCAATTTCGACGGCGAGATACCCTTATCGGTGTAGTGCTTCACGGCACGCTTACAATCGACCCACAGTTTGGGGTTGTTCAGCGCCGAATGAGCCTCTGAGGTCATATTGTAGGTCATAATATTGACCCAATCAACGTAAGGATCGACCGCACGAATATCGATATAACGACGACCGCCATCTTTCGTATTGCCAACATCGAAGACATAGCCCGCATAGGTCAGCAGGTAGTCATTGCCCAGCGTTTCGCGCAACTGCTTCATAAGCAGCGTGTAGTTCTCAACATCGCACGAGGTATCATACTCCACATAGTCGTACCACGACAGACCAGGGAACTCCCAATCGATATCGATACCGTCAATACCCCACTTCTTGCAGAAATCGAGGCAGTCCTGCGCAAACTTCTTGCGGCTGGTATCCGACTTGACCATTGCCGAGAAGCCACCAAATTTATTCTCGGGGGTATATTTATCGTCCGACGTTCCGCCCGCAAACGACAACAGGATTTTGAGACTCGGTTTCTTCTTTTTCAGATCGACAATCTGCTTGAAACGCGACTCCTTGCCCTGCAACTTAAACGATTGATAGACACCATCTTCCTCAACCAACTCAGCAAATGCGTAATTGATATGGGTCATATACTTGACATCGGGAGTCAACGAGCCATAGTAGGTTACGTACGAAATTACTGCTCGACCATCGACCGCGGGATAGAGTTCGTCGGGATAGAGTTTATCCTCCTGCTGCTCCTTGTCGGGCGTAGGTGTAGGTTCGGGAGTAGGCTCGGGCTCACCGCAAGCTGCCAGCGTCATCGCCAACAAGACAAGAGCCACATTCAGTAGTTTGCGCATAGTTCCTCTTTTTGCTTAGGTAAATTAAACGTGTAAAGATAGTACATTTCGGCTGTTTACCAAAATTTAGCACAAAAAAAGAGTGGTCGGTCCGCCATTTGGACCACCACTCTCTACTCTCGGATTGGCATTTATGCCCGTGCGACTACTTCATCACCGCCTGCCAAACAGCCTTGCACAGCGTGTGCTGGTTGTCATCGGCATTGTAATCCCAATACATCATACCCTTCATACCCAAGCTGCGAATCCAATCGCCCTTGATGGCTATACTCTTCTCGTTGTCGTAACCGCAATAGTATGAGCCTTTGTAAGTTACGTAAGGTACGTTTGCATTGCTATCCCAGTTATCGATCTTATAGTCGTTCTTGTCGAGCAGAATGATCTTGTTGTAATCGATTGCACCGGGCGACTTGTCGAACGAAATACGACCATAGAACGGAATACCCAAAACCAACTTCGACGCTGCAACACCTGCATCGGTATAAGCCTTGATTGCGCGCTCGCAATCGACATAAGCACTCTTATCGCGCAGAGCTGACTGGTGGTGGGGAGCTGCGTCCATATCGTAGGTCATCACATTGACGAAATCAACATAGGGATCAACCGCAGCGATATCGATATATCGGCGACCGCCGTTCGACTCGGTAACATCTTTAACATAGCCTGCATAGGTCAGCAGATAGCGCGTACCGAGCGTCTCGCGCAGCTGTTTCATCAGCAGCACGTGGTTCTCGACATCGACCGAAGGATCGCAAGCGTGACCGCTCCACGACAGACCGGGGAACTCCCAGTCGATATCGATACCGTCGATACCCCACTTCGAGCAGAAATCGCGGCAATCCTTCGCAAATGCCTTACGATACTCGTCCGACTTGGCCAGAGCCGAGAAACCGCCGCCTTGTGAGTTGTCGTCGTTGGTCACCGTGTGCGAGAACGACAACGAAATCTTCAAGTTGGGGTTCTTCTTCTTCAAAGCAACCACCTGACGGAAGCGATCCTCGCTACCCTGCAACTTGAAACCCTTATAAACGCCGTCCTTAACATACAACTCAGCAAATGCGTAGTTGATGTGCGTCATCAGCATAGGATCGGGAATCGCCTTGCCGTAATAGGTCACATAGGCAATCGCCACACGACCATCTTTGGCAGGAAGCAAATCGTTGGTCTGCTCGGTGTCGTCACCGCTCGCTTGACCTCGTTGATAATCATCGCCCTCGCAACCCACAAAGAGCACTGCGACGGCCAACGCCATTAAAGTAAAAAGTTTTTTCATAGAAACGTGTGTGTTAATTAGTTAATGTTTGTTATGTTGTGTGTTATTTTCGTGCATTCAGCTCCACCGCGCCCTCCTCGGCGTTCAAAATATCCCTCGGCGAGATATCGATCGGAGCAGAGATAAATTCGGGAATATTGTACGACTGCATCAGCCCCTCGTACCACTTCGTGGGCTCGTTCTGCGGCAGCAGGAAGGGCTTCGAGAAGCGACCCTCGTCATCGACGTGCGCAATGAACGGACGTGTGTGCAGACCATCGATTCGGCGCGACGAGAAGACCACCCAACGTGACGACGAACTCCACGAATGGTAGCTCTCGGTGTTGTCGCTATTCAGCTCATCGAGGGCACGGCGCTCACCCGTCGCAAGGTCGATCAACCATAGGTCGGCGTCCTTATGCCAGATGGGGAATGTGCCATAAGCCGAGCGTGTAACCATCAGATAACGACCGTCGTACGACGCACGCGGAAAGAGCAGGCTGGTACCCTCACCGTCCCATACGGTTGTGATCTCGTTACCCACCTCGCCCGTTTCGGGGTCGAACGCCACGCTACACAATTCATATTGCACCTCGGGAAGCGACACTGTATTAGGCTCAGCCGAGCAGAAGTACAACGTGCGACCATCGGCCGAGAACGACGGGAAGGTCTCCATACGAACCGTATCCGAAAGGATCGGATAGGTGTTCAGTTGCCCCGTCTTGGTATCGTAGATCACCACGTCCGACCAATAGTCATAGACATCGAGCAACTTCGACGGCACATTATGGAACGTCTGCTTGATGTCGTTGATCGAATAGGCGATATAGCGACCTTCGGGGTGCCACGAGGGGTAGACGCACGACACACGTGTTGCGTCAGTCTTGGTGTTGAGCAACTTGTTCTCTCCTTCGAGATGCATCAGCGTACCGCCGCCATTGCCACGAATGTGGAACATCATCTTCGAGGGGTTGGTCTTGGCGAACGAGTGACAATTGACACACGAACTACCGAGCAGCGTATTCTCAATCAGGATATGCTCCTCATTCTCAGTCAAGTCGTAGTAATAGAGTCCCATACGTGCATAATACTCATAACCCGGGTCGATACGGCGGTAGCACAGGCCATAGTCGATACTATCACGGCTCACTTCGATCTCGAAGGGTGCATACTGGGTGCAGACGCCCTCAGCCGTCACCGCCACCGTAACCGTCAGTCGCTCAGCCTCGGCAAGCAGCGCGCGCCACTTGCGGGGCGAGATACGAACACCCTCGCGCCCCTTCACTTCGATCTGCTCCGTGCCGTTGCTAATCGTAGCCTCGACACGCTTGGCAGGCGTCGTAACATCGAAATTCAGCGGAGCGATATTGACCGGAATCGTCACACCCGCATAGTCGGGAAAAATCGGAGGCAGCTGGTCGCTTGTGCGCTTGTCAGCCGTCGAGCAAGCCACCGCAGCCAAAGCCAATAAAATCAGAGTAAATATCTTACGCATAACGATTTAGAACCTAATAAAGTTAGTATAGAACCAATACGAACGACCCCAATCCTTATTCATCACCTCGGGGTTGTTACCCGACATATTGTAAGCGTGGATATAGCGTTCCAAGCGCTCGAAGGTCGCACGATTCAAGTTTGCGGGCAACGTTGCGGGATTGACGTGATTGATACGGCACACCATCGCAAACGCCTCCTCGTAGACTCGCGGCAGACCATTCGTCGGAATTATCAGTCGCTCGGCAAACGAATCAACATCTTTATAGAGCAGATAGAACGCCATCAAATACTCATACGCCTCGCGGTTTTTGGGTCGTTGATCGACCATCTCTTCGAGCATTTTATCGAACTTATCCGAGAAGAACGAGAAGTTCTCAGCAGGTTGATTGCGACGCAGTTTGCCATACAGACGGTGCTCGTCGACGGCCTTCGGAGTATCCATCAATTCGAGCAGATTCTCAGCCCACAAACGATAGAACAACGTATGTTTCAGCGTGTTGAGATATTTACGTGCAACCTTATCACGCTCAGCCACCATATTTGTTTCGGCCAGACGTGTCACCGAGAACGCCGAACGCTGATGATCGGGATTGGTTGCCATCATTTCGTAGGCATAGCGCTGAGCCTCATTGACAAAGCCCAAGTGATAGAGCACCTCACCACAGAAAATTAGATCTTCATCGTAGGTCATAAACAGACCCGCAGGACCATATTGCGGGAAATCGAACAGACGCTCGCCCGACTGCCCCGACATCACCAGCGACAGATTGAGGCAGATCATCGCAGGACGAGTCTGAGGATCGTGCTTGCTCGCACGCTCGATCACCTCGTTCCACTTGCCATTGTGAGCCAAATAGTAATAGGCCATCGTATCCTCGCCATTGGCGTCGTAGTACTTAGGCAGCACAGCCGCCGTAGCACCAATAACCGCAACCGCAACCACCACATTGATCCACTCGCGCACCCAACGCTTCACCAACGCAGGAACAACCAGCACCGCCGCCGTAGCTGCCCACAATTTATAGAAAACATCGAGCGGAATATCGACATATCGAAAGTACAAACCACCCGTAACCATACCCTCGTCGCTCTGGTACCATAGTCGCAGATTCCACATCACCGCAACCGCCACAGCAGCCAGCACCGCCGCTACCAGCGTTCGCCAATCGCGCGTCGCCGCAACCTCGATTGCCACAACAGCCACCCACGCAACGACCGCCGCACCACCAACGGCCAGCCACAAAGCCACCAGACCAACGAGCGCCACCGTAGCCCGCGTCCAATTATTCTTAATGCGAGAAATACCTACCGCAGTCCACATTGACGCCGCCAATGCCACCAAGCCAACGAGCGTAAAATCATCATTGCACAGCAGCACCCAATACGCCACCGACGGCACATAGCTCAACGGCCAAAGAGCGTCACTCTTGGCTACACGCTGCATTATACGCTGCACGCCCTGTTGCAGAGCCACCAGCAGCAGAGCCACAATCGCACCGCCCAACAGAGGCAGATGATAAAACTGCACCAAAAAGCGGGTCACATAGTCGCCCAAACCGCCCAAATGTGCGATTGTTTCGCGGGCATAGTCGGCCGTCCACAAGAAGAGTTGGTTACCCTCGATATAGAGCAGATGCCAACGATAGAAGACTCCGAAAAAGAGCCACGCCGTCACCGCCAACAATAGGGGCAGAACCAACCGTGCATATTTCTCAATCTGTTTCATATCTCTACTGATTCTCTTTATATTCAAACTGCTCGGCTTCGGTTTGGAAGTAAATTTTGCGCACCGAACGAGCGTTATAGCTCTCCGCCTGCTGATAGAGTTCGGGGATATTCATCGACTTCAACGTCGTGCGATATCTCGACGGATCGCGCTGCGGCAACACAAACGGACGGCTCACCTGACCCAACGAATCGACGTGGGCAATGTATGCTCGACCGTAAACTCGATCGTCGCGCTTCGAAGCGAAGGTCACCCAACGCGATGTAGAACTCCACGAGTGGTACGAATCGGAGTAACGACCATTGACCTCGGGCAGAGTATCAATCGTCCCACTCTCCAAATCGACGAGCCACAGATCGGTTTCGCTGTGCCAAATGGGGAATGTTCCATAGTCCGACACGGTTACCATCAACCAACGACCATCGGGCGAGCACTTCGGGAAGCTGAACGAGCGACCAACGCTCTCGGCGTCAATCACCGTGCGCACCTCGTCGCCCAATCGTCCCGTTTGGGGTTCGAAATCGACTGCGCACAAACTGTACATCATTGTGGTTATGCTATCGGGCTGAGGGCGACTCACGGCACGACAGAAATAGACCATGCGTCCGTCAGCGGCAAAGGCGGGGAACGTTTCCTGATACTCTGCACCGCTGACCGCCTCGTTGTCGCTCACCGTACCCTCCTCAAAATCAATGACTATCAAGTCGCTCGAACGGTCGTAGACCTCCATACGTTCGTGTGCGTCGAGGTGGAGAATCGGCACGATATCGGCCGTAGTGAACACTCCGTAACGACCTCCACGCTCGATCTCGCCATAGACCGCACTACCCGACGTATGATCGGTTGCGGTGTTGATCTTGCGCACCTCGCCATCGTGCGAGTAGATCGTTCCGCCACGCTTTCCTCGCACGTGCATAAACGTCGCAGGTTGCTCGGCACGGTTCGACGTATGGCAATTCATACACGAGCGGTCGGTCGAAATGTTGTCGCCCAGCAGTCGCTCGTCGAAATTCTCAACATTGCGCTCGATGATCTGCAACTCGTTCCAAACCTCGTAAGCCGGCTCGATCAGTCGGTAGCTTATATAGTTGTCGATACGATCCTCCGACACCGTCCACGTGAAACTGCGCCAGCCGCAATTCTCGTTACCTTGACGTGTCGTTACGTGAACAATCAGCTCGTTGCCGCACTCAGCCTCCAACATCTCACGCCACTTGCGCTCCTTGAAGCGCATTGTCGCTCCTCGGCTTGTGAATTGCCAATCCTGCTCGCCCTTGACCAGCACCTCGATACTCTCGACCGAGTCGATCTCGAAATTGAGCGGGGCGATGTTGCACGGGATCGTTATATAGGCGTAGTCGGGGAACATCGGAGGCAGCTGCGGTCGCTGGCGGTACCCCTCCATCGGTGCACGGCCACAAGCAACCACCCAAACCATCAATATCAATATGCCGAAAAATCTTTTCATACTAATTCATCTGTGCATAGTTACAATAGAACCAATAGGTTCGACCGAAACGCTGTTGCAACGCCTCGCCACGTCCACGCTCTTGAGCATAGATTCGTGAATATTCGACACACTCGCGCTGAACCTCAGGCGAGATGTGGTATCGTTCGATCGCTGACACAAGTTCTTGCTCGTTGTCGAAGGCAATCATCAATGCCTGTTGATACATCTTTGGCGGGTGAGCACCCCAATGCGGATAGAAATATCGCTCATAGTCCGCCACAAAACGCTGACGGTCCTTGCGCAGGAGGTGCATTGTGAGCAGATAATCGACCGCAATCCGATTCTCGCCATTGGCCTCGACCAACGCATACAACGCAGGATACCAATTATTTGCACCCACAAAGCCATCTTCCTTTACAAGATTCTGACGCTGCTGTGCAACACGCTCGCTGCCCTCGTCGAGAATTGCTCGATGCGACCGCGCCCAACCCTTATGCAACGCCGTACGCTCCAACTGCCACAAATATTTCTCGGCAAGTTCGCGCTCATTCAGCAAAATTGCCAACTCGACCAACCTCTTAGCCACACGCGACGAACGTTGATTCGGAGTGAAGGTCATCGCTAACAACGCAGCACGCTGAGCCTCAGCCAAATCACCCATCGTCATCGTTGCGTCACTCGCCGCGATGACATATCCGTATGGCGATTTTTCATCGACATCGAGCAACAATCCGTAGGTCGACGGCTGATAAAATTCGGTCAGTCGTTCGCCCAACTCGCCACGCTTTGCCAGCGCCAAGTTGGTATAATATGAAGCCACGTAGCTCTGGTGTTCCCAATTTCGTTCGGCACGCTCCAACACCCTATCGTAGCGGTTGAAGTAGGCCTCGCACGACATTCCCAGCCAATACTCCTGCGTTCGGTCGAAGATCGTCGTCACGCCCACAACCGCCATCGCAACGCTCGCCACAACGCCCAACCACGCACGACCACGCGCTGCGACCAGCGACAAAATAGTCGCCGCCAAGATCGACGCCTCGGTCAGCAGGTAGACGTTACAATTTTGGAGTGCATAATGTTCGATTATCGGATAGCAAAACGCCTGACTCACGGGCAGATACATCAATCGGCCGATCGTAGCGACCGCCGCAATGCCCACGCCAACGATTGCCGCACCCCAGCACCACCGCTGCTCCTTGCACGCCCACGCCGCGCCCAACAACACAAACATCAGCGCGTGTGCACCCACAGCCCAATACAACGCCACGCTCCACGCCATAGCGATCACATATTTCAATGCACCCCCGCGCATCTTGTTCCACGCCACGAAGCTCCACACAGCCGCCATCGCGGCCAAACTCATCGACAATGGATACTCGACGTGACCGTTCAGTGCCACCTCAGCAGCCACGGGCAACAGTGCCCACATCGTCGCCGTCGAGCCGCTTGCGCCAAAGCGTTTCAACGCCGCACGGCACCCGCCCCACAACGCAAACATAACGACGGTGAGGATAGTCGCACCACCCCCAATCAACAGATAGAATTGAGTAAGATAATCGCCTACGATCGACGCAATTACGGCGGGTCGAGTGAGATATTCGCTCACCGCCGCCCAATCGGCAACAAACAGTACCAACTGCTCCTTGGCATAGATTGTATAGGTCGCTCCAAAGGCAAACCAGACCCAACAAGCAACCATCGCTGCCACTACCGCAGCAACTTGCCAAAGTCGTTGTTTGGTTGAAGGAGCGTTCATCGTTGTCGATTTTATTCACGTTTAGGTTTCCATTCCTCGATTCCGAGGTCGATAAGTCGCTGACGTGTAGCCTCATCAAGCATTCGTTCGATAGATTGATAGACGAATCCGCCCATCGGATTCAAATTGCGCTCGATAATCTCCACCGTGCGCAAGCCCGCCACGGTGTACCCCTGCTCCATCTCTTGTTTGAGCGAATCAATAACCGCCTGGTCATCTTCCACGAGAATCTGCGCACGCAACTCATCGGCCCGCGTACCCGCCTCGGTCATCACATTTTTCCACTCGGTCAGGTCATCATTCATCGGAGTACCTCCACCGACGCTGATCGTGTCGATCACTACCTCCAACTCACCCTGCTCGATCGCAATCAGCAGGCGCTGGAACGGTACTCGGCTTTTAAGCGAGATCGTGATATCGCACATTCGCTCCTGCGACGCATCGACACGAAACTCGAAGCGACCCTCACGTATCACCGTCGAATCAACCTCCTCCGCCTTCGGGAAGGGTTGGGGCACCAAATAGACATTCAGCCCTTCGCACTCGGACGGAGCCGTGCCACGAATGATCATCGTAGCCGAGGGCCGACACCCGACTGCGCAGAGCAGCATCATCACAATCAAAAAGGGTCTAAACTTCATCATTTAAGTTCTTAGTGAATCTACAAAAATAGCTAAAAATGGGATAACTGCCAAATTCTCGCGCCCGCGAAAATCGACGTCAAGAGTTTATTCCGAAAAAAATGGGGAGTACAAACCCTAATTGTACTCCCCACTCTCTGAAAAGGACTATTGGATTGTCAGAGAGGACAATCTTATAGTTTTGATACTCGGCTTACTTAGCCTCGTAAACAACTCGCCACGAGCAATCGCCCCAGTCTGAACCAGGATTAGCCGATTCCCACTGATAGAGAGTCATATACTTATCGGTCAAGGTCAGGATGTAGAATCTATTGTTGTCGCCCTGACCATTGTCGTCAAACTCGCTACCGATAATGGGGCAAGTTGTCGTCAACAGACCCTGAACCAAATCCTCAGGCTGCTCGTGCGAGAACGCGAAAGTACCCTCGTTCATCTGAGTACCAGCTGCGTCGAACGTAGTGAGCTTGTTGCCATCAACAGCAAAAACCATACGCTGATCACCAGCAGCATCGAAAGTGATATTGTTCCACCAGGTAACACCCGAGAACGACTCAGGAGTATAACCTGCCGAGGTAGCCTTCCACCAACCGTGAGCACACATATCGCAGACTGCCGACAGATCCGAGCGGAAACCCCACTCCTTAGTTGCGGTCATATCAGCCTTGCTCTCAGCGCCGGTAAAGAGGCCCATCCAAGGATCGAATACGTTGGTTACGGTAACCTGAACGGGGGTCGAGTTAACGATCTTACCATTCGATACAGCCGAATACCATACATCATACACACCATTTGCCTCTGCAACAATAATCTTGTCATCGGTCAAATAGCTCTTGTTACCCACGTGCCAAGTACCACCGATCTCGGGGCGCTTGTTCTTCAAGTGGATATACTGGTCGCCCTCCTCAACGCCCTCCTGGTTAGGATAGGGCTGCGATACTTCGAGAGCCTTGTCCAACTCAGCAACCGTGATAGGATCACCTGCATTGGTCACGTACTTGTCGCGCAGTTCCTCGTCCTCGATGGGAGTACAAGCCCAACCGAGCAGTGCAACCGCACACATCACAAATCCGAATTTTATTGTTCGTTTCATAATTGTTTCTGTTTTTTAGCGGTTTTACTTGTTACATTTTGCCCCAATCAACAAACATCGCTGTAGGAGTCCAACCGGGGTTCTGCTCCAATACGCCGTCCGACAGGTCGATCTCGGTCTGAGGAATAGGCCAGTAACCCTGGGTCTCCTTCAAACGAGCCTTGTAGTCGAACTTAACCATCGGAACTACCTCTGCTGCATTGATCAGCTCGAAACCGGTCTGCTTGTTCAGAGCATCACCTGCCTCGTCAAGCGACGGACCCGACCAACGGAGCAAGTCCCAGTAACGAATCGACTCAAATGCCAACTCATAACGACGCTCGTTCTTGATTGCTTCGAGCGAGTAAGCTACGGGAGCCAAACCCGAACGCTCACGTACGCGGTTCAGACCTGTTGCATCACCCTTCAACTCCGACTGCATCAACAGAACGTCTGCGAAACGGATGTGAATCAGGTCAGCGATCTGAATCAGCTGCTGCGAAGTCTGAGTCGAGATACCGGGGTATGCCTGCAAACCGAATGCGTAGACACCACCCTTCTCAGCATTGTAGCTATTGATGTTGATATACTTCTTCTGGAAGTAACCAGTCTGCTCGAAGTAACGATACGATACAGTGTAATCGGGCTCGTTGGGATTGAGCTTACGCTCCAACAACATCTTGGTCGGATCGTTGGGATCGTAAGCGTTGTACGACCATACCGAACCTACCAGACGCGGGTCAGTGTCGTAACCTTCGAGGTACTCCTGGGTCGATGCCCAATCCTGCCAATCCTTAACGAATGCGGGCGAAACGGGACCTGCACCCCAACCAGTACCGAAGGGATAACTCTGCTCCTTGCTGTAATTGTCAGCCGAAGGCGAGCAGAACTGTGCGTGAGTATTCGACCACCAAGTGTAAGTCCAGTTCGACTTCAAGTTGTGCTTGTTAGCAAACACAGTCTCGATCGAGCTGTTACCAACCCAATTCAACTCGTTGTTAACTACGTAGTTGTAACGCAAGTTCTGGTCGTTGTCATTGGTGTAGCTATTCGAGTAAGCCCACAGATTACGCTGATCGGGAACCAGGTCGTGACCCGAATTCTCAACGCAGTCGTCGATCCAACCGATAACCTCAGCCTTAGTTACCTCAGGCAGAGACTCCTGAGCGTAACGGCCGGTATAGAACAGCCATACGCGAGCCATCAAAGCCTCAGCAGCATACTTAGTAGCGTGGCCAGCCATAGGCGAACCGTAGGTATAGATCTCATCGGGCAGCAGCTCGATTGCCTGACGCAGGTCAGCAGCGATCAAACCGTAAACCTCAGCAATATCTGCACGAGGAATGTTGGTGTTGTCGGTAGTCGTACGCACGGGCACGGGACCGAAAATCTGAGCCAACTCATAGTAAGCCATTGCACGCAGGAAGTATGCCTCACCAAAGTGGCGATCACGCGACTCCTGAGTCCAGTCGGTTACCTTATCCATAGTAGCCAATGCCTGGTTAGCGCGGTTGATCAGCGTATAGCAACGCTCCCACAAACCCGACAGACCGTTCAGATTATCCTTGTACATCAAGAAGTTAGTAGCACAGTTACCCGAATACGACAAGTTACCACCAAGGCACTCATCACCTGCCAGCTGTGCGAAGTAGAACATCGACGAGGTTTCGGGCGACTCGAAGAGCAAGTGGGCATAGATACCCGTCAAGACTTCATCGGCCTCCTCCTCAGTGAGAGGGAAGTTTTCGCTGGTCTTCTCGGTCAAGATACGAGTGTCAAGAAAGTCCTCGCAACCAACCATCAGCAATGCGGCCGATAAGATAAAAAATATCTTTTTCATAATATTCAGTCGATTTTAAGTTTAGTTAAACTTGATATTCAAGCCGACCATATAGGTGCGTGCGCTCGGATAGTAACCGAGGTCGATACCCGATGCCCAGCCGTAGTCGCTACCGTAACCGATCTCAGGATCCATACCCGAGTAACCGGTGAAGGTGAACAGGTTCTGTGCAGTCAGATAAACGCGCAGCTGGCCGAACGGAATTTTCGGGAAGAACTTCTTGAAGTCGCAACCTACGGTCAGGTTCTTGATCTTCAAGTAGTCGCCATTCTCCATATAGAGAGTCGAGATGCGGTTCCAGTTGGTATTCGAAGCGCTCGACAGACGCGGGAACTCGTACGAAGTACCCTCACCGTGCCAACGATCATAGATGTCGGTGGTGTAGTTGTTCAGCGGCGACGACGAGAAGTCGCGGTAGCACTTCAAGATCTGGTGGCCAAATGCACCGTAGGTAGTTACACCCAGGTCAAGACCCTTCCAACCAATGTTGAACGAGAAACCGAGAGTGAAATCGGGATTCGGGTTACCGATCTTGGTACGGTCGTTAGCGTCGATTGAGCCGTCACCGTTAACATCACGCCAGATAACATCACCCGGAGCAGTCTTAGCACCATTCAGCAGCGGACCCTTGAAATCGTCAATCTGCTTCTGGTTCTGGAAGATACCGTCGCTAATGTAGCCATAGAAGAAACCGATAGGCTCACCTACTGCTGCGCGGAAGCACTCGTCCGAACCCTCCCAGAATACGCTACCGGGACCGTGGATAATACCCTCCGAGTTCTCGATCGAGGTTACCTTATTATTATTGTAAGCAACGTTTACATCTACACCGTAGTAGAAGTCGTTGTTCACGTTGTCATTCCAATGCAGACCCAACTCAGCACCGGTATTGCGTACTGCACCACCGTTGATCGAAGGAGCATTTGCACCCCACGACATCAATACGGGAGCGGTTACCAACCAGTCCTTAGTCACCTTGCGATACCAATCCAACTCAACCTTCAAGCGGCTGTCGAAGAATGCAGCGTCCATACCGATGTTCAGCTGCTCCGAAGTCTCCCACTTCAAGTTGGGGTTCAGCACCTTGTATGCATACGAACCTGTCGAAACGGCGTCCATAATATCACCGAACGAGTAACCACCATAACCCTGATTCGAGGTGATGGTTGCAATGTGCTGGTTGCCCGATACGTTGCAGTTACCGTTCTGACCCCACGATGCGCGGAGCTTCAACAGATTTACGTTTTCGTTATCCTTCAAGAAGGGCTCGTTCGAGATAACCCAACCTGCCGATACCGACGGGAAGAAACCCCAACGGTTGCCGGGTGCGAATACCGACGAACCATCACCACGCATAATCACGGTCACCATATACTTCTCAGCGTAGTCATAGTTGATACGACCGAAGAACGATGCAATAGCACCCTCGCTTGCGGGCGAACCGGTAGGCTTGCTGGTTACGGGGTTACGAGTTGCGTTGGTCAGATAAGCGTGCTCCAAGTCACCGAAGCTCAGCTCGTGGTTGGTAGCCGACATCGACTCACCATAGCCCCAACGCTCAACCGACTGACCCAACATTACGTCGAATGCGTGATCCTCGCAGACATTGAATTTATAACCGATAGTGTTATCCCAGCTCCAACGGTTGGTCAACGACATCGACTGAGTTACCGAGTTGGTCTCACCACCGTCGGTCTCGGTCAGCTTGTCGTGAGTCGGAGTGAACGAGCGGTAGCTCGAACCACTCATCATATAACCAACCTGAGTACGCCAAGTCAAATTCTTGATAGGCTGCAAGATAGCATAGAAGCTGGTCTGCAGATAGTGCGACTTGCTGCGGTTCTGGTTAACCGACCAATCGAGGTCAGCCAACGGGTTACGGTTCGAACCGTTCGAGATATCCCAGTTGTAACCGTCAGCCTTCTGGTCGTCGTAGTCGTAGTACTCACCGTTAGGACCGTAAACGTGCATCAGCGGGCTCTTCACGATTGCAGTGTGAAGGTGGTTCCAATAGATACCGCTGGTCGAGAACGAACCCTTCTGGAACGAGTAACGATAGTTCAAAGTCTCACCCACCTTCAACAGATCGAGATCACCGCGCTTCAAAACAACGTGATCCGAGTTGATACGCAGGTTATAGCGAGTCAGCGAAGGCATTGCACCCGGAACACCCAGGGTAGCCTGCTGCTGATTCCAACCCAAACCAATCGAGTAGGTCGAACGCTCGGTACCGCCCGAGATGTTGATCGTATGGCTCTGGATAGGAGCATCGTTGTTCATCATCTCTTTGAGCCAGTTAGTACCCTGCCAGCTACCGTTACGAACTGCTGCCAAATCCTTAGCGGGAATGTAAGTCTCCCAATTCCAAGGGGTATAACCGTCCATTACGCGAGCCTCGTCCATAATATTCATATACTCCTGAGCCGTCAGAATGGTAGGAATCTTGTACAGATTCTGCACGCCGTAGTAGCCGTCATAAGCAACTTCGCCCGTACCTGCCTTACCCTTCTTAGTGGTGATCAGAATGACGCCGTTAGCAGCACGCGCACCATAGATAGCTGCCGAAGCTGCGTCCTTCAAAACATCAATCGACTCAATATCCGAGGCGTTCAACGACGAAAGGCTACCATTGGGCACACCGTCCACAACATACAACGGTGCGTACGAACCAGTGGTACCCATACCACGAATATTAACCTTGAAGCCCTGATCGAGGAAACCACCATTCGATGTGATGTTCACACCGGGGGTCTTGCTCTGCAATGCGCCAAGAGGATTGACAGTGTTCATCTTAGCGATATCCTCACCCTTAACCTGAACGGTTGCACCGGTGAAGAGCTTCTTCTTCTGAACACCATAACCTACGACAACGACATCTTCAATCACGTCGCTGTCTTCTTCCATCACTACGCGGAGTAAACCTGCGCTAGTAACTGTTACATTTTTAGGAACATAGCCGATGTAGGTAAACTCCAACACAGCTCCAACGGGAACATTCATAGTGAATTCACCATTAGCGTCCGCAGCAACTGCATTGGTTGTACCCTGTTCGATTACGTGTACACCAGGAAGGGGGTTCTGATTAGCACCACCTACTACTGTACCCTGAATCGTAACTTTCTGACCGAAAGCACATAAGCCCAACCCTAAAAACAAAATAGTAAGCAATCTTTTCATAAGACCTTTTGTTTTTAAATATTAGTAGTTAAGAATGTTGTGTGTGCGCCTTTAAGGCTAATTTTCATCTCAAAAGATTACATTATGCCATAAAGTCAGATGTAAAATTAAACACTTTTACTCAAACTACAAAAAATATGTGCAATTTTTTTACATTTTTCTACATTTTTTCCACATTTTGATGCCGTTAAAAAATTGCCACCCCGCAAAAAAATCCGCTTGCAACAAATTATTTACCAGCTATTTACGAGTTTCGCACCCTTTTCAAAGGTGATTTTTCCAAAAAATTTTGTCCACTTTTTTTGTACTTATTTTTTAAAAATTTGAAAAACTCACTAAAAAAGCTTAGGAGCCGCACAAAATGTACGACTCCTAAGCATAATATATATAAGGTATAGCCCCTAACGCAACATTTCGAGCAGTCCGATTCGCTTGGCCTCGCTCTCGAAATTGGGCGTAAAAACTCCACGTCCGAGGTTGTCTTCGATCTCCGCACGTGACCAAAAACGTCCGCCGTCTAGCTCGTCCGTAGGCACGACCTCGCCATCGTAGCGACAAACGAACACATTGATCAGCTCGCATTCGCGCTCCGAACGAAATTCGTACGTGCAGACGTGTTGTGGCTCGAACTCCGCCATTCCCAACTCCTCGCGCGCCTCACGCCACAGAGCCTCATTGCACTCCTCGCCCCAATCAACGTGACCACCGACAGCCGTATCCCAACGGTCGGGTTGAATCTGCTTCCACTTGGGGCGGTGTTGCAAATAGAGCTCACCACGCGAATTGATCACGTGTAGATGCACAACGGGGTGACGCAACATCGACCCATCGTGGCACTCGGCACGTGTTGCCGACCCGACAACGCGCCCCTCAGCGTCCACAACGGGCAGTCGCTCCGCCCCATTATCGCTCTTTAAAACTTCCATTTTTTGAGGAACATATAGATTCCATCAGCCCACTTCTCACGAATCGTTCCGCCCTCGAACTCGACGTAAGCCACTCGCTGATAGACGATTTCGCGTGTCGAGCGATCGAAAACGACCATACGCAGACGCACCTGCGACAGCGTTGCGTTCAGTTCCTCGCCCAAGATCAGCGCACCATAGCCATTACCCTCGGGATAGGCAGCCACGACCTCGGCAACCTGCTCGGGAGTGAGCGCCTCAGCCACCTCGACCGTTGCGAGCGAAGCATACGGAATGGCAAGGTTACGCTCGCGTGCCACCGCAAGTTGCAGTCGTTCGACGCTCACCTTCAATGCCTTAGCTACGTTATAACGATTAGGCTCGTTCATAAATAGTTGGTTAATCTGACCGTATGCACGCACCACGTCCGCAGGGCGATACTCCGCACCGACAATCTTAGCCAACGTAAAATCGGCACCAAACAGGGTCACCGAGCGAACCTCCTTCATCGTGGTTTGCGCCGCCACCGTGCCCGCCACGAGCACCGACGCAAGAATCATCAACAATCGTTTCATCGTTGTATTCAAGTTATTCGTTTTTAATGCGTTACCATCTTCAATCCCACAATCGAGATGAAGAGCGTTGCGATGAAGAACAGACGTGCAAAGCTGGCCGGCTCGCGGAACACGAAGATTCCGATCAGCACCGTACCAAGCGCACCGATACCTGTCCAAATAGCGTACGCCGTACCAAGCGGCAGCGTCTGCGTCGCCTTGGCCAGCAACCCCATACTGAGTACCGTCGAGATCACAAAGCCCACAATCCACAACCACAGTTCCGTGCCTTCGGCCTCGCGCGTCTTGCCCAAGCAGAAGGTCATTGCCACCTCGAAAAGACCCGCCACAAAGAGTATAATCCAATTCATCGCTTCGAAAATTTGTTTGCAACCGCAAAAGTAATCATTCTCACGCAATAAAACGTAACGGCCACCGCAGAAATTGTGCGATGGCCGTCAGTTTCAACCGATATTTATGCTCCGAGCACTACTCCTCATAGAGCAGATAGGGGCGACGCTGCTCCTTGAACTTTGCAACATCATCGGCCCACATAGCCTTAATCTCGTCAGCCGTAGCACCCTTCTTGATCATCTTGCGAACATAGTCTCGACCGATCAAAAGCTCGAAGAACGAACGGAAGAAGTGATCATCGAGGTTCAGGTTCTGATAAGCATCGATCACATATTCAAGGTTCAGACCCTTCTCCCAGATCTCCTCGTTGGGAATCTGCGACAGATCGACACCGTAGCACTTACGATCGAGCTGCGGGGGATACTTCGCGCCATCGACACTGCGCGGCGTGAACGAGAAATCGTAGCCCAACATATTGGGGTGGCCATATACCAAGAAGGGCTTATCGGTACCACGACCCAGGCTCACGGGCGTTGCCTCGAAGTAGCAGGTCGAAGGATAGAGGTAGATAGCCTTCATATCGCGCAGGTTGGGCGACGGAGCAATCGGCAGCTCGTACTTGGTCTGGTGAGTGTAGTTCTTGCAACGAACAACCGTCAGCTCGCACTTGCGGCCATCGGTCAGCCAACCTTCACCGTTAGCCATCATTGCAATCTCGCCCAGCGTCATACCGTGAACAACCGGAATCGGAGCCCAGCCCACACCCGACTTGTAACGTTTCATATCGAGGATCGGACCATCAACGTAGAAACCGTTTGGATTGGGACGATCCAGCACGATCATATGCTTACCCTCCTCAGCGCACACGTCCATCAGTCGGAGCATAGTTACATAATAGGTATAGAAGCGCAGACCTACGTCCTGAATGTCGATGATCAGAACGTCGAACGAATCCATATCCTTAGCGCTTGGACGACCCGTCTTGCCATCGTACAACGAACGAATGGGAATACCCGTACGCTCGTCGACCGAGCTCGATACGTGCTCACCAGCGTCAGCCGAACCACGGAAACCGTGCTCGGGAGCGAAGATACCCGTAATATTGAAGCCCTTGTCGTGCATAATATCGACGATGTGGCGATCGCCAACAACGCCCGTATGGTTCGACATCACAGCCACGCGCTTACCCTCGATCAGTGGGTAGTACTCGCTGGTCTGCTCAGCACCGACCTTCACGCGCTTGCCGGCAAAGAGCATCGTGGGCAGCATCAACGCAGCCACGAGAATGAGTGTAAATCTAAGATGTTTCATAGAAATTAGATTGGTTATTAGTTTGCATATTTGGTTACAATTATACGCAAAATTCCGCAAATGGGCAATATTTCCACGAAATTTTGATTAATTTTGTAGTGCGCAAGCCGCAAAAGCGGCGCAAACACCATAAGTTTCAAATGCTAAAAACCATAAACACAATGAAAAAACTACTGATTACGCTGGCTCTCGTGCTCGGTTTTGCCACCGCACAGGGTCAGAACAACGAGATTCCGACCTTCTGTCCCGACAAAGAGGAGATCGAAATCGCTTTCTTTGCCGACATTCACGTCAATCTGGGCAACGCTATGGAGCGCGAAATGCGCAAGGCGGTCGAGGAGGTCAACTCACTCCCCTACGACTTCGTTGTCATCGCGGGCGACCTCTGCAATATGGGTAGCGACGCCGAGTTGGAGTTGGTTCACGAAATCGTTTCGAAATTCAATAAGCCGCTGATGGTAACCGCCGGCAACCACGAAACAACGTGGTCCGAAAGCGCATTTATGACCTACGGCCGTCTGTTCCACGAGCAGGGTCGCGTGGCTATGCGCGTTGGCAACTACCTCTTCGTTGGCTATCAGGTTGGTCCCTATATGAAGATGGCCGAGGGTACAATCCGCCCCGAGGATATCCTCTGGATCGAGCAGACGATGCGCAACGCCCGCCCCACTGACAAAATCATCAGCGTCTGCCACTACCCCCTGATCAACGACATCTCGAACCGCAAGGAGATCACCGACTTGCTGCGTAAGTACGATACCAAGATGACCCTCTGCGGCCACTACCACCAGCTCAAACTTTCGAACTACGACTCGATCCCCGGTGTGATGGGTCGTGCATTGCAGATGGGTAGCGGCAAGAAAACCACCTACGGTTACAACGTGTTGCGTCTGGCAAACGACTCGCTCTATATGTACGAGAAGGTGCTCGGCAAGGAGCCCGTTGAGCGTTTCCGCGCAAAGCAGGGTTACTCGGAGGAGTTGGGCAAACTGCCCGTTCAGCCCTATATGCCCGAGCCCGATTTCGAGAAGGTGGGTGCAAAGCTGATCAAGGCCGACACCGCCTCGATCTTTACGGGCGTGGCTGTCAATGGCGATATGCTCTACTATGGCAACTCGGTGGGTTGGCTGCACGCAATGAATGCCAAGACGGGCAAAGTGAAGTGGAGTCAGCGTTTCGGCAACTCGATCTACTCAACCCCGATCTACTCGGACGGTATCGTAGTTGTGGGTGGCGCCGACTGCTCGGTGCGCGCATTCAAGGCCAGCAACGGTCGTGAGTTGTGGTCGATTCCGACCAAGACTCCCGTGATTGGCGACGGCATTGTCGAGAACGGAGTATTCTATTCGGGTATCGGTAGCGGTCGCTTCGCAGCTATCGAGTTGCGCACGGGTAAGATTCTGTGGGAGGCGTCGTTTGGCGACGGTCAGGCACAGGGTCGCCCCACCATCGTTGGCGACAAAGTGCTGTTCGGTGCTTGGGACTGCTACCTCTACTGCCTCGACAAAACCACGGGCAAGCAGTTCTGGAAGTGGTACAATGGCGGTCATAACAAACTCTTCTCACCCGGACACGTTGTTCCGCGCGTAGCCAATGGCAAGGTCTATGTGGTTGCTCCCGACCGCTATGCAACGGTGATTGATCTTGAAACGGGTCGCCAGATTTGGCGTAAGAGCGGCTACCGTGTACGCGAATCGACGGGTATCTCGTCGGACGGTCAGATGTTCCTCGGCAAGACGATGGACGGTGAGCTGGTTGCCGTTGAGAGTGGCGCCACGACCTACATCGAGCGTTGGGTTTCGGACGCAGGTTGGGGCTACGACCACAACCCCTGCCCGATCACCGTATCGGAGGGCGTGATCTATATGGCCAACAAACAGGGCGAAGTTGCCGCATTCGAGGAGAAGACGGGCAAGCTCATCTGGCGAGCTAAGTTCGGCAACGCTGCGACCAATAAGATCGTCGCTGACGAGCGCGGCAATGTCTATATTACGCTGATCGAAGGACTCATCTATAAGATTAAGTAGCGGTTACGAGTGTGTTATGCGACGCCTAACGGCTTTTAATGGTCGCCACACAGCATTCGGCATTCTCACTTTTTGCACAACACCCCGAGCCAACTGTGGTTCGGGGTGTTGTGGTTTATCAACATTTGAGGAACTTTTCTATTATAACGGTTTATTTACTGATTACCAATTAATTACTTATATTTTGCATTATTCTCACACTTTGAGTATCAACATTTCATTACACACTTATTAATATAGTTATTAACATTTTTGTTGATAACTTTGGATCGAAATGCGTCGGAATATATTAAACCTCATTATCTGCGGCTGGGGGGGTCGCGCGACTACGTACGCGCGAGCCGCAGATAATGACACGTTTTAAGTAAAGCGTGCTTTTTTTGCAGGTTTGGGACTTTACGAATAAAATCCTTGGCAGCAAAGGCTAATTTTGAATCTTGAATTTTGAATCTTGAATTGTAAATAAAAAATCCGCACCCACCCCAACGGGCGAGTGCGGAAATCGACATTCGACAAAAAGAGCTTAGTCCAGTGAGAGCACTTTGCGCACCTTCTTCTCGGTCTTCTTCACGGTTTTAACTTTTTTCACGGGTTTCGGAGCCTTGACCTTCGCACAATTTACGGGAACGACAAGCGAAACATTGACCGCATTGCCATTCTGAACGGCAGCACTCCACATTCCCGCCGAGCTTGCAACCACACGTCGCACCTCGGCAAAGAGTTCGGGATCGGCTTGCGAATTCATCGCAGGCTTGTCGCTGACCTCAATCGAGCCGTCAGCCATCACCTTAAACGCCACGATCACACGCCCCTCGCACTTGGTCGCAACGGTACGCTTGGCCATCTCAGCCTCAACCCACACCTTAAAATCGTTCAAATTGCCACCTTGGAACGCAGCCATCTGGGGTTGCTCAATCTGCCCCGAAACAGCCACCTCGGCGCTCTCAGCTCGCACCTCGACCGCTGCGCACATAGCCACAACGGCCAACAAAATCATTACAATTCGTTTCATACACTTTTGGTTTTCCGCTTGTTTATCTTCGGCCATTGCGACCACGTTTGTTCTTCTTCTCGTCGCGCGGATCCTTGCGATAGATTCGATCGTCGAGCGCGATCAACTTCGGGCGACCCATATCGGTACGACGACCGCTCTTCAAGTCGATGGCATACAGCAACTCAAAGTCGATCTGCTTCTTCGACAGGTCGGCACGCAGCACCTTGATACGCACCTTGTCGCCTAACGTCAGACGGCGACCCGACTGACCCACAACGGCATACAACGCCTCGTCGAAACGATAGACATCGTCGTTCATATCCTTCAACGCAACCATACCCTCGACCTGCGTATCGTCCAACTCGACATAGACTCCCCACTCGGTGAGGCTCGAAATATGACCATCGAACTCCATTCCGACCTTATCGACCATAAACTCGGTCATCTTATACTTGATCGACGCGCGCTCGGCTGCTGCTGCAACCTCCTCACGCTCCGACGATTGCTCGCAAAGGCTCTCCATCGAGCGCTTGTCGGGCGACTTGGCACCCGCCAAATAACCTGCCAGCAGACGATGCACCATCATATCGGGATAGCGACGAATGGGCGAAGTGAAGTGCGTATAATATGGGAACGCCAAACCGTAATGGCCAATGTTGTCGGTGGTATAGAACGCCTTTGACATCGTGCGCACGGCCAGCGTCGCAATGGCATTCTCCTCGACCTTACCGCGAATCTTATCCATCAGTCGGTTCATCGCCTTCGCAACGGCCTTGCCCTTATCGGCCTTAAAGTAGTAGCCAAAGCGCAGAATGAAGCTCTGGAAACGGATCAGTTTATCGCTATTCGGCTCATCGTGAACACGATAGACCATCGTGCGCTGACGACCGCGCTGACGACCAATGAACTCCGCCACGCGACGGTTAGCCAACAACATAAACTCCTCGATCAACTGGTTTGCCTCCTTCTGCTCCTTGAAATAGACACCCGTCGGGCGACCCTTCTCGTCGAGGTGGAACTTAGCCTCCTTGCGCGAGAAACCGATCGCACCCGCACGGAAACGCTCGGCACGCATCTTCTGCGCCAAACGATTGAGCGTCAGGATCTCCTCCTTAAAATCGCCATCAGCGCCCTCGATAATCTCCTGAGCCTCCTCGTATGCGAAACGACGATCCGAATAGATCACCGTGCGACCAAACCTCTCGTTGTGGATTGTCAGCTCCTCGTCCAACTCAAAGACCGCCGAGAAACACAATTTCTCCTCGTGAGGACGCAACGAACACAACTCGTTCGACAGACGTTCGGGCAACATCGGCACAGTACGATCGACCAAATAGACCGAAGTACCGCGCTCAACAGCCTCGGTATCAACCACATCGTTTGGACGAACATAGTATGTAACATCGGCGATATGCACACCGATCTCCCAACGTCCCTCGGCCACCTTGCGGATCGACAGCGCGTCGTCGAAGTCCTTAGCGTCGGCGGGGTCAATTGTAAAAGTGGTAACATCGCGGAAATCGCGACGCTCGGCATAGTCCTGCGCCGTAATCTCGCCCTTGATCTCCTCAGCCGCCTCGATCACTCGCTTGTCAAATTTATAGGGCAGGTCGTACTCAGCCAAGATTGCGTGCATCTCGGTATCGTTGTCGCCACTCATACCCAGCACATCGCTAATGTGACCCTGCGGGCACTTGCTGCCATCGGCCCAATCGACAATATGTACCACCACCTTCTCGCCATCACGCAGATCGGGATATTCGCGTTTTGAGCAGTAGATATCCATCGGCACTTTGCGCGAATCGACCTTGATAAATATCTGATGATCCATCACTTGCGCCGTACCGACATAGCCCTTCGGATTGCGCTCGATGATCTCCGTAATTTCACCCTCGGGCACACCCGCGCGATTCTTGCGCGTTACAGCCACACGCACACGGTCGCCGTCCAGCGCATTGCACGTATTGCGACGATGAACATAGATATCGTCCTCCATACCCTCGACTGCAACATAGACTGCACCCGACGAAACCAGATCGGCCACGCCCTCATACGTAGGCATAGCGCCACCTGCCAGACGGAATTTCTGACCCGAGCACTGCTCAACAACCCCCTCGGCAATCAATCGTTCGAGCACATCGCGCGTAGCGTAACGGCCATCGCGGTCGGCACCGCCCGAAACTGCGGCCAACTCCTTGAATGAGAATTTGTGCCCGGGCATTGCCGTCAGCACGTGCATAATGATTGACGAGCGATCACGCTCATTCATCTGGGAACTCTGTTGGTTCTTTTTATCTCTCTTTGCCATAGCTTTATGGGGTTTTAGAATACATTTTTCACAATCTGAGCAACGTTATCCGTGCGGCTCATCGTATAGAAATGGATCACGGGCAGACCCGCCGCCTTCAACTCGCGCGCCTGCATCGTCGCCCACTCGATACCTACCTCACGCACCGCGCGGTTGTCCTTGCACGCCGCCACAGCCGCAACCAACTCCTCGGGCAGATCTACGTGAAACGTCTGAGGCAACACCGTCAGCTGCGCCTTGGTCGTAAAGGGCTTCAATCCGGGAACAATCGGAACGGTGATTCCCGCCGCACGACAACGATCAATAAACTCGAAAATGCGCTGATTATCAAAGCACATCTGCGTTACGATATACTCGGCACCGGCATCAATCTTGCGACGCAAGTTGTCGATATCGGTTGCCAGATTCGGAGCCTCCGAATGTTTTTCGGGATAGCCCGCAACGCCGATACAGAAGTGTGTCTTGTGGCAATTTTCCACCTCGCCATCGACAAACTCACCCTCGTTCATCGCTGCAATCTGACGCACCAATCCATCAGCGTAGGCGTGTCCATCGGGGTGAGGAGCAAAGCGGCGCTCCGTGCGACGGCTATCGCCACGCAGTGCCAGCACATTCTCGATCCCCAGAAAGTCCATATCAATCAGTGCATCTTCGATATCGTAACGCGACAATCCGCCACAAATCAGGTGCGGAACCGCCTCAATTCCATAACGTTGCATAATCGCCGCCGAGATTCCTACCGTACCCGGACGACGACGAGTAACTCGACGCTCCCACAATCCGTCCTCGCGCTCAACCAACTTTTCGTCCTCGCGCTGGAACGTTACATTAATATATGCCGGACCGTACTCAACCAATGTATCAATAGCCGAGAACACACCCTGCGTACCGTCGCCCTTCAACGGGGGCAACAGCTCGATCGTAAATCGAGGTGCGCGATTAGCCTCGGCCTGTCGAATTATGTCTATAACTCTCATTGTTATATGTTTTTAGGTAGAATTTTTCGCATCTGTTCCTTGGTCAGATTGCGACGTTTCGCATAATCTTTCAACTGCTCCTCGTCGATCGCACCAACGGCAAAGTAGCGTGCCGCCTCGTCAGCCACCATCATACCACACAGCGCCTCACCCGGATCAATCATAAAGTTCTCCGTCAGACGCATCTCGGTCATCAGCTGCGCATTGAGCAGATCGAACGCCTCACGTTTCAACGAGTGGTCGGGCGTAGCGGGATAGCCGAACGCCATTCGCAGTCCCTGATACTTGCCTGCGATGATCGCCTTCGGATCGGGTTGCTCCGAGCACGACTCGTAACCCCACATCTCGCGGCGCACGAACAGGTGCACCACCTCGGCCATAGCCTCGGTCAGTCGGTCAGCCAACAACTTGGCTAACATTGCGTTATAATCGTCGCCCTCCGAGCGATATTTCTCGGTCAGCTCCTTCAAACCCGCACCTGCCGACAATGCAAACAGCGCGATGTGATCCTTCGCACCCGTCTTGGCCGAGATCACATAGTCGGCTATCGACAGACATTCACCCTGCTCGTCGGGCGTCTGGCTACGCAGTTGCGCCATACGCACGCGGCGACCCTTCGGATCGGTGATCACGATATCGTCGCCTTCGCTCACCGCCTCGAACAGACCAACGACGCCCTGCAAGCGTAACGCATTGTCCTCCTTGATCTTAGCCAATAGTTTTTGAGCGTCGTCGAAGACCTTGCGAGCCTCCTCACCATAGCGCGGGTGGTCGAAAATTTCGGGATAACGCCCCTTCAAGCCCCACGCAGGGAAGAAGAAGTTCCAATCGATCATCTCCTCGACCTGCTCGATCTTCATATCGTGGAAAACCAGACGTCCCTTATGCGCCACGGGCACAATCTCCTCGACGCCCTTGCGGTGCGCGCGACGACGCGCCTCCTTCAACGGCACAAGGTTGCGCAGGCTCTGCTCGCGCTCGAACTCCTCGCGCAGGTGCTGTTGCTCGGCACGCACCTCAGCCAGATACTCCTCGCGTCCCTCGCCCATCAAACGGTTGAGAATACGTGCGTTATCCGACGCATCGCGCGAGTGGATCACCACGCCCGAATACTCCGTAGCCATCTTAACGGCCGTATGCACTGCCGACGTGGTTGCACCGCCCACTACAACGGGAATCTGCTCGCCACGTGCCTCTAATTCGCGTAGCACGCGGATCATCTCGTCGAGCGACGGGGTGATCAGACCGCTCAGACCGATTGCGTCCGCCTGCCAAGCCACCGCCTCATCGACAATCTGCGAGGCCTCGACCATCACGCCCAAATCCTTAACTTCGAAGCCGTTGCAAGCTACAACGACCGAAACAATATTCTTACCGATATCGTGCACATCGCCCTTGACCGTTGCAATCAGGAATCGACCCGCACTCTTTGCACCCTCGGTCGCTCCCTGCTCGATATATGGCGTCAGCACACCCACCGCTCGCTTCATCACGCGAGCACTCTTGACCACCTGCGGCAGGAACATCTTACCCTCGCCAAACAGACGTCCGACGTGCTCCATAGCGGGCATAAGCAGCTGATCAATAACCGCTAACGGCGATCCGAGCGCATTGTAGCCCTCCATAGCGTCAGCCTCAATATGCTCCGTTACGCCCTTCAACATCGCCCATTCGACACGCTCCGCGAGCGTACCCTCGCGCCACTGCTCCGTAGCCGTAGCCGCAGTTGCGGTCTGCTGTTTAAGATCGGTTGCCAACTCGGTCAGTCGCTCGGCTGCGTCGGCACGTCGTGCCAGCACCACGTCCTCGACACGCTCCAACAGCGTCGGCTCGATCGACTCATAGATCTGCAACATCGCCGGATTGACAATGCCCATATCCATTCCCGCCTGACGCGCGTGGTACAAGAACACCGAGTGCATAGCCTCACGCACCGCATTGTTGCCACGGAACGCAAACGAGAGGTTCGACACACCGCCACTAACCTTTGCGTAGGGCAGATTCTGCTTGATCCAGCGCGTGGCCTCGATGAAATCCACGCCATAGCGATCGTGCTCCTCAATACCCGTAGCCACAGCCAGAATATTGGGATCGAAAATTATATCTTCGGCAGGGAAACCTTCATCGGTCAAAATATTATATGCGCGCTCGGCAACCTCGACCTTACGCTCGTAGGTATCGGCCTGACCGCGCTCATCGAACAACATCACAACCGCCGCCGCACCATAACGTCGGAGCTCGCGGGCGTGCTCGCGCAGCACCTCCTCGCCCTCTTTGAGCGAGATAGAATTGACCACACACTTGCCCTGCGCGCAACGCAATCCTGCCGTCAGCACCTCCCATTTCGACGAGTCGATCATCACCGGCACACGTGCAATCTCGGGCTCGGCAGCCGCCAAATTCAAGAATTGGCACATCGCCTGCTCGGCGTCGATCATTCCGTCGTCCATACAGACATCGATCACCTGAGCGCCCGCCTCAACTTGCGCACGTGCTACCGACATCGCCTCCTCGAAGTTGCCCTCGCGCACCAGACGTGCAAACTTAGCCGAACCTGCCACATTCGTACGCTCGCCCACGTTGATAAAGTTCGCCTCTGGCACCACACGCAACTGCTCCAAACCGCTCAATGTGCAGATATGTGCCTTCTCACGCTTCGGACGTGGCGCATAGCGCGTTACAATCTTCGAGAGTTCGAAAATATGTTCGGGCGTTGTACCGCAACAGCCACCCACAATATTGATCAGCCCACGACGCAGATACTCCTCGACATCGCGCGCAAACATCTCAGGCGTCTCGTCGTAGCCACCCATCACATTCGGAAGACCCGCATTGGGGTGTGCCGACATTCCGCACTCGCTCACCTCGGCCAGACGCTCCAAGTAAGGCAACATCTGACGCGCACCGTAGGCACAATTCAGACCCATCGTCAGCGGCTCGGCGTGCGCCACCGAGGCATAGAACGCCTCGACCGTCTGTCCCGTCAGCGTGCGACCACTTGCGTCAGCCAGCGTGCACGAGATCATCAACGGAATCTCCGCTCCCATCTGCTCTCCAAGGCGTTTAATGGCGTAGATCGCCGCCTTGGCATTGAGCGTATCGAACACCGTTTCGAGCAGCAACAGATCCACACCGCCCTCAATCAATGCGCGCGCCTGAACTTCGTACGTTGCAGCCAGCTCCTCGAACGTTACCTCACGCGCTGCGGGGTTATTCACATCGGCCGAAACCGACGCCGTGCGATTGGTCGGGCCCATCGATCCTGCCACCAAACGCGGTTTCGAGGGGTTCGACGCAGTATAACGATCGGCAACCTCGCGTGCCACCTGTGCTGCCGCACGATTCAACTCGGCCACATACTCCTGCAACCCATAGTCGGCCATCGACACCGCATTGGCATTGAAACTACACGTCGAGACGATGTCGGCACCCGAGCGATAATATGCGTCGTGAATCTCGGCAATCACCTCGGGACGCGTCAGCACCAGCAGATCGTTACACCCCTTGACCGCCGTCGGCCACTCGGCAAAACGCTCACCACGATAGTCCTCCTCGGTCAGTTCATAACGCTGCACCATCGTACCCATACCACCGTCCAACAACAGTATGCGCTCCGAGAGCAGCTGTTCGATATATGCTTTACTCTTCATTCAGTCGTTACTTAATTACTTCGATTTCAAACAATTTGGGCCAATTCTTGCCCGTAATGAAAATACGTCCCGTAGCCTCGTCGTAGGCAATGCCGTTCAGCACGTCGGTCGTCGAGTCCATATCCGCCTCCGAGAGCAGTCCCGTCAGATCCAGCACGCCCTCAACCTGCCCCGACGCAGGGTCGATCACAACGATCTTCTCCGTGAGATAGACATTCGCCCATAGCTTGCCGTCGATCCACTCCAACTCGTTCAGCAGCGACAACGATTGACCGTTGAACGTAACCGCAATGGTCGCCTCACGCTTGAAGGTAGCGGGATTGAGTTTATAAATCTTATCCGTTCCGTCGCTCATATAGAGACACTTGCCGTCGGTTGCTATGCCCCAGCCTTCGCCCGAGTACTTGATCTTCGTGCGCTCTTTGAGGCTCGGCACATCGTAGAGGTGAGCCACCCCCTCGCGCCACGTGATCTGGTAAATCACACTATCCAGCAGCACCGCGCCCTCGCCAAACTCACGCTTGGGCAGATCGACCGCCTTCATCGCACGACCACTCTCCAACTCGACACGCATCATCTTCGAGCGACCATACTCGCCCGTGCTCTCCCACAACGAGCCATCGTACCAGAACAAGCCCTGCGTGTACGACGTACGCGCGTGAGGATAGGTGTTGCGGATTATATAGTTGTAGGTTTGAGGCTTTATGATCGTGGGGCGAGCAACCTCTGTCGTCGCCACCGTAGTACTACTTGCACGCCCTCCGCAAGAGAGGAGCGCCGCAAGCGACAAAAGCAACATTGTAAATCTCATCATCATCGAAAAACAATCTTTATTCTATAATTAAGCAAAGATACAAATTCTTCCGCAAGTAGCCATTACAATTCTGCGAAAAATCACCATTTGGCACACAAACGGCTATTTTGCGTTACGATGAGAGTGGTGGGTGAGATTTTTTGAATTTTATTTCGAGCGATGTATTGCGCTGGTTTCAATCGAGTTAGCGTTCTCAGCGGACGAATTTAGGGGATCAAATCGTAAAAAAAGCGCAAAAATCTTTGCGAAAAGTTTGGTAGATTAGAAATTGTTACCTACTTTTGTGCGCCTAAACGGAGTTAATGCTGTTGTAGCTCAGTGGTAGAGCACTTCCTTGGTAAGGAAGAGGTCACGAGTTCAAGCCTCGTCAACAGCTCAAAGGAGGGAAGATGTAAATCTTTCCTCTTTTTTGTTGGTATACACGAGGTTACGGGCATTCGCCCGACAATTTTCAGCCCCATTTCAGCACAGACATAGTAAATCCGCAACGTCCATTTTTACTCGTTTTTTCGCCCGTTTCGCAAGTAAAACCGAGTAAAAACATAGTAAATAAATAGTGCTGCTGAGGAGCTGTTCTCTCGCTGCAACATCAAATATTTTAGGGCGCAGGGGCGATGTTTGAAAAGAATTTTTTGTACCTTTGCAGCCCGAAGAGCACAAAGTTCTTCGCCAAAAATGAGAAATAACACAAACCTTCATCACCACATTTCTGTCGCAGGGTTCGCTATACCCTATCACCGTAACATCTCAACAAATTGGGAGGACTGAGTGGCGTCCGTAATTCTCATTCGTAATCACTAATTAAATATCTATAATTGTATGAGCAAAGTACGATTGCTCATAATGGTGTTTTGTGCATCATTATGCGCTATGGGTAGCTATGCCCAACAAAATTATCTACTGACGTTGGAGCAGATGTTCGCGTTGGCAGATGAAAATAGCAAAACTCTACAAGCCGAAAATGCCGCCACAGTCGAGGCACAGCAGGCTGTCAAGGTGGCTCGAAGCGGCCATCTGCCCGATATCGACATCTCGTTATCGGCAAGCTACTTGGGAAATGGAACGCTGATGGAACGCAATTTCTCGAATGCACAGGGAGTCAAAATGCCCCACTTCGGGAATAACTTTGCCGTTCAAGCCACGCAACTTATCTACGGTGGCGGTGCTGTAACCAACAGCGTTGCGATGGCAAAGCTCGGCGAGGAGATGGCAGGTGTAAATCGTGAGGCGGCACGTTCGCGCATTCGATTTATGCTCACGGGATTCTATCTCGACCTCTACAAATTGCAAAATGCATTGAAGGTCTATGACCGCAACATCGAGTTGGCGAAGGTGGTCATCAAGGACACCAAAGCGCGTCAGGAGGCGGGCGTGGCGTTACAGAACGATGTAACCCGTTATGAGTTGCAACTCAAAAACTTAGAGCTTGTACGCAAACGCGTATCGAACTCGGTCGAGATTCTCAACTACGATCTTGTGACGATGTTAGGACTGCCTGCCGATGTGCAGATTCAACCCGACACGACGTTGCTCAACCGCACGCTGCCCGTCGAGGGGCTTGGCTATTGGCAGCAGCAGGCCGAGAGCAATGCCCACCCGATCAAGCAGTCGGCATTGGCGGTTGAGATGAGTGAGCGTGGCGAGCAGTTGGCACGTGCCGGTCGTCGTCCGACCGTAGCACTGATTGCTGCCAACAATTTCGACGGTCCGATTACAATCGAGGTGCCTACGATCAACAAAAATTTCAACTATTGGTACGTAGGCGTTGGGGTGTCGTTCAAGCTCTCGTCGCTCTACAAGGCCAACAAGGGCATTAAGCAGGCACAATACAAAACTGCGCTGAACCGTCGTCGTCAAGATGAGGTGCAGGAGCAGACCTCGCTGGCGGTTCAGGCCGACTACACCAAATATTTGGAGGCCTACGATGAGGTTTCGACGTTGGAGAAGAGCGTACAGCTTGCCACCGAGAACTACTCGGTTGTCGAGAATCGCTACCGCAACGACATTGCCCTTGTGACCGATATGCTCGACGCGTCGAATCAGTTGCTCGACGCCGAATTGCAGTTGGCAAATGCACGTATCAACGTGATATTCAACTACTACAAACTCAAAAATACATCTGGAAATCTATAAAAGCACGTTAAAGTTATGAAAATAAAGACTAAAAAACTGATTTACAACATCTTCGCCTGCATATTGTTGCTTGGCGCCATCTCGTGGGTATGCGAGAAATTTATCCACTTGGGCACGGTCGAGTTCACCGAGAATGCACAAGTCAAGCAGCTGATCGTTCCCGTCAATTCGCGCGTGCAGGGCTACATCAAGGAGGTGCGTTTCGACGAGTATGTCGAGGTGCAAAAAGGTGACACGTTGGTCATCATCGAAGATGTAGAGTATCGTTATCGCGTGGCGCAGGCCGAGGCTAATCTTGCCAATGCACAGACAGGCAAGGACGCTATGCACAACGTCATCTCGACCACCAATGCCAACCTCACGGTTACTGACGCAAGTATCGAGGAGGCACGCATACGCCTCGAAAATGCCGAGCGTAACTACAAGCGTTTCAGCACTTTGTTCGAGCAGAATGCTGTGACACGCCAGCAGTATGACGATATGCACACCGCATATCTGGCCGCCAAAGCTCGATTCGAAATGCTCAGCCGTCAGAAGGAGAGCGTGCAGTCGGTCAGCCGCGAACAGAACACCCGTTTGGGACAGAACGAGGCGGGAATCAAGTTGGCTGAGGCGGCTTTGGAGTTGGCTCGATTAAACCTCTCCTACACGGTTATCCTCGCCCCCTGCGACGGCTACACAGGTCGCAAAGAGATTCAGCAGGGACAGCTGATTCAGCCCGGACAGACCGTAGTGGACATTGTTGATTCGGACGACAAGTGGATTGTAGCGAACTACAAGGAGACTCAGACCGCCCATATCACCGAGGGCTGCGAGGTCGAGATTGAGGTTGATGCCGTGCCGGGCGTTACTTTCAGAGGTGTTGTTCGCTCGGTTTCGCGTGCTACGGGCGCAAGTTTCTCGCTTATGCCGCAGGATAATTCGTCGGGCAACTTCGTGAAGATCGAGCAGCGTATTCCCGTCCGTATCGAGTTCACCGCTGACAACGACGCGGAGGCTATGAAGCGTGTGTCGGCAGGTATGAACGTGGAGTGTAAGGTGTTGTATTAAACCGCAGAAAATGTCTTGGAACAATAATCAGCCCTTCTCAATTCCGCAGATACGCTTCGTGCCCGAAAAGTTGAAGCCGTGGCTGCTGATACTCTTCATCTTGGTGTTCAACTGCACGGGTGGAGTCTATCTTGCAGCCGCAAGCGATATGGTCGGCTCGACCCAACTCTTGCAAGAGGACATTATGATGGCGGGCTATGCCTCATTGGTGGGTATGGCTCTGTTCTTTGCCATTATGTTCCGCTTGAAGTGGGCCGTAATGCCAAAGACCACATTGAGCAGTTGCATATTGGTTTTGCTGGCCGCCAACTTGATATGTATGCACACGAGCAGCGTCCCCGTGCTTGTGGGTGTCAGCCTTGTGGTGGGATTCTTCCGTATGTGGGCGATCTACGAGTGCAACTCGACAATTCAGTTGTGGATCACACCCAAGCGCGATATGTCGATCTGGTTCTGCTATATCTATCTGATTGTCAATAGCACGATTCAGCTGACGGGCATTGCGGCGCTATCGTTCTCGGTGTGGGCCTCGTGGCACTATATGTATTGGTTTATGATCGGCGCATTGCTGGTTGTCTATCTGATCGTAATCGTCTGCTACAAAGGCATTAGCATTATACCTCGACTGCCATTGTACGGTATCGATTGGGTGGGTCTTCTGCTCTGGGCAACAACGCTGATGTCGGTGCTTTTCATCTGCGTCTATGGCGAGCACTACGATTGGTGGAACTCCAAACACGTGTGGTTCGCAACGGCTGCGGCCCTCATCTCGTTCGGAATGAATTGGTGGCGCACGACCTACCTGCGACACCCTTACATCTCGTTTGCAATCTTCAAAATCCCAATCGTACCGACCTGCGTGGCGATCATTCTGTTGATGAATCTGCTGCTCGCACCGTCGCACATCTTCGAACACGCACTGATGGAGGGCGTGCTGGGATACGACCATTTGAATACCCTGACCCTCAATTGGGTGGCAATCGTGGGCGTTGTGATTGGTGTCGTTTTCACGTGGCAGACCTTCGCCCGCCGAAGATGGACATACCAACGTATGTTGGTCATCGCCTTTTCGTGCTTTGCCTTCTACTTGGCTTATTTCTACTTCCGCATCGACTACAATCTGCCAAAAGAGGCTCTTTTCCTGCCGATAATCGTCCGCTCGGCGGGTTATGTTATGGTGGCCGTGATGATGTTGACGGCCAATACCCGACTGCCCTTCCCCTACACATTCCTGCACGGCTTGTCGTTCCAGAATATGTTCAGCGCGGCATTGGCAGGTCCGATTGGTACTGCGATCGTTGGGCGTGTGTTGAAGGTGGTGATGACACGCAATGCAATGTTGCTCGGCGAGCGAATGGACAACGTCGCACTATCGACCTCGCACGCACCGCTTGGAGAGTTGTATGGTGCAGTGCAGGTGCAGGCGTTGCTCGAATCGATGAAGGAGATTTACGGCTGGTTGCTGTTCGTGGCGATCGTGTGCTTAATTGGGCTGATTTTGCGATATAGCGGAATCCGCCCCTATCGCGTTATCGAACCTACGTACCGAGCAATCTATAAATTTATTCGTTACGACCTTCGCCGACCTCGTCGCCGTTTGCGCAGGCAGAAATTGGTCCGCTAAGAGTTTCACTGCGGATAGGCAACGTCAATACAAACAAAAAGCACCCACCTTGTTAGTTAGACCCTCTGTAGAATGTGGACAGTGAAGCATTCTACAAAACTTATTGATTGACAAAGTGTTAAGTTGTTTAGATTGAGGACTGATTGTCCGTACAAAAGTCGTCTAAACATTTATTTTACGAAGATTCTACTCTTCT
>JAFTOX010000006.1 GCA_017463585.1 Rikenellaceae bacterium | reverse complement strand
TCGGGGGTGCGGCAGGGCTGGCCCAGCGGGTGGTCGAGTTCGGTGAGCAGGGTGCGCTCCACGGTCTCTATCTGACTTTTGTACGGCCCCTCGCTGACCAGTCCGGCGGTGGTGGTGTGGAGCAGCAATTTTTCGCGGCGCGGTCCCATGCTGCCCTGACACACGTCCACGAGGCTCTGCATGTCGGATGAGCCGTTGACGTATGCGGCCTGACCGTGCTCGTCGGCGTGTACCATGCTGGCGTAGAGTCCGTCCTTGGTCTTGCCTCCGGCCGACATCACCTTGATTTCGCCCTGTCGGGGCTGCGTCGGTTGCCAGTTCAGTTCGTCGGCAGTCAGTCGGAAGTACTTGCCGCCCATGCGGTTCAGGCACGTCGGGTCAACCTGCGTGGCGAAGGCTTTCACGGCTTTGTAGGCTATCTTCGCCTGTTCGCGGCTGTTGGCACAGATGAGCACCTGAGCGTTGACGTCGCCCAGAAAGCAGGCTTCCACGAAGTCGATGGCCGCGCCGAACTCGGTCTTGCCGCTCTTGCGCGTCTGGAACAGGTGGCAGTCGGTGGTGAGCCGTCGGCGGTCCCACACTCGCCCGTCCACCACGTACTCCGTAGGCAGCAGCGTGTCGCCCTCGTGGTAGTCGCGCTCCATGTCGGCCTCGGTGGTGAAGCCGTAGATCCCGAACACGCACCACACCTGGTAGGGCATCAGCCGGACGTGCTGCTGTCCGCGAGGGGTCGAGAACTTCAGCCCACCCTTCACGTGGTGGCCGTCCTCCCACTGGCCCTCAATCGCCCGGAGTGTGCGTTGCACCCGCCGGATGTCGAGGTCGTAGGAGTCCATCAGCCGTAGCACCTTGCGGATGCCCAGAGCCTCGTAGATGTTGCAGTGGGAGCCGTCGCCCGTGATGGCGTCGGCGCAGTAGTCGTAGAGCCGCGTGTCGATGTCGTCGAGCCGCTGTCGGTAGCGCGGCAGTGCCGCCGCGAGGTCGCCGATGCAGCGGCGCTTGAGGGGTTGTAGGTCGGTCATTGAATGATTGGTATTTCACAATAATTGGTGTTGTCTTTCAATCTTGCGAGGTCTATCTGCTCGCTGATTTCTCCGAGAGTGATGTCCGTGCCGAATGCCTTGATGAGCGCACGGGCATAGGTTCTGAGTGATGACAGGCTGGTGCCGGTGTTCACTCGGTCGCCACGTTGGAGCGGCTTCTGCCAGTCGGGACGCTCATACTGGAGCGTGTCCGTCTTGCCCTGCTCCCATAGTTTGCGGTATTCGTCCTCGAATATCCACTTGATGCCTCGGTAGAGTTTGCCCGTCTTACATGCTTTCGTCAGCAAGTGACGGGTGAGGTGGTACTTCTCATGTGCCACCTTGATACTATCGAAGCATCCCATCATCGTGCCGTCGGTGTTGACCGCCACGATTTTGCGCTGCTTGCTTTCGTAGTAGGCTTGCTGTCCTGGTGTCATATATCGTTGTGGTTGTTGTCGTTAAAAAGGGAGCCGGTCGCCCGACTCCCGCACTACATAATAAGAAGGCATTACCTTAGAGATAACTCTGTCTGTTCGCACGTCACGCTTTTTTGTAGTAGCAACATGATAACTAAGTCCGCTCTTGGGTGCTTGTCTCGCCGAATAGGAAACAATAGAGTCTTAACATCCGAGATTCATTTCTTCCACGCCCTTGAGCGCTTCTGACTGAAACTCAGAAACTCTTTATTGCTCCTTTTCTTTGAGGTTCAACACTCGAAGTTCAAAATTTGTCTTCATAATTACTCACTAATGCCGACTTTCACGGCGCCCCGTCCTTGTCGGGGCTGATAACGTTTAAACATTGTTCATTAAATCTTTGGTAATTCTGCACCGCTGTGCATAGTGGGAGTGGAGGGTGTCGAACCCTCATTCCACCTTGTCACTCCCTGCCAACCGCTCCAGAGCGTCGGCAATTCTCGTCAGTTGCTCCTCAATGCCTTTCAGCCTTGAGGGTACTGTTTGCATGAATCTCAACTCTATTTCTGTCATAATTCGTCCAATTCGTTAAATTCGTAGTCTATCTCTCCCTCTCAATCCTCCCCTCGCTCAGGTCAAACGCGTAGCAGGCATCGAGGAGTGCCGCCACGGGGTCTATCTTCTCATTAATCGTCCCGGCTTTCGTGATGCGCCGGAGGTCGGTGCGACCGAGTTCGACACCGCAGTTGGTTTAGCACCTTTTGAGTCCCCCGACAAACGGGGGACGGCTATAAAGCAGGGGGCGAAAAGAATGTAAGGGGTTATTGTTTGTATTTCCAGCGGTAGCCGCCAGCGGTCTTGTGACGTGGGTTGCCCTTGCAACACTTGCCGATGGCAGAACGGGTGTAACCTGTGGCTTCTGCGGCTGCTGATATGCTTTCGTAGGTAGCGACGATGTTTCCGTCGGCATCTATCTGAGCAACTGCTTTGTATAATGCCTTTGTCCGTCGCTCAATTCCCGTGCCGTATCGAATGTTATAGAGTCCAGTACACCATTCTAGATTGTCGGCTCGATTGTTGGTCTTGTCCTCATCTTTGTGATTCACCTCTGGCAGATTGCCGGGATTGGGGATGAAAGCCCGTGCCACTAATGCGTGTATTCGGTGGGTATGTCCCGTTCCCCTGCCTCCTGTGTTGAGATTGATTATTGGGTAACCGTCTATTGAACGGGCTTGTCGAAGTATTCTACCCTTCACTATGTACGAGATTTCTATCCCCATCCTGCTGTCGAAGCGGTGCATCATGTGGTCGAGTGAGCGCACCCTTCCGAGATTGCTCACCTCGTACTTGCCTTCGTAGCCTTGAATATCTTTCCATTCTTCTGTCATACGATTCCGCAAATGATGGTGAATAACAGGCTGGCGATTGCTCCCAGCACCCACTCCGTAGCGGTGAAGTTCTCACGCTTGTAGTCTTCGATGATCTCTTTCATGACGGCATTTGTTTGATGTTGAATAAATAGCCCCATTCTGTCTCTACCACGCTTCCGATGGTTCCGTAGGGTGCATCATTGAGGCGTTTCTGCTCCCGTGGTGTGATTGCGGTCTTCATACGGCGTTGGTCTGACTTTCGGTGAATGGCTCCAGTAACTCAAATGCGCGGACGGCGAAATAGAAGAACTCGGCTAACTCGTCCACACAGCACTCGTCTTTGTGGTCGGGGTTGCAAAGGCCGATGATGTTGAACACTTGCGCCTGTGCTTTGGCGGTCTTGGTCATCAGTTCTGTGTAACTGTACTCATGTTTCAGGAACTCACTGATTTTGGCTTGCGCCCTGGCGATTGCTACCGCCTTTTCGGTCTCGTTTTGATACCTTTTCATACCTTTATGTTTTGACAAATAAAAATGCGGCACTTCGCGCTGTCAAGGCCCAATCAGGTATGATGGTGCTGCCTCCGGGGTGTTTCCACTTGCCCGACGCGGTTGCCGCTATGCTTGTTTTGCAACGGACACAAAATAAGCAGCCGTTTTGTGGGGCTGCTGCTTCGTGCCCCTGATTGGTTTTGACGTTGCAAATATAAACATTTATTTTTATAAGTCCCAAACAATCAGTATGAAAATTAAGTAATTTTATGAATTATCGCTCTCTTTCTATGCGCCCTTCCGATAAATCGAATCCGTAACAGGCATCAAGCAGAGCGGCCACGGGGTCGATTTTCTCGTTGATGGTGCCACCCTTTACGATGCGTCGCAGTTCCGTGCGCCCTAACTCCACGCCGCAATTTCCGAATGCCCAGGGCCATAAAGGGGATGCTGAGAATGTTATCCACGGTTCTTGCCCCAATATCATTTCCTCCAGATGAGAGATTATCGGATTCATAGACATTGCCGACTGCGAGACGGGTATCACCATCTGACGGATGGCCTCGCCGCTGATGCCGAGCGACTGGAGCCATGCCTGAAGGTTGTTAATCGGGCTTTTGCTCTGGGCAGGATCGTAAAGGAACATCACGATGTCGAGCCTCATTCGCTGGAGGTCGGGGGTGCCGTCCTCCTTCGGGTAGAATAGGTGTTCGGCCATCTTGCTAATCGCCAGCATACTGTCGTATGTCTCTCCCGGTGCGACGTGCAACCAGCCTTGATCTATCCACGTCTGGTATAGTTGGCGGTTGGGGCTTTCGTTCAGTTCGCTCTCCAATACCCAACTTTCCGTGTCGGCAAACATCAGGCCGCGCATGGTGTCGGGATGGTGCTGGGCGTGGTTGTAGTCGACGGCCAGATAGGTGAGGGAAAAGAGGTCGTGGCCGTGACTGAAATCGGCACCCACGAAGATGCGCCAGCCCTGGTCGTAGGTGCAGCGGTCAATGCGCCGCGTGGGGTCGGGGTCTTGCAGCGGACGGATGCGGTCGGCAGGAATCCAGCGGGTCACTCTGCCGGGCAACCATAGATTCATGTCCTTGGTCAATACCTCGCGCTTGGTGTCCTCGCTCAGGCTGGCGGCGTGTAGTCGCTCACGATACCACGTCGGCTGTACCGTTATTCCAATACTCCTATTGACCATTTTGAATATTTCGGGGTCGTCCAGTTGCTCCAGCGTGTAGTCAACCATCCACGGGTCGAGCCTGAGCAGGAAGGCGAACCAGTAGTCGTCGGGCGTGCGGCAGGGCTGGCCCAGCGGGTGGTCGAGTTCGGTGAGCAGGGTGCGCTCCACGGTCTCAATCTGACTTTTATACGGCCCCTCGCTGACGAGTCCGGCGGTGGTGGTGTGGAGCAGCAACTTCTCGCGGCGCGGTCCCATGCTGCCACTTGCCACGTCCACGAGGCTCTGCATGTCGGAGTTGCCGTTGACGTATGCCGCCTGTCCGTGCTCGTCGGCGTGTACCATGCTGGCGTAGAGTCCGTCCTTCGTCTTGCCACCGGCCGACATCACCTTGATTTCGCCCTGTCGCGGCTGTGTCGGTTGCCAGTTCAGTTCGTCGGCTGTCAGTCGGAAGTACTTGCCGCCCATGCGGTTCAGGCACGTCGGGTCAACCTGCGTGGCGAAGGCTTTCACCGCTTTGTAGGCAATCTTCGCCTGTTCGCGGCTGTTGGCACAGATGAGCACCTGAGCGTTCACGTCGCCCAGGAAACAGGCTTCCACGAAGTCGATGGCCGCGCCGAACTCCGTCTTGCCGCTCTTGCGGGTCTGGAACAGGTGGCAGTCGGTGGTCAGCCGTCGGCGGTCCCACACTCGCCCGTCCACCACGTACTCCGTGGGCAGCAGCGTGTCGCCCTCGTGGTAGTCGCGCTCCATGTCGGCCTCGGTGGTGAACGCGTATATTCCGAACACGCACCACACCTGGTAGGGCATCAGCCGGACGTGCTGCTGACCGCGAGGGGTCGAGAACTTCAGCCCGCCCTTCACGTGGTGGCCGTCCTCCCACTGGCCCTCAATCGCGCGGAGTGTGCGTTGCACCCGCCGGATGTCGAGGTCGTAGGAGTCCATCAGCCGGAGCACCTTGCGGATGCCCAGTGCCTCGTAGATGTTGCAGTGCGAGCCGTCGCCCGTGATGGCGTCGGCGCAGTAGTCGTAGAGCCGCGTGTCGATGTCGTCGAGCCGCTGGCGGTAGCGCGGCAGCGCCGCCGCGAGGTCGCCGATGCAGCGGCGCTTGATGAGTTGTAGGTCGGTCATTGTTGTAAGTGAAGAGTGAAAAGTGAAGAGTGAAGAATTGGCTACCGCTGCATCTGAGCGATAGCCTCTTGAAGTTCCTCTTTATGGCTGTCCCGATACTCAAACATGTGGGACATCAGTTCAAGGAATTCGATGCGGTTCATAAAGAACGTGCTTTGCATATTGTCCGTCACGATGCTCAGGGCAATGCGGTCTTTGTTAAGAGCCGTGAATGATGATGTTGCTTTCATTTCTTCTGTTCCTCTCGTAGTTTCATTATCTTATATTCCTTTAGGCTCATCAGCTCGTCCCAGAGTCGGTCGTTGCGGTTCATACAGGTGTCCATACTTTCGCGCCATTTCACGCTCAACTCTTCCCAGTCTTGGATTGTTTCTTCGTCTGTGCGTAGAGCCTCTTGCTGCTTGCCTATAATCATAAGTAACACAACACATGAGAGAGCAAGGATTATGATGGTGATTCTGTCGTAGTTCATTCCTCGTCCTCCTTGATTTCTTCGATTTTCATAAATGTGAGCGTCTGCCCGCTTCTTGTGCCGAGTTGAAACATATAGCCTTGTTCCTGTAAGCGGTCGGTCAGGTTGTCGAGACAACTCTGGTCGCCGCACGTCCGAAGGTTGACGAATCGGTATGTGCGCCGTATTCGTCTCATGGGTGGCGGTGGTGGCAGCGTGTCGGGTTCAATCTTCACGAGGTTGCTGCCCTCCTTGCCATTCGTCAGTTCAAACACTCGGCAGCGGTACTGCTCTTTCTTTTTCCATGTTTCGCTCAAGGCTATCGTCAGAGCGACGACCAAAACGGCCAAAATAATAAATGGTACTGTCATAATTCGTCCAATTCGTTAAATTCGTAGTCGTCGCCCGTCACCCAATCGTGGCATCCATGAACTCGCTGATGGGGTCATCCTTCTGCGAGCCTTTCTTCTTCTCTTGTAGCACCTTCGAGGGTGTGGCGTTGTAGTTAAGGCCGAGGGCCGTCAGTTCGTCGGTCACCTGTGCGATGACCTTCTTCAGTTCGATGGCCCGCTGGTCGAAGTCCTCCTTCATCTGCTTCATCGAGCCGGGCATGAGG
>JAFTOX010000005.1 GCA_017463585.1 Rikenellaceae bacterium | reverse complement strand
ATGCTTCGATAGTATCAAGGTGGCACATGAGAAGTACCACCTCACCCGTCACTTGCTGACGAAAGCATGTAAGACGGGCAAACTCTACCGAGGCATCAAGTGGATATTCGAGGACGAATACCGCAAACTATGGGAGCAGGGTAAGACGGACACGCTCCAGTATGAGCGTCCCGACTGGCAGAAGCCGCTCCAACGTGGCGACCGAGTGAACACCGGCACCAGCCTGTCATCACTCAGAACCTATGCCCGTGCGCTCATCAAGGCATTCGGCACGGACATCACTCTCGGAGAAATCAGCGAGCAGATAGACCTCGCAAGATTGAAAGACAACACCAATTATTGTGAAATACCAATCATTTAACAAACCCCATAACAACAATGACCAACAAACTCACAACAGCCTTCCGCTCGCACTGCAACGAGTACGCCCGACAGGTCGCCGACCTGCTGGGCTACAGCGAGTGGCGATGGGTAGGCGTCGGCGACCAGGGCGACGGCACCTACGAGACCCTTGAACTCGGCGACTGGCTCTACCTCTCGCTCTCCGACTGCCAGACCATCATCGACCGCCTCGATGAATGGGTGAAGCGTTACGGCAGCAGGGCTGCTGTTGCTGAAGAAGTGGAGAGTTGGCAGGAATGGTGGTTGAATGACGACGACGACCCCGACAACACCGCCGCCGTCATCACCCTCTGGGAGAGCCGCCGCGAACGCTACCTGCGCACCTATCCGCGCCTGAACCTCGAGCACTGGCTCCTCGGCTGCCCCCGCGACCGCCCCACGGAGTCGCCCCACGACCGCCTGCGCCGCCTGAAGGTGACCCGCGAACTCATCACGGAGTTATGCCAGCAGTACCGCCCGCAGCAGTCACTCTGGAACATCATCGACAGCCTGACCGCCGACATCAAGACCGCCCAGGCCGACTGCGACCGGCTCGACGCCGAACTGCGCGAGCAGATGAAGCACTCGCAAGCCTACAAGGACTTCCAGCAGGCAGTCAGCGACCACCAAGACAACCACGACAACTTTTAACAACGAATTACACGAATTATTCATCAATTAAATCCAAACAACGCAATGAAAAGTAAGATTTTGATTACCGTGTTAGTCATCCTGAGCGTCGTAGAGTACACGCTCGCAGTCATCAACTTCACCCAGTGGGCCGTGCTCCCCGGCATCCAAGCCGTCGCCCTCGCCGTCACGATGATGATCCTCGCCTTCATCATCTACCGCCAGCAACTCGACCACGGGTTCAACCTGCTCACCGCCAAGACCCTCGCCGACCTCCTGAAGACGATGCAGAAAGGCATCCCCGCCACCCTCACCCTGAAGGACGGCAAAGCCACCGTCGCCATCCACGACGACGACCCCGACGACGAGGGCGATGAACCCGAACCCGAACCCGAAGAAACCACGGATTCCACGGATTAAACGGATTACAAGCGTAGGAACTTGGAACCTCTCACGTGCAGAGGGCTGGCAGGTGGAACGTGACCACACTCGGTTTAATGAGCCTCGGACTGTCAGCCCTCATTTTCTTAACAGGCAACCAAGTAAACCCCCGACCACGAATCAGCCGAAATATAGTTGGCAAAAGCCGATTTCAAATCGGCAAAAGCCAATTTCAAACTGGCAAAAGCCAATTATTTTTCAAGGTTAAACAATAAAAGCAAAACATCATGGCACAACTGAAGTTGAAAATCAAGAAAGCGAAGATGGTTCGCAACATCAACGAGGTAAAGACCACCGGCTACTACGGCCGCGTCATCACCAACGGCACCAAGACCTACGAGGAAATCGCCGCCGAAGCCTGCGTGAACACCACCGTCCACAAGGCCGAGATGAAGGTGGCCTCCGAACTGCTGCTCGACGCCATCACCGCACAGATCAAGCAGGGCTACATCATCGACCTCGGTCCCCTCGGCAAGCTCTACCCCGCCGTCAACGGCACGTGGAAGGAGAACGCCGACGACCTCTCGCTCAGCGACCTGAAGCCGAAGGTGAACTACAAGCCCTCTGCCGACATCGAGGCAGCCGTGCGCGGCGCACAACTCTCCTGGACCACCGAGGCCGAGACCGACGACACCGCCGCACCCGCCGACGACGACCAGACCGGCGGCACGACACCCACCACGCCCACGGGCGACCTCGAAGGCTGACGTTAAGCGAGAGCAATGCCAAAATCGCTTTTGAGCATTGCCGAGCGTAGTCAGGCTCGACGCGAAAGCGTCAAGGATAGGCTCTACCACAGGCATCCGACCAACAGATAAGACCCGCAACGGAGCGACAGGACACAACGAACGTCCTGCCGCTCTTCTTTTTACGAACCACTAACAGAAAAGAGAAATGGACACGAAACTAAGTGTAAAACAGATTGAGGATGCCATCGTGAGGACATTCTGCGACACCCGCGAGGACATCATCATCCCCAACCTGTCATGGGGACTGCT
>JAFTOX010000017.1 GCA_017463585.1 Rikenellaceae bacterium | reverse complement strand
TAATTAAATGAGAAAGGAGAAAGGAAAAATGAGAAATAAAATGAAAAATATTGCAAAAGTATGGAGAAGTAGCACAGCGTTTCTGCTTTCTGCTTTCTCATTTCTGATTTTAATCACCTCGTGCAGCAACGAGTTGGATGATACGTTGCAGCTGGTGAACAACGGCAATTTGCAGTTCGTGGTAAGTGATTTCCCTGCTTTCGGTGAAAGCGGACTGACTCGTGCTATTGGTACACAAGATGAGGGAAAGACCGCGTGGGCAGATGGCGACAAGATTCTTGTACACCTGTATTCTCTAAAATTCGGAGACCAGGCGGTGACACTGACTTTTGATGCTGAAAGCAATACCTGGGGATCTGATGATGCCTCATTGAATTATCTCGAAAACGAGACTCCTTCGATTACTGCTGTCTATGCCCCCGACTGCGAAATCAAGTCGGACGAGACCATCGGACTTCTTGAAGGTAAGAAGTACGGAGAGGAAGAATATATCCCTGCCAAAACTGCCATTAACGGAAATACACTTGACATCCGTTTTGAAAGTGGACGCAATTACAGCCGTCTGCGTATTGCAGCAATGCCTGAAGCTACGCTCACTGTATCTACCGAAGGCTTTACTCCCGCAGGAGCAACTGCTTTGGCTACCGAGCCATACACCCTCACCACTGACGACAATGGCAATGCCTTCCTCTATGGAACTTTCGCAGAGGGAGCAACCGTAACTGTGAAACAGGGCGATTTTTCCTTTGCTGACTATACCTTCGCCGAAGCGACTGAAGCCATGTATGGCTATGCATTGGAGGCGAGACCTATCATAGACGGTACTTTGGGAGGTAAAACCGAAGCTACCGAAGAAGAACTTGCAGCTATGGTGGAATTACTCAAAAACTATATAGAAAATGGACATACTACAATTATCGTAACTGGTAGCCAACCGGTGAAGCTTCTTAAGGACGGATATCTTACTCCGGTGGTATCCCTCGCTTTTGAACAACTAACTTATGCTTATCAGGACGAAAAAATTGACAGCTATTGGGGTACAGTTGATTTGATTTATCAAGATGTTAAGGAAATTGTAGAATATGAATTCTATTGTTGTGATGTACTTAAAAGCATCACTCTCCCCAATGTAACAACCGTAGGTGATAGAGGCTTTTGGGCTTGCTATTATTTGGAGACATTGACATTCGGTTCGGTGGTTACTGCCATTAACGACAATAGTGGTGAGGTGTTTTACGACCTCGGATACAAAATTGACGGTTGTAACCTTGTCCTCAACTGCGGACAGCTGAATACAGCAACAGAATATCAGCCGAACATCGAAACCAGGACTTGGTGGGATACAGAGTGGAAGAGCATAACACTTAAATAATTACTATCTAGGGTTAGCGAGCTTGACCGCTCGCTAACTCACCAAAACAATTAAACCAATTGAAACAGAAGTTATTGAACAGTATTCCAGCAGAGGAGAAAACAATTTTCCCTATGCCATTTCACCACCATAGAATAATTGTATAACAGTTAAACTATTAGCCATATGAAAGCCTCAAAAGAACATAAACCGCAACAGACACGGGTGATACTAAGAGAAATGGCTGAATAAATTTGGTTAAGTTGGTGGTAAAAAGAGCATCGTAATGACCTATATATTTATTTGGAGTACTAAAACGTACTCCATTTTTTATGCAATACTCCCAGTTTAGACATTGATAAATAGCGTCTTACGCTCTATGTGGGTAACCAAATTAGATATAAAACAATAAAATGTTGGAGAATATTTGTGAAAGATATTCTCGGGGGACAAGGATTTATAGAAGAAATCTTACATCAAATATATCCTCGATTTGTAACTATCCCAAAATTTTAGATATGTTGATATTTTGTATCCCTATAACTTGATTTCTTTTATTAATTTGTTTGCGATAGAAGAAGATTCTTCATCAGTATTGTCCTTAAGTGATAGGTACAATGACAGGAAGTCCACATGTTTTTTATCCTTGGATAAAATTATGGGATTGTATTTCCAAACCTCAATCGTGTAATCTCCATTTATGGTTTCAGAGATATCTTTACTTGCATCTTTATAGATAGCATAGGTCTTCATTTTATCAGAGAATACACTGCAACCCGATATTAATGCATTTGTTGGTTGGTAATTTGTTCTGATGGTTTTCTCAATAGGTGATATTAAGTATGGTAGAGCTTTGTCCCAGAGTTCATTTCCCAAAAATAGAAATTGAATGTTTTTATTTGTTCTGCCTGTAAATATAAAACCTTTAGATTGCAACCATCTTACTGCTCTGTTTGCTGTTGAATATGATACTCCAAACAGTTCTGTAATTTCACTGATTGTAGCTATCAGATTTTTGCCCTGTAGTACGTATAGAATCATGCATTGAGCTAATGGAGGAATTTGATCTTTGATGTCTTTGTCTTTAGCTGGCATCTTCCTTAAGTCTAACATCAATGAAGGAACATACATCTGCTTACCAATGATAATGAAATTTACCCTTTGGTCTATTAAGCGCTTGATGTTATAAGATGGGATATCTTCTAGAACAATAATGCAAGGTTTATTAATCAATTGTGCGAGCATCTGTAGATGAAGTTGGATTTTTGATGGAGTTATGGACTTTTCATCTTTTGCAAAGCAGAGACATATATCAATACCCATGATTGCTGCTGAATAGCAATCATAGTTGGACTTAATGACAATAGGTAAGATTTTCTGAATATCATCAGTAATCTGTCTAATAAAGATTTTGTCATTGAGGAATGAATGTATATATTCCCTTGTATTTTGAATTCTTTTATCGGTCATATTAAATGATTCTTTATTGTGATTATTTGCAAAAATAGTGATTAATGTTTGTATTTCAGAATAAATAGGTGAAAATTTATAGATTCAGCTTCTTTGGGTTATTATCATTCTTAAAATCGATTTGTTCAATTGTTCTCTCAACCATTTGAGTGGTAACTTTAGAGTAAACCTGAGTGCTGCTTAATTTCTTATGACAGAGAAGTGATGAAATTATATTTGTTGAGATTCCTTTTTCTGTCAACATCATTGCGTAGGTGTGACGAAAGCAATGGAATGTGATATGTTTTCTTATGTTCGCCAATTCAAGCCACCTTTTCACATGTATATTCAATATGCTTATGGTCAGTTCTGTAAAAACAGTTCCTTCTTTTTTTCTCTTTCCGATTATTCGCAGTGCATCTCTTGACAACGGAAGACGTACAAACATCTCGGTTTTAACAATCTTCTTTTCTATATACACATGGTTTCCACGCCTAACAAAATGTTCCCATTTCAAATCAAGTATATCGCTTCTTCTAAGTCCTGTATATATGCTGAACAAACAAGCTTGAGGTAACTGTGGATGTTTGTCATATTTCATCTGTTCTAATAACTGAATCTCTTCAACTGTAAGGTAATCCTTATTGATGTCATGATTCCATTTTATAGGTCTTACGTCTTTTGTATAGTCATCAGGAATTATATTATCCTTAAAAGCCAACTTTACAATATTCAGAAATACATTGAAGTAACTGCTTGCTGTATTATGTTTGATGGATTTGTCACAATTAGCGAGGTGCTTGTCATGAAGAATATAAAAGCGGTATTTTTCGCACAAGCTTGGAGACAAATCCTTAAACTTGCATGAATGGTCACAGAATTCCTCGAAATGTAATCTTGCAGCTTCAAATTTAGGACCATGGAAATCTGCATTCCTATGGAAGTATTCAAGGAAGTCACCGTCGAGATTGTCTTTCCCTAGAAAATTGTAATCGCGTCTGACGATTTGGATATAACGCTGGCATCGTATGGATTCTGATATCTCTTCAATGGTCTTGTTGAATAAACGCTGCTCTTTCGTTTTAGGATTACTATAAACTTCCAAGTTAAGGAATTCATATTTGACAATTTCGCCTTTGGTATTTCGGATTCCTGGATAGAACTGAAGATAAACGGACTTCATACCATTTGTCTTCTCTTTATATCTAATAGAAACTCTGCTCATGATTCATTCTCCATTTAAGTTCTTTTTCAATGTCTTTTTTGGAATAAAGCGTCTTCCCGTCAGAATGCTTGATAGACACAGAGTGCTGAGCAACCATGGTATAAAAGAGTGTTAGGGTGATATTGAATCTGTCGATAGCATCTTCCGCAGAGATCCATTTGGCATACTTGAACCACTCCTGATTCCAAGCTTTTTCTGCCTCTTGTTTATTGAATCTTCTATATACACCGCAATAGTACGATGAGATGGAATAACGTTCTACAAAAATGAGAATCCAAGATCGTGTCATGCCTGTTAAATTCATCATTCCTTCTAACGAATAGGATGCATATCCTAAGGGTGTATCTGTGGTAACAGGCTGGGAAGAGAACCACCTAACAAATGCTTTGCATGGAATGATGGACTTGCCATCAAGCATTTTGGCGGTTATTTTACCTTTTGAAATGAGATTGTAAATGTGCTGTCTGGAGAATCCGGACAGTTTGGCAACTTGAGAGATTGTTAAATTGCCGGTAGCAATGGCTTGTTGCCACTTATGATCCAATTTCTCAAATGGGTCATAATAATGTTTTGTATAATTTAAGTTCATTATATTATAGGAACCACATTTGAGTGGTTTCTATAATATAAAAATTTGTCAACACCCCTTAATTAGAGTATCGTTTCGGTAACAAAATCTAGGGTGTTTTATGTGTGATTATTAGCAAAATAAATCCTATCTAATTGATATATAAGTGGTTAACAATACGGTGATTTGTTTTTGGAAATTCTCATAATACATTAATAATCAATGTGTTATAGCACCCTATTTGCCGATGCAGAATTTCGAGAAGATTTGGCCGAGGATTTCGTCGGTGGTGATTTCGCCTGTGATCGTGCCGAGGTGGTAGATCACCTGGCGGATCTCCTCGCTCAGCAGGTCGCTCGGCAGCCCTCCCGACATACCCTCCAACGCACGACCAAGTGCCCAACGTGCATTGCTTAGTGCCTCGTAGTGGCGTGCCGACGTTACAACCGTCTCGCCCGCTTCGGTTGTCATCGCCTCGGCAATGCGTGTAAGCGTCGCCACAACATCCTCGACCCCCTCACCCGTGCGTGCCGAGATCGCCAGAACCTCGCCCGAAAGCTCACTGCGCAATGCCGTGACAAACTCCGAACTAACACAATCGCACTTATTTAATATAGTTATAAGCGTTTGATCCTCCGTGAGTTGAAGTTCGACAATGCTACGGTTGATCGCCTCTGCTGCATCGCGTGCGTCCTCGTGTTCGCGCCACGTCGAGCAGTCGCAAACAAGCAACACCACCGTCGCACGGCGCAGTGACGAGAATGTGCGGTCGATACCCATCTGCTCCAAGCGGTCGTCGGTCGAGCGGATACCCGCCGTGTCGATCACGCGGAAACGGCGTCCCGCGATCACAATCGACTCCTCGATTGAGTCGCGTGTGGTGCCTGCAATCTCCGAAACCATCGCTCGATCCTCGTTCAGCAGGCGGTTGAGCAGGGTCGATTTTCCTGCATTTGGCGCACCGACAATGGCGGTTGCAATGCCCTCTTTGAGAGCATTTCCGAACGTAAACGAATCGATCAAACGTGCTAAGTGTGAGTCGATTGCGGTCATAATATGTTGTAGGGTGGTGCGGTCGGCAAATTCGACCTCCTCTTCGGCAAAATCCAATTCGAGTTCAAGCAGTGCGCTCAGGCGCAGCAACTCGTCACGCAGTCCGCGCAATTCGGCCGAGAACCCTCCTCGCATTTGGTTGAGTGCCACGCGGTGTGTGGCGCGGTCGGTCGAGGCGATCATATCTGCAACGCCCTCAGCCTGAGCCAAGTCGATCTTGCCTGCGAGGAATGCACGTGTGGTAAATTCGCCCGCCGTTGCTGCACGTGCACCGCAATCGATGGCACGACGAACGATCTGCCCGACGATATACGCCGAGCCGTGGCACGAGATTTCGATCGAGTCTTCGCCCGTGTATGAACGTGGCGCACGGAACAACGTAAGTACCACATCGTCAATCGTTTTGCCCTCTGCGCCAATCACCTCACCGTAGTGTGCCGTGTAGCCCTCGGCCTCGCTTAGCGGACGACGACCACGTGGGCGGAACATTCGCTCGGCAATCTCGATGGCGCGGTGACCACTCATACGCACGACGGCGACAGCTCCACCGGTCGGGGTGGCGCAAGCAACGATGGTATCTGTGAGTTGAATCATCGGACGAAATTAACGACGACGTTGGATTCTAAGTCGCTGACCTATACGTAGTTTGTTTGCATTTTTGAGGTTGTTCCACTGCATAATCTGGCGTGTGGTAACGCCATAACGACGTGCAATGCCACCCAGCGTTTCGCCACGTTTCACTACGTGTGTGATGGTGCGAGCAACATTCTCCTCGACACGTTTTTTCTCGACTTTTGCGGGGTCGAGGTACTCTTTCAGGTAGAGCGAATCCTTGGCCATAATCGAGTCCTCGTTGATGATGTAGTGCGACAGATCGCGCACGGGCAACGTCAGCGGGTAGCTCTTGGTGGTTGCGGGAATAATGTCGAGGCGATATTGGGGGTTGATCAGGCGCAACGTTTCGATCGGAATGTCGATTGTCGAGGCAACCTGTTCGAGGTGCATTACGCGCGAAATCATAATCGTGTCGGTGGCCATAGGCATTGGCGGCGTGGTCACTTTGATGTCGTGCAGATTGTAGTAATTGTAGGCGTAAGTAGCTGCAATAAAGGCGGGTACGTAGCCACGTGTTTCGCGCGGAAGGTGGTCGTAGATATCCCAGAACGAGCCTCGCACGCCAGCACGTGCAATCGCTTTATTGACGTTACCCGGACCGCAGTTGTATGCAGCCAGCGCCAGCGACCAATCGCCGTAGGTGCGATAGAGGTCTTTCAGGTACTTGCACGCCGCACGGGTCGACTGCAACGGGTCGCAACGCTCATCGACAAACGAATTGATTTCCAGACCATAAGCCTTACCTGTCGCATATACAAACTGCCACAGACCGACCGCCGCGGCACGCGATTTTGCCGTAGGTTGCAGCGCCGACTCGATGATTGGCAGCGCACGCAACTCAACGGGCAGACCCGCATTGATCAGCTCCTGCTCGATCATCGGGAAGTAGTATTGCGACAGTCCGAGCACGCGGCCCATCAGTCCGCTGGTGGGCGAGGTGTAGCGCACGATATAGTTACGAACGATCTCATTATAAGGCAGATGAATGGGCGAAACCATCGCCTTCAAGCGTGCGGCATAGACCGAGTCGGGAAGTACATTTTCGGTCGTAGGCACCCACGTCGAGTCGAAGCAGATATACTCTTTATAGTAATTTTCGAATGCGTCGATTGTGGTCTTTTCGTACCACTGCGACACCACCGAGTCGCGCTGATGAATGCTCATTGCGGCGAAGTGATCGCGCCAATACGAGCTGTCGCTGATTGCACCCTCGTGACCAACCTCCTCGGGTTCAACCTCCTCAGTCTTAGCGGTTTCAGCCAGCAGACGCTTGATCGAATCGGCCACCAATCGCTCGACGAGGGCTTGGCGCTCGGCTGCCTCCATCTCGGCTTGTTGCTCTTTTTGCGCCTTGCGACGGTTCTTGCCGAAGGGCCAGATGGGACCGTCGGCGGCCATTACGGTCGAGGCGGTGAGTGCGGCTGCGAGTATCAGGGTAGTGGTTTTGAGTGCGAATTTCATTGTTTGGGAGTTTATCTTTCGGGGAGATTAGAATCTAATATTAATGCCTAAGCCATAGGTGTTTACGCTGCCCGATTGAGCCGTGTAAACGTTGCCTATGTGGGGTTGGACGTCCATTGCAAGGTTGTCCGAAATATCGTAATCCTGCAAGTGAGCATCGACGTGTGCGTCGATCACATTGAGCAGGTAGACACCCGCTGTGATGATGATCGAGAGGTCGCGGTTACGACGATAGCTATTTTTGAGGTTTTTCAGATAGTCGGCCGTATATCGACCGCGGAATTCGTCGGTCGGAGTGGGGCGTGTCAACCCCTCTTTGTCGGTTGCGGCGTTGTACTCTTTCAGAGCGTTGTCGTAGGCTACACGCAGGTTGTAGGCGGTGCGAAAACGCTGATAACCACGGTTGTTCCAATCCACAACGTAGATCATCGAAGCGAAGCCACCGATCACAATCGGAGCCTTCCAATAGCTACCGTTGTAGATCTGTCCCGCACCCGGGCAGATCATCGAGAGGGTAGTGGCCTTCTTGACCCTCGTGGCGGGAATCTTACCGTCGTAGTTCATCGCTGCGTCGCCAATAAAATATATGTACGAGGCAATCGCACCGAGAAAGTACAACTGGCGGCGGGTGTTGTGGCGAATCATCTGGGTTTGCAGAGCGTCAAGTTCTTCGGTGCGCACCAGACTGACGTCGGTAATCGCCTTAACCTGACGCTTATAGTCTTGATACTTTTTGTTTTCGAGCACGCCCATCGTGATACCCGCACCCAAGGTCGAGTAGAGGATCGGCAACTTCCAATATTGTTTGTTGTAGATCTGTCCGAAGCCGGGCGCAACGGCCGAGATCCACGAGATTTTCGAGATTGTGATCGAGTCCCAACGGCGGGGTTTGATCGTATCGAGTGCCAGCGAATCGAGCTTTGCGACGGTTGTGGTGTCGGGCATACGCCCCATCAGCGAGGCGAGCGAATCGACCGGAAGTGAGCTCAATCGAGCAGCAATCGAGTCGGCCGAGAGGGTGTCGATCAGGGCCTCGTCCAGACCGAGCGCAGCCAGCGATGCCGAGTCCAAACCCATCACGCCCGAACGCAACGAATCGGCAGCCATCGAGGCCGAGTCGCTACGGATCTCCTGTCGCGTACCGCCACGAATGATCGTTCGCGCACCGCGAGGTTGTTGTGCCGTAGCGGTGGCGATGCAACTCAGCGCGAGCGCAATGGCGAGGAATATTCTCTTTGCGAGGCTCATTGTCGAGTGAATCGTTTTTAGAGGTTGTCGAAACGTGTTACAAACTGCTCGATGTCGGCGTCCGAGGCGAAGTCGATCGTAATGCGACCGCCACCCGTCTTCGAGCGTTTGATACTGATATTCTGCGAGAAGAGTTTCTCGAACTGCTCCACCAGGCGGGTGTACGATTCGGGATACTCCTGCTCCTCCTCGATCGCTTTTGCCTTGGGAGCTTCGCACATCGCACGAGCCATCTCCTCGGCCTGACGCACCGAGAGAGCCTTCTTCAAGCAACGCTTCAACAGCGCGAGTTGCTTCTCATCGGGCACACCTGCAATCGCCTTGGCGTGACCCATCGAGATCAGACCCTCCTTCAATGCCAGCTGCACTTCGTCGGGCAGACGCAGCAGACGCATATAGTTGGCTACGGTCGAGCGCTTCTTGCCCACCTTCTCGGCCAACGAGTCCTGCGTCAGTCCGCACTCATCGACCAGACGTTGCAGTCCGAGAGCGATCTCGATAGCGTTAAGATCCTGACGCTGAATGTTCTCAACCAGTGCCATTGCGTGCAGATTGGCGTCATCGACCTCGCGGATATAGGCAGGAATTGTTGCCAATCCAGCCGCTTTCGAGGCGCGCCAACGACGCTCGCCGCTGATGATAACGTACTCGTTATCGGTGTTGCGCTTGACCGTAATGGGCTGAATCACACCGAGTGTGCGGATCGAGTCGGCCAACTCCGTGAGAGCCTCGTCGTCGAACTTTGCGCGGGGCTGTGTGGGGTTGGGAATGATCTTCGACAGCTCGATTTCGCGCATCGAACTCATCGGAGTACTCTTGACATCTATGTTTGCGCCGTCCAGCCCGAAGATGGCGTCCAGACCGCGTCCTAAACCTTTGTTTTTCATCTGCTCGATTGCTTTTTGTTACGTTTGAGGAACTCTTTTGCAAGGTTCAGATAGTTCTGCGAGCCCGTTGCCGAGGCGTCGTACAACATTACGGGTTTGCCGTGCGAGGGAGCCTCTCCCAAACGTATATTTCGTTGAATTATTGTGTCGAAAGCCAAGTGTCCGAAGTGCTCACGAACTTCGGCAACCACCTGATTGTTAAGACGGTTGCGCGAGTAGAGCGTCAGCAGGAAACCCTCGATTTCGAGTTGGGGATTCAGACCGCTCTTGACGATTTTGATCGTGTTGAGCAACTTGCTCAGACCCTCCAAAGCGAGGTATTCGCACTGCACGGGTACCAGCACCGAGTCGGCGGCCGTCAGCACATTGACGGTGGTGTAGCCTAACGAGGGCGAGCAATCGACTAAAATGTAGTCGAAACGGTCGCGCACCGACTCCAATACGCGTTTGACGACAAAGTGGGCGTCGTCCATTTTGGGCAGTTCGGTGTCGGCAGCCACCAGATCAATGCTCGATCCGATGAGCCACAGCTTTTTCAGGTCGTGGCTCTGCTGAATCACCTCCTCGGCTTTACGCTGACCGGTGATACACTCGTAGATGCCTTCGCCCGTGATGTCGAAGCCGAGGCTCGACGTGGCGTTTGCCTGCGGATCGGCATCGACCAACAGCACCTTGCGACCCAAGATCGCCAACGAGGCTGCCAGATTGATTGCCGTCGTGGTCTTACCCACGCCGCCTTTTTGATTTGCTAATGCTACTATCTTTCCCATTGTAAACGGTTGCTATCTTATTATGCCACAAACGCTTGGTATTGCACTCCATATTGCGCACCCTGCGGTTGAGGCATAGTATTCAACCCACAAAATTAATGATTTTCTCGGATTTTGCCACCATATTCCGAGGAAAATGACTATATTTGACACTTAAAACTAAATATAATGTAATTATGAGCGAAAATTTGGAGCAGACCCCGAACGTGAATCCCCGCTCGGAGGTCGCAGAAACAATCGAAACTACCGCCCCCAACAATAGCGAAAATAACCCCTCGGAGCAGCCCTCAGAGACTACCGATGCACCCGCTACCGAGCCCGCTGTGGATCCGATGAACGATCCTCGATTTGAGGCGCCGCGCGCACAGCGATTCCCGACGTGGGGCGATATGCTGGCTGTGATCGGAATCTATCTGCTGTCGACCGTCGCAACGTCGCTCGTGGTGTCGGTTATTGCAGCCATTTCGGGCGGAGCGGAGAACTTTGCCGAGCGAGTGTCGAGTGGTCCGATGAGCGCACTGAGCTATGCGTTGTCGATGGGCCTGACAATCGTGGGCGTGCTGATCTACCGCAAGTTGCGTCGTGGTACGGGACGTATGTTCCACTTCTCGCTGCGAGGTTTCAATCCGATGTTGATCTTGTGGGGATTTGTGATGGTACTGCTGACGGGCGTGGTGATCGAACCCGTGCTCGAACTCTTCCCCGACGCATTCCTCAAAATGATCGACAAGATGGGTATGCACGGCGGTTGGTCGATTCTGATGTTGGTGGTGCTGGCACCCGTGATGGAGGAGGTGCTCTTCCGCGGAATACTGCTCGAATCGGTGCGCTCGAAACATAGCGCAGGACGTGCAATCGTGGTGTCGGCGCTGATGTTCGGTGTGATCCACCTGATTCCTCAGCAGGTGGTCAATGCCTTTGCTATTGGTCTGATTCTCGGATACATATATGTTCGCACCGAGTCGCTTTGGCCGGTGATCATTATCCACGCGCTGAACAACGCAATGGCCTACGTTATTATGCAGTGGAGCGATGGCGCAAATATCACCGTGCGCTCGCTCATCGAGAACAATACGCTCTATGCCGTGGTCTATGGAGTGTCGCTGGCGGCGCTCGTGGCATCGGGCTATATGGTGTGGCGTTCGATCGAAAAAATCAACGCTGGGAGCCCTCGCGCATAATAATCGGGTGTGAAAGTGCGTTAGTTGCAGGAAAAACACTATCTTTGCATTTTGTTTATGGCTCGAATTACAAAAATATTGCTCGTGGTCGGCGTGCTCGTAATCTTGGGGGCGTGCCGCGAGTTGCCGTCGCCGTTCGAATACGACCGCGTGGTGGCTCAGGTGGGCGATAAAAAGCTGCGTGAGAGCGACGTGCAGTCGATCTATGCGCAGGCTGTAACGGCTGAGGATAGCACCGCACTGCTCGAAATCTATGTCGACCGTTGGGTCAAAAAGGAGTTGAAACTGCGTGCGGCCGAGAACCTCTTCCGCGATAGCGAGGAGGCGATCGAGGCGATGGTTGCCGAGTATCGCAACTCGTTGCTGACGCGTCGTTTGGATCAGCATTACGTTGATCAAGAGATAGATACAGTCTTTACGGACGCACAGATCGAGGAGTACTACAACCGCCACCCGTCCGATTTCCGATTGGATCGCACGGTGGTACGTGGTCGTCAGGTGCTGGTGCCCACGACCTTCCGTCAGACGACCAAGTTGCGCGAGGCAATGCGCTCGTCCGAGGAGGAGAGGTTGCAGGATTGGCGAGATATGTGCCAAAAGAGCAACCTCGAAGTGCAGGAGTACACCTCGTGGGTCGATTACACGGAGTTCCTTTCGACGCTGCCCACCTCGCGTGGTCGCAAATATGAGGAGCTGTTGAAGCCGAACGTGTTGCAGGAGATGCGTGTCGATGATGGTCGTTACTTCTTCGTAATCACCGACATACGTCGTTCGGGCGACGCTGCGCCGTTGGAGCGTGTGCGTGAGACGATCAAGCGCATTCTGTTTGCCCAGCGTCAGAGCGAGATTATCCGTGCGCACGAGGAGCGAATCTACAATGAGGCGCTGGCGTCGGGCGAGTTGCGTATCAATTTGACCGACGAGGAGCCGATTGAGGAGCCGATCGAGGAGGTCGCACCAACCGTCGAGGCGACATCGAGTGCCCAACCGACCGAGAAGAGCGAACCGACTGAGGGTGAGCCAACTGCGGAGGCAGATACGACAAAGGTCGTTGTGGCAGATACAACCAAACAGGAAACGAAAAAATAAAAAAACAATAAACGAACAAAATGATTAAGAGAGGTATAATGTTGCTTTGCGCCATTCTTTGCGCGGGCGCAGTCGAGGCACAGCAGGTGATCATCGATAAGATTGTGGCTGTTGTGGGCAATTCGGCTATCTACTATTCGGACGTTGTCGAGACGGCTGACCGTTTGGTTCAGCAGCGCCGCGAGATGGGTTACACGTCGGACCGCGATCCGAAAAATGAGGCACTCGAACAGTTGATGTTGCAGAAGTTGCTCTACCATCAGTCGCAGATCGACTCGGTCGATGTGAAGCGTGCCGAGGTGGCCGTTCCGGTTGAGAATGTGATCCAGAATATGATCTCGGAGGCGGGCTCGATTGGCGCATTGGAGGCGCAGGAGCATAAGGCGGTCTACGATATCCGCGAGACGATGATACAGCAGTATGTCGAGATGCAATCGGCTGAGGCTATGCAGCGTACGATTATGGACAAGGTCGAGATTACGCCGGGCGAGGTCGAGCGCTTCTACAAGTCGCAGCCCAAAGATAGCCTTCCGATTGTTCCCGAGCAGTATGTCTATGCACATATCACCAAGTTCCCTTCGTCGATGGACGAGGCTAAGCGTCGTGTTCGTGAGCGTCTGCTCGATATGCGCGAGCGTATCATCTCGGGCAAGGCGTCGTTTGCGACTCTGGCACGTATGTACTCGGAGGACGGCTCGGCGGTGCGTGGTGGCGAGTTGGAGCCTATGCCTCTCGATGGTTTCGTGAAGCCGTTTGCCAATGCTTTGGAGAAGTTGAAACCCGATCAGATCTCGGAGGTTGTCGAAACTGAGTTCGGTTTCCATATCATTCAAGGCATTGAGCGTCTGCCGAATAACACCTATCGTTGCCGTCACATTCTGATACGTCCCTACTACACTCCTTCGGAGTTGGCCGAGAGCGATCAGCTGCTCGATTCGCTGGCAAACTTGATCCGTTGCGACTCGATCACCTTCGAGAAGGCGGCGATGGAGCACTCGGACGACCCCTACTCGAAGCAGAATGGCGGTTTGGTTTCGAACCACGATATTTTGGAGGCTCAGCAGGCATACCAGGCGAGCTTGACACAGACCAAATTCTATAAGGAGTACCTGATGCCCGCCGACTACAATGCGATTCGTCGCTTGAAGAAGGGCGAGATTTCGGACGCCTTCCAGACGATGGACTTGAAGAACAACCAGCTCAGCAAGATCATCAAGTTGATCGACGTGATTCCGTCGCATACGGCAACGCTCGACGAGGACTATCTGATGATCGAGGAGGCGGCGTTGGAGCACAAGAAACGCGCCGAATATAACAAGTGGCTGACGGGTAAGATTCAGTCGATGTACGTGCGTATCGAGCCTGAGTTCCGAGAGGGCGAGTGGGAGTACGAAGGCTGGGTTAAATAGATCGTAACTCCCTAAATCACTGTCGATTTGAAACGTCTGTCGACCATATTGCTGATCTTCGTGGTGGCGCTTTTCTCGATTGCTTTTGCGCAGTCGGGCTCCTCGTCACGTCGAGGTCGCAAGCCGGTCGATATGCAGGGCGACGACGCCTATTCGATCAAGTTCGAGGATACTACGGCACTCTGCCTTGTGGGCAATGTGATGTTCTATCACAACGGTGCAGTCATCACGTGCGATAGTGCGGTACGTTACAGCGAGCGTCATATGGAGTGCTTCCGTAACGTGCTGATTAACAAGGATTCGTTGTATGTCTACGGCGACCGTGCCGAGTACAACGGCGAGACCAATATGGCCTATGTCTACTCGCCGCTGATCAAGGTTGTCGATGGCGATGCGACGATGTACACCTACAATTTCTCGTTCAATACGCTCGAAAATGTGGGTCGTTTTAGTGGCGGTGCGATCGTGAACAAGGGCGATAACCGCTTGGAGGCCGAGCGTGGTTACTACTATGCCGATAGCAGCGTGGTGATCTGCGTCGAGGCGGTCGAAATGCAGGATACGCAGTACAAATTGAAGTCCGATTCGGTGATCTATAACCTCGATACCGACGTTGCGTCGTTCGCTACCGACACCTATATCTGGAACGAAAACAACGAGATGGTCAATGCCACGGCGGGTCGATACGACCGTGTGGCGGATCACTTTCAACTCTTCTCGGATAGTTACATTCTTACTGAAAAACAGGAGGTTTGGGCCGATAGCGTCGACTACCGACGTGCGTTGGAGAATGCTATTCTGCGTCGCAATATCCAGATCGACGATACCGACCAGAAGGTGCTGGCATTTGGCGATTATGGCGAGTATTGGGGCGACCGCGAGGAGGCTCTGCTCACCGAGCGCCCGTCGGTGATCAGCTACGATCCCGAGATGGGCGACTCGTTGTTTGTGCGTGCCGACTCGATTCTGCTCTTCACCGAGCGTCCTTACGATGTTGATAGTACTACGTTGGCGGCCGATTCGTTGGCACGTGCCGACTCGTTGGCTCAGGTGCAGGCACAGATGGCAGCCGACGATGCTATGCGCCAGCAGATTGCCGCAGCAGCCGCAGCGATGGGTACACAACAGAGCGACTCGACCGCAGTTTCGCAACCCGTTGCCGATAGCACCGCAACCGATATAAGTGTAGCGCAACCAGCTGATAGTACGGTGGTTGAGGGCGTTGAAGTTGCGTCCGACGCTGAGCCGGCAGCAGAGCTTACGCCCGAGCAGATCAAGGCTCAGGAGCGTGCCGAGGCTGAGGCTCGCAAGGCGGCAGCGAAGGCCGAGAAGGAGCGCGTGAAGGCCGAAAAGGCGAAGGTAAAAGCCGAGAAAGCGGCAGCCAAGGAGGAGCGATTGAAGGCAAAGGCGGCGGAGCGTCGCGCCAAGCGTCAGGCTAAACTCGAAAAATATGAGCGCTCGCGTGGCATTGTGCGCGACTCGTTGGCGCAGGATTCGCTGGCGGCCGACTCGCTGGCGGGCGTCGATCCCGCAGCCGAATTTGCCGAGGACGAGATGGCTGATAGCACGGCGGTGAAGGATACGATTCCGCACGATTCGGTGCATCGAATTATCCGCGCATATCGTAATGTACGAACCTATCGCAAAGATTTCCAATCGGTTAGTGATTCTATGGTGGTACTCTCGGTCGATTCGACAATCCACCTCTATCGCACGCCGATACTTTGGTACGGCAGCAATCAAGTGACTGCCCAGCAGATCGATATTTTTACTTCGAATCAGCAGATTACGCGTGCCGAATTTATCGGCAACCCGATTATGGCCGAGCAGATCGACTCGGTGGCATACAACCAGGTGGCGGGCAAGACCATCGAGGCTCTGTTCCGTGACAACGAGATCTATCGCGTCAATGCCATCGGTAACGGTCAGACGCTCTACTATACGACCGACGAAAATTCGGGGCGTGTCACCGAGTTTATGACCATCACGTGTGGCGACATCTCGTTCTTGCTTGTCGACCGTCAGATCGAGACGATCATTTGGCGAGGCAACCCCGTGTACTCTATATATAATATTACGCAGGTGCCCGCCGAGCAGGAGCGCACGTTGCGCGATTTTGAGTGGCACGGCGATAAATGTCCCACGCAGGAGCAGGTTTTTGATCGTGATTTGCGTCCTTCGCGTCGTGAGCAGATGATGCGCAAGCCACAACCCGAGTTCCCGATCCAGCAGTCGATCGACCGACGACGTAAACGTCTGACTGAGAGTGGACATTGGCGTGATCGCACGGAGACGTTGTCGCCCGAGGCGATTGAGTTTGTGGAGAGTGTTCAGCGCCGCTAACGAAAAAAATCGCAAAAAAAATGTAAAAAAATGGTTTGAGAGTTTGCAGATTGTGAAAAATGTATTACTTTTGCACTCGCAAACAGCAAACGGTGTGGTAGTTCAGTTGGTTAGAATGCCTGCCTGTCACGCAGGAGGTCGCGAGTTCGAGTCTCGTCCATACCGCAAAATCCCTGAGATTCTTTTGAATCTCGGGGATTTTGATTTTATGTGCGTTGAGTTTTAGAACTCGCGACCGACTAAGCCTCCCCTATCAAGGGGAGGTTTGGAGGGGTTGTCAAAATAAAGATAGCGAGCCTGCACGCGCGTAGCGCGGGCTCGAGTCTCGTCCATACCGCAGAAAGTCCGAAGATTTATCTTCGGATTTTTTTGTTTATGTACGTTGAGTTTTGGAACTCGCGACCGACTAAGCCTCCCCTATCAAGGGGAGGTTTGGAGGGGCTGTCAAAATAAAGATCGCGAGCCTGCATGCGCGTAGCGCGGGCTCGAGTCTCGTCCATACCGCAAAATCCCCGATATTCAATCGAATATCGGGGATTTTGCCATTTAATATAAAACTATTCTTGCGCCTTACAATATCTCCTTCAAGCGGTCCATCAGACCGTAGTTGGTCATATCGATCTTGACGGGAACAACCGTGACGTAGCCATTTTTAAGTGCCCATTCGTCGGTATCTTCGGCATCGGGCTCGGCGTTGCAGAATGCACCCTTCAACCAGAAATAGTCATTGCCACGAGGATCCTGACGACAATCATACTCCTCGCGCCAGAAACCGCGCGTCTGACGGCATATGCGCACGCCCTTCAACTCCTCGGGGCGACCCACGGGGATATTCACATTCAGACATACCTGCTCGTCGAACTGCGCACTGAGCATCTTCTCGATCATCATCGCAGCCACCTCCAATGCAGCGTCGAGGTCGGCGTCGGCATCGTGGTCGTCGATCGACAGACCCACCGACGGACAACCATAGAAACTACCCTCCATAGCGGCGCCCATCGTGCCCGAATAGAGCACGTTGATGCCCGAGTTTGAGCCGTGGTTGATACCCGAGAGCGAGAGGGCGACCTTCTCGCCGAGCAACAGATTGTCGAATGCCATCTTGGCGCAGTCGACAGGCGTACCCGTGAGCGAGTAGACCTGCTTATCGGGCTCGTCTACAACCTTTTGCAGAAACAGCGGTTTGAACATCGTGATGGCGTTCGACTTGCCCGACTGCACCTCGGCAGGCGCAATCGCAACTACGCGACCATAACGTGCCGCAACATCAACCAGCTGGCGGAAACCCTTAGCGTTCACGCCGTCGTCATTGGTGATAAATATCAGTGGTTTTGTCATTGTTTGTTCGTTTTTATGCTCTTATAGCTCCACAAAGATAGCTATTTTTCCACCTTTTTGGAACAACTTTAACCCCCGAACGCGATTTTCTCGTCCAAAAATTTGTCTATGACCATTTTATCCCTTAATTTTGCCGTCCCAAGTGGAGTGTAGAAATCTCTTACGTGGGTGCGAACCGAGGGGTGCAGCTAATCGAGGAGGGCTTTGTGGAATAGCGGAGGTCCGACTGAGAGAAGGTAGCGCCACGGGATTATCGGTCGGAAATTGAGGCCGTTATGGTAGGATTCGTGCAGCCGTAATATTTCGCGCTAAATCAAATTAATTGTTTAAACAATGAACAAGGATCAAATTATCAAGTCTGTTGAGCAGGCTTTGTGGGCGGAGAAGGAGATTCCCGCATTCAAGAGCGGTGATACCATTACCGTAACTTACAAAATCGTCGAGGGTAACAAGGAGCGTCTGCAGAGCTTCCGTGGCGTAGTTATCCAGATCAAGGGTCGCGGTATGACCAAGATGTTTACCATTCGCAAGGTATCGAATGGCGTAGGCGTTGAGCGTATCTTCCCCCTCTACTCGCCCCACATCGAGAAGATCGAGCTGAACAAGGTTGGTGTTGTTCGCCGTGCACGTATCTACTACCTGCGTGAGCTCACCGGTAAGAAGGCTCGTATCAAGGAGAAGCGTATGGTTTCGAACAAGTAAACCCTCTGGCGTTAATCCTTATCACGAAACAGCGATCGTCTCCGCGGACGGTCGCTTGTTTTTTTGTGTAGTCACGTATATCAATTCACAATTAATCCTGCTACGCAGGCTTTTCCTCCTTCGCGCCTCAGCCGAGTTCGAGCTACCGCCCGACTCCGCATTCGGCTTGGCGTCGGTTCACAATTCACAATTTTTTAACTATTAATTTTGTGTTTTGAATAACAAAAAACCGCTCGCGCACGGAAGTGCACGGGCGGTTTAGTATAAATGGTGGGCGAGGGGAGTGCCTCTCGCCACGTTAGGAGTCGATTCAAACCACTTTGGCACAACCACTTTGGCACACGTAGCCATAGCCACGCTACACGCCTTAGACCACGTCAGTACATCGGGGTGCACGCACACGTAACCCCTCGCACCGACCCATCTGCACGGTCTGTGCCACCGACCTCACCGGTCGGCCTGCGAACGAAATCGCTCGGTTCTTGGACGATGCCGACAGCTTAACCCTTCTTGGGTTTGGGTGCGAGCATCATCGTCATCTTCTTGCCGTCCAGCTTGGGCATCTGCTCGACCTTTGCCAGCTCCTCCAAATCGGTAGCGAAGCGCAGCAACAGAATTTCGCCCTGCTCCTTAAAGACGATCGAACGACCACGGAAGAAGACATACGCCTTCACCTTTGCACCCTCCTTCAAGAAGTTCTCGGCGTGGCGCAACTTGAAGTTGTAGTCGTGATCGTCGGTCTGCGGACCGAAACGGATCTCCTTGATTACGACCTTCACGGCTTTGGCCTTGATCTCCTTAGCCTTACGCTTCTGCTGATACAGGAACTTCTGATAGTCGGCGATACGGCACACCGGGGGATCGGCCTTGGGCGAAATCTCGATCAGGTCGAGCTCCATCTCGTCGGCCAGCTTGATGGCCTCACGAATCGAGAGCACGACGGGGTTTTCGATATTGTCGCCTACGACGCGTACCTGCGGTGCAGTGATCTCGTCATTGATGCGATGAGGATTCTCCTTCTCGGGGCGACGTGGCCCGTTGGGACGCTGGCCACCGTTCTGCGGGCCTGCGTTGTTTGTCCTCGGCGGAAATGGTTTTGTAGTGTTTATAGTTTTGTCCTCCTATTGGTTAATAAAACTTTGATTTACTGAATTTTGTCGTTACCTGCGGTCTCCTCCTTCACCTTTTCGAGGATCAGGTCGCGGAAGGCCTCCATAGTCATCTGGCCCTTGTCGCCCTCGCCCTGAACGCGCACCGAAACCAGACCATCGGCCTGCTCCTTCTCACCCACGATCAGCAGGTAGGGGATACGCTTCAACTCGTTGTCGCGGATCTTACGACCGATCTTCTCGTTACGGTTGTCGATCTGAGCGCGCACGTCGTTGCGATTGAGGAAGTCGGTAACCTTCTCGGCGTAGTCGTTGTACTTCTCGCTGATGGGCAGCACAGCCACCTGATCGGGCGAGAGCCACAGCGGGAACTTACCTGCGGTATGCTCCAACAATACTGCCACGAAACGCTCCATCGAGCCAAACGGTGCGCGGTGGATCATAATCGGGCGGTGGGGTTTGTCGTCGGCGCCGGTGTAGGTCAGGTCGAAACGCTCGGGCAGGTTATAGTCCACCTGAATAGTACCCAGCTGCCACTTACGACCGATAGCGTCCTTAACCATAAAGTCGAGTTTCGGACCGTAGAATGCAGCCTCGCCATACTCCACAACGGTATTCAGACCCTTCTCCTTAGCAGCGTCGATAATTGCCTGCTCGGCCTTCTCCCAGTTCTCGTCCGAACCGATGTACTTCTCCTTGTTGTTGGGGTCGCGCAACGATATCTGAGCGGTGTAGTTGTCGAACTTCAACGTCTTGAAGATATAGAGAATGATGTCGATAACCTTCTCGAACTCCTCCAACAGCTGGTCGGGGCGTACGAACATATGAGCGTCGTCCTGCGTGAAACCACGCACGCGGGTCAGACCATGCAGCTCACCGCTCTGCTCGTAGCGATATACCGTACCGAACTCAGCCAAACGCAAAGGCAGATCCTTATACGAACGGGGCTTGGTCTTGTAGATCTCGCAGTGGTGGGGGCAGTTCATCGGTTTGAGCAGATACTCCTCGCCCTCGATGGGAGTATGGATCGGCTGGAACGAATCCTTGCCATACTTTGCGTAGTGGCCCGAGGTTACATAGAGCTCCTTGTTACCGATGTGCGGGGTGATAACCTGCTGGTAGCCATAAGCCTTCTGTACGCGGCGCAGGAACTGCTCCAAACGGTCGCGCAGAGCGGCACCCTTAGGCAACCACAGAGGCAGACCCTGACCTACGCGCTGCGAGAACGCAAACAACTCCAACTCCTTGCCGAGCTTACGGTGGTCGCGCTTCTTAGCCTCCTCCATCATTGCCAGATACTCATCGAGCATCGACTTTTTTGGGAACGAGATACCATATATACGGGTCAGCATCTGACGCTTCTCGTCGCCACGCCAGTAAGCGCCTGCAACCGAGGTCAGTTTGATAGCCTTGATTAATCCTGTGTTGGGCAGGTGCGGACCACGGCAGAGGTCGGTGAACGCGCCATTGGTGTAGAACGAAATCGTGCCGTCCTCCAATGCCTCGATCAGCTCAACTTTGTACTGGTCGCCCTTCTCGGTGAATGTACGCAACGCCTCAGCCTTAGCTACCTCGGTACGTACGACAGCCTCCTTCGTGCGAGCCAACTCCGTCATCTTCTGCTCGATACGCGGCAGGTCGCCCTCGGTGATGGGCACGGGGCAATCGACATCGTAGTAGAAACCGCTCTCGATAGCGGGACCGATACCGAACTTGATACCGGGGTACAATGCCTCCAAAGCCTCTGCTAACAGGTGCGACGAGGTGTGCCAAAATGCGTGCTTACCCTCATCATCGTCCCATTTGAGCAGCTTCACGTGGCTGTCATCATTGATCGGCAGGTTCAGATCACGAACCTCGCCATTAACCTCAGCCGCCAGCACCTCCTGTGCCAAACGCTGGCTGATGCTCTCGGCGATCTGCATCGCCGTAGTCCCTTTGGCATACTCACGAATGCTGCCGTCGGGGAAAGTGATTTTCATCATTGCTTGTTTGTGTTTTGTTTGTGTTGTTAGTTTTCCTCGCGCCGCGCTCCCACAATTACGAGACGGAATACACGACGGTCGGCGTTATTTTAGTTAATTCAAGATTCAAAATTAATTCTGCTATGCAGTCTTTTATTCCTCTGCGGGTTCGGGCAGTTTCAGATCGTGTACCGATACGTCGCGACCCTTCTCTCGCTCGAAATGCTGCAACGGATTGGCATTCATCTGCGCCCAACGACGACGGTTCTCGAAGATATCGATCGCTGCATAGATCGCCTCGCGCATCGACTGCGGATCGGCCACATCCTTACCCGCAATGTCGTACGCCACACCGTGGTCGGGCGAGGTGCGCACCTTCGACAGCGCCGCCGTAAAGTTCACTCCCTCAGGCGAAATGGTCTTGAACGGAGCCAAACCCTGATCGTGATACATTGCCAGCACCGCGTCATACTTCTTGAACATACCGCTCGCAAAGAAACCATCGGCAGCAAACGGACCAAATGCCAGCACCTTCTGCTCGAAGGCCTCCTGCACTGCGGGGCGAATCACCTCCTGCTCCTCGGTGCCGAGCAGACCTCCGTCGCCCGCGTGGGGGTTGAGTGCCAGCACCGCAATACGTGGCTCAACAATGGCGAAATCGCTACGCAACGTCGCGCGCAGACGGTGCAGAGCCTCGACAATCTTCTCCTTCGAGATCGCCTGAGCCACCTCCGCCAGCGGAATGTGGATCGTCATCAAACCCACACGCAACACCTCGCTGCACATCATCATCATCGGCTCGCCCTCCAACTCAGCAGCCAAAAACTCGGTATGACCCGTATAGCGGAACTCGTCGCTCTGCACGCTCTCCTTGTTGATCGGAGCGGTAACCAGAACGTCGATCTCTCCCTCTTTGAGGTCCTTCATTGCCGCTTTCAACGACGCCACCGCCGCAGCACCTGCCGCTGCCGTAGCCTTACCCATCTCGATAGGGATCTCCGACGGGCCGCAGTCGATGATATTGACCTTACCGCGACGTGCCTGCGAAGCCGACTGAATGGGGTTGTAAATAAAGCCCTCGACGTCGCTCAGTCGATTTTTGTAATATGTCGCCACTTTGGGCGAGCCGTAGATCACGGGGGTACACAATTCGGCCATACGTGCGTCGGCAAAGGTCTTGATGATGACCTCCCAACCGATGCCGTTGGTGTCGCCCTGCGTAATACCTACTCGTATTTTATTATCACTCATTGTGTTTTAGTGTACTTATCAACTTACAAAGATAACAATTTTTATTCAATTCACAATTTACAATTCACAATTATTTTCGCGGTTTTATGCTGTTTTGTTCGAGAAGAGTGAAAATTTTCCTGTTTTTTGAATAACAAACAAAAAAAATTCGTACCTTTGTTCAAATGAACAGAAACAACTTAACCTCATTTTATTAATAGTTATGGCAAATACCAAAGAAAAGCTGTTCGATCTTTTCCCGCCGGTACCGACCGAGAAGTGGGAAGAGGTGATTACGGCTGACCTTAAAGGTGCTGACTATGAGCGCAAATTGGTATGGCGTACCGACGAAGGTTTCAACGTACGTCCCTACTACCGCGCCGAAGACCTTAAGGCTATTGATTTCTTGGGCGCTGGCATCGGCCAGTTCCCGTACGTACGTAGCACCGGCAAAAAGAACGAGTGGCGCGTACATCAGACTATCGGCGTAGAGTGCCCCGCAAAGGCTAATGCTGAGGCTCTGAAAATTCTTAACGCAGGCGTTGATGCACTTGGTTTCTGCATCTGCAATGCTGAGTTCTCGGCTGAGGATCTCGACACCCTGCTGGCTGGCATCGCACTGCCCGCTATCGAGCTGACTATCTGCGGCTCGGCAGTCGAGGAGGTTGCTGACCTGCTCTTGGCAAAGGTTGAGAAGGAGGGCGTAGCTGCTGACGACCTGCGTGTAAACTTTGTAGTCGATCCTATCGTGATGGCACTCTCGATGAAGGGCGAGTTCGGCTGCTGCGAGAATGGCGAGGCTTGCTTCGCTGATATGGCAGAGCTGATCAAGAAGACCGCTGCTTACAAGCGTGTTCGCGTTGTAGGCGTTACCGGTTCGCAGTTCCACAACGCAGGTTCGACCATCGTTCAGGAGTTGGCATTCACGCTGGCTGTCGGCCACGAGTATCTCGTGAAGCTGATGGAACTGGGTCTGAGTGTTGACCAGGTGGCTGAGAAGATCCGCTTCACGATGGCCGTTTCGTCGAACTACTTTATGGAGATGGCTAAGTTCCGCGCAGCACGTCTGTTGTGGGCTAACATCGTTGATGCTTACAAGCCCGAGTGCAAGTGCTCGACCAAGATGTTCACTCACGCTGTAACGTCGAAGTGGAACCAGACCGTTTATGACCCCTATATCAATATGTTGCGCGGTACCACCGAGGCAATGTCGGCAACTATCGCCGGTGTTCACTCGTTGGAGGTTACTCCGTTTGACGCAGCATTTGAGACTCCGACCGAGTTCTCGGATCGCATCGCACGCAACGTTCAGTTGCTGTTGAAGCACGAGTCGCACTTCGATCAGGTAGTTGACCCCGCAGGTGGTTCGTACTACATCGAGAACCTCACCAAGAACATCGCTGAGCAGGCTTGGGCTCTGTTCAAGACCGTTGAGGAGAAGGGTGGCTATATGGCTGCATTCAAGGAGGGCTTTATCGTAGCTGAGGTCGAGAAGGCTGCTGCTGCTAAGGATAAGGCTGTTTCGACTCGCCGTCAGATCTTGTTGGGTGCTAACCAGTATCCTAACTTCACGGAGGTTGCTGCTGAGGACGTAAAGGCAGATGTTGTAACCCGCAAGACTTGCGAGTGCAACTGCTTGAAGCCCTACCGCGGTGCAATGGCATTCGAGGCTATGCGCTTGAAGGTTGACCGTAGCGAGAAGACTCCTAAGGCATTTATGCTGACCTGCGGTACGCTGGGTATGGCACGTGCTCGTGCACAGTTCTCGTGCAACTTCTTCGGTTGCGCAGGTATCCGCGTACAGGACAACACCTTCTTCAAGTCGGTTGAGGAGGGCGTTGAGGCTGCATTGGCAGCTCAGGCAGATATCGTAGTGGTTTGCGCTGCTGACGACGATTACCTGACCGTTGCTCCTAAGGTTAAGGAGCTGCTGGGCGGTAAGGCAATTCTGGTTGTTGCAGGTGCTCCCGCATCGATGGACGAGCTGAAAGCTCAGGGCATCGAGAACTTTATCCACGTTAAGGTTAATGTGCTCGACACCTTGGAATATTACTTAAAAGAACTCGGTATCTAAACGGAAGGAAAAACTATGAGAGCAAAATTCGCTGATTTGGCATACGCAGGCGCAGCTTGCGATGCACAGAAGCCGTGCGAGTGCAACGAAAACGTATGGCTGACCGCCGAGCAGATACCCGTCAAAGGTCATTACTCGGCTGAGGATCTGGCCGGTATGGAGCACCTGAACTATGCAGCAGGTATCGCTCCGTTCCTGCGCGGTCCCTATTCGACAATGTATGTAATGCGTCCTTGGACCATTCGTCAGTATGCAGGTTTCTCGACCGCTGAGGAGTCGAACGCATTCTACCGCCGTAACCTGGCTTCGGGCCAGAAGGGTCTGTCGGTAGCATTCGACTTGGCTACTCACCGTGGTTACGACGCTGACCACCCGCGTGTAGTTGGCGACGTAGGTAAGGCAGGTGTATCGATCTGCTCGGTTGAGGATATGAAGGTACTGTTCGATGGTATTCCTCTGAACCAGATGTCGGTTTCGATGACGATGAACGGCGCCGTTCTTCCCATCTTGGCATTCTACATCGTAGCAGGTTTGGAGCAGGGCTGCACCCTCGATCAGATGGCAGGTACGATCCAGAACGATATCTTGAAGGAGTTTATGGTTCGTAACACCTATATCTATCCCCCCGAATTCTCGATGCGAATCATCGCCGATATCTTCGAGTACACTTCGAAGAATATGCCTAAGTTCAACTCGATCTCGATCTCGGGTTACCATATGCAGGAGGCAGGTGCAACGGCAGACATCGAGCTGGCTTACACGCTGGCCGACGGTTTGGAGTACCTGCGCGCAGGTGTTAATGCCGGTATGAGCATCGACCAGTTCGCTCCGCGTCTGTCGTTCTTCTGGGCAATCGGTATGAACCACTTTATGGAGATCGCTAAGATGCGTGCAGCGCGTATGTTGTGGGCTAAGATCGTTAAGCAGTTCGACCCGAAGAATCCTAAGTCGTTGGCACTGCGTACTCACTCGCAGACCTCGGGTTGGTCGCTCACCGAGCAGGATCCTTTCAACAACGTAGCTCGTACCGCAATCGAGGCTATGGGTGCTGCTCTGGGTCATACCCAGTCGTTGCACACCAACGCTCTGGACGAGGCAATCGCACTGCCGACCGACTTTTCGGCACGTATCGCTCGTAACACCCAGATCTACATTCAGGAGGAGACTAACGTATGCCGCGAGGTTGACCCGTGGGCAGGTTCGTACTACGTAGAGTCGCTGACCAACGAGATCGCTCACAAGGCTTGGGCACTGATCGAGGAGGTTGAGAAGCTCGGTGGTATGGCTAAGGCAATCGAGACCGGTATTCCTAAGATGCGTATCGAGGAGGCAGCTGCACGTAAGCAGGCTCGTATCGACTCGGGCGTTGAGAAGATCATCGGCGTAAACGAGTACCGTCTTGAAAAAGAGGCTCCGATCGACATCTTGGCAGTTGATAACACCGCAGTACGCGAGTCGCAGATCAAGCGTTTGCAGGAGCTGCGCGCTAACCGCGACGAGGCAGCTGTTCAGAAGGCTCTGGCAGCAATCACCGAGTGCGTGAAGACCAAGCAGGGCAACCTGTTGGAGCTGGCTGTTGAGGCAGCTAAGGTACGCGCAACTCTGGGTGAGATCTCGGACGCTTGCGAGGTTGTAGTAGGTCGCTACAAGGCAGTTATTCGTTCAATTTCAGGTGTATATTCGTCAGAGGTGAAAGCAGATGCAACTTTTGCTAAGGCTAAGGAGATGGCCGAGGCATTCGCTAAGAAGGAGGGTCGTCAGCCCCGTATTATGATCGCTAAGCTCGGTCAGGACGGCCACGACCGTGGTGCTAAGGTTGTTGCAACGGGTTATGCCGACATCGGTTTCGACGTCGATATGGGTCCGTTGTTCCAGACTCCCGAGGAGGCAGCTAAGCAGGCAGTTGAGAATGACGTTCACGCAGTAGGTGTATCGTCGTTGGCAGCAGGCCACTTGACGCTTGTTCCTCAGATCATTGCCGAGTTGAAGAAGCTGGGCCGCGAGGATATCGTAGTTGTAGTAGGTGGTGTAATCCCCGCACAGGACTACGATCAGCTCTATCGCGATGGCGCAGCAGCAATCTTCGGTCCCGGTACTCCGATCGCAACTGCAGCTATCAAGATCTTGGAGATCCTCTCGGAGGAGTAATCTAAGGGCAAGATAGTACATCTATAAGCCGAGAGGCCGTCCCACTTGTGGGGCGGTCTCTTTCGTTTTGTCCTGTTTGCAGAAGAGTGTGGCTGATTGGTTGAATTTATTCGAAGAATTTAGATAAGAGTATACCTATATATAATATTATATAGTACGATTGGTTCGTCGGGTTGTCGAAAAGCTCCGTTTGTGCCCGTTTTGGGAGAAATTCGCTCAAATTCCGAAAAAAAGTTGAATAAAAGGTACGATGTAACATAATTATTCGTACATTTGTAGCGGAGAACGAAAACAAAAATGCGAATCAATCAGATTTTATCTGCCAATCAAAGGTGGTTACGGCCATCTTTGTATCGGTAGCATATTAATTATTATAGCTCTGGGCGGTCTGTCTGGGGCTTAAGTTGTTTCCCATCACTTATTTTCGGTTCTCCCGCGCAGAGATTCGCTGCGCGACGGTTCTCCACGCTTGAAATTTTCAGGCGCAAACGAAAAAGAAACTTAAAAAATAATAACTAAAAGTAAGTGAGTATGAACAAATGTGAACTTAGAAAGGAGCCTTACGAGGTTCCGAGAATCGACTGCCTTTTTGCGGAGGTAGAGATGGGTTTTGTCGGCTCGCCTGACGGCAGTGCGGGTTTTGGCGATGGTACTACTATTGGCGATAGCGACGATGGTATGTCGACGGATTCGGCGCAGGCGAGTGCAGCTTTGTATGATGCAGGTCAGTGGGCTGAGTAGAGTGTTTAACAATTTGAATGTGAGTATTATGAAAAGATTGAAATATTTAGCATTGGCAATTATTGCCATTGGCTTCGTTTCGTGCGAAGATAATTTTACCGAGGAGCCTACACCGGTTGGTCCTGAGGGTAATTTGGAGAAGATGACCATCACTCTCGAAGCTGGCAAGGGTGCTTCGGAGGCTGATGAGACCCGTGTTTATTTGGGTACCTTTGGTAGCAAGGTGACCTACTTTTGGGAAGAGACCGATAAGGTTGGTATGTATGCACTTAGCAATACTTCAACAATGGAGAACTTTGAGGCTGCTATCAATGAGCTGAACAACTCGAGCAAGAACTTGGCACGTTTCCAGGGTGATATCTATGCAACTGGTAAGGGTGCGCAGGATCTGTTTATCTATTGGCCCTACAACTCGTCGAATATCAATGAGAGTGCAACCGCAGTCAATTATTTGAAGGAAACAGGTGTTCAGGTTCGTACTTTGGCACAGCAGACTCAGTCGGGCTACAATATTACTGATGGCGCAGCAGATCACCCGTCGGTTAATAGTATTAATGCTTACGGCGCAGCTGTTGACCTGATTACGACCGATGATACGGGTGTTGGCGCATTTGAGTTGCAGCACCAGACCGCATATTTGCAGTTCGAGCTTTATGGCGAGAACACCGATGGTCAGCACGCATTTGCCGATGGTGGCTACAAGGTTCAGGGTATGCGTGTTGAGTTGGGTAAGTTTGACGGCACTATTAGCAAGGATAGCAAGAATAGCAAACTCGACGGTACGTTTACTCCCGTAGCTATCGCTGGTAACTATCGTTATGGTCTGCCTTCGAATTATACCTATTCGAAGAATAATGTTAGCCGTAATGACGTTGTAGTTAAGAGCTCGGGTACGGCAACCGTTGTATCGGTAACGTTGGCAGAGGAGCAGGAGTTGAAGGGGCAGTCGCAGAAACTCCCCGTGTTGGCAGTTGTTAACCCTGCATTGGTAACCAAAGAGAATGTAAACTGCATTCGTGCCGTTGTACAGTTGGTTAACAAGGAGGGTACCGAGTATGTTGAGCGCACTCGTTATATTGATTTGCGTTCGCTCGACGCATTGAAGGGTGGCGACTACTACAAGATTTCGTATAAGGTTGTCGATCCCGCAGAGGCTTCGGCTCAGCTTGATGCTGAGGGTCACTCGAACTGCTACATTGTTTCGTACCCCGGTACTTATACCTTCAATGTAAATATCCCGGGTAATGGTCAGCTGCCGTTTAATGCTACATACGAAGGCTTGGGCTTGGCCGTAAATGAGAACGGCAAGTTCTTCGAGGCTTCGGAGGCTACGAACTACGAGGTTAATTGGTTGTGGGCTTCGGGTGATTCGTTCGATGCTGCAAATGGCAAGGTCGAGGACGTTGTAACCGTTTCGCTTAATGGCGAGAGCGGTGTGCTTGTTGTGAAACCTCAGGCTGCCAATTTGAGTGGTAACCTTGTGGTTGCATTGACCAAAAAGAACTCGACCGATATTATTTGGTCGTGGCATATTTGGTTTGGTGCTCCTAAGGCACAGCACTATAATTTCCCCAACACTCGTCCGTCGATTCCTATCAACAACGAGGATTGGTATATGTTGGATCGTAATATTGGTGCTGAGTCGGCAGAGTTAGGTACCGCCGATAGCTATGGATTGTATTACCAGGTGGGTCGTAAAGACCCGTTTATCGGACCAAACGCTTCGGGTACTTGGGCTACGTCTGATACTTACCGAAACACAACTAAATTTCCTGATGAAGCGGTTTGGGGATCAGGATCATATCTTTATAATAACATTTATGCCCATCCGATGAAGCTGAATACCAATACAGTAGCTCCTAAGACGATAACTGAGCGTAACGGCAAAGTATACAGCATACAAGACAATCAAGCAACGGCAGGTTACTGGTTGTACGGTTGGGCTACGAGCGACGAGCCCGCAACGGCTAACTCGAAGACGCTCTTCGACCCGTGTCCGCTGGGTTATAAGTTGCCTTTGACTCGCGAGTGGGATAACTTAAAGAATAACGAGTTTGAATATGCTGACCCTGCGTCGAATTGCTCTGGTGTATTTGGTTACTCTGTATTGAATACAGTAACATTGAGCAATTCACGTACAAGTACCATTAACGGAGAAACTGTTGACCCAGCAGGTACATTTACAACAAGACGTGATGCTGGCAACTATTATACTCGAAACAGCGATGGTGAGCGTTCGTATCAGACAGTTGCTTTGGCAGGATCAACAGCTTCGACTCCTATTATCACCAATTTCCCCAATAGCGGTGCTATTACTCCCGCTGGTGCAGGTTATCAGGTAAATAAGAATTTCGCACTTTGGGCTGCTGGGCGTATTGAGGCAAAAGCGAGCTATTCAGGTGGTACGGTTGATATTTATTCTCCTCACTGGTTTGGTCCTCGTGGTGATTCAGACTATGCCACTGGATCTAGCTGGCTTGATAGCTATTGGTCAGTATATGCCCCTTATACAGTAGATATTAGCACTTCGAACTTTGGTGTATCACCCGCTCTTATCGGCGAGCAAGCTAAGAATATGTACGCTGCTCCTGCTCGTTGTATCAAGGAGTATAACGATAACGTACAACAATAGAATTGGTTAATAATTAAGAGGACGCGCGCTTGCACCATCGCCACAGGTGCAAGCGCAAATCCCCAAAACGTGAAACATAATTTATCGAATTATCCATTTACGGTGAGAATAGAAGTAGTCAGGGAGTGAGTACGATAATGGTGAAATTGATGACTAATTTTAATAAAATGATGAAGAAATTACTCCTCTGTGTTGCAGTTTTTGCACTCGCAGCTTGTTCGGACGAACCTACGCCCGAACCCGAAGTGGTATATGGCAAAAAGTTGGTGACCTTTAATGCTGGTCACACTAGCCGTACTCACTTTATCGAAAACACGAACTATTGGGACGCTTCGGATTGTATCGGTGGTTTCGCTGAGAAAAACACAAATGTGAAATTCACTACATCGCAGGATATGCTCGGTTACTTCTCGGGCGAGATCACTACGATCGACGAACAGACGCCAAGTTTCGTCCTCTACTATCCTTACAGCGCAACAGCTAAGTTCGCGAACAACATTCTCACATCGTCATTGCCCGCCGTGCAGTCGCTCGCCGAAGGCTCGTCGTACAATGTGATGCCGATGAGCTCGCAGGCTGACAACTTCGATAAGACCGTATATTTCTACAATATGTGCGGTGTTTTGCGCGTGAAGGTGTCAAGCAAGGTAGCTCGTACGCTGACCAAGATGGTCGTGACAATGAATGCCGGTGAGCCCATCGCGGGTAACTATACCGCTGATCTGACCGACCCCACCGAGCCCGTGCTTACTATGGCGTCGGGTGGCTCGGCAACGGTTACGCTTGAAGGCGCTGTTGCTATGTCGGCGAATACCGAGTACGCGTTCTTGGTGATTCTGCCCCCTGCGACCTATGCTGAGGGTTTGAACATCACATTGGAGGATAGTGACGGCATTACTTTCAATACCGCAGACGAGCCCGATACTTACAAGTTTACGCAGGAACTGCCTATGCAGCGTGCTTCATTGCTGACCGTGGGCAAGACGATCGATTTCCCTGCTCCCGTTGATGAGAATGGTCCTGAGTATGAGGCTGCAAAGTGGGTATGGGCTTCGTCGAGCAATCTGATTAGCAACGTGTCGACCTTGTCGGTCGCTGAGGCTACAAATTTGGCTGAGGCAGGTACTGCAAACTGCTACATCGCTTCGGCGGCTGGTACGTATTCGATTCCTGCTGTTAAACCCGATGGAACACCCGTAGACGAGACTTGCCCCAATGCTACCATTAAGTTCACTCTTTCGGGCGAGGAGGGTAATGCCGTAGTGGCATATACCAACGAAGCAGGTGAGATTCTGTGGAGCTGGCACATTTGGTGTACCGATATGCCTGCCGATCAGTCGTGGAATGCAAATACGTGGCTCGATCGTAACCTCGGTGCTGTTACTGCTGTCTCGGGCGATGTGGGGTCGTATGGTTTGATGTATCAGTGGGGCCGTAAGGATCCGTTCCCTGGTAGTAAGTTGTACTCGTGGACGGGCACCAATGACGAATCGTCGGCTTTCAGTTCAGATTACACATACTATACGGTTGCCAATAGCGGTTATGGTTGGAAGTATGAGTCGGGTGTCGGTTTGACGGTTGCTGAGGCTATTGCTCAGCCGATGTTTATGTGTCAGAATGCGACTGCTGCGGATCCCGATCCGAGCTGTGCTGATGGTAGCAAGAACTTTAACAATGTAACCCGTCCGTGGGTTGCTGGTATGTGTGCAGTTGAGTACTCGCAGTTGTGGGTAGATGACCAGAAGAGTAATTATGACCCGTGCCCGGCAGGCTATCGAGTGCCGACACAGGCGCAGGTCAAGGCTGATTTCTCGGACTTGACGAGCCAATTTACAACAAGTGGCAAGACTAACGGTTTGACCCTTTCGAGTGTAAATTGCTGGTTGCCCGCGGCTGGCTATCGTACTTATGACGGTAACGGCAAATTGTTCAAGGTGGGCACTATGGGTCACTATTGGACCTCGACGGCCTATTTCCCGCGCTCGTCTAATCACCATTACGGCGCAGCGTTCTACACGATGGCAATTCGTGAAACGACTTCGGGTGTTTATGGTATTACCTCGAACGGTCAGTTGAAGGCTTCGGAAACTGCCGCAGTGCGTTGTGTTAAGGAGTAACCGCTCCTTGTCTTAAAAGTGAATCTCCTCGCCAGAAATGGCGGGGAGATTTTTTTGTGAGTCAAAACACTTGATTTCAATGCTAAGTTTCTATTATTAGTCGTTTAATTGTGAAAAATGTAGTATGTTTGCGCCACAATTCAAACTTATAACAAAATGGAGAAGCAAAAGTGTGATTATCAGTGTCCGTTATTGCAGGTGACTGTGGTGGCGGCCGAAATTGGTTTTAGAGGGTCGGGTGAAGGTCCTTCCGAGGGTGAGGGAGAGCAGGGTAGTACAACTCCAGGTTATGATTACGAAGACGATAAGTGGGACTGATTATGAGAGCGTTAAATATTTTTGCAACGGTATTTCTGGCACTTCTGACCGTTGCGTGCAATGATAAAAATCTTGATGATACTCCAAAATATCGTGTGCAAGTTACCGCAAGTGTTGGCGACGAGGTGCGCACGACAATTACCGATGACGCCACTGCGCGTCAGGCGGTCGTAACGTGGGCCGAGGGCGACCAAATCGGTGTCGTGGCGATGTCGAATGGGGCGATTTCGGCGCTCGATTTGGCGAGTGGAGCAGGAGGTCGCGTAGCAACTTTCGATGGCGAGGTGGCCACCCAAAATGCCGCGACGGAGGACTATTTCGCATTCTATCCTCGGCAGGACGAGGCGACCGTAACTGAGGGGCAGTTGCTGCTTACGCTACCCTCGGAGCAGCGCAATGTGGCGTCGGGAATCGACGGCGAGGCGTGCGGTTTTATGGTTGCCAAGAGCTCGGAGGCAGCGGTAGATGCACTCTCGTTCGGGTTCGAAAATCTGTTTGCGGTGCTTAAACTCTCGATTGCGGGCGGGGGAGAGCAGCTGGCCCGTGTCTGCGTGACGGGTGGCACGGGCGAGAAGATGTCGGGCGAATTCACGGTCGATATGCGCGGCGAGGAGCTTGTGGTTGTGTTTGCCGATGATGCCTCCGTACGCACTTACTTGTTGAGTGATAAGGAGTTGGGTGCGGAGCCGACGGCATTGTATATTGTTGTTCCTGCGATTGAATACACGGCGGGATATTCGGTGCGTGTGACCACGAGCGACGGTCGCACGATGGTGCGCACGGTAGGTCGCAATGGCGGACGCACGTTGCAACGAGGTGTGCTCTATAACCTTCCGACGCTGACGTTTGCGGGCGAGCAGACCGATTTGAGCCTCGATGGGCGAGCTAATTGCTACATCGTTTCGGAGGCGGGCAGTTACTGCTTCGATTGCGGTGTGAATGGTGGCGTGACGGCAGAACTGTTGTGGGAGGATAGCGAGGGTTTGATCTCGGAGGTCGGTCTGACGAGTGATGGTTACGTGAGTTTCGAGGCGTCGGAGCAGCGTGGAAATGCGTTGCTCGTGGTGCGTGATTCGAGCAATGCAATCGTTGGAAGTTGGCACATTTGGGCGACCGAAGAGCCTAAGGCGCAGACGTTTGCCGATGGTACGGTGGCGCTCGATCGCAATCTTGGGGCGGTGTCGCCGACCGATATCGGTATGTACTATCAGTGGGGTCGTCGCACGCCGTTTGTGACCACGCCCTCGACGGTAGGCGTGGGGACATTGGCAGACGAGGTGAGCCGTCCCGATCTCTATATCTCGAATTGGGCCACTCTGGCAACGGTCGATCGTTGGGGCAATCCGACGACATCGGGTTTCAGCACGGCGGCGGGTGTCAAGACCGAGCACGATCCCTGTCCTGCGGGGTGGCGTGTGGCGCAGCCGACCTTCTTCCGCTCGATTGCCTCGTTGCTTACGGCGGGCGACGGTTACTACACGGTGGCACTCGATGGCGAGGTGGCCTACTTCCCGCTGACGGATCGACTGACCAAGGACGGCAAGTGGTCAAATGCTTTGACGGGCTACTTTTGGACAAATTCGAACTATGTAAGTGAGTCGCTCACAACGGTTTCGACTTACTTCCAATTCTCGAAAAATAACACAACCATATACCCTTCGAAGAACATCTATGCCAATCGAGGCTACGGAATGAATATTCGTTGTGTGGCGGAATAGTCCGCAATCCGCAAAGAGGGGTAGTGGCTTAAAGCATAGCTTTTTACAATGTGCCCCCAAAAAAAGTAACCCCCGACGCGTGAACGTCGGGGGCTGCTTTTTGTCCGCCTCGCGGTCGACTACTTTGCGTAGCTTACCGAACGGGTTTCGCGGATTACGGTGATCTTCACCTGACCGGGATAGGTCATCTCGTCCTGAATCTTCTTTGCAATATCGTGCGAGAGCTGATCCGACTCCTGATCCGACAATTTGTCTGCACCAACAATCACACGCAGCTCGCGACCAGCCTGAATTGCGTAGGTCTTCATCACGCCGGGGTACGACAGAGCGATATCCTCCATCTCCTTCAAACGCTTGATGTACGACTCCACAACCTCACGGCGAGCGCCGGGACGTGCACCCGAAATTGCGTCGCAAACCTGCACAATCGGAGCGTAGAGCGAGGTCATCTCGGCCTCGTCGTGGTGCGCCCCGATGGCGTTGCAAACGTCGGGTTTCTCCTTATATTTCTCGGCCAACTTCATACCGATAATTGCGTGCGGCAGTTCGGGCTCATCATCGGGCACCTTGCCGATATCGTGCAACAGACCTGCGCGGCGAGCCAACTTCGGGTTCAGACCCAACTCGGCAGCCATAATGCCCGCCATATTTGCCGTCTCGCGCGAGTGCTGCAACAGATTCTGACCATACGACGAACGGTACTTCATCTTACCGATCAAGCGGATCAACTCGGGGTGCAGACCGTGAATACCGAGGTCGATTGTGGTGCGCTTACCCACCTCGACGATCTCCTCCTCGATCTGCTTCTGCACCTTTGCAACCACCTCCTCGATACGTGCGGGGTGGATACGCCCGTCGGTAACCAGCTGATGCAGAGCCAGTCGTGCGATTTCGCGGCGAACGGGATCGAAACCCGACAGAATGATCGCCTCGGGCGTGTCATCGACGATGATCTCGATGCCCGTAGCGGCCTCCAAAGCGCGAATGTTACGACCCTCACGACCGATGATACGACCCTTGACCTCGTCGCTATCGATGTTGAAAACCGTTACCGAGTTCTCGATTGCGGTCTCGGTTGCAACACGCTGAATCGTCTGAACGACAATACGTTTTGCCTCCTTGTTGGCGCTCATTTTTGCCTCCTCGATGGTCTCGTTGATGTAGGTCATCGCGTCGGCCTTAGCCTCGGCTTTCATATTCTCGATCAGAATATTCTTGGCCTCCTCGCTGCTCATACCGCTGATCTGCTCCAAGCGTGCGTTCTGCTCGCGCATCATACGCTCGACATCTTCCTTCTTGCGGTCGAGTGCAGCCAGCTGATTCTCAAGCTGTTCCTTCAAACGATTCGACTCGTTGTGCTTACGTTCGAGATCCTTCTGCTGATCCTTGATCGAGTTCTCGTTCTGGCGGATAGCCTGCTCACGCTCTTTGAGTTTAGCGTTGCGCTCATTGACCTGTCGGTCGTAGTCGCTTTTGAGCTGAATAAACTTCTCCTTTGCTTGGAGAATCTTCTCTTTCTTTATCATTTCGCCCTCAGCCTCAGCCTCTTTGATAGCTGCCTCGCGGCGTGCACGGATTGTATTCTTGGTAACGAGGTTGGTCACCACGATATAACAACCTACGGCAGCCACAGCGGCCAGAGCGGCGATCAGTATTACGATACTTGTGCTCATTGTTATTTAGTGTATTTTATGGTTTATATAAATGTTTTACAGTTTATTACAAATAAAAAAGTCCCGCATAGAGATTCCTAATCTTGTTTGACGAATCTGCAAAGATAAGTCAGGTGTGAGGGCTCCGAAAAATCCAGTCGCAAACGTCCAACGGTATCCTCGGATACACCGAGCCGAAGCGCGGTTAAGGCCTGTTTTTGAATGGTCGAGTTATCCTCAATGTAAAAAGTGTTCAGTTTCGCAAAGCTTATAAGGAATCTATGCGGGATATTCCAATTTTGTGTCGTATGTTCAAAGAACTTGTTGGGCGGTTTGTGTTAATTCTCAACGCATTACCCATCTAATATATCACTCCGTGCCCTCGCAATTTGACTACGCCTCCCGATGTTGTGAGCACGCAGCCACGCTGTCCGCCGTTAGTCGAGTTGATTCAAATATTGATCCAACTTCGAGTCGAGTTCGGCCAGCTGCTCCACCTGCTCGTCACCGAGCGAGCGGCTGAGGCGCGTTTCAATAAAGTCGAAACTGATCTGCAAAGCGGCCAACGCCAAGCAGTCATCGCGCTTGAAATCCTTGAATTTTGCCTTTTCGATACGGCTAAAACGCTCATTCAGTTCACGTTCCGCCATACGATACAACTCCTCCTGACGTGCATCGACGCTCAGGGGGTATTGCTTACCGGCAATTTTCAGCGTTATCGATTGTTTCGACATCTTCGTTTATTCGTTATTTGTTCAGTAGGGCAATGCAACGATCGATCTCCCGCATAAGACGATTGACACGTGCTTTTGCCTGCTTCTTATCGGCCGCATTGCCAGCCAGACCCTCGCTCAGTTCGAGCGTCGAGATACGGCGTTCGGCCTCGGCCAATTTGTTTGTAAGTTCCCTATTCTTAGCAACAAGATTATCGCGCTCAGCCTGCAACGTTGCGGCCTGACGTTTGAGATGGTCGTGCTGCTCGATGAGTCGCGCAACCTTCTTCTCGATGCCTTCGATAATGCTTTTGTTTGCCATTTTTCGGGTATATATTTAGCTTTTCAACCTCAAAGGTAGTAAATTTTGCTGAAACTTACAAATTTCGTTCGCTCTTATTTTGCGACCACGCTCGCGTAGAGGTCATACTCTTCGGCGCCCGTGATCTCGACCGTGTAGATCTTGCCGCGTCTGAGTTGGCGTTCCGAGGCGGGAATCAAGATCTCTTGATCGACTTCGGGCGAGTCGTAGCGACCGCGAGCAACGTACCAATCGCCTTGGCGCGAATCGACAATCACCTGCTCGCGCTGACCTACACGTGCCTGATTTTTTTCGAGCGAAATGCGATTTTGCAGAGCCATAATACGATCGACGCGCTCCTGCTTAACCTCCTCAGGTATATTATCTTGCAGCTCGCGAGCCGAGAACGTGCCCTCCTCCTCCGAGTAGGGGAAGACGCCCAGACGCTCGAATCGGACCTTCTCGACAAACTCCATCAACTCCTTAAAATCCTGCTCCGTTTCGTCGGGATAACCCACCAAAAGTGTGGTGCGCAGAGCCAAATCGGGCACTGCTGCGCGCAGACGCTCGATGAGCGCGTATGCGTCGGCCTTCGTGTGGCGACGCTTCATCAACGTCAGCTGGTGATCCGAGATGTGCTGGAACGGAATATCGAGGTAGGGGCAGATCTTCTTCTCGCGTGCCATCACCTCGATCACGTCCTGCGGAAAGTCGGTAGGGTAGGCGTAGTGCAGTCGAATCCACTCGATGCCTTCGACCTTGCACAGGCGTTCGAGCAGTTCGGCCAACGCGCGACGACCATACAGATCGCGACCGTAATAGGTTGTATCTTGGGCGATTACGATCAACTCACGCACACCCTGCGCTGCCAATCGCTCCGCCTCCTCGACGCAACGCTCCATCGGTACCGAGCGGTGCGGACCGCGAATCAACGGAATGGCGCAATAGCCGCAGTGCCAATTACAGCCCTCGGCGATTTTGAGATAAGCGTAGTGTTTTGGGGTCGAGGTCAGACGCTCGGTCGAAGTGTCGGGATCGCCCGCAGCGCACAGCACACGGGCAATGCCCTGCATATCGCGCGCACCGAAATAGTCATCGACTTCGGGAATCTCGGCACGCAACTCGTCGGCGTAACGCTCACTGAGGCAGCCGATTACGAATAGGCGTTCGATCAACCCCTGCTCCTTTGCGGCGGCGAAACGCAAAATCGTGTCGATTGACTCCTGCTTGGCGTCGCCGATAAATCCGCACGTATTGATCACCACGACTTTGGCGTCGGTGCGGTTGCTGTCGAAGACAATCTGGTATCCCGCCGCCGCGAGTTGAGCTGCGAGGTGCTCCGAATCGACCGTATTTTTCGAACAACCGAGCGTTACTACGTTAATTTTTTTCATCGCTTTTTACCTTCCCCAAAAACATCTTTTGTAAATAGGCCATCGGCAACTCTATATCAAAATAGGCATCTTGCTGTTCGAGTTGCTGCTCGTTCGTTGCGGGATCGGTTGTTGCACTTTTTATCGTGTAAGTAATTCGATCCATTATGGTATTTCCACTTGCAACGCCTTGTGTGACGATTGAATTTGCCCCAAGCAGACTGAACAAAATCTCATACTCATCGCTGATGTGAACGACTTTGTAAGGTTGATCGAATGTTCCATCACCCGTCAGCGTTATCACCTCTCTTATTAACAGGTAGCGAATACGGTATTTTTTTGCAACCTCTTCGGGCAAATTGAGTTTGTGAGCCAACATACCCGCCTCACCAAGCAACCGTAATGATGTGGGAGACTTTGCCAATTTTTGGCAACATTCATTATAAGCAGCCTCAAAATCTGATGTTTCAGGCGTTATGACACCTGAGATGTGTCCTCCTGCAAAATCATCACGAAAGGCTTGTCCATAATAAAGTACAAAGATATCGGACAACTCAAACTTCCCATCTAAGTTTTCAAAACGAGTAACCAGCGCGTTGTACTGCTCATCGTTGCGAGCGACCTGACCGAAAACTGCATAATCAAGTTTTCCATTTGCGCCGGCAAGTGCAAGCAAACTATCTCCCTCGATCACATTGGTCCATCGTGCTTGTTTAGGCTCCGTTGCAATGCTATCTGCCGTCGGTTGTTGAGCAAAAAGTGCACTCGTCGTAAAAATGATTGCGCAGGCAGTAATTAAAATTCGGCTCATAATTTTTACTTGCTTAATGATACTATTTGTCCCCAAACAGAGCGTCGACGAACTCGCGACGGTCGAAGATTTTCAGCTGGTCGATACCCTCGCCAATGCCTATGTAGCGTACCGGAACGTGGAACTGATCGCTAATGCCGATCACAACGCCACCCTTTGCCGTGCCGTCCAACTTGGTGATTGCCAACGAGGTAACCTTCGTGGCCTGAGTGAATTGACGAGCCTGCTCAAAGGCGTTCTGCCCCGTCGAGCCGTCCAGCACGAGCATCACTTCGTGTGGAGCGTCGGGGATCACCTTTGCCATCACGTTGCGGATTTTGGTCAGCTCGTTCATCAGACCGATCTTGTTGTGCAGACGACCTGCGGTGTCGATCAGCACCACGTCTGCACCGTTTGCCTTTGCCGATTTGAGCGTATCGAAGGCCACCGAAGCGGGATCCGAGCCCATCTCTTGGCGAATCATCGTCGCACCGGCACGCTCTGCCCACACGCCCAGCTGGTCGATCGCAGCCGCACGGAAGGTATCCGCCGCACCGATATAGACCTTCTTGCCCGCCTTGCGAAGCTGTGCAGCGAGCTTGCCGATGGTGGTGGTTTTGCCTGCGCCATTGACGCCCACGACCATCACAACATAGGGCTCGCCCTCCTTTGCGTCGAGCCCGAAAGTAGAGTCGTTGCCGTGATTCTCTTCGAGCAGCAGAGCGATCTCGTCGCGCAGAATCGATTGAAGCTCAGCGGCATTCATATACTTGTCGCGCGCCACACGCTCCTCGATACGGCGAATGATTTTTACGGTTGTTTCGACGCCCACGTCCGAGGTGATCAGGATCTCCTCCAACTCATCGAGCATATCGTCATCGACCTTCGAGCGACCCGCCACGGTGCGTGCCAACTTGCTGAACAGACCCTGCTTGGTCTTTTCGAGTCCTGCGTTAAGTTCTTCGCGCTCGGCGGCTGCGGTTTCGGGTGCCGCGGCCTGCTCTTCGGCCTTTTTCTTCTTGAAAAAATCGAATAATCCCATAGTTTTCAGTCAATAGATTTTTGCAAAGATACAAAATTGTTTTCAAACCACCATTATATATAAGGTAAAAGCCACCCGCGAGGGTGGCTTTCGATTGTGTTGTCGGACGTTTTACTTGATTATCAACTCGTCGAGAGCGACTTTCGGGACGTAGTGCGTGCCCTCGCGGCGGTAGTATCGGTGGTCGTCTGCGGCAGCGATTTGGGTCAGCTCGATTCGGTCGGCTCCACGCCCAATCGCCACGATGAGCAACGGGTCGTAGGGCAACTCCAACGCCTCCTTCACTGCCTCACGATTGAACGCTGCAATGCAGAGTCCGTTCAGCCCTATCTCGGTGGCTTGCAGCAACATAGACTGTACCGAGATGCCCAGATCAATGCTCACCTCGCGCGTTTCGGGCACGGTCGCGCAGATGACTATGTAGGCGTTCGGCTCGGTGCCCGCAGTGGGCAGATGTAGCTCGGGCAGCGCACCGCCCATACGCACGTGCAGCAGCACCTTCGCCGCCTCGTCCGAGAGCACCGCACGGAAGCGCAGAACCTGTTGATTGCGAGCCGACGGAGTGCGCGTATTGACCTCGATAATGCGTCGCAGCTGATCCTCGCGCACGATGAACGTCGGATCGTAGGCGCGGTGGCTGCGATTTCGGGTCAGCAAGTGCGTGAGCGAGTGCCCACGTCGAGGTGCAGTGCCCGCATCACGACGAGCCATATACTCCTCCATCTTTTTGCCTAAGTAATTGTCTGCCATATCGTTATTCGTTTTTAAGTCGGATTACAACGATCTCGCTTTGGGTGCCGATTCGGAACGGAGGACCCCACAGCGACAGACCACTCGAAACGTAGATGTGTGCCTGCGACCAACGCCGATAGCCTTGGCTCTGTTCGTACATTCGATCGGTGAGCAGATTGAGTGGCCATACCTGTCCGCGGTGGGTATGTCCGCTGATTTGCAGGTCGATACCGAGCGAGTCAGCCTCCGCCAAGTGGTAGGGTTGGTGGTCGATAACGACCATTGGGCGTGTCGTGTCGGCCTTGGCGATGAGCGTACTCAGCGACTCTCGACGTCGATTCGCACGGTCGTCGCGGCAGATCAACTGCACCCCATTGGGCAGCACCGCCACCGAGTCGCGCAACAAGCGTACGGGCGTCGAGCGCAGATACTCCTCGACACGCTCTATTCCGCTGATATACTCGTGGTTACCCGCCGCCATATAGATCGGAGCCTCGATTCGAGCTAACTCTTCGCCCATCGAATCGCGCACGACGGGCAGCACCGAGTTGTCGATCAAATCGCCTGCAACGAGCACAACATCAGGTTTTTGGGCGTTGATCATATCGACATAGCGACGCAACTTTTTGCGCCCCGTACCCTCGCCCAAATGGACGTCGCTCACCGCCACAATTCGCATCTCGCTACCCTCGATCGGGCGGTCGATTGCAAGGTCCAGTTCGACCACGCGCGGGTGTCGATAGTTCCAATATCCATATACGAGCAACGCGCTGACTGCCACAAATGCGACCCAAAATCCGCACCTGAACGACGGCATTGCCCAATGCGCCAAGTCGGTAACAATCAGCGCAATAACCATATAAAGCGTAAAGACTAACCAGATCGAGCCGAGGTTGAACATCGCGCGGCTGAGCGTTGCGGGCAGAGCGACGTTTCGCATTCCGATAGCGACAAATAGCGCCAGCGCCGCCGCCCAAAACAGCACCCCGAACAGCACGCGCACCCACACGGGCGCACCGCCAAGTTGCTGTAATGCACGTACGAAAATGTAGATGTTGCCACCCACATACGCCGCCATCATCGCCAAAAACATCAGCTTCATATCGGTTTGCGTATCAATGGTTTATGCCAGCAGAGCGTCGGCCAGAGCCTCCATTGCGGGCAGATCCGTGCTCTTCATTCGCGAGCGAATCGTAACCATCGGCTCGACGATCTCCAAATCCTTCATCTCGCCCAACATCGCGCGCATAACGCGACCTGCCGACGGGGCCCACGAGCCATTCTCGACGATCGCAACGCGACGCTTCTGAAAACTCTTGATCTGCAAATGGTGCAGGAAGTCGTACATCGGTGGGAATACGCCCGAGTCATACGACGACGCTGCCACCACGAGCTTGCTCATTCGGAACGCATCTTCCACAGCCTCAGCCATATCGTCGCGGCTCAGATCTGCCACCGAAACCTTCGGCGCACCCTTTGCTCGCAGTATCTCGGCCAACTTTTCGGCAGCTGCTGCCGTGCCTCCGTGAATCGACGCGTATGCAATGAAAACGCCCTCAGTTTCAGGCTCATACTTGCTCCACGTGTCGTACAGACCGATGTAGTAATCGAGATTTTCGGTCAGTATCGGACCGTGCAACGGACAGATCACCTCGATGTCGAGCGTCGCCAACTTTTTGAGCAACGTCTGCACGGGCACGCCATACTTTCCGCAGATGTTGAAGTAGTAACGACGCGCCTCGCAAGCCCACTCTTCGTCGTGTTCGAGTGCGCCAAATTTACCAAATGCGTCGGCCGAAAAGACCACCTTCGACAGCTCATCGTACGACACCATCACCTCGGGCCAATGCACCATTGGTGCCATCATAAAGTGCAGAGTGTGAGCGCCTAACGAGAGCGTGTCGCCCTCCTTTACGGCAATCGTGCGGAGTGTGAAATCGACACCCTCGAAGAATTGCGGCATCATCTGCACGGCGCGTGCCGAGGCGACGATCTTCATCTCGGGGTAGTCGTCCATCAGTGCCACGATGTCGCCCACGTGGTCGGGCTCCATATGGTGTACGATGAGGTAGTCGGGTGTGCGACCTTCGAGCTCCGATTGCAGATTCGAGCGCCACGTGCGGAACTTGCGCGAATCAACCGTATCCATCACCGCAACTTTCTCGTCGAGAATGAGATACGAGTTGTACGAAATGCCGTTGGGAATGATGTATTGGCTCTCGAACAGATCCAAATCGAGGTCATCGACGCCGATGTATTTGATATCTTCGTGTATTTTCATAGCGTATAAATTTTTCCGTTTTAACGTACAAATATACAAAATTGTTGCGTGTAATCATTGCCCGCCCACAAAAAACGCCCCAATCCTTGTCGGAAAGGGGCGCGGGGCGAAAAATTGTGTTATAGGGGGAAATCGCTTGCTTGCTGAGTGTGAGTTAGTTGAGTCGTTCGCTGCTCTCGCCACGCTCGATCGAACGGTTGCGGAACTTTACGCCACTCTTGAAGTTATAGCGCAACGAAAGACTGAATCGCGGTGTGTGGTTCTGGTCGTTTAGCAGCGTGCGACGGCGGAACTCGGTCTGCTTGGCTAAAATCACGTTCTCCTGCTGGAAGAGGTTATCGACCGTGGCGCTGACCGTAAAGCGATCCTTCGCGAAGCTCTTCTTGACCGACACGCCGAAATCGGTGATCCAATTCTCGACGTAGAGGTTGCCCTGCATAATGGGCGACATACACGAGAAAGTGCTCTCGATGAAGAAACCCTTGGGCAGTGTTGCGGCGAGGGCAGCGCGACCTTGACCGATCCACTTGCGCTCGACTGCCGAGCCTGCTGTAATGCGCTGGTTGATACTCATACCTCCGAGCGAAGTGTTGAGCGACAGCCACTTAGTGATTTGGAATGGCAGATTGACATTGAGCCAGAAGTTCCAATTCGAGTTCATATTGTCGTGGCGGTAGAACATCATATTGGGATCCGTCGGGTCGATGTGGGCGATCTGTGCGATGTAGTTCTGCTGCATCAGGGCGGTGAATGCGATGGTATACTTGTGGTCGAAGATGGCCGTCATCGTGAAGTTGTTGTTATAGACAGGTTTCAGGTAAGGATTGCCCGTAACATAAGAGTGCTCAGTCATTTGTGTGCGGTAGGGCGACAGCTGCCAGAACGACGGACGACCGATCGTGCGAGCGTATGTGGCAACGAGCGAGTGGGTCTGCTTCTGGTTCAGCGGAACGCTGATGTTGGCGTGCGGAAAGAGGCTGAGGTACTCGCGCTTGGTGTAGGTCGATTTGTCGCCCTCGCCCTTGGTGCGGGGTGCCGAGTGGGTATATTCGAGGCGCAGACCCGCATTCACGCCCACCTTGCCTAACTTGGTGTTGAGAACGGCGTAGGCTGCGGCGATATTCTCCGTAAAGTTGATGTCGATGGTCTGCCCGTCGTGAGTGTTCCACGCGTTGCCCGACAGATATTCGTAGAGCAAATCGTTGTTCATCTCATTGCGGGTATATTTTGCACCCACGCGGAGGTTGGTTTTCTTGGTGAAGATCTTCTCATAAGCGGCTGAGAGCGAATAGATTCGGTAATCGGTGCCGACCGCGCTACGATAGGTCGAGTCGGTTGTGAGGCTGTTTGTTGTCGATTGGTTGAAGAAGTCGTCGCGGTCGTTATTTGTTTGCGAATAGAGGTCGCCAATCAGCTTGAAGGTCGAGCCGAGCGTATCGAGTTTGGCGATGTAGTTGGCCGACGCCGACCATACGTTGCGACGCTCGTGCCCCGAGTAGAGGCTTTGGTTCTCGGTCATCGAGCCATTTGCAAAGGTCGAGGTCGAGTTGGTGCGGTTGCGGGTGGTCGAGAGCTGGTAGTAACCCTCGGCGCCAATGCTGTGTCGATCGTTCACCTCATAGATCGCGCCAAGAGAGGCGTAGGCACGCTGGTTGCGGAGGCTATCCATTGAGTAGCCCGTCAGCGAGTTCGACGAAGTGAGAAAATCGGTATTCTCGATCGCCTCGTTCATATATTTGTCGTAGGTGTAATTTGCAGATGCATTGATGGTTACGCGACCACGGTGGTAGCTGACGCGAGCCGACGGAACAACGTAGATAGGGTTGTATTTGTTGGTATGCACGCGTGTTTGCGCCGAACCCGTAACGCCGTCGCGACGCGGTTTGCGCATCGTGATCTTGATGATACCACCCGACGAATTGGCGTCGTAGTCGGCACCCGAAACGGGGATCACCTCGATCTTCTGCACGTCCTCGGCATTGAGCGAGCGGAGGTATGCTGCCAGATCGTCGCCCGTGAGGTTCAACATTCGATCATTGACCATAATGCGTGTGCCCGACGCGCCATTGATCGAGATCTTGTCGCCCTGAATCCAGACGCCTGGGGCTGTGCGGAGAATCTCCATACCGTCCTTGCCGATCGCTACGGCGCGGTTGTTGGCCACATCGACCACAAAACGGTCGGCCTCGCGGGTAATCAGTCGAGCCGTAACGACCACCTCGCCGACCGAGTTCGAGGCAGGCGCGATTGCGATGTCGCCCAAGTCGGTCGATGAGGTGAGGTTGATGGGCTGATAGTAGGGCTGGTAGCCTACGTACTGCACCGTCAGGATCGCCTCGCCCTCGATGGTCGAGAGCTCGAAGCGACCCTTCGAGTCGGTGGCGATACCCGTGCGCTGGGTCGAGTCGGGGGCGAGGACTACGACCGTTGCAAATTCGACGGGCTGGTTGTTCTCATCGACTACGCGACCGCGCAGCGAGTGGTTGTTTTGGCGTGCTGCCGTTGCCGACGAGGCGGCAAGCGTCAAGATGACCACGAGAAGTGTAAAAATTTTTTTCATAGGGGGAAGTTTTTGTGTTTGTTGTTAAATTGTCTGCATAGTTTTTATTGTTTTACATCGCAAAGATATGAAATAATTTTGGTATTATGCAATACATAGAATAAGAAAAATGCGAATATTCTTAAACTTTTTTCGATACCTATATTTATATAAGCGGCGGAATTGGAGGCGTGCTGCCGAAAATTGGCGCTTGGATTTTAATGTTTGATAATATTTTTTCGTTAATTATTTATCGTTTATCGTTATGCAAAAGTAATGGCATTTTTTGAATCTGCAAACTTTTTCATTAATTATTTAATGTTTATCGTTAATTTTTTGTAAAAAATAAGGTCGCCTGACGTGGACGACCTTAATATAAATAGGTATCGAGAATGTTTCTCGTCGGTCTTTTCAACGGACTGAGAATTGACTGTGACGGCGGGCGTGGGCTGTTTCTCGGAGCGTCTGCCTACGTAACGAACAACCCGCACTCGGCGAGAGTGCGGGTCGTGTGGGTGGGGTGGTCGTGCGACTACTTGCGGCGGAGGGTGAAGGTAAATTCAAGACCACCATTGCCGTTACTGAGGGCGACGGCGATCGTACCTCCGTGGAAGGTCACCGCATTTTTAACAATCGCCAAGCCCAGACCCGTGCCGCCCGATTTGCGCGAGCGACCCTTGTCGACGCGGTAGAAACGCTCGAAAAGTCGGCTCAGATGTTCGGGCTCGACGCCCATTCCGTTGTCCGAGAAACGTATTGTGAGTTGCTCGTCACTCTCCTCGATGAGCGAGATAAATATATGACTGCCAAACGAATACGCTACCGAATTGTCGGTCAGATTTCGGAAAATCGACGATAGCAGTTGCTGGTTGCCGATCATTGTCAGCGGTCGGTCGATGAAGTCGCAATCGATGAACATTCGGTTTGCGGGCGGTTGCAGATTCATATCGACGATGATCTCGCGCACGATGGCCGAAAGGTCGACCTCGCTGCGTTCGATGTTGTGCGTTCCGTCGTCGAGGCGGGTGAGCGTCGATACTTCCTGCAATAGTTGCAGGAGTCGTTCGCTCTGAGCGTAACTCTTTGATACAAAATTACGTACGGTCGCCTCGGGAAGGTCGGGATTGTTGATAATCGTTTCCAGATAGCCCTTGATCGAGCTGACCGGAGTCTTCAATTCGTGGTTGATATTGTTGGTCAGCTGGCGCTTGATTCGGATCTTCTCCTCCTGTTCGTGCAGCACCTTCTCGTGCTCGTTGCGCAGGTCGTCCTGAGCCTGTTGCAGGGCGCTGTATGTCCGCACGATGTGGTCCGAAATTTCGCCCAACTCGTCGGCATCGAATGGCTCGAAATTGCTGATATGTTCGCCACGATCGGCCTGTTCGACAAATCGGCGCAGGTGCTTTATGTTGCGTTCCAAGCGACGCATATAGAAGAATGCAATCGCACCTATCACTATGACGATGAACAACATAAGTGAGATGAAGTGCAGATCGGTCTGCAACACATCTTCGGTTGCCTGCTGGTAGGGCAGTGCCGAGCGGATCACGATGCTATCGATGAGCGTTGCCGAGTAGAAATAGCTTTCGCTATTGGCGGTCGATTGGCGGCGAATGGTGTAGCCCTCGCCCTTGCTGATGGCGCGTGCGACCTCGTTTCGAGTGGCGTGGTTGGGCATTGTCGAGGCCTCTTGGCGCGAGTCGTAGAGCACGCGCCCCGTGGTGTCGATCAGCGTCAGGCGCACGTTGCCAAACACTTCGCGCTGCTCCGCAACGAAGTCCTCGATCCTCTCGCCCGAAGCCAATGCCTCGGACGCTTGGCGGTTATAGAGTTGTAATTGGTTGTCGATTAAGTGAATACGGTATTGGCGCTCACGATAATATTGGAACGCGATGAAGCAGATCAGCACCACGCTGAATGCGGTCAGCGTGGCAAACAGCGATCGTCGAAACGACCATCTACTCCTCAAAACCGTAGCCATAGCCCAAGCGTGTGGTTATATTGTGACCATATTGGCCGATTTTTTTGCGCAGTCGGGTGATATTGACGTCGATCGTGCGGTCGAGAACCACTACCTCGTCGGTCCATACACGCTCCAAAATCTCCTCGCGCGAGAAGATTCGACCGCGATTCGAGAGCAGCAGGGCGAGGATTTCGAACTCTTTTTTGGTCAGTTGCACCTCGTTGCCGTCGAGTGTGCAGCGTTTGCTGCGTCGATCGAGCGAGAGGGTGAGGTAGCTGACGATGTCGTTGTCGCTCTTCGGGGTGGTGCTGCGACGCAGTACGCTACGCACGCGCGCAATCACCTCACGCAACGAAAAGGGCTTCGAGATGTAGTCGTCGGCACCCAGATTCAGACCCGCCACCGTGTCGTCTTCGCTATCGCGGGCGGTGCAGAAGATGATTGGCACCGAGGCAGTTGCGGGGTTGCGTTTCAGCTCCTGCGCCATTCGAAAGCCGCTCATCGCACCCATCATCACGTCGAGCAGCAGCAGGTCGTAGCTGGCCACGTCACACTCCAACGCCTCCTCGGCACTATACGCCACATCGACCTCATAACCCTCGACTTCGAGGTTGAATTGCAGGATCTCGCACAGCGACTCCTCGTCATCGACTACCAAGATTCTCTCCTTTGCCATAGTTCGTGTAGTTGAAACTTTGCTACAAAGTTAAAAAATGCCTTTGAAACGTGTGCCCGCCTACTCGAAATTTCACAGAATTGTAATGAAAAAAGTGTCGGCCACCCCCCCTCGGAGCAGCCGACACCTATATATAATATATGAGCGCGAGCCTATTTTTGGCGTGTGCGGTAGTGGGCACGGAACTTACCCTTGCCGAAGCCGAGCAACTTACTGCGCAACAGATTGCGACGCAGAGGCGACAGACGGTCGGTGAAGACCTTACCCTCCAAGTGGTCGTACTCGTGCTGGATCACGCGGGCAGCATAGCCATCGAACTCCTCATCGTGCTCGACGAAATCCTCGTCGAAGTAGCGGATACGGATCGCCACGGGGCGCGAAACGTCCTCGTGCAGTCCGGGCAGACTCAGGCAACCCTCATTGAAGAGCTCCTCCTCCTCCGAACGCTCATAGATCTCGGGGTTGATAAACGCCTTGCGGAAACCCTCCAAGCGTGGATCGTCCTCGGCCCACGGCGAGCAATCGATCACAAAGAGCTTCAACGCCTTGCCGATCTGTGGCGCAGCCAAACCTACACCCTCAGCCTCGTACATCGTTGCGAACATATCCTCGACGAGCTTTTTCAGATCGGGATAGTCCGCCGGCACCTCCTTGCACTGCTCACGCAGCACCTGAGCACCATATATTACGATAGGATAGATCATAGTTTTATACTCCTTCTGTTTTGTTTTTATTTACATTCCTCTCAGTTCCAGACTCTGCATATAGTCCTGCAAGATGATCGTTGCCGAGATGCGATCGACCAACGCTTTATCGCGGCGCGCCATACGCCCAATGCCACTTTCGAGCATCGTGCGATGGGCAAGTACCGAGGTGAAACGCTCGTCGTAGAGCACCACCTCCGTCTGCGGGAACTCCTTTCGCAATCGGTTCACGAAGGGCTCAATCGCACGCCACGACTCCGACATCGCGCCATTGGTCTGCTTGGGTTGCCCCACCACAATAGTCGAAACGTCGTTCTTCGACAGATATTGTTTCAAGTAATCCATCAAAGTGTGGGTTGCCACCGTATCCAACGCCCCCGCGATGATTCGCAGCGGGTCGCTCACGGCCAATCCCGTGCGTTTCAATCCGTAGTCTATTGCGAGTATGCGCCCCATCTTCCTAAGCCAAAGCCCTCGCTGCCAATCCGATAAGATACCCTACGGCATAGGCCGCAGCTAAAAACGCCACGATCCTTACCACGATACCCAAAATACGCTTGGTCTTCTCCATTCCGAATGTGTTTTTCTTTGATAGTGTGTCGGCGTTTATGCCTCCTGCAACTTCTTGAAGAGCTTGCGGAACGAGCACTCCTCATCGACCATTGCGTGCAGCTTGTCGATTGCTACGCGCTCCTGAGTCATCGTGTCGCGGTGGCGAACCGTAACCGTTCCGTCCTCCAAAGTCTGACCATCGACCGTAACGCAGAACGGAGTACCGATTGCGTCCTGACGACGGTAGCGCTTGCCGACCGAATCCTTCTCGTCGTAAACCACATTGAAGTCATACTTCAACTCATCGACGATCTTCTGAGCCACCTCGGGCATACCGTCCTTCTTCACCAGCGGCAGCACAGCCACCTTCACCGGTGCCAGCGCAGCGGGGAAGCGCAACACAACGCGCGAGTCGCCACCTTCGAGCTTCTCCTCGGTGTAGGCTGCCGACAGCACCTGCAAGATCATACGATCGACACCGATCGAGGTCTCAACAACGTACGGTACGTAGCTCTCGCCCGTCTCGGGATCGAAGTACTGAATCTTGCGACCTGAGAACTTCTGGTGGTTACCCAAGTCGAAGTCGGTACGCGAGTGAATACCCTCAACCTCCTTGAAACCGAACGGGAAGTTATACTCGACGTCGGTTGCAGCGTTAGCGTAGTGAGCCAGCTTATCGTGATCGTGGAAACGGTAGTTCTCGTCGCCAAAGCCCAGCGCGCGGTGCCAAGCCATACGGGTATTCTTCCACTTGTTCCACCACATCATCTCCTCGCCCGGACGAACGAAGAACTGCATCTCCATCTGCTCGAACTCGCGCATACGGAAGATGAACTGACGTGCAACGATCTCGTTACGGAACGCCTTACCGATCTGAGCAATACCGAACGGCAGCTTCATACGACCCGTCTTCTGCACATTGAGGAAGTTTACGAAGATACCCTGAGCCGTTTCGGGACGCAGATAGATGGTGTTAGCACCCTCAGCCACCGAACCGATCTGGGTCGAGAACATCAGGTTGAACTGACGCACCTCGGTCCAGTTGCGAGTACCCGAAATGGGGCATACGATCTCGCAGTCGAGGATAATCTGACGCAACTCTTCGAGGTTGGTGTCGTTCAGTGCCTCAGCGAAACGCTTATGCACCTCGTCGCGGCGTGCAGCGATATCCAGCACGCGGGGCGAAGTTGCACGGTACTGCTCCTCGTCGAATGCCTCGCCAAAACGCTTGCGAGCCTTATCGACCTCCTTCTGAATCTTCTCGTCCTGCTTAGCCAGCCAATCCTCAATCAGCACATCGGCACGATAGCGCTTCTTCGAGTCGCGGTTGTCGATCAGCGGGTCGTTGAACGCGCCCACGTGTCCCGAAGCCTCCCACGTGCGGGGGTGCATAAAGATTGCAGCGTCGATGCCGACGATATTTTCGTGGAGCTTAACCATCGAATCCCACCAGTAACGCTTGATGTTGTTTTTGAGCTCAACACCATTCTGACCGTAGTCATAAACGGCACTCAGACCGTCGTAGATCTCACTCGACTGGAATACAAAACCGTACTCTTTGCAGTGAGCGACCAACTTTTTGAAAAGTTCTTCCTGTGTCATATTTTGATATAGTTTTTTGTATTATTCACGGTTACAACCTGCAAATTTAGCGATAATTAGCGAGATACGAAACCCCGTAGCCCGAAAATCGAATCCAAAAAGTGAATTTCGGCTCGTTCGGGCACAAAAAAGAGTTGCCCGCGCAGGACAACTCTATCTCTTTTGATGGCTCGACAACCGATTTCTACCTCTCGAAAATCGTGCGGACGATCAGCTCCGTTGCGCCTTTGTTGGCAGTGATGTAGTCGGCGGCAATGCGGGCAAAGTGGGCACGTCGCTTTTCGTCGGCTTTGAGCGGTGCGAACCACTCCTCCAACTCCTCGGTGGTTGTAACCGAGCAGCAAGCTCCCAATGCAATCATATCGCACGCCTCCTTAAACTTGTGATACTTAGGGCCAAAGGCAATCGGTACGCCATACGTTGCAGGCTCCTGCGTGTTGTGGATACAAACACCAAAACCGCCACCGATATAGACCCAATCGGCATATTGGTAGAGCTGATTGAGGATACCGATCACGTCGATAATCAGCACTCGCGCCCCCTCGACGTCGCTCTCCGTGCGGCATCTGCTATAACGCACTACGCCACCCGTGCACTCCGTTTCGAGACGCTCGATACGAGGCTGCTCCATTTCGTGGGGTGCAATGACAAACTTCACATCGGGGTGCGCATTAACAAACGGCACCAGCAGGTCCTCGTCGGGACGCCAGCTGCTACCGACAATAAACAGACGACCCTCGCCCTTGAAGTGCTCGATGAGCGGATAACGCGACGCCTGTGCGGGCAGAGCCGCAGCGCGATCGAATCGGGTGTCGCCCGCCACAATCACATTCTCGAAACCGATCTCCGAGAGCAACTGTTTTGACTCGTCGTTCTGCACGAAGATCGTTTCGAAGGTTTCCAGCGCGCGGCGGAACATACCTCCGTAGGGCTTGAAAAAGATTGAGTTACGACGGAACAGCGACGAGAAGATGTAGCTGCGAATCTTGCGTCGGCGCAGCTCGCTGAGGTAGTTGAGCCAATAGTCATACTTGACGAAGATCGCCATCTCGGGACGCACGATATCCAAGAATCGGCGCACGTTGCGGGGGGTGTCGGCAGGCAGATAGAAGACCCAATCGGCCGCTGCGAAATCCTTACGAATCTCGTAGCCCGACGGCGAAAAGAAGGTCAGCAACACGCGGTATTGGGGATAGTGTTCGTGGATTGCCTCGATCACGGGGCGACCCTGCTCGAACTCACCGAGCGACGAGGCGTGAATCCACACCACGGGCTTGTCCGAAGCGCCGACCGTAGCCTGCAAACGCTCGAAAATTCCGCGACGACCCTCGACCCATTTACGCGCCTTCGGTTTCCACGGTGCGACCGCCTTGATTGCGGCTGTGTAGGCCGCGATACCAAAATCGTATAATAACATCTCTCTGTCTGCCAATTAGTTATATCTACCAGCCAAACTCCACAACATCGGGTACATAACGCACGTCGAGTTGCCCGTCGGGCCAGTGTTCGACCGCTATAAGGTCGAATTGCGGCTCCAAAGATACGTCATAAGTTGCTAAAAACAATGAGGCTGCGCGTTTTAGTGTCTTTTGTTTGTTGCGATCGATGGCCTCTTCGGGCGATGTCAGACCTCCCGCCTTGCGTGTTTTGACCTCGACGAAGTGGATTCGATCGAAGCACGTCGCCACGATATCCAACTCCAAACGGCCGCTGCGCCAGTTGCGAAAAAGTATCTCGAATCCGTTCGCCCGCAACCACTCGGCCGCAGCCTCCTCGCCCGCCATACCTATATTATATTTGCTGTTCATCGCTCGCTTGTTTAGAAATTGACATAGAGCAATCATCTGCGACCGAGCCTTCACGCACCCGACCGCAGATGATCGACTTCGGTGTGCTACATCAGGAACGACAGGTCGTCGCCTGCATTGAGCTCGATGGTGGGCTGGTTGCGCTTGAATACACGCATCGGGCGCTTGCCGATCAGCTCCATCTTCTCGCCCTCGATACGCAGCATACAACCCTCGCGCAGACCTACGACGTAACGACGCGGATTGGCCTCGATATACTCCAAGATACGCTGCTCGCGTGTCTCGCCGGCGTGACCTTCGGGGTTAGCGTCGAGGTAGTGGGGGTTGATCTGGAAACGTACCGCACCAACTGCCTTGAACGACTCGGGCTCAACGATAGGCATATCGTTTGTTGTGCAGATTGTGGGACAAGCCACGTTGCTACCTGCGCTCCAACCTACGTAGGGAGTGCCCTGAGCGATCTTGTTTTTGATGGCCGTCATCAACTTCTGCTGCTGCATCTTGCGAGCCAGCGCGAAGGTGTTGCCGCCACCCACGCAGATAGCCTGAGCCTCGCGGATCAACTTGGCTGGATTCTTCGAGCGGTGTACCGAGCGAACACGGATACCAAGCTCGTCGAAGCGCTTTTGAACTTTTGCCTCATACTCGGCATACGAGAAGGTTACAGCCGCATAGGGCACAAAGACGATCTCGGTGATACCCTTCAAAAAGTCGCCAATTTGGGGCATAGGGTATTGCAGGTAAGGTTCACCTGCGTTGGTCGAATTGCTAATTAAAAGTAGACGCATAATTATTTGTGTTTTAAGATTAGTTGTTCGATCTGTTCGGGATAGTGGCGATGTTCGAGCGCGTGGATTCGCGCTTCAAGCGTCTGCGGAGTGTCGTCGGGCAACACCTCGCACTCGAATTGGGCAATGATCGCGCCACTGTCGTACTGTTCATTGACATAGTGAATCGTGATTCCGCTCCGTGTACGACCCGCAGCGATGACCGCCTCGTGCACGTGGTGTCCCCACATTCCTCGTCCGCCGAATTCGGGCAGCAACGAGGGGTGGACGTTGATGATTCGACCGCGATAAGCCTCGATTACCTCGGCAGGAAGGAGCAGCAGCCACCCCGCCAGCACCAGCCATTCAATATTTCGAGTGCGTAGGGCATCGAGCAGCAGCTCGGGACGGTCGAGGTCGGCACGCGTGAAGAGTATCGACTCGATGCCGCACGCCTTGGCGTGATCCAAAACGCCCGCAGAGGCGCGCGAGGCCACTACAAGACGCACCAAAACGTCCTCAGATTGTTCGAATTTTCGGGCAATTTGGAGCATATTGGAACCCATTCCGGAGGCGAAAATTGCTATGTTGGTCATTGTCAAATATTTACGTATAAAAAATCGGGAAAAGCGACAAATTTCTTCGTCGAATTGTCAAAAGTAATAAAAAAAGTGTTACTTTTGCGCAAAATTCATCAATTGAATTGAAGAAAATTTACAGTTTAAATATTGTTTAACTAAAAATTGAAAGTTATGTCAGAAGTTGCAAACAAAGTTGTCGAGATTATCGTTGATAAGCTTGGCGTTAAGGCTGAGGAAGTAGTACCCGAAGCAAGCTTTACCAACCACCTCGGTGCAGATTCGCTCGACACTGTTGAGTTGATTATGGAGTTTGAGAAGGCATTCGACATTCAGATCCCCGATGAGGACGCTGAGAAGATCGCTACCGTTGGCGACGCTATCTCGTACATCGAGGAGAAGAAGAACTAATTCTCTGATCCCGACAATCGAACAGCACATCTGTTCAATGCGTAACTCTCGTCGCGCGTAGCTGAGAGAAATTTTTCACCTTAAACCGAAAATTATGGCAAGAAGAAGAGTAGTTGTCACAGGCATAGGAACTATTAACCCGTTGGGTCATAATATTGAAGAATATTTTACTAATCTCGAAAACGGCGTTAGCGGTGCAGCCCCGATTACTCGATTCGACGCGGAAAAATTTAAGACGAGATTTGCGTGCGAGGTCAAGGACTACGATTATACCAAATACTTCGATCGTAAGGAGGTTCGCCTCTACGATCTCTATACCCAGTTCGCTCTGATCGCTACCGATCAGGCTGTTGTCGATGCGGGCATCGATCTGGACACGATCAACAAAGAGAATGTCGGCGTAATCTGGGGCTCAGGTATTGGCGGTCTTGAGACCTTTTTCCACGAAGTAAAGGGCTTTGTCGAGGGCGGTAACACCCCTCGATTCAGCCCTTTCTTTATCCCTAAGATGATTGCCGATATCGGCGCAGGCCATATCGCAATGAAATATGGGTTTATGGGCCCCAACTACTGCACCGTCTCGGCGTGTGCTTCGTCGAACCACGCAATGATCAACGCATTGGACGCTATCCGTTTGGGTAAGGCCGATATGATCGTTACGGGCGGTTCGGAGGCTCCCGTCAATGAGCCGAGTGTGGGTGGTTTCGGCGCAATGAAGGCTATCTCGACCCGTAACGACGACCCCAAGACCGCTTCGCGTCCCTTCGACGTGAACCGCGATGGCTTCGTTATCGGTGAGGGTGGTGCCGCATTGATCTTCGAGGAGTATGAGCACGCTAAGGCTCGTGGCGCGAAGATCTATGCCGAGGTGATGGGTGGCGGTGTGAGTGCCGACGCTTACCACTATACGGCTCCCCATCCCGAAGGCAAGGGCGCAATCCTATCGATGCGCAACTGCTTGAAGGACGCAGGTGTTTCGCCCGAGGAGGTTGATTATGTCAACGTTCACGGTACGTCGACTCCGGTGGGTGATCCTGCCGAGTTGAAGGGTATCGCTGAGGTCTTCGGTGAGAACGCCTATAAGATGAACATCTCGTCGACCAAGTCGATGACCGGTCACCTGCTGGGTGCAACGGCAGCTGTCGAGGCGCTGGCGTGTGTGATGGCTATCGATCGCGGTGTGATTCCTCCCACGATCAACTGCGAGGAGCTCGATCCGCAGATCGATCCCAAGTTCAACCTGACGTTGGGCAAGGCGCAGAAGCGTGAGGTACGCTATGCGATGAGCAACACGTTCGGTTTCGGCGGTCACAACTCGACGATCCTGTTCGGTAAATTCTCGGAGTAATACACCAAAAAAACGCTCACGACCGTGTTTGATTTCATTCGCCGTCCATTCTTGCGACGTTACGGTCGTGACAGCGTGTATTACCGAATAATAGACGATGTGTTCGGGATTTGTCCCGATAACATCGAGCTTTATAAGCTGGCTTTGGTTCACAAGTCAGCTTCTTTGTTTTTGGACGATGGTCGCCAGATCAACAACGAACGCCTTGAATTTCTGGGAGATGCGGTGATCGAGACGGTCGTGTCGGACTACATTTTCATTGAATATCCTGAGGCCGACGAGGGTTTTCTGACCAAGTTGCGATCGAAGATCGTGAGCCGTCAGTCGTTGAATCGTTTGGCGGTCGAGATCGGGCTGGATCAGCACGTTATTGCGCAGTCGGCGGGCACGCTGGCGCAAAAGCATATCTTCGGCGATGCGTTCGAGGCGATGATCGGTGCGATCTATCTGGATAAGGGTTATAACTTTGTCAATCGACTGTTGATCAATGAGTTGATAGGTCGCCACATCGACTTGGAGGAGTTGATGACCGAGGAAACCGACTTCAAGAGCCGCCTGATCGAGTGGTGCCAGAAGAGCCGCCAGCCGATTACGTTCCGTACGGTGCACGACGCCGAGTATTCGGACAATCACCCCGTTTTTCTTTCGACGGTTGTGATCGACGGTGTCGATGTCGGGCACGGCACGGGCGAGTCGAAGAAGCAGGCCGAGCAACGAGCGTCGGCCTCGGTTTGGAAGGTTATCTCGGATAACGATCTTGGCGATCAACTGCTCGAAGAGTTCGATCGTTTTGCTGCAAAACACTAATACTCAAAGCTATGTATAAAGATGACGGACTGACTCTCCGCGAACGAATTGCGGCACGTGGCGTCGAATCGTTGAGCGATTCGGAGTTGCTGGCTGTGGTTATGGGCGAGGATACGGCGACGGCTGCGACGACCGATGCTGAGCGTCTTTTGGAGGAGTATGGCGGTCAGTTGTCGGCGGTTTGCAGCGACGAGATTGCCCGTTTGAGAATGACGGCGGGCTTGGGTCTGCGTCGTGCCGAGAGGATCGCTGCGGCTGCGGAGTTGGGTCGGAGAGTGTCGGCTCAGCAGAGCGAGCAGGTGCAGACGGTCGAGTCGAGCGACGATATTCGTCGAATGTTCGCTCCGCGTATGGAGGGGTTGCAGCACGAGGAGTGCTGGGCGATCTACCTGACGGCGTCGAATCGTGTGGTCGATAGCCGACGTGTGAGCCAGGGAGGCGTCTCGGGTACGGTTGTCGATCATCGTCTGGTGGTTAAGCGTGCGCTGGAATTGCTTGTGCCTCAGATTATTGTCGTTCATAATCACCCATCGGGATCGGCTCAGCCGAGCGGGGAGGACGACCGCGTAACGGAGCGCTTGAAGGAGGCGGCAGCGCTGTTCGATATCCGACTGTTGGATCACATCATCATTGCTCGCGGGTCGCATTTCAGCTATGCGGCGCAGGGTCGCTTGTAGAGGCGGCGGGCGGCGAGCACGAAAATATCATAAAAACGTAAAAAGTTATCCTATTTTCCGCGAAAAACGATTTCGCGGTTAGCGATAATTTTGTACCTTTGTATGATTACCAATAAAAATATTTACGACAATGAAATATGCACTGATAAGCACCGAAAAGGGTGATATGAAGGCCGAATTGTACGAGAAGGAGACCCCGATTACGGTCGAGAACTTCTGCTCGCTGGCCGAGAAACGTTTTTATGATGGTCTGACCTTCCACCGTGTGATCCCCGATTTCGTGGTGCAGGGTGGTTGCCCGTTCGGTGACGGTACGGGCGGTCCGGGTTACACCATTCCGTGCGAGACCTCGGCCGAGCGTCAATATCACGATCGAGGTGTGCTGTCGATGGCTCACCGTGGACGTAATACGGGTGGCTCGCAGTTCTTTATCTGCCACAACCGAATGAATACCCAGCATCTGGACGGCGTGCATACCGCCTTCGGTAAGGTCGTTGAGGGTCTTGATGTGCTGGACGATCTGCGTCAGGGTGATCTGATTTTGAGTATACAAATAGTTGAAGAATAATAAATTATGGATTTTGTAGGTGTAGTTTACAGAATTCTGCCTCCGCAGTCGGGTACTTCGGCTCGCGGTCAGTGGCAGAAGCAGGAGGTGGTTTTCGAGCTGCCCGATGAGTTTTCGCGCAAGGTGTGCGTGACCTTCTTTGGCGACCGTGCACAGGACGCGGCTTCGTTGCAAGTGGGTGACAAGTTGAACGTTTCGGTCAATATCGAGTCGCGCGAGTATAACGGTCGTTGGTATACCGACGTGCGTGCTTGGCGTATCCAGAAGGTGCAGCCCGAGCAACCCGCCGCAGCACCAATTCCCGATCTGCCTCCCTTCGAAACGGCTGAACCAGCAATGCCGGCAGGTGGCGATCAGTTTGACGACCTGCCGTTCTAATAAGATGAAAATCACGAAGATAGTCGCTTGCGTTGCGTGGGCGATAAACGCAGTGGTGTGCCTGTCGGGTTGCGGAGAACAGCCCGACCGCGAGGAGGTTTTGCGCACGACGGTCGAGTCAGTCAATGCGCTGGCGCCGATCGAGGTGGACGAGATTACGCGCCTCGATTCGGCCTCATATCAGCTGCCCACGACGTTGCGCTACCACTATACTCTTGCGCTCGATTCACTGTCGGCTGCGGAGCGAGCCGATATGATCGAGTATATGCGCACGACCCTGCCCGAGCGACTGCGCGAGGAGCGAGGCTCGGCGGCGTTGTCTGTGCTGGGCGTCGAGTTGCACTATCTCTATGGCAACCCCTCGGGTAAGCCTCTGTTTGTGGTCGAAATTGCGCCCGAAGAGTATGCTTCGCAGAATGTAAACGATTGAAAATAAATTTGATATGGCAAAGATTGAAGAACTGACATCGATCGAACACGAAAAGGGTACGCTGCGTCGTTTTCGTATGACCAACGCCGCAGGAGCCTATGTCGAACTGTGCAACGTGGGTGCGGGAATTACCTCGGTGGTTGTGCCCGATCGCGAGGGGGCAATGGCCGATGTGTTGCTCGGGTACGACGATCCGCGCGACTATGTGGGCGATGGTCCCTGTATGGGTAAGATCCCCGGTCGATACGCCAATCGTATCGCGGCAGGTCGATTTACGCTCGATGGCGTAGCGTATGAGGTTCCCGTTAATTGCGGCCCGAACCATCTTCACGGTGGTCCCGATGGCTTTGCAAATCAACTCTGGACAGCCTCGATTGAGGGCGAGAGTGTGGTGTTTAGTCTGCATAGCGCCGATGGACACGCAGGTTTTCCGTCGGCATTGGACGTGGTGGCAAAATATACGTGGAACGATGATAACTGCTTGGCGCTCAATATCTCGGCAACGACCGATGGCGCAACGGTGCTCAATCTGACCAACCACGCATATTGGAACCTGTCGGGACACGACACGGGCTCGGCGCTCGACCATCAGATGCGTTTGTGGGCGTCGCGCTGGTTGCCGACCGATCCGTCGCTGGTACCTACGGGCGAGCTCCAAGCGGTGGCAAACACCCCGATGGATTTCACTATGCCACAGGTCATTGGCAGCCGTATCGAGGCGGATTTCGATGCGCTACGCTATGGCAAGGGATACGACAACTGCTGGGTGATTGACGGCGCAGAGAGTGAACTGCGTTGTGCTGCCGAGTTGTACGACCCCAAGTCGGGACGTGTGATGACGGTTGCGACTGATCAGCCTGCTGTTCAGGTATATACGGGTAATTGGCTCGATGATAGCCCAATGGGCAAGGGCGCGTATAAGTATCACGACTATGCGGGTGTTGCGATCGAGTGTCAGAATTTCCCCGACGCTCCCAACCACCCGTCGTTCCCCACGTCGGTACTTCGTCGCGGCGAGCGTTACGACCGCACTATATCGTTCGCATTTTCGGTGCGTTAATTAACCTCAGTATTGAAAATTAAACCCGCCTATCTCAGCGAGATAGGCGGGTTTGTTTGTGGAGTGTGAGCGGTCTGACCCGCAATCACACCGAGAGTTACTCAGCCGCGGTTGTCAAAGGCGATGCCTGAGTGTAGGTACGAGTCTGGAACTCCTTGTCGAGCATATACAAACCGAGCTTGTTGCCCTCGATCAGGTTCAGCTGATCGATGATGTCGCGTGCGCTCTCCTCCTCCTCGATCTGCTCATCAACGAACCAGATGAGCATATTTGCGGTTGCGTGGTCGCGCTCCTCAGCGGCGATGTTAGCGAGGTTGTTGATCAACGAAGTAACGACCTTCTCGTGTTTGAGCGTCTCCTCATACATCTCCAACACCGAATCCCACTCGGTTCTCACCTCAGCAATGGGAGCGAGCACTACACGTGCGCCACGCGATTGGAGATAGTTGATGAAGATCTGAGCGTGATCCTGCTCCTCCTTCCACTGCACGTAGAACCAGTTAGCAACACCTTTTAGACCCTTGTCGGCAGCGTCCATCGACATCGACAAGTAGAGATAAGCCGACCACAACTCGGCATTGATTTGCGCATTGATAGCGTCCTGTAATTTCTGACTTAACATAGCTTTATACTTTTTAATTGTTTAACTTCTTGTTTGTTTTTCTGTATTGCAAAGATAAGCATAAAAATCGGAATTGATACCACTTTGTGCATAAATCTGCGATTATATTTTTTGATGAATATATAAGTGAAAATTATACAAGAAATTTGCCAATGCGTGGTGTCAAATAAAAAAAGCCTTGCTCACAGGCAAGGCTTTGCAATCGTTGGGGTGGAAGATGGGACTCGAACCCACGACACCTGGAACCACAATCCAGTGCTCTAACCGACTGAGCTACATCCACCATTTAAGTCCGAGGTTCTCTCGAACGGTGTGCAAAGGTAAGAACTATTTTTCGTTCCACCAAAATTTTATGATAATTTTTTCGATAAAGAGGCCTCAAACAATCGCTGAGGCCTCTCTACGCGCTATTTTACCTGCAACACGATCCACTTTTCGTCGGGCATCATCGTCTTTACGGCATTGTTGTATGCCTCGATTTTCTTCATCGAGAAGCCCTCTTTGGCAATCGCGTCGCGCACGTCTGCTGCCGTTGCAATTGACTGCTGCTCGTAGGGACGCAGTGCGTCTATTGCCTTGGCAATCACGTCGGTACGCATATACTTGCTGCCATTGCCACGCGTTACGGGGAAGACCTTACGCTTCAAAGCCACAGCCATACGATTGACGGGAGCGGTGCCCTCCGAGTCGACTGCGATCGGAGCGGCGATCTTATCGCCTGCCTTCACCCACGATGCAACTGCGTAGCTGCAAGGAGGATAGCCCAGCACGGTCCAGATGGTCGTAGCGTCGGGATTCGAGCCGGCAACAACGCCCTCGACTACCACCGAGGCGCTCGACGATTTGCGCGGAATATAGTCCTGATCAATAGCCCAGCCGCTTTCGGGGCGACCGCCTTCGGTCATCAGATCGCTATCGAGAATTGCGTTGAAGAACGAACGCGAGGGGTTGGCAAAGATCCACTCAGCCGACAACTCGCCCGCAGCGTAACCGCGATGAATCAGATACTCAGCATTTTGGTAGCGAATGTAGCCCATACCCTCGTCCTGCACTCCCGAGAACGAGTAGTTCGAACGAATGATGTATCCGTTCGGAGCGAGTGCCACGTCATTGACGTCGAATTTGGTATAGCCATAGTCCCAAACCTCGAAATAGGCCGCGCCACCCTCAGCGTCGATCACGCCGAAATTGGTCTCCAAAGCGCGGGGCAGGGGCATATTTTTGATAAACTCCTCAAATTCATCGACCGTAGCGCAGACGCCAAGTGCCGCCTTCATCGTGATACCCTCATTTTCGGGCAGATATTTGAGCGAGTCGGGTTTCATATTGTACGAGGCGGTGTTCATAATGGCGAAGCCCTTCTCGTTGGCACCTGCCCACGCCTCTTTGCGGCTCTCGTCTTTCGAATTTACCAGCGCTTGAAAGGCATATTTCTCGCCCTTGAAGTGCTCGATGTGGTTCCACTCGGTGCCCGTGTCGCGGTGCTTCCACAACAGCGGACGACCCGATTTGGTCGCACGGCCCGAAATAACGGCCGACGTACAAGCCTCGGCGGGCATTATCGATGTGATTGCGAGGGCAACGGCCATCGCAGTGGTGATCAGATTACGAAGTTTCATAGGTATCAATGTTTTTTAGTTTTGACAAATTTAACAATTTCTTTTCGAATTACAAGCGTGCCGACTGCTATTTTTCGCCTTGTGCCCAACCGAGCAACTCGCGCAACGGTTTACGACCCCACCGCTCGGCCATAATCACCAGCACCACAGCCGCCAGCACAACCACTACACCTGCCGCTTGCAACGCCCCGAAACGCTCGCCAAAGCAGACAATGCCGATCACAACCGCCGTCAGAGGTTCCATACAACCGAGTATGGCCGTGGTGGTCGAGCCGACCATCTGAATAGCATAGATCAACGCCAGATCCGAGAGTAGGGTAGGCACCAACGCCAATAGCAGCAGTCGCACCCACGCTCCTGTGTCGGGAATGGGGTCGATTGTACCCCCGTGGCGCACCACCAAATTCATATAAAAGAGTATCGCTGTGCAGAGCAATACGTAGAAGGTCATCTTGCGCCCCTCCATATCCTTGACCGCCGAGCGATTGACGCCGACGATGTAGGTCGCATAGGTTACAACCGTGATGAGAACTGACACAATACCACGCAGTTGGATCGTTGCGCCCTCGCTCGACCCGCTCAGTAGATAGACGCCTCCGATGGCCATTGCTGCCGCCGTAAAGACGCACCACGACGCCCGCTCGCCAAAGCCTACAATCATTATCGTCGTAACCAATACGGGATAGAGGAAGTGGATTGTTGTGGCGATCCCGCTGGGGATAAATTCGTACGACGAGGTGAGGAACATCGACGTCGAGCCATAGAAAACCGACAGCACGGCTACCGTCGCCAGCTCCCGCCACGAAATGCGTAACGAGCGCCCACTCAGTAACATATATGCTCCCATTGCGGCTGTGGCGAAGGCAAAACGATAGAAGCACAGCGAATCCAACCCCACGCCACACGTCAGCACGGGTAGCGAGAACAGGGGGATCAGTCCGAAGGTCGATGACGAAACGAGCGCCCAGATTGTACCTTTGAGTTTTTGCATTGTTTGAGAATTGAGTTTTGCGACTGCAAATTTACATATTTGGTCGCCAAATTCGTACGCTCAACAACGAAAAAACGCCCACTCTGACAATCCGATCAGGCGTTTTTTAGGCGGTTTTCGTGTGTTGTTTCCGTGTCGTTCGGCGGACTACTTTTTCTTGCCCTTGATCACCTGTTTGAGCAGCACGGGCTCGTCGGTGGTGATGTAATCGACGCCAAGATTGATCATCTCGCGCATCACATCTTCCTGATTAACGGTCCAAACATTGACGATCTTCTTCTGCGACTTTGCCAGCTCAACCCATTCGGGGTGCTCGCGCAGCACGTTGTAGTGCAGGTCGAAACCGTCCATACCGTCCTTGAACATCTGCTCGGGCTCAGCCTCGGCAGTCGAAAGCGGCAGCACCACAGCCGTCGGGCGCAGACGCTTCAACTCCTTGCAAACGTGGTAGCTGAACGAGATGAACTCAACCTGCTTGTCGGTTACCTGATATTTGCGCAGAGCCTCCAAGCAAGCCTCGACCATACGGGTCTCGAACTCGGGGGTCGATTGGGGTTTGATCTCGAAAACGAGCTTGGTCTTTTTGTTGTGATTCCACGTTGTGAGGTAGTCGTCGAGCGTGGGGATCAACTCGCCATTCGAGAGTTTGGGAGCCTTCTCGCGCAGCTCGGCGAAGGTGATCTTCTCGATCTGCAAGCCGTTTGATGTCTTGGCGTCGTGGTGTACGACCAACACGCCGTCGGCGGTCATATTCACGTCAAACTCAGTGCCATACGCGCCGATCGTCATCGCATTGTTGAGTGCGCTGATCGAGTTGCGCGACGAGCCTTCGGTGTTCCAATAGCCGCGGTGTGCAACCACGCGTACCTTCTTTGCCTCGGTGACGCCAGCCACGAGCAACAACATTATCGAAAGAATCAAAGTCTTTGTTCTCATAATCTATCAAAGTTTTTGGTTTGTTCTATTTTCCGCAAAGCTAACAAAAATTATTCAAATTTTCGCTATGCGAGTGTGCATTTGTTGAAAGCAAAGTCAATAATTGAGAATTGAGAATTGAGAATTGTGAACCGACGCCAAGCCGAATGCGGAGTCGAGCGGTAGCTCGAACTCGGCTGAGGCGCGAAGGAGGAAAAGCCTGCGTAGCAGGATTAATTGTGAATCAAAAAAAGGGCCGCGTCGAAACGCAGCCCTTCGTTTATCGAGGTGAGTCGGATTTAGTCGGCCATATTGGGCATCGGCTTGTCGTACTCGCCATTCTCCAACTTCGAACGGATCGACGAGAAGCAGTCCAAAGTGTACTGAACGTCCTCCAACGTATGAGCCGCCGTGGGAATGATACGCAGAATCATCTCGCCCTTCGGGATCACGGGGTAAACCACGATCGAGCAGAACAGAGCGTGGTTCTCGCGCAGATCGACAACCAAGTTGCAAGCCTCGGGTACCGAACCCTTCATATAGATCGGGGTTACGGGCGACAGCGTGCCACCGATATCGAAACCACGCTCGCGCAGACCGCTCTGCAATGCGTTGGTGATCTCCCACAATTTCTGCTGATACTCAGGGTGTTTGCGGATCAGGTCAAGGCGCTTCAAAGCACCCATTACCATCGGCATCGGGAGGCTCTTAGCGTAGAGCTGCGAACGCATATTGTAGCGCAGCAGGTCAACCAGCCACTTGTGCGATGCAACGAAAGCACCGATACCTGCCATCGACTTAGCGAAGGTGTTGAACAGAACATCAACGCCATCGGTTACGCCGAAGTGCGAAGCGGTACCGCGACCGCCCTCACCCATCGTACCGAAGCCGTGAGCGTCGTCAACCAGCAGACGGAACGAGAACTCGCTCTTCAAAGCCACGATCTCGTCCAGCTTACCCAGATCACCCTTCATACCGAATACACCCTCGGTGATAACCAGCACGCCGCCATTCTGCGTCTCAGCCAGCTCGGTAGCGTGGCGCAGCTGCAAGCGCAGGCTGTCCATATCGTTATGACCAAATACGAAACGCTTGCCCTTGTGCATACGCAGACCGTCGATGATACAAGCGTGAGCCTCAGCGTCATAAACCACAACGTCGCGGGGGGTCAGCAGACAGTCGATGATCGACACCATACCCTGATAACCGAAGTTGAGCAGGAATGCGTCCTCCTTACCAACGAAAGCGGCCAACTCGCGCTCCAACTGCTCGTGATAAACGGTCTGACCGCTCATCATACGTGCACCCATCGGAGCAGCCATACCGAAATCGATAGCGCCCTTAGCGTCAGCCTCGCGCACCTCGGGGTGGTTAGCCAGACCGAGGTAGTTGTTCAAGCTCCAGTTCAAAACCTCCTTACCGCGGAACTTCATATGGGGGCCGATAGGGCCTTCGAGTTTCGGGAACGAGAAGTAGCCGTGCGAATACTTCTGATACATACCGATAGGACCACCGGCACTCTTCTTCAAGCGTTCAAAAATATCAGTCATTGTCTTTTATAAATTTTAATGTTAAACGATTTCTTCAAAAAAAAGTTTGCTTTGCGGATTAGCATTACCTCTCCATAAAACACACAAATTTACAACAATTCTGTACGAATCGGAACACTTTGTGTCAAAATTCGAATACAAATACGTATTTATACCCATCATTTCGCAACCCTCATTCGCCCCTTTCTCGACAAAAAATAGCTGATTATGAAATTAATTCGTCGAAAGGGTATAATATATTTTTGTTTGGCTCGTTAAAAATGTATAACTTTGCGCGGTTGTAGCGTTACAATGCGCTGTAATTATTTGATTGATGAAGATGAAAAGATCGATTTTGATGCTGCTTACCGTGTGCGCCATCGCTTTGGCAAACACCGCCTGCGGCCCGTTTAACAAGCTGCTCAAAAGTGGCGACAACGATAAGATATATGCTGAGGGTCTGGCTATGCTCGACGCGGCGAAGTACAACCGTGCAATTATGTGCTTCGAGCAGGTGCAGCCCTACTTCGTGGGTACGATGCGCGAGGACTCGCTGGCGTACTACACCGCCTATGCAAACTTCAAGAACGACGACTTCTCGACCAGCACCGAGTTGCTCGACGATTTCCGTCGTAAGTTCACCCGCAGCCCCTTCCTCGAAGATGTCGAGGGTATGTATGCGTTGAGCTACTACTATATGTCGCCCGATCCCGAGCGTGACCAGACGATGACCACGCAGGCTCTGACGGCTATCCACGAGTACTTGGGTCGCTATCCCAACTCGACACGCCGTGCAGCATTCGAGCAGATGATCCGTGAATTGACTCAAAAACAGTACGATAAGGTCTTCATCAATGCCAAAACCTACTACACGATCGGTCGCTACAAGTCGGCTGTTCCGGCGTTGAAGAATGCCCTGAAAAAGTATCCCGATTCGCCCCACCGCGAGGAGTTGATGTACTTGATCGTCAAGTCGTCGTATGAGCTGGCGCACAACTCGATTGAGTCGTTGCAGCGCGACCGCTATATGGCGATGATGGACTCGTACTACTCGTTCGTTGCCGAGTTCCCCGAGAGCAAGCACGTCAAGGAACTGACCCGTATGCAGGAGGAGGCAAAGAAGTATCTGGCTAAGTTTGGCGACCAGAACGAGAACAAAACTGACGAAAACTCAGAGAACACTACAAAATAACAAATCAGAAGTACAAAAACAGTATGGATCTGAAGTTAACTAACATTCCCAACAACACCAAGACTCGTAAGTTGGTCGATTTGGACCAGCCGACGGGTAACATCTACAAGTCGCTCAACATCATTTCGCGTCGAGCAAACCAGATCGCAGCCGAGATGAAGCAGGAGCTCAACCGTAAGTTGGCCGATTTTTCGAGCAGCAGCGATTCGTTGGAGGAGACCTTCGAGAATCGTGAGCAGATCGAGATTTCGCGTTACTACGAGCGTCTGCCGAAGCCGTCGATCATCGCTACCGAGGAGTTCCTCGCTGGCAAGCTCTACTACCGCGACAACAAGGACGAGGAGTAGATACGTAAGTGCATTAGGCACTTACGCTTGGTCAAATGAATGTGATGGAGGAGGCCAGCGAGGGGTCGCACGTTGTGAAACGTTAAGCGCACCGACCGAGAGTTGTTTTGCAGGTAGGACCCGTAGGGGTTTTTCAGAAACAACCGCCCCACTCCGAAAGCAAGCCGACCACCCGAAAGGGCGGTCGGCTTTTTTTGATTGAAAATTGCTTTGAGAGAAACAAAAAACGCACCCCACGTCGGAGTGCGTTTTTTTAATTGTAAATTGTGAATCTCTCCTACGGGCGTACCTCAATTTTAAGCTGAGCGTCGCTGCCGCACCACATATTCTCGACCGTGAAACGCAATACGCCCTCCTTGTTGGTCTTGGCGGTGCGGGTCGAGAAGGGGTTGATAACCACGGGATTACCCGAGCCGTAACGCAATACGTATGCCACCGAACTCATATTGGTCAGCGCGACGGTCTTGACGCCATTCGAGGCCTCAGCCACCACGCGCATCTGCATCGAGGCGAGGAACAGATCGCGCAGCAGAGTCTCGTCGCCAGCCACCGTGCCGAGCGAGTAGGCGAGGGTGCGACGTGCAGCGATAGCCTCACGCAACGACTCAACCGACTGATCCTTAGCGAAGATGAGAGTCATATTGCGGCGAACGCCATTGATACGATAGGTCTCGGCCGTAGCGTCGTGAATGTCGGTATTCGACGACACGAACAGCTTGCCCTCGTGCGCCCAATCGATCGCCAGCGGGTAGAACGACGAGCCATTCATCACCTCCACGCCATCGATCAACCCCGCAGCATAGAACCCACGCTCGGCCTCGGTCTGTTCGAGCGAGGTGCGACGCCAGCCGGGGTGGTTGTGCATAATGAGAGCCCCCTGCGCACGAGCTTTACGCATCGACTCGGCGGGATCGGCGTCGTAGATTGCATTGTTGTCGGTGGTAAAGAGAGCGTTATAGTGGCCGATGGTCTCGGGCGTGCGAGTAATCTCTACGCCCGAAATAATGGTCAGCCCGTAGCCCTTTGCGGTCTTGCGTGCCAGCTCGACGGGCAGATTCAAATCCGAGGCAATACCACGCTCGTCGGCCGCCTTGTTGATAATGTTATGATTCTGAGCCTTAGTGCCTTCGGGGAGGATTCCGCCCAACGCCTTGATCATATTACCCTCGTGGCGACGATACTCGACGTGCTCGGTGATAGCCAACACGTCCAGACCGTCATACCACGCCTCGCGCACACGAAATTCGGGCGTGCAGTCGCCGTCCGAGTAGATCGAGTGGGTGTGCAGATCGGCCTTGTAGATCGTATAGCCATTGACCTCGGGCAACACAAATTCGACACGCTGCGACGAGTTGTGGAGCGTGTGGCGAGTGATGTCGGGGTTTTTGGCGTCTTGGTAGTAGTGTTGTGCCGACGCTGCCGAGGCGATCAGCAGCGTGGCAAACAATATTATCGAACGTTTCATAGTGAGCGTGAATTACTTAGCGTACTCTTTCAGGTAGTCCTCCATACCCTTCACCACGCGGTCGATCAGATCACGACGGAACTTGGGATCGACCAGACGAGCCTCCTCAGCGGGTGCCGAGATGAACAACGTTTCGAGCAACATATTGGGATACTCGTAGGGCGAATTGAGAATGAAGTTGAAGCTGCCGATGTTACCGAAGTTGTTCATATCCAGCTCCAAAACGCGCTTCAAAACGGCAGTCGAGAGCGGCTGGAAACCCGGGTGGCGGTAGTAGGTACTTGTGCCGAGGGGCTTCAACGGCGAGCCACCGGCGTTGCAGTGGATCGAGATCATCATATTGGGATCGGCCTTGCGCAACATCAGCACGCGGTCGCTCATATCGACATTAACGTCCTCGGTGCGGGTCATCGTAACCTTTGCGCCACGCTTTTCGAGTGCCTCGCGCAGCATATGAGCCAAGTCGAGATTGACGTCTTTCTCCTCGACACCTGCAACACCCACAGCACCCTTGTACGGACCACCGTGGCCCGCATCAATCGCTACGTGCAGACCGCGCAACGAGGCTTTCGGCGCTGCCTTCACGCGGATAATGAGCGAGTTACCCTCGTAGCGTACCGAGTGTCCCCAATGTGCATTGTGGTCGAGCGTAATCACGACGCGGAAAATATCCTCCTCGACCTGCTCGTAATCGACGCTTTTGATTGCGTTCTTGGTTTCGGGGTATTGGGTCAGCCACGAAGTGTTGGCAACAGCTCCGAAAATATCGACCACCACACGGGCGGGATCCAACTGATGGAACGTAGCGAAGGGCAGACGCTCCGTGAGCGAAACACGTACCACATCAGCCTCCTTGCCACCGCGAACGCTCCACGAGCCAACTAACGACTGTGCGGGCAGCGTACCTGCGGGCTGCACCTCGACGCACGAAGCGGGAATGTAGGCGGTGCGATTCTTCGATAGACGAACTTTGTATTGATTGCCCACCTTGCCAACTGCTTCGAGCAGAATGCCTTCGGTGATGTGTCCGATCTTCGAGCCACCCAGACGATCGGTACCCAAACCATAGTTCAGGTAGGGCAGATCGCCAACGGTGCGCAACATCACGGGAGCATTGGGATCGATAACCTCAATCGCCTCCTTCATCGTGAGGGTCGCCGAGCCATCTTTACCCTCGATCTTAAACTGCAACGGCTCAGCCAACACCTTGCAATCCTTCTTTGCGGTGATCAGACCCTGATAAACACCTGCCTCGACCTCCGTCAGTTCGCAACCACCGACGATCGACACCTTGCAACCAGGCGTGCCTACGGCACGCAGAGCAATGCGCTCGCCTGCGGTAACTGCCTTGATGTCAGCGGGAACGGTGCTGCATTCGAGCAATTTGATACCCGTCAGAGGCTCCTTTTCGGGACGCTTCGTGAGTTCGATATCGAAGTTCTTCTCGACGCGGCCGGCCTTCGAAACGGCAACCACCGACACGCTATTTTTGCCCTCTTCGAGCATCACCTCGGCAGCCCAACCGCCCGTAGGATAGACGGGGAACTGCTTGCCATTGACCGTCAGTGTAGCGTCGGGATCGGCCACACCCGTGATCGAGTGGCGTGCGGTTTGGGTTGTGGCGCGCTCGCCACGACCGATTTCAAGACGTTGAGCCGATGCGGGCACTACGACCATTGCAACGGCGCACATAAGCATAAGGATTCGTTTCATTGTGATATAGTTTTTTAGTTTATGATCGTGAAAACAGAACTTTCAACTCTACAAATATAATAATAAAAAAGGGAACTATCCGATGGTTAGACAGGCTTTATTTTTAACTCACTGATTTTCAGTGTTAGTTTTTACGAAAATTACGAAATTCTACATAGGAGACTACATGAAGGTCGTAATTAAGCCAACTAACTACGAGCACAAAGGTAGACAAATCTTTTGAAAG
>JAFTOX010000004.1 GCA_017463585.1 Rikenellaceae bacterium | reverse complement strand
ATTACCTCTACCATAGGAGGCTCGTAAAAAATCTCTTTACTTTTCATATCTTTTGATTTTTGTAATTTATCTTGTTGCTAATTGAATCAAATAAAATACGACGTTTCGGAAAAGGCACGATGAATGCCGACCGATAACGTCGTAATATGATAATGCAATGCTTCGGCAGCCGCCACACGGAGGGGCGGAGCACCATTGCGTAGATAAAAGTCTGAGGAAACGGTTAGCAAAACCGTAGAAAAAGGAATTGCTAACTCTTTGGTATTTAATATATTTTCTATAAAATACGCGCGATGAGAATGTGTGTGTGTGTGTTTACACGAATTCCGCACATAAGCAAATTATCCACGACATATTTTGCTGAAATCGAGTGATTTCCGCAACTATCTAAAAGACTGTATGTCATTGAATAATTGTTCATTCTTTTCTGTTAATGAGTAATTATCTATGCAAAAGTAATTAAAATTTTGCACAAGACGTTATTAGTGAAGCACTTTTCAGCATTTACGAGTTTGTTTTTCCTTGAAATGAGCAGAAATGATACTCAATAAAGGATAAATGATGCTCAAGAATGTAGACATACTTGGTTGATCAAGTAAATTCTGAATGCTACGAATCAAATCCCACCATCTCAGCCAACTGAACAAAATAGTCATTTGACCAAATGTCAAGTTCTTTCGGATTGCGAACGAATGGTAATACATCCTCTTTTACTTGCTTAATGTCAGCAGTAGAAAGTCGCTCTATAAGTTTTTCCTTAAATAACTCCAGAGTGATTTCCTCATTGTTGAACTGCTTGCATCTTTCTGCCAAGTGTGTAAAATCAAGTCGTACATTATGGCGCACATACCACTCAAAGTCGTACCAGTCGCGTCCCTTGACTCTGTTTTTCCACGCACGATATACCAGGGCATGCATCTTGCCGGCAAACAAATCGGGCAATGTAAAGCAACGAGTCATGAAAGAATGAGGCTGCAATAATAGTTTTTGCTCTGTCTTGAAATTCAATGGAGGACAAGTGTCAACCTCAATCTTGATTTTTATAGACTTCTCTGTTTGAAACATTACATCATATACATCGGTATTGTCCTTCAAGAAGGCAGACTCAACCTTGCCGAAGTTCTTCTTGTCCTTCTTCTTGATCTCAACTTCACGGCCTACCAATGCAAATGCATCTACAATTGGTTGGAAATATTTACTGAAATCAAACGCATCGTCTTGTGCCAGCAGAGAAAAGTCCATATCTTCACTGAAACGTTGCAACCCGTGAAAGATTCTCAGACAAGTTCCGCCATAGAATGCTGCGGATTCAAAAAATCCACCACTATACAAACCTGCAAGAATTACCTGTTGGTTTACTTCAAATATAGCGTTTCGCTTATTCTGCTCTGTCGTCAGGTCGTAACGTGACAACATGCTATCGTAAATTTCATTCTTCATCGTCTCAGAAACTTTAATACAGTTGCAATAGAGTCGGCCTTCTTGCCTACCTTTATATACTCCTCAAAAATAGTTGCGTCAAACTTATAGAACTCATCCATGTCCATTCGGATGTCATGCTCAAGATAGTTTTCCACATCCTTCAAAAAGCGCAGATTGACCTTGGAAGAATTTGCAATCAGGTCGCACAAAGCCTTTTCGGGTGATGCTATTAAGAAAGCATATTCGCCCTTATGCATACTTCTTACTCCCACAGAGAAAGCATCTCGGGAAATATACTTGTAGTCATAATTCCCAATCGGAGTCTGAAAACTTCGAGAGTGCTTTACCGTCATGGATTGATGCGTGTACACAGCCTCTGGAATCAAACCATAATATCGCAACGCAGTGGACATAGAGATGTAAGAAGGAGCATAAAGATGATTTGCTATCAATTCATTTGAAAGTGTCTTTCTAGAATGTTCAGGATTGACAACATAGAGCCCCCTCTTCAATCTTATAATATATCCATTCTTCTCAAGCCAAACAACCTTCTTGTCTGCTGACTTGAGTTCTGGGTATAACGATTCGATGATAGAAGACGTTATAGGGATTGCTCCTATTTCCTTTAATTGCCTATTCATAATGCAAAGATAGTAATATTTTGAACAATAAAAGAGTTTGTTCTTCTTTTTCTGTTCAAATATTTACTGTTTTATGATTCAAATCCTAATTTTCATCCATCAGATGGCATCCAAGTGAATCACATGTAAAGATATAGCCACCAAAAGAAAAAGAACCAGAGTAAAAAGTGGTTTAGTTTAAATCCTTAGTATATATATACAAGAACTAAACTAAACCTATAATTTCGCAGGTGATCAAAACACCTTAGAGTGACATTCATCGGTTATAAATCTGCTGAAATGGCAAATTTATGAGCAAGTCCTTTTTTCTTTTGTAGGAGTCGATTTTTCAACTAAAAAACGGTATATTTGCTGTGTATTAGTGTTAAAAAAGTATAAAACGCAAAAAAAAATTAAAGAAAAAGAGAAAAAAATGAGTTTTGGTGAAATAAATGGAGATATAAAATGCAATATGCTATGTAATAATGAGTTATGCCATTTTCTGTCAATTGCACAGAATTTTTCGGCTCAATATTCGTTCGAGCTATATTTAACCAATTGATACTCAGAATTTTCCAACTCTTGCATCGGAAAGTAAATATTCTGTATCAGCAAACATCAAATTATGAAGAATTTTTTTACTTATATTATTGCTATTTTTTGTCTGAGCGTGGGCTTTGCGAGTTCGGCTAAGGCGCAGAGTATCAACGGTTCGGATCTTGCGATTTCGGCGCAGGGGTGGTACGGATTCGACATCGAAAAAAGTCGACCAAATCTCACCTCATACGGCTATATGAATTACGAGGCCGCCGTCGGTATTCAAACCAAACCCGAGAACCAAAATCCCTTTGCCGAGGCCTTCGGGTTTCCGCTGATCGACATCGGCATTTCGATTGCCCGCACGGGAAATTTCAAATTCAGCGACCAGACACACTTCCCGAATCTCTACTCGGCGTATGGTTCGTTCGAGCGTTCGATCCTCCGCACGGAGCACTTCTCGGCTGGATACCTGTTGAACTTCGGCGCCACATACAACCCCGCCAAATATGATCCCGTGAACAACCCCGGAAACAACTGGCTCAGTGCGCCTTTTATGGCCTACTTCGGTGCGGGAGTGTTCGGAAAATTACACATCGGCAAGCGTTGGGAGACGGGCGTGAACTTTATGTTCCGACACTTTTCGAATGGTCGTCTGAGCCTCCCTAATGAGGCGCTGAACGGTATGGGCGTCGGTGTTTTTGCACGTTACCGATTGTCCGATTACGACCACAAAAAATACACCACCAAATATGGCTTTGAGCGTAATTATCAGCGCGGTATGCAATATATGATCGTCGTTGGCGGTGGCGTGCATACCTGTATGGCCGAGTGGAATGCCTACGTGGAGCGCGAGCCCGATCCCGTGAAAAAGGCCGAGGCGGCTGCAAAGCTCAAAGCGCACCCCAAATTTTCGCTCAGTTTCGATGCGCTATATCGCTACTCGATGCGCTATGCGACGGGACTTGGTGTCGATCTGTTCTACTCGTCGAATATGAAGGAGTTGGAGGCGAGCGACCGCATTTTCTACGGCAACGAGGCGGTGGATCGCAGTCCCGGGTATAGCCCTCTGTCGGTGGGCATTGCGGTTGTGCAGGAGGTCTATTGGCGCAATTTTGCGGTGCACGTGGCCATCGGTGCCTACCCCTACCGCCACAAGGGCGTCAATGGTCCCGAGGCGAAGGCTGCGGGCGACCGCGAGCGAGGCTGGCACTACGAAAAGGCGGGCATACGCTACTATTTCCCGAAACTTGGCGACACGTTTGTGGGTTTCGCCATCAAGTCACACAGCATCAAAGCCGAGTACTTGGAGTTCTCGGTGGGTGTGAGGTTGTAGTCGTTGGAGCGAGTTTAACCACCTATTAATCAGCACGTAAATGGCGGAGAATCAATTGGAACGAATAAGCGAGATGGAGCGCAGGCTCGATCTTATCAAGGCGGCGGTGGCGAATTTGGAGCTGGCGCTCGATCGGTATGCGGAGGTGCAGGGCGAGATCGAGTTGCTCGACAGATATTATGGCAGCGAGGAGTGGCGGCGCGACTTCGAAGATGACGCTGCGGGCAAACTTCCAAAGACGTTGAAGCGCGGTGTGCTCTCCGAGGACGGCGCTTGGAACGCCCTCAACGACGCACGCGACCTCAACTGCCGCATAGCAGAACTCCGACAAAACAATTCAGTGGCAAGCAGTTACAAAGTTATCACCCTCTGCGGGAGTACAAAATTCAAAGAGCAATTTTTAGCAGCCCAAAAGCGGCTGACACTCGAAGGCAACATCGTTATCTCCGTCGGTTTGTTCGGTCACAGTGGTGATGACGAGGTCTGGACCGAGGGCACGAAAGCGATGCTCGACGATATGCACAAACGCAAGATCGATATGGCGGACGAGATTTTTGTGATAAATGTCGGTGGCTATATCGGCGAGAGCACCCGCAGCGAAATCGCCTACGCTGAGTCGCAGGGCGTAGCCGTGAGGTATCTTGAATAGGCGATTGGCACAAAAAGCGCTGCTGGATTAGTTGTATTCGCGTTTCATCTACTCGCCACCTTATATTTATTAAGAGATTCATCATATAGGAGCCTACTCAGAGCCACATAAGAGTACCCATACGCAAGGTTTTGGGGCACTTTTCTGTGTATTTTGAAGAAAAAACAGTTTGTGCAAATAGATTGCACAAACCCGTCATACCTTTGCATCGTTAAATTAAATCACTCACACAAACAACACACAAAAACTATACGACAATGGCAAAGACAACCATCTTAGGCAATCTGAGAGTAATCGACGTAGAGCGTTACGACGCTTTGGGTTATATGAAACCTAACTGCCCTTGCGGAGATACTATGCGCTGGTTAGATCACGACACTGAGATTGAGTTCACGGCAGTAAATGAGCAGAAAGACTTCAACTACGAGTTTGTGATCAATGGTAATCCCAACCATTTGATCTGGTTCTCGCAGATCAGCGGTTTTCACCTCAATCCTGACAATGTGAAGCAAATCGCAACACCCGTTATTGTTTGGAAAGATGGGTCGCATAACTATGTTTACACTCTGAAGCCGAGTGAGTTCTGGCAGAAGGTTCAAGGCAAACGTTTTAAGGTAACTGTCGTTGGTAATTACCCCATTATGATCGACAAGAAGAATCCTACGGTGAAGAAGCTTAACACCTTAGAGGCGATTACCGATTACATTGCGAAGAATCTCCGCAATAAGAACTACGGTGCTATCGTAGGTATGACCAAAGCGGCGAAGACCTATCTCTTTGAGGAGATATAGTCGATCGGCAGGTATCGAGATATGCGCTCGCAGCAATAAGATTAAAAACAAGTATATAACCAACCTAATAAAATTGTAAAGATATGACTAACACTATAAAAGATCAGATGAAACGTTACAGCGCTTTGGGTCTTATGAAAATCCACACCAACTGCGGGAATACTACGCGTTGGCTCGTCAACGATTCGGAGATTGAGTTCACGGCAGTAAATGAGCAGAATGACTTCAACTACGAGTTTGTGATCAATGGCAGTTCCAACCATCTGATCTGGTTCTCGCAGATCAGCGGTGTACATCTCAATCCCGATGATGTGAGTCAGTTCACCACACCCACCATCAATTGGAAAGATGGAACGCAGACCCTTATTATCGACCTATTCCCGATGGAGTTCTGGCAGAAGGTCAAGGGCAAGCGTTTCAAGGTGCTTGTCGAGAGCGATTTTCCCATTATGATCGACAAATGGAATCCGAAGGTACAGGAACTTGGCACCATCAAGGCGGTTACCGACTACATCGCCGAGAATCTCGACAACGAGAACTACGACGCTGTCAAAGGTATGACCAAAGCGGCAACGGCTTATGCTTTTGTGGAGGTGTAGCCGTATCGGTCGGTCAAAAAAAGTGCGGTCGGGGTTACATATATGAAAAACTTTTCGTAACTTTGTTTGACAAAGTAGAGACTATTTTGCGCACAATCTGCTCAAATAGGATCGGAAAAATGGCTCCTTGATATGCTGATTTTCAATTTTGGGTCTATTTTTTCAAAGCAAATATCGCCGCAAGCGGCTATATTATAACAACTTACAGACTACGTGGTGTACACCACCTCCATTATAACAAGGATTACAACGCACCAACCTTTCGCTATCGGAACTTGTAGGTGTGCACCACCTCCATTATAACAAGGATTACAACAATACACAACCCGATTTTTTTTGGTTACGCCACCTCCATTATAACAAGGATTAATTGGGTCGCAAGAGTATAGCCAACAAAGCAAAGAGGTTACCTGCACGTGGTGCAAGTAACCTCTTCGTTTTTGTTGTGGGTGTGGGCGCTCTTCTACATCGTGTATTCGAAATTGCCGAGATTGCCCGCAAGGTAGTTGTCGTAGGTCGACATATCGATCAGACCGTGACCCGACAGATTGAACAGAATCACACGCTCCTCGCCCGTTGCAATGCACTCCTTGGCCTCGGCAATCGCCGCCGCAATGGCGTGGCACGATTCGGGCGCAGGGACAATACCCTCAGCCTTCGCAAAGAGCACACCCGCCTCGAACGATTCGAGCTGTTTGATATCGACCGCCTCCATCATTCCATCTTTAAGTAACTGGCTCACAATCATTCCCGCACCGTGATAGCGCAGACCGCCCGCGTGGATATTGGCAGGCATAAAGTCGTGTCCGAGGGTGTACATCGGCAGCAACGGCGTGTAACCCGCCACATCTCCAAAGTCATATTCGAATCGTCCGCGTGTCAATTTGGGGCACAAGGCGGGCTCAGCAGCGACAAAGCGGGTCTGCTTGCCGTCCAAAATATTGTGGCGCATAAACGGGAACGAGATACCGCCGAAATTGGAGCCTCCGCCGAAGCAACCTATAACCACATCGGGATACTCGCCCGCAAGTGCCATCTGACGCTCGGCCTCCAAGCCGATTATGGTCTGGTGCAGAGCGACGTGGTTGAGCACCGAGCCAAGCACATATTTACAATTTGGGGTCGATTGCGCCAGCTCGATAGCCTCGGAGATCGCCGTGCCGAGCGAGCCTTGATTGTTGGGGTCGCGCGTGAGGATATCCTTTCCCGCACGTGTTGACATCGAGGGCGAAGGGATCACCTGCGCACCGTACAACTGCATCATCGAACAACGATACGGCTTCTGTTTGTAGCTGATTTTCACCTGATAAACCGCCGCTTCAAGTCCAAACACCTGCGCCGCATACGCCACCGCCGTACCCCACTGCCCGGCACCCGTTTCGGTGGTGATGTTCGTCACGCCCTCCTGCTTGCAATAGTAGGCCTGCGGCAGTGCCGAGTTCAGTTTGTGGCTTCCCACAGGGCTCACCGCCTCGTTCTTGAAATAGATGTGCGCGGGCGTACCGAGGGCACGCTCCAACCCCGTCGCACGCACCAGCGGCGTCGAACGATAGCTGCGATAGTGGTCGAGCACCTCGTCGGGAATATCGATCCACGCGTGGGTCTGGTCCAACTCCTGACGGCTGCACTCCTGACAGAATATCTCGCCGAGGTCCTCGACTTTCAACGGCTCGCGCGTCTTGGGGTGCAACGGCGGCAGCGGCTTGTTGGGCATATCGGCCATAATGTTGTACCACTGTTTGGGCAACTCCTCCTCGCTGAGGAAAAATCTTTTCTGGACGTTTTTCATTGTTTCGATTTTTTTGTGTGTTATTTTTTGTCTGTTTTCGATTTGCTCGGGCGCAAAAAAAAGAGAGAAACCTGCCTTCGTGAGTCTTGCAAGTTTCCCTCCTAAATGATTGTCTAATCAAATGATCTTCGCTATGTTAGATGTATTCAATATCAATCATTGTTTTGGTATACCGGCACTTCGCCCACGACCATAAGTCCCGAGCGCCACCACCAAAAATTATGACTGCTATTCAGTAACATTTTGTTGCGAATGTGCGAAATATCAAATTCTAAGTGCAAATATATAAAATTTATTTCGAGATTGTACTGTTGGAGCGATAATTTTTTTTAAGTATTTAGATTCTGCGTTTGCCGACGAGGGCGTAAAAAAGGTCGTAAATTTATCTTCTGAAACAAAAAAGTGCGCCACAATCACTTGTAGCGCACCTTTCAGAGGTCTGAAGCGGATTCGAACCGCTGTAGCAGCTTTTGCAGAGCTGTGCCTAGCCACTCGGCCATCAGACCACATTTGCTCCATTTCGGGACTGCAAATATACGGCTTATTTCTCAATTTCCAAACTTTCGGGCAAATCTTTCGCGTTTTTCGCAAATTTTCGAACGGCAAAGGCGGTTTTCGTTCCGATTTTTCGTACCTTTACAATCGTAAATCGGGCGCGGAGCAATCTGCAACGCCCAACCTAAATTATTTACGATTATGGCAACTATCGACGATATTGCTCTCAGTATGCAGTCGCGCATTGGCGTGCGCGCTGTGGTTCATCTCGTGCGTACCTTCGGGTCGGCCGAGGCGGTCTATGCGGCCTCGGTGGACGAATTGGTCGGACGTGCCGAGTTGCAGGAGAGCGTTGCTCGCGAGATCGTAGCCCGCAAAACTCACAAGGCGGCCGACCGCGAGCTAACCTACTGTGCCCGCCACGGTATCGAGCCAATAGCCTCGACCGAAAAGGCCTTCCCCGCACTGATGCTCGAAACAGATGACTATCCGCACGTATTATATATTAAAGGTAACACGGAGGCGCTCGGAGGGCTCACGCTCTCGATGGTCGGCACGCGCCACATCTCGCAATATGGCGTAACGATGTGTGAACGTCTGGTCGAGGGGTTGTCGCGTCGCGTGCCACAGCTGGCGATTGTGAGCGGATTGGCCTTTGGCGTCGATGTCAATTGCCATCGCTCGGCAGTGCGCCACGGATTGCCGACCATTGCGGTCGTTGCCAACGCTCTGCCTGCCGTTACGCCTGCACAGCACACCGCATTCGCACGTGAGATCGTCGATCAGGGAGGTGCGATTGTTACCGAACTCCATTCGCAGACAAAACAGAACGGTCGATACTACATTCCGCGCAACCGAATCATCGCAGCGATGAGTGGCGGTACGGTTGTGGTCGAGTCGGGTGCGTCGGGAGGATCGCTCCACACCGCGGCAATGGCCGACAGCTACAATCGCGTGGTGATGGCCGTCCCCGGACGAGTTACGGATATGTCGTCCGAGGGTTGTAATGCGCTGATTCGCAATCGCAAAGCTGCACTCATAACCTCGGCTGACGACATCGTTACCGAGATGGGTTGGGATCTGCACGAGGAGGCGTGTCTGCCCTCAGCAAATGAACCTGTGATCGAACTCTCGCGCGACGAGGCGGGGCTCTATTCGCTCATTGGCGACTCGGACCCCATTTCGATCGAGCGACTGCAAGAGCTGACCGCACTCGATGCGGGTACGCTGGCGGCCCTGCTGCTCAATTTGGAGCTGGCGGGCGCTATCCGACAAGTACCCGGAAAGATGTATCTAAGAATGTGATAATCAACCCGTATGATTCGATTAATAGACACCCATTCGCATATCTACGAACCCGAATTTGACGACGATCGCACGGAGGTTGTCGAGCGCGCCGTGGCGGCAGGCGTCGATCGTATGCTCCTGCCCGCGATCGACACGCACAGCCACGCCCGTATGCTCGATTTGGCGCGTGCCTATCCTGCGAATTGCTACCCGATGATGGGTTTGCACCCAACGTCAGTGAACGAAAATCCGACGTGGCGAGAGGAGCTGACAGAGGTCGAGGCGTTCCTGCGCCAACCGCCCGAGGGGGCGCGTTTCGTGGCCGTGGGTGAGATCGGTCTGGACTACTATTGGAGTCAGGATTACGTTGAGGATCAGCGCGAAGCGTTTGTGGCGCAGTTGCGTTTGGCGGCCGAGTTGGATCTGCCCGTAGCCATTCATACCCGAGCGGCGTGGGGTGATATGTGCGAGATTATCGAGCGCGAAACGGCAGCGGCACGCGAGCGTGGTGAGCACCTGCGCGGAGTGTTTCACGCCTTCTCGGAGGACGTCGAAACCTACAAACGCCTGAAAGCGTGTGGCGATTTCCTGTTTGGCATTGGTGGCGTGGTGACCTTCAAGAAGAGTGCGCTGGCCGAAACGGTGCGCGAGATGTCGCCCGAGGACCTGCTGCTCGAAACCGATTGTCCCTACCTTACCCCCGTGCCACATCGCGGCAAGCGCAACGAGAGTAGCTACATTCCCTATATCTGTACGCGCGTAGCCGAGCTGACAAACTGCACCGTGGAGCAGATTGCCGAACAGACAACTCGCAATGCCGAAAGAATTTTTGGGCTCGAATAGTTGTTTTTCGGAAAATAATTGCTAACTTTGTTAGACGGTTGTTGGTTGTGCGCTCAACACGACAGCCCGACCTTGACAAACGAAACGTGTTAGGACAAAGATGAAACCTTCGATTCTGATCATCTATACAGGTGGTACGATCGGTATGCGTACCGACGCATCGGGAGTATTGGTGCCGTTCGATTTTAGCGGTATCTACGATGAATTTCCCGCCCTGCGTCGCCTGAATGTCAATATCGACGCCATTACGATGAATCCGATTATCGACTCGTCGAACGTCAGTCCCGAAAATTGGTGCCGACTCGCCGAGTTGATCCGCGACAACTATGCCTCGTATGATGGTTTTGTGGTGTTGCACGGCACCGATACGATGTCCTACACCGCCTCGGCAATGAGCTTTATGCTCGAAAATCTGGCCAAGCCTGTCGTATTCACCGGAAGTCAGATCCCGATCGACGTGCTGCGTACCGATGGCCGCGAGAATCTGATTACGGCTATCGAGATCGCTGCGGCTAAGGAGAATGGCCGCGCCATTGTGCCTGAGGTTTCGCTCTATTTCCAGAATCAACTCTTCCGCGCCAACCGCACCATTAAACATAGTGCCGAGCAGTTGAACGCCTTTCGCTCGTTCAACTACCCTCCGCTGGCTGAGGTGGGCGTGAGCATTCAATATAACCATTCGTTCATCGCCGAGGCGGCAGGTGATCCGAATGAGCCTCTGCGCGTTGCTACGTCGCTCGATACGGGAGTGGCGGTGGTCAAAATCTTCCCCGGTATCAGCCCTCAGATCCTGCACGCGATGTTGAGTATCTACGGGTTGCACGCGGTTGTGCTCGAAACATACGGTGCGGGTAACGCCCCGACGGCCGATTGGTTCAGCGATATTCTGCGCGAGGTTATCGCCCGTGGCGTGATCGTGATGAACGTTACGCAGTGTACCGATGGAGCGGTGGCGATGGATATTTACGAGACGGGACGCCGACTGAAAGAGATAGGTGTGATATGCGGTGCAGACTCGACAACCGAGGCTGCGGTGGCTAAGTTGATGTATATTCTCGGTCGAAAATTGCCCCACGATGAGGCAGTCGAAATGTTGCGAAAAGCAATAAAAGGTGAAATTACGGCGTAAATCGTTGCACAGAATTAAAATTATTGCTATATTTCGCAAGTCTTTTATGCGTTTTTTCGGGAACGGAGAAGGTGTAGAAGGCGAAAATTTAGGTTCATTGCTTTGATAGTCAGCGCGATAGGCGCAGGCTACTTGGCGCGATTTGGAGAAATGACCGAGTGGCTTAAGGTGCACGCCTGGAAAGTGTGTATGCCTCAAAAGGGCATCGTGGGTTCGAATCCCGCTTTCTCCGCGAAACATTTTTATTGGGCCAACTAAAAAATGATATAAACCCCGCCCCGCAACCGATTTGGCAAAGGGCACACGACACAAGAAACGAAACTTAAAACAAATACAAACAACAAAACACAAACAACAAACAACTAATTAATTTAATTTATCTACTATGAAAAAACTTTTTTTGACTTTGTCAGTAGCAGGTATGCTTTGCCTTGGTACTGCTAACGTGTTTGCTCAGGAGGCCGCTGAGGCCGCTAACGCTGAGGCTCCTGCAACTGAGCAGGTAGCTGAGGAGGCTCCCGTAGCTGAGGAGGCTGCTCCCGTTGTTGACGCTGAGACCGAAATCGAGGGTGAGACTATGCACCAGGTTTTGAAGCAGAAGTTCATCGAGGGTTCGTGGATGTGGATGTTGCTGCCCTTGCTCTGCTTGATCCTTGGTTTGGCAGTAGTTGTAGAGCGTATTCTCTTCCTGTCGTTCTCGTCGATCAACACCAAGAAGTTCGAGGCTAAGGTTGAAGAGGCTCTGAACAACGGTGGTATCGAGGCAGCTAAGGACGTTTGCCGCAACACTCGCGGTCCCGTTGCATCGATCTACTATCAGGGTCTGGATCGCTACGATCAGGGTCTTGACGCAGTTGAGAAGGCAGTTGTATCGTACGGTTCGGTTCAGAACGGCCAGATGGAGGCTAACCTGACTTGGGTAGGTCTGTTCATCGCTGCAGCTCCTATGTTCGGTTTCATGGGTACCATCGTTGGTATGATCGACGCATTCGACTCGATCCAGGCAGCTGGTGATATCTCGCCCGTAATGGTTGCAGGTGGTATTAAGGTGGCTCTGTTGACTACCCTGCTCGGTCTGATCTCGGCTTGTATCCTGCAGTTCTTCTACAACTACCTGATCTCGAAGATCGACTCGTTGGTAGTATCGATGGAGGATAGCTCGATCAACCTGTTGGATATGCTGACCGCTTACAACAAGAAATAATCATTAATCACGACCTATATTAAAAACTAAACAATGAAAAAAGTATTGAACATACTGTTGGGCGTTATGATGGCCATCACCGTTGTGTTGGTTATTATGATGGTCGCAGGCGGTCGTGACGCTGCCGGCAACCCCGATGTAAACGGCATCATCATCTGGACGTATGTACTGTTTGCACTGGGTCTGGTTGCTGCATTGGGTAGCGCAGTTTACAACACCTTCACCAATCCTTCGGGTTTGAAGGGTTCGTTGGTGTCGATTATCGCGATCGCTGTTGTGCTCGGTATTGCATACGCTCTGACCGACGCAAGCACCCCGATGAATATGGCCGACGGCACCGTAATGGACGACAAACTCGTTCTGGGTGTATCGGATTTCAGCATCTATGTAACCTATTTCGCAATGGCTGCTGCTCTGCTGGCTGCACTGTTTGCTGAGGTTAAATCTGCTATTAAATAACAATTTGACTTAAAAGCAATTATGGCAGCTAATAAAAGAAAAATACAGGAAATCAATGCCGGCTCAATGGCTGACATCTCTTTCTTGCTGTTGATCTTCTTCCTGGTTGCTACCACGATGAATACCGACTCAGGTCTGGCTCGTATGTTGCCGCCTATGCCCGATGAAAACACCGAGCAGAAGCCTTCGGACATTAAGGAGCGTAACCTTATGAAGGTGTTTATCTCGCAGAACAATAACATTATGGTTAGCACTCAGGAGGCTGAGAATCAAGTGATTGATATCCGTCAGCTGAAAGAGAAAGCCAAGGAGTTCGTCCTCAATCCCTTCGATCTGGAGACTCTTCCCGAGAAGAAGGTGAAGGAGATCGAACTTGCCGACGGCTCGAAATGGTCGTACCCGGTTTCTGAGGGCGTTATCTCGCTCCAGAATGACCGTGGTACAAGCTATGAGGCTTACATTATGGTACAGAATGAGCTTACCCGCGCGTTCAACGAAGTTCGTAACGAACTCTCGAAAGAGAAGTACGGTATGGAGTTCACCGATCTGGGTGAGGCTGCTCGTAAGTCGATTACCGACGCTGTGCCCTTGAAGATCTCAGAGGCTGAACCGCGTAACGTAGGAGGTAAATAAACTATGGCAGTAATTAAGAAAAAGGGCTCGAAAGAGACTCCCGCAATCTCGACATCGTCGCTGCCCGACGTAATCTTTATGCTTATCTTCTTCTTTATGGTAAGTACTCAGATGCGTGAGCAGGAACTGCTGGTTCGCTACCGCCTGCCGGCTGCGACCGAGATCCAGAAATTGGAGAAAAAGTCGCTCGTTAGCTTTATCCACATCGGTCCCCCGAGCTTGGCTATGCAGGCTAAGTTCGGTAACGCACCGAAGGTACAGCTCAACGATAGCTACCGTACTACAAAGGACATTTTGGACTTCATCGCTTCGGAGCGCGATAAGCTCAACGAGGCTGACCGTAACGCAATGACCGTCTGCATCAAGGCCGATAATCAAACCCGTATGGGTATCATTACCGACGTTAAGCAGGAGTTGCGCCGCGCGAACGCTTTGAAGATTAGCTACGCTGCGTCGAAGACCGCAGGTTACTAATCGTCCAAACGTAGTTGAATAACTACTCGTAAAGATCCGTTCCCCGATTGCGGGGGACGGATTTTTTTGTTTTAGGTGGGAAAGAGCAGCAGGCGCCGAGAGCCCGCGAGAGAACGGGGGTGATGAATGGCGGGGACGGATTTTTTATTCTAGGTAGGAAAGAGCAGCTGGCGTGAGAGAGCCCGCAAGAGAACGGGGGTGTGGTGAATGCGGGGACGGATTCATTGTTGTAGGTGGGGCTAAAAAGCGAAAGAGGCCACCTCTCGGTGACCTCCTTCTGTACCCTACACTGAATGTGGCGTATGTTAGAGTAGGATACTTGCTTCGGCGCAAATGCACACATACCTATATATAATATGGTACTCAGAATAGCTATTCAATAGAACTTCAAACGAAACAAAATAGCGACTCGCACCAACGTAATCGATGGCGCAAGAAAGTCAATTTGCACACCCACTCAGGGGTCGTATGCAATTCAAATTTAACAGGTATTTTTGAAGAATCAATCTCACCGTCACACTCACATTACAGCCGGTTCTTCGCGACTGAAAAGTTTATAAGTTCCGTTAGCGACTACGAAATTAAGTAAAAAAATTCAAATAACCAAATAAAAAAATTTTAAGGGAGGGGCAAATTACCCCCCCCCTCAAATTGCATATCACATTGATATACTGATAGTTATAACGATCGTATAAACCCTAAAAAATCGTTGTAAAAATCTAGAAATTAATCGTCACATTGGCCAAAACCGACGTAGTTGCCTGCGGGAAGTAGCACGACCACGACTTGCGATCGGCCAACGTCGCACCCTCCAACCACGAACCGCCATAGCCACTCGCGCAATACTTAGCATTGAACAGGTTGCCGATCTTCACGCCAAAGCGCACACGCTCAACACGTTTGGTGCTCATCGTATACGAAAGATCGAGGTCGCTCACCGAGTAGCGAGGCAGAGTCAGATCCTCGTACTCGCCATTGGTCAGGTACTGCTTGCTCACGTAGCGGGTCGAAAAGCGTGCTGCAAAACCGTGCGCGTGGAAATCGATGAACGCACCCGCCGTAACCGAGGGCGAATAGGCAATCGTCGTGCGACCGCGCTCGAACGCTACCCCATCGATATAATCGACATAGTTCTCGATATAGTTCTGGCTCAGCGTCGCATTTCCGCCCAGCGACAACCAACGTGCAGCACGTACCTCGATCGCCGCCTCGATACCACGACGGAACGACTCGGGAACGTTACGCGCCAGCAACTCGCCCGTATCCGACAGCTCACCCGTCTGCACCAACTGGTCGCGGTAGAGCATATAGTAGCCATTGAGCGAGAGATCTACCACCTTCGAATTGAATCCGTAACCAACCTCAATATCAAGCATTTTCTCTGCCGTCGGATACTCGCCCTCGCGGATATCGGTGAAGTTGTTACGTGTCGGCTCCTTCTGACCCACCGCCGCCGAGGCATAGACCGAGTGGTTGCGTGCAAAGGTGTAGTGCAGACCCAACTTGGGGTTGAAGAAGTTGTAACGACGATCGACGTCCAAGCGCTGCATTGCACCCGTCACATCGTCGAAATTATCATTCACGCCCGAAATTCGGTGCGAGATGTGGCGATATTGCAGGTCGCCATAGAGTTTCAAACCACGAGCAACGAGCCAATCGGCCTTCACGTAGCACGAAGCGTCCCACTTCGTGGTGTAGTTGCGATAGTATTCGGTCGTGGGGAACGTGGGCGCAAGCTCCAACTCCGACACCTCGCCAAAGTGAGCACCATCGTAGAGCGACATCGCAACGCCCATCGTAAGTGTCAGACGATCAGCAGTATAGTTTGCCGACGCCACCACACCACCAAAATCGTTCGCCATCATCTTCTTGCGGATCAGGTTGGTGCGTGCAACCGACGCATCGCCAACCACGATCGGCGACAAACCATACTTAGCGAGCTTCTGATCGTTCTTGTAGTTGCGATAGTAACCATTGCCGTAGGTGTAGTGTGCCGTTGCATTCAACTGCCACTTGTCGTTAAAGACGTGGTTGAAAATCAACTGATTATTCAACTGCGTGTAGTTGTCGGTATGATCGTCGAAGAAGCCCACAACAGCATACTCCACGTCGCCACTTGCGGTGGGTCGGTAGCCCCAAATCTCGCCCTCGGGATTGTAGCGACGATTCTCCTCGATCTGATCCAACGAAAGTCCCGTATAGGCCAGATAGACCTTCGCCACGCCACCAAACGAGAGCAACTTGACCATCGTACCGCCCTTATAATAAGCCGCTTGCAGCATATACGACGACAGATCGCTTGCTGCACGCTCGACATATCCGTCCGACGAGATGTGCGACAGACGACCCTCGACAGCCCAATGTCCGCCCAGCAATCCCGACGCGATCGACAGCTCCTGCTTTGCGGTGTTGAACGAACCATACGACAGCGACGCACGCCCTGCAAACTCAGCCGAAATGGGCGCCGAAGTCATATTGAGCGAGGCACCAAAGGCGCCCGTGCCCGCAGTCGACGTGCCCACACCGCGCTGCAACTGCAACGAGCCGATCGACGACACCAGGTCGGGCGTATCGTACCAATAGACCGAGTGCGTTTCGGCGTCGTTCATCGGTACACCGTTGAGTGTCACGTTGATACGCGAGGGATCGCTACCACGCACACGCAACGAGGTCGAGCCAATGCCCGTACCGCTCTCCGACGAGATGACCACCGAGGGCATATTCGCCAAAATCGAGGGAATATCCTCGCCATAATTTCGCTCGTCGATCTGCTCGCGTGTGTAGGCCGAGAAGGCGATGGGCGTATCACTCTTGGCACGCACACCATTCACCTCGATCTGCTGAATCTCAATGAGCGAAATCGAATCGGCTGCTTCGGCTACGGTGGTAGTTGCTTGATTTTGTGGATTTTGCGAGGGTTGTTCCTCGGCAGGTGTCGAGGTCACAGCCCCGACTGATGTGGCATAGATAGCCACCACGGCTAAAAGAAAAAACCTTTTCATAACCATTTAGTTTTTACGTTAAACAATAGTTTGAAAAGGGGTATTTTGTGTAAATTACACTCCTCCCGTTCCGGCATTATCCGTTTCGGTTCAATGGGTATAATCTCAGCCGAACTGCCCCGCTTTGTCACGTTGCGCACCGCCCTCCGCGAGCCGTTCAGCACCCCTTATGTCGCCACAAAGTTAATAGCAAAAATCGTTTCGCTCCAAATTTTTGGACGAAAAAGTGATCTGCATAATATTTCCGTCGCGCAGAGCGTTATAGAAAAAGCAGCAATCTATGTAACTTTTGGCACACTTGTGCGTCTAATATGTAAACACTCGACGAAAAACATTTGACGAAAAGTCTAAAAAATCTGCAATATATCGTTTTTCAGTATGTTTTTTTTGTTTTTCGATATATTTTTATTGGATTTTATTTTTAGAATAGATACCTTTGTGCTGAACATAAGACCTCATTACGGGTTCAGTTCTCGCAAAAACAAGTTGCAAACAGACAATAAACTAACTGAATAAGATGAAAACACTTCTCAGCTCGCTCCTGCTGGCACTCACTCTCCTCTGTTCATCTGCCTCGGCGCAGAACACAACAAACTATTCGATCGAAGGTCGCGTTGTCGAGTCCACGACCGACAAAGCCATCGGCTACGCAACCGTAGCATTGCTGCAAACCGATTCGACCGTCGTGGCGGCGGTGGCTGCCGACGCTACGGGTGCATTCAAACTCAACGCAAAGGCAAAAGGCACATACACGCTCCAAATCTCCTCGGTCGGATACACAACACTCAACCGCGCGGTCGAGGTTATCGAGGAGCGCACAAAGCTCGGGCATATAGCATTGGAGCAAGGTGTTGATATCAAGGAGGTTGTCGTGGCAGTGCAGAAACCGCTGATCGTAGCCGACGACGAGAAGATCGCATACAGCGTCGAAGATGATCCCGACTCGTCCACAAGTCAGCTGGTCGATATTATGCGCAAGGTGCCGCAGTTGAGTGTCGATGCCGAGGGCAACGTGCTGCTGAACGGACAGAGCGACTACAAGGTGTTGGTCAATGGGCGTTCGTCGTCGATGATGTCGAAGAACTTCAAGAGCGTCATCGAGAGTATGCCCGCAGGATCGGTCAAGAAGATCGAGGTGATCACCAACCCCTCGACAAAATATGAGGCGGAGGGTGTCGGCGGCATCATCAACATCGTCACAAATCGCAAACTTTCAGGCGGTTATAACGGCACAATCAACCTCTCAGCCTCGACCCAGCGTTCGCTCTACGGCAACGCCTACATCGCGGCACAGATGGGCAAATTCTCGCTCTCGGCATCGGTCTATTCGTCGATGAACAAGGCTCGCAAGTGGCATTTGAGCGATGGTTTCCGCGAGAATTTCGACGATCCGACAATGCACCTTATGACCTCATCGTCGCGTTTCAAATACAAAGGATCATACACAGGCGTGAACTTCAACGCCAGCTACGAGATCGACACACTCAATCTGCTGACCTTGGAGGGTGGTTACTATATGGGCAAATCGAAAAGCTACGCCTACTCGACAACCGAGATACTTTCAGCAGATAATCAGCGCGTTATGGGCTACGACAACTATACAGACAGCCGCTACGACTACGACAGCTATTGGGCTGCGGCGAACTATCAGCGCACGTTCAATCGCAAGGATCACACGCTGACCATCTCCTACGAGATGGATCTCACGCCCGACAAAGAGGAGCAGCTCTACGACGTCTATAACACGTTCAACTACCCCACCTCGGCACGCCGCCATTTGGGCGATAACGGCAGTTTCGACAACACCGTGCAGATCGACTACTTCAACCCGATCAACAAGGTGCACAGCATCGAGGCGGGCACGAAGTATATCTATCGCCGCTACACCAACGACTCGCAGACGTCGCTACGCAACGAAACGACCGACGAATTCGAGATCGCACCCGACTACCCGCGTAGCGATATGAACTACACCCAGAACATCTTGGCTCTCTATGCGGGCTATCACGTGAAGGGCAAGAAATTGACGGGTCGCGTCGGTGCCCGTATGGAGCAGGCGTGGAGCGACGTGGCGGTTCTCACCGAGAAGGACAAGATCACTTACTCACCCTCGCTGTTCAACATAATCCCCTATGTAAGTGGTAATTACCGCCCCAACGACGCAAATACCCTCTCGCTGTCGTACACCCAGCGACTGAGCCGTCCGAACCTTTGGCAGATGAACCCCTATCGCAACGAGTCGCCTATGAACGTCAATTATGGTAATCCCGACTTGGACGCGACGGTTTCGCACTCGGTATCGCTCTCGTGGCGACGTTTCTCTTCGGCGTGGAACATCTCGCTCGGCACAAGTGGCACCTTCTCGAACAATGCTGTCAATCAATATTCGTTCGTTGAAGACGGCGTGCGACATCTGACATACGGCAATATCGCCCAACGCCAATCGTACGGACTGAACGCTACGATCGGCTATCGCAAAGATGTGAAGTTCAGCATACAACTCAGTGGTCGAGGCGGTTACGACGTCATCAAAGCCCCGACACTCAACCTCTCGAACCGCGGTTTCACCTACAACGCCTCGCTCTACACCTCGGCGGCTCTATGGAAGGACGCAACGATCTTTGCTAGCGGTTACGCCTATCGTTTCGGGCTGAGCCTCGAAAGCAATATGAAACAGACCTACTTCTCATACAGCCTTGGATTGCGCCAGCAACTCTTCAAAAAGAAGATGACCATAAGCGTCTCGGCACACAACCCCTTCAATGCCGATTCGAAACTTACTCAGGTAATGCAGACCAACACGTATCGTAGCGAGAACTCGTCGTGGCAGCAGATGCGAATGTTCAACCTCTCGATCGGCTACCGCTTTGGCAAATCGCAGGTCAATGTCAAATCGACCAACCGCTCGATCCAAAACGACGATATGGAATCGACCTCACGCGGCGCAGGCAATAGCGGCGGGCAGGCGATGTAAGAGCGACTTCAATAACAACAAAATGGGTATCGAACTATGTAGCCGATACCCATTTGTTTTAGTCGTCAATCTTTATAAGATTGCCCGTGGCGTCGAACATCATCTCACGGTCGTCCGAGAGCTCGATCTCGTATCCCGCGCCGTGCTTCTCGATCTGCACCACCGTCGCATTGGGATAGGTCGCAGCCGCCTGCCGCGCAATCGTGTCGGGCACCATCGCCGCAGGCACAGCCCCCTGCCCCACGCTCACCTTCGTCCACGCTCCATTACCGTCAAATTCGACCTTCGTGCCGTCGGCCAGACGCACCTCGTACTCGACCCGACGGTCGCTATCCTCGACGACCGAAACCACCTGATCCCGTGCGAAATAGCTCTCGATGAAGGTGCGAGCTTTCTGCGGCAACTGCGCATAGGGAATCATCTTGTCGTGTGCCAAAACTGCCACCGCCGCGAGTGACATAATGGCCGAAAAAATCAAACGTTTCATACTGTCAATTTTTAGAAGTTCCGACAGTTGATAGGCAAATCTCGTGCAAAAAGTCTTAAAAGTCGTCGGGAGTGATATTTTTTGGAGGGCGGTGTTAGGTTGGCACACGATTTGCGAAATTTATGAACGTTGCGGCGCCACTGGTGTCGTAACAAAAGGTTTCTTCATTTATTTAAGTTTGGGTTAGTAGTTTTAAGGGTGAAAATCCCTTGAAGACGGGAGGCTGTCGCGAGATACCCTCCCGCCTTTTGTTTTTCGTGCGGAAATTTGTAACTTTGTCAGTACGCAAACTGAACGCACGATGATCAACCGTTTTATCGAATATATTACCGTCGAACGACGTTTGTCGCCGCTCACCGTCCGAAACTATCGGCGTGACGTCGAGCAGTTCGTTGCCTACGTGACGCACGACGGCGAACGGGCATTCGACCCCGGCACGATAACACGTAACGATCTGAGTGAGTGGATCGAATCGCTCTCACGCAAGCCCCGCAAGGACGAGAGCACGCTCCACCGTTCGGCGCGCGGCGAGGCGCTCTCACCCGCCACGATCAACCGCACGCTCGCCTCGGTACGTGCATTTTACGGCTGGTTGCGTCGCACCAAGAAGGTCGAAAGTGACCCCTTCGTCGGGATCGGTCAGCTCACGACGCCCAAGCGCCTGCCCGTGTTTATCCCCCAACAACGTATGAACGAGATCGTCGGCGATAGCGAGGCTCGTTGCGACAGCGACGACTTCGAACAAGTACGTAACTCGCTCATTATGTTGATGTTCTACACAATGGGATTGCGAGCGTCGGAGCTTGTCGGCATCGACCGTGACCATTTTTCGGACAGCTACACCTCGTTGCGCGTGCGAGGAAAGGGCGACAAAGACCGCATTCTGCCCATTCTCGACATCGTCCGCAAAAAAATTTCACACTACTTAGATGTAATTTCGGGGCAAAATATTTGCATTTCTGACGAAAAAGCACTATTTTTAACACAGAAAGGTAAGCGAATTTCGTACTCGACGCTTTATCGGGTCATACACAACGAGTTAGAGGCGTACGGGGTACGTGGGCGCAAAAGTCCGCACGTGTTGCGACACACCTTTGCGACGCACCTGCTCGATGGCGGTGCCGACATTCGCGAGATACAGATGTTGCTCGGGCACTCGTCGCTGGCCGCAACCCAGCGTTATACCCACACCAGCATCGCCGCTCTGCGCCGAGCCTACAACACGGCTCACCCGCACCAGCGTGCAAGCACAGAGAAAGTCGCTCAGCGTGAGCATATTACGAAGGAGCGCAGCAAATAGCAACTTTGCGACAAGGGCTTCGTGACGAAGGCCGAATCGCTTTAATATAAACGTAATTAGGAGGATTAATTATGAACGTACAGATTCAATCCGTGAAATTCGATGCCGACAAGAAGTTGGTCGAATTCGTAGAGAAAAAGATGTCGAAACTCGATCGTTTTGCTGAGCGTGCCACTTCGGCCGACGTGATCCTGAAACTCGACAAGGACAACGATCGCGGAAACAAAGTCGCAGTAATTACGGTGCAGATGCCCGGCGACAAGTTAGTAGCGGAAAACCGTTGTGAGACGTTCGAAGAGGCTGTGGATCAGTCAATTGACGCACTGAAAAAGCAGATCGAAAAGCATAAAGACAAGTGGGCTAAGTAAGTCCGTTTCATAAGCAAGTAAGTTTGAGTGCTGGCCTTCCCAATGGGGAGGTCAGTTTTTTTGAGCGTATGAGAAGAGGGGGATTAAAGCAACTGCAACGCCCCAAACGCGATGCACGAGGCCACCGTCAGCATCGACAACTGAGGCAAGCGTCCATCGAGTTCACGGCCTCGTGCGTGCCAAACTCCGTATAAATGAGCCACATAGAGAGGCAGGAAAATCAAAACGAGATACGAATAGGGCGTCTGGCGCAACGTTGAATAGACGACAAGTAGCACGAAGGGCAACAATTCGAGCAGGCATTGGTAGACCTTTGCGCCTCGCTCACCAAGCAAAATCGGAATGGTCACACGGTTTTTACGGTCGCTCTCCATATCACGTATATTATTGATATTCAGCACGCCAACCGCCCACAACCCACAAGCCGAAGCGGGTAGTACCACCCTCCAATCGACCTGCCAGCACATCAAAAAGTAACCACCGACAGTCGACAGCAGACCAAAAAACAGGAACACCGACAGATCGCCCAAGCCCATATATCCGTAGGGGTGTCGTCCGAGCGTATAGCCGAGTGCCGCCGCAATCGCCAGCGCTCCGAGCAGTAACATCATCACTCCCTCGCGCGAGAAAAGCGCTCCGAACGAAGTGGCAACAAGCGCCGCACCGCTCAACATCGAAAGTGCTACAAGCCAGATAATCAGTCGTTTCATTGCCGCGATCGAGATCTCGCCACTCTGCAACGAGTAAACCATTCCTTGACGCTCATCGGAGTCGGTTCCGTGCAACGTATCGCCCAACTCGTTGGCCACGTTCGAGAGGATTTGCAACAATAGCACCGTCAAGACCGCCAACACGAAACGTCCCACGTGAAACGCCCCATCGGCCGCTGCCAACATCGTTCCGAGCACGATGCCTGCCACCGAGAGTGGCAACGTGCGCAATCGAAACGAGCGGATATATGCTTTGATTTTGCTCATCGTTCAAGGTCCTTATAATAACCTCGCAAAAGACCGTCAATCAAGTCGTTAGACGATGGCCACTGAATATTGTCATTGACGATTTCGCCACCGCACAACACGAAAAATCGCGGAAAACTGCGGATATGGATATAACGGTCGAGCACGGCTTGCGCCTCGTCGTCGAGCCAATAATTTGCCGATCGGTTCTCGGGCAGATCGACCGTCAGCGCCCACTGCGGATAGGGCGACGAAACGCAAAACGATACAAACTTAACAGGCTCACCTTCAAGGCGTTTCTCCATTTTTCGCAGATGTTTCATCTCGCGGTGGCAGGGCGGACACCACGTTGCCCACACGTCGATGTAGATCACCTTGTGGTGCGATTCGGCCAGCAGTCGTTCGAAGGTATGCTCGGTAAATCGACGCATATCGGCACGCCCGCGACGAGCCGAGTCACAACGCTCAATCATCTCATCTCCAACTAATTGGCGATCGTGGATTCGTTCCACAACCTGCTCAAAAACCTGATTACGACTCTCGTACGCCCAATTAAGTATCATCGCATTGATTCGTTCTCGATCGTCAGCTCGCTGCTCCGTAGCCACAACTCGCTCAATAGCAGCAACATAGGCATCGACATAGTTGCGCTGAACACGCAGGCGGTGCACCAATTTATCGCCCTCGATATACCGATCACGCACCACATTCGACAGATAGGCATAGTAATCCAGACAAACCGCTCCCGTGGTGTCAATCGGGAAGCGCCCGCGATTGTACAACGTCGCAAGCGACACGCTGTCATTCAGTCGGTTACGGTGAGCATACTCGGCCGCATAACTCGCATTTCGATAGCAGATTTCAGCCTCAGCCCAGCGCTGCAACGACTCGGGCGCGTCACTCAATTCGCGCTCCATTCGTTCGCGTTCGATCTCGATATTGCGATCGAGAACCGCCACAAATTGCTCGGGCGTTGCCACCGCATAAGAGGGCGTAAAACTGCCGAAGCTCATCTTTTTCAGATAGTTATGCAGTGTAGCGTTGATCTCCGCAGCCGTACCCGAAAACGTGGGCGAGCCATCAGCATTGTCGATATGGAGCGTCTGATCGGGCGCAACGAGCACGCGCGCAAGCACCTCACCCCCACTGCTCAGTTCGACCTCGGTCAATCGCTCGACGGGCACCTTAACCTCGAAACGTCCGCCAGCACAGCTCTCGCTGAGCGCCACAAACGTACGTTCGAAATCGCCAAAACGCACCGCCACCGAGCCCTTTGCAGGATCAGCAATCGTTCCCGTGATTCGAGCCGGCGAGCCCTGTGCCAGAGCCACAAAACAATTTATGCCGACAGTCGCAACGACCGTCAGCATAAACCTTAAACTCTTGCGCCCCAGCAACATACGACGCTCTATTTTTTCTCGCCGAAGTACAAATCGAGCAACTCCTTAGCCGCTACAAACGAGCTGATCTGGTCGCCCAGCACGCGCTTTTCGTACTCGGGGATCAGACCCTCGATTCGCTCGTTCAGATAGAACGAGCTGCGCAGCGCATCGTTGATCGTTTCGTACATCCAATACTTATTCTGGCGGTTTCGGTTGTGGCGGAAGTAACCATTTGCCTGAATGAAATCGAGATACTCCTCAACGCCCTTCCAAACCTCCTCCAAGCCAACCTTGTCAACCGACGAGCAAGTGAAGACCTGCGGACGCCACTCCGATTCGGGCATCGGGAACAACATCAGCGCATTCTGGAACTGGCGACGTGCCAACTTTGCACGCAACACGTTTTCGCCATCGGCCTTTGTAATTACCATTATATCAGCCATTTCCATAATACCGCGCTTGATACCCTGCAACTCGTCGCCCGCACCTGCAATTTGCAACAGCATAAACATATCGACCATCGAGTGCACGGCCGTTTCGGACTGACCCACACCGACCGTTTCGATGAAGATCACGTCGTAGCCTGCCGCCTCGCACAGCACCACCGTTTCGCGGGTCTTGCGTGCCACGCCACCCAGCGAACCCGCTGAGGGCGAGGGACGTATGAAGACATCAGGATTCGACGAGATACTCTCCATTCGGGTCTTATCACCCAAAATCGAGCCTCCACTACGCTCCGAGCTGGGGTCGATAGCCAACACCGCCAACTTATGACGCAACGAGGTCACCATATTGCCGACCGCCTCGATAAAGGTCGATTTGCCCGCACCCGGCACACCCGTAATACCGATTCGCACCGACTTGCCACTATGGGGCAAGCAACGCTCGATGATCTGCTGCGCCATTGCGTAGTGGTCGGGGTTGTTGCTCTCAATCAGCGTGATAGCCTGCGAGAGAATGGTAATATCTCCCGCCAAAATGCCTCGCACATAGTCATCAACCGAAAGTCGAGGCTTGCGCTTGCGCACGAAATAGGGATTGACAATCGGCTGATCATTAACACCTTCGGCAACGCTCAGCGCGCTATCGTGATGAGCATCGCAATGCTCCTTCTCGTAATGTTCGATTTTGGTAAAAGCCATATTGGGATCAATAGTTTATTTCAAATTTCGGTAAAGAGTTGCGGCCGTTGCCAGCGTCGGGTTGCCGATCCACTGCGCACGTCCCTTCGGATCGACCAGCACCCCGAACGGCACATAGCGGATTCCGTAGCCCTCGAAAGCCTTACCCGACTGATCGATAGCCACATAGAAACGCTCGCTCATATATCGCGCCAACGAGGGTGCAATGCGCTCCTTCGGCTCCATCGCTACCACAATAACACGGGTACTTTTCATCGCACGAGCCAACGAATCGATATGGGGCAATGCCTCGACACAAGGCTGACTCTCAGTGTGATAGAAGATGAGCAACGTAGCTCGACGGTCGTCCTCGGCGGGGGCAGCACCCAGCCACTCCGACGCACGCAGATCGGGCACACGCTCGCCAATGACAATCTCCTGCGCACGCACGGTCAACGACGCCACGAGAGCAATGAACGTAAGTAGTATGGTTCGTTTCATACGGTTCGATTTTGAGGTCAAATTTCGGCTCACGCGCGCCCGTTGCATACGCTCGCACGCGCGATTCCTACTGCGAAGATAACGAATAATTGTCGAACAACCTACCCCACGAGCGAATATTTTTCATTTTGGGGCGTGTTAGACCACTTTTTGTTCTTCGCCCATAGCGTTTTAGGAGCAAAAATGAAGCCGCTACGCAAATCAAAGCGACCACCCTCCCACACCCAAAAATGAGCCGCCCGCAAACAAAAAAAGAGCCACCCTCGCGGGCAGCTCTCCATTGTGCGTTGCATTCAGTTCGCCTCGGCTTACTTAATACGCTCGTAGTACTCGCGGGTGCGGGTATCAACGCGGATCTTGTCGCCGGTGTTGATGAACAGAGGTACGCGAACCGTTGCACCGGTATTAACCACTGCGGGCTTCAACGAGTTGGTCGAAGCGGTATCGCCCTTGATACCCGGCTCGGTGTAGGTAACCTCCATATCAACGATCGGGGGAAGCTCGGCCGACAGAACCATCTCCTTGTCGGTGTGGAACATAACCTCAACGATCTGACCATCAGCCATCAGGTCGTAGTTGTTGATCAGATTCTTGTCGATGTTGATCTCCTCGAAGGTCTCGGTGTGCATAAAGTGTGCGCCCAGATCGTCCTCATAGGTAAACTGGTAGGGGCGACGCTCAACACGTACCTGCTCGATCTTCTGACCTACCGACGAGAAAGTGTTCTCCAATACGCGGCCATTTTCGAGGTTTTTGAGCTTCGAACGTACGAATGCGGGGCCTTTGCCCGGCTTGCAGTGCTGGAAATCGACAACAATAAAGGTCTTGCCGTCCATCTCGATGCACATACCGATCTTAATGTCTGCTGCTGTAATCTGCATAGAAATTGTATAATTTGATTAGTTATTGTCGCTTAACGGCCACAAAAGTAACACTTTTCCCGAAAGTATCAAAAAAATTTGGCTCACTTTCTCATTATCAGCCTTTGGCGCTCGTCGGTCGCTACTCGATTCGGGCGCAACGAAGCCCCCGACGACGCACCTCTTCGAGCGTACGGGGCAGGGCGTAGCGCATATTTCGGAACGCCTTGACCGAGTCGTGAAAGACGATAATCGAGCCTCCCTCGATATAGGGAACAACGTTGCGCAGGCAGGTTCGGGGCGAGATTTTGCGGTTGTAGTCGCGCGAAATGACGTCCCACATAATCAGTCGATAGCGTTGCGCAAGGGCACGTGTCTGTGCGGGCGTAATGCGCGCGTAGGGAGGTCGAAACAGATCGCTCTGGATCAGATCGGCCGCAAAATCGACGTCCTCGACATAGCGATCCGTAGGCATACCCCACCCTTTTTGATGCGAGTAGGTATGGTTGCCAACTTGGTGTCCGGCATCGATAATACGCTGATAGAGATCGGGATAGGCCTCGACGTTCTTGCCCAGACAGAAGAACGTCGCTTTGGCATCGTACTTGTCGAGCGTGGCGAGGATCCACTCCGTAATGCCCGGGGTCGGACCATCGTCGAATGTAAGGAAGACACTCTCCCGATCCTCGATATCCCAAATCAGATCGGGCATCAGACGGCGCAGGAATTTTGGCGGTTTCAGACGCATTGTGAAAGTCGAAATATTGGTTTATTCGTACAAAAGTAGCAATGATTGTGTCAAAATCCATTTTTTCGCACAAAAATTTGCATAACTAATCAATTAGTTATATATTTGTCCTACATAATTCGATTTAAGAACCAGAAAAACGATAGAGCTATGAAAACCATTTCGAAACTCATTGCCGTGGCTCTCGCAGCCGTTACCGTCTGCTCGTGCGACGCATTCAAGACCGCCGACAACTTCGACCGTCCCGTTTCGCAGGGCTCACCCTACGAACTGATCGTCATCGCCGAGAACGATGAGTGGCAGGGCGAGTTGGGCGATACGTTGCGTGCTGTGTTGCAGTCACCCGTGCCCGTGCTGAACCAGACCGAGCCGCTGTTTGATCTGCTGCGTACGCTGCCTTCGGGATTCAAGAACCTCGTGCAGCGCCATCGCAATATCCTCGATATCGACATCAACCCCGAGCACTCGGAGGCAGGACTGAGCGTGCAGTACGACCGCTTCTCGTCGCCGCAGGTGATTCTGCAACTCACAGCTCCCAACTTGAAGTCGGCAACCGCCTTCGTCGATGCCAACCGTCAGATGTTGTTGCAGGTACTCGAATCGACCGAGCGCGACCGCACGATCGCCTACGGTCAGCGACACTACGACAAGGGTCTGTTGCAGCTGCTGCACGACAAATTCGGCATTACGTTTAACGTTCCGAAGGGTTATGTTCTTCGCAATCAGACCGATGACTTCGCTTGGATCTCGTTCGAAATGCCTCAGTCGAGTATGGGTTTCTTCATCTATTCGTACCCCTACACCGGCCCGAAAGACCTCTCGCACGATGCACTGCTCGCTGCTCGCAACAAGTACGCCGCGCTGATCCCCGGTCCGTCGGACGGCTCGTATATGACCACCGCCGAGATCTACGACCCCGATTATCGCACCTTCCGTAGCGAGGGTCGTCTGTGGGCCGAGTTGCGCGGTTTCTGGGACGTGGCCAACGACTTTATGGGTGGCCCGTTCGTGAGCTACACGACCGTCAATACCACTACAAATGAGGTCGTTACGCTCGATTGTTATGTCTATTCGCCCAAGCTCCCCAAGCGTAACTATATGCGCGAGTTGGAGCACTTGCGTTACTTGATCTCGTTCCCCGAGGACGCTCCCGCATCTGCCCCCGCAACCGAGAACGCAACCGAGAACGCAACCAAGGCAGAATAAAGTTTGTGTTTGTTGTAAATAGAGAGCCGCACCCCACGTGGAGTGCGGCTTTTTAATTGGCAAGGGTTGGGCTCGAAGGGCAAACCTCGCTCGCCCAAAATGCAAAAACGAGGGCGCAACCCGCAGGTCGCACCCTCGCCGCAACAACAATTAAAATTAATCTATCTAACTAATTCTCGAAGGTCAAGCCTTCATTCGTAGCATCAATGCGAATCGGACGCGAACGATCGACCTCACCCGCAAGGATTCTGCGCGACAGATCGTTGATCACATATCGCTGGATCGTTCGCTTGACGGGACGCGCACCGAACATCGGGTCGTAACCCGCCTCGGCAATCCACCCTCGGGCAGCCTTCGTAACCACGAAACGTATTCCGTTGGCACTCAGCATCTTCTCGACCGAACGCAGTTGTAGATCGACAATCTGCTCGACCTCCCCACGCGAGAGCGGCGTGAACATCACGATCTCGTCGATACGGTTCAGAAACTCCGGTTTGAGAGTCGCTTTGAGCAGCTCGACCACCTCGTCTCGGGTCTGCTCGACGGTCTGCATCGGCACCTCGCCACCCTCCTCGATCGCCTTCGCAAAGCGGTCCTGAATCAGGTGCGAACCCATATTCGAGGTCATAATGATTATCGTGTTTCGGAAATCGACCGTGCGTCCCTTGTTGTCTGTAAGACGACCGTCGTCCAACACCTGCAAAAGGATATTGAACACGTCGGGGTGCGCCTTCTCGATCTCGTCCAACAGCACCACCGAGTAGGGCTTACGGCGCACAGCCTCAGTCAGTTGTCCGCCCTCGTCGTAACCTACATATCCCGGAGGCGCACCGATCAGACGCGACACAGCGTGGCGCTCCTGATACTCGCTCATATCGATACGGGTCATCATATTCTCGTCGTTGAAGAGGAACTCCGCCAGCGCCTTCGCCAGCTCGGTCTTACCCACGCCCGTCGTACCGAGGAAGATGAACGAGCCGATCGGACGACGACCATCGCTCAACCCCGCACGCGAACGGCGCACAGCGTCCGAAATCACCTCGATAGCCTCCTGCTGACCAACCACACGGCGATGTAGCTCGTGCTCCATATTGAGCAACTTCTCGCGCTCACTTGCCAACATTCGCGTTACGGGCACGCCCGTCCATTTCGAAACCACCTCGGCAACGTCCTGAGCATCAACCTCCTCCTTGATCATCGAGCCATTTGCTCCTGCCATTTCGAGCTCTCGTTGCAGAGCGTCGATATGTTGCTCCGCCTCGCGGATTTTGCCGTAGCGGATCTCCGCCACACGACCATAGTCGCCACTGCGCTCAGCCTCCGCCGCCTCGACCTTCAAACGCTCGATCGACTCCTTGTTCGACTGTATCTGCTGCAACAGATCGCGCTCGCCCTGCCACTTGGCACGCAACGCACTACGCTGCGCATTCAGATCGTCCAACTCGTGCGTAAGCTCCTCGACACGTTGCTCATCGCCCTCACGACGAATAGCCTCGCGCTCGATCTCGATCTGTCGCGCACGACGGTCGAGGGTGTCGATCTCCTCGGGCACGGAGTTCATTTCGAGGCGCAGACGTGCCGCCGCCTCATCGACCAAGTCGATCGCCTTGTCGGGCAGAAAACGCGACGTGATGTAGCGGTGCGACAGCTCAACGGCGGCCACAATCGCCTCGTCCTTGATACGAACTTGGTGGTGGTTTTCGTAGCGCTCCTTCAATCCACGCAGAATCGAAACGGCGTCCTCGACCGACGGCTCATCGACCATAACCTTCTGAAAACGACGCTCCAAGGCCTTATCCTGTTCGAAATATTTCTGAAATTCGTCGAGCGTCGTCGCACCAATCGTGCGCAACTCGCCACGTGCCAAAGCGGGTTTCAAGATGTTGGCAGCGTCCATCGCGCCATCGCTCTTACCTGCACCGACCAACGTGTGAATCTCGTCGATGAAGAGCAGAATCTGACCGTCCGAGGCGATCACCTCCTGCACAACAGCCTTCAATCGCTCCTCGAACTCGCCCTTGTACTTCGCACCCGCGATCAGCGCACCCATATCGAGCGAAAAGATACTCTTCGAGCGCAGGTTTTCGGGCACGTCGCCATCGACAATACGGTGCGCAATTCCCTCAGCAATAGCGGTTTTACCAACGCCTGCCTCACCGACCAGAATGGGATTGTTCTTGGTGCGGCGCGAAAGAATCTGCAACACACGTCGAATCTCCTCATCGCGTCCGATCACAGGGTCGAGCTTGCCACGACGAGCCTGCTCATTGAGGTTGATGGCGTACTTGCCGAGCGCATTGAACTCCTGCGACGAGGTGGGCGAATCGACCTTCGCGCCCTTGCGGAACTCGGTGATGGCCGCCTTCAACTCCTTCTCGGTTGCACCTGCCTCCTTCAAAAGTCGCTGTGCCTCACCTCGTTCAGCCACCAGCGCAAGCAACAGGTGCTCCACCGAGGCATACTTATCACCAAAGGTCGAGGTGAAATCAATGGCACGCTGCACGATCGCCGAAGCCTCGTGCGAAAAATATTGTTCGCCCGCAGCGCCCGACACTTGCGGCAGAGCTGCCACGGCACGTTGTACGTTCTCGCGTAGGAGATTGACATTCACCCCCACACGCCCCAGCAGAAATGCACTGAGCGAATCCTCCTCGGCAATGAGCGTCGAGAGAATATGCAGCGGATCGAGAGCCTGCTGACCTCCTCGCTGCGCCAACGCAAAGGCCTGTTGCAGAGCCTCCTGCGCCTTGATAGTAAGTGAATTGATGTTCATAGTTGTACTTATCTGTTTTTGGTTACTATTTTCAATTTTCGGAAAAGATTCAGTGCAAATCCACTGCCAATTTCGCACGTCGGACAAATTGCCATACAAGGCTGACAATCGACTGACTTTGCGACACTTTCGACTGCCAAAGCGTGCCGAATAGACACCCGCCAAGCGACAAATCACGACAAATTGTCGCTCGCGTAAACGCACGTGCGTACATTTTTATAGGGCTAAGTTGTGCGGGAAAGAAAAAGTTTTCATATCTTTGCCGTTGCTATGGAAAATTTTGTTGTATCAGCTCGTAAATATCGCCCCGCTACGTTCGCTTCGGTAGTGGGTCAAACGCATATTACCTCAACACTCAAAAATGCCATAGCGCGCGGGCAGTTGGCGCACGCCTATCTGTTCTGCGGTCCGCGTGGCGTGGGCAAGACCACTTGTGCACGTATCTTCGCTAAGGCGATCAACTGTTTCTCACCCATTGATAATGAGGCTTGTAACGAGTGTGAATCGTGCCGCTCGTTCAACGAGGGTCGCTCGTTCAATATCCACGAGTTAGACGCTGCGTCGAACAACTCGGTCGATGACATTCGCTCGCTTGTGGATCAGGTTCGTATTCCGCCTCAGGTGGGTCGTTACAGCGTCTATATCATCGACGAGGTGCATATGTTGTCGGCTGCCGCTTTCAATGCGTTCCTGAAAACGCTCGAAGAGCCGCCCGCACACGCCATCTTCATCTTGGCAACAACCGAGAAACATAAGATCATTCCGACGATTCTGTCGCGCTGCCAGATTTTCGACTTCAACCGTATTCGTGTCGAGGATAGTGTCGGCTATCTGAAATATATTGCTCAGCAAGAGGGCGTTACCTACGACGATGAGTCGCTCAACCTGATCGCTCAAAAGGCCGATGGAGGTATGCGCGACGCCCTATCGATGTTCGACAAAGCGGTTTCGTTCTGCGGTCAGTCGCTCTCGTATCGCGAGGTGGCTCGTTCGCTCAACGTACTCGACTACGACACCTATTTCACCACGGTCGACACGCTGATGGCGGGCGATTATACCCGTGCGTTGCTGCTGTTCGATCGCGTACTGTCGGCGGGTTTCTCGGCGCAGACATTTATGGCGGGTTTGGCGCAGCACTGCCGCGACCTGCTTATGTGCCGCGACGCTCAGACGCTGCCACTGCTCGAAGTTACGGGAACGTTGCTCGACCGTTATCGCGCACAAGCGGCCACCTGCGATGGAGAATTTCTGTTCGGAGCGATCACGTTGCTCGCCCAATTGGACGCGACGATTCGAACGGCAACCAATCGCCGCCTCACGGTTGAACTCGGTCTGATGAAGCTTTGCAGACTGAGTCAAAAAAAAAATGAGCCGATAGGTGATCTCGAATCGTTCGAGCTGCCACAGTTGAATGGCGCAGTCGTAGCTCCGTCGGTGAGCGCTCAGCCTACGGTTACCACGCCGCAGACACAAACACCGCAGGGACAGGCACCGCAAGTACAAACGCCGCAACCCAAGCCTGCAACCCAACCTACACCACCCGTTACACAACCTAAGCCCGTGCAACAGCCCACACCCCCAAGTGAGCCGAAGGCAACGGGAGGTGCACACTCGCCCATTTCGGGTACATCGCTGGCCGATCTGTTGAAGTCGACCACCTCAAAGAGCACCGAAGAGGGTGCGGAGCAGGTGGCGATAAACACATTGACGGATATCGACCCGCTGACCGAGCAGAAGATTGCCAATGGGCGGGAGCGTTTCATTGCCAAGTTGCGCGAGCAGAGTATGCGTATGGCGTTGGCATTCGAGACGATGAAGGTCGATAGCAACCGCCTCACGGTCGAGGTTGAGAGCGATGTGCTCGAAGATGAAATACTGCACCACAAGAACGAGGTGCTACAACTTTTGAAGGATACGGCTGCGGTTACGGGTACGCTCGAATTGGAGCTTGTCCGCCCTGAGGTGGAGTATCAGGCGCCGAAGCCGATTCGCGTCGAGGACCGAATGGCATACCTGGTCGAGAAGAACCCCGTTGTGGCAAAGTTGCGCAAGGCGTTGGAACTGGAATTGGAATAGAGATACAAACAAATAAACGACAAACAAGAGAATGAATTTTGTAGAAGAACTCGAATGGCGTGGTATGATCCACGACATTATGCCCGGAGCTAAGGAGCAGCTCGAAAAGGAGATGACTACCGCTTATCTGGGTATCGACCCCACGGCTGACTCGTTGCACATCGGTCACTTGGTGGGCGTTATGATCCTGAAACATTTTCAGCGTTGTGGCCACCGCCCCATCGCCCTTGTAGGCGGTGCAACGGGTATGATCGGCGACCCGAGCGGTAAGTCGCAGGAGCGTAATCTGCTCGATGAGGCAACGCTGCGCCACAATCAGGAGGCTATCAAGGCTCAGCTCTCGAAACTGATCGACTTCGATAGCGACGCCCCGAACGCTGCCCTGCTCGTAAATAACTACGACTGGATGAAGGACTTCACCTTCCTCGATTTCGCACGCGACATCGGTAAGATGATCACCGTAAACTATATGATGGCCAAGGATTCGGTCAAGAAGCGCTTCAATGGCGAGGGCGACGGTATGTCGTTCACCGAGTTCACCTATCAGTTGTTGCAGGGCTACGACTTCCTGCACCTGTACGAGACACTCGGCTGCAAGGTGCAGTTGGGTGGTTCGGACCAGTGGGGCAACATCACCACCGGAACGGAGTTGATCCGTCGCAAGTTGGGTGGCGAGGCATACGCTATCACCTGCCCGCTGATCAAGAAGGCCGACGGCACGAAGTTCGGTAAGACCGAGAGCGGTAACGTATGGCTCGACGCACGCTACACCTCGCCCTACAAGTTCTATCAGTTCTGGTTGAACGTGAGCGACGACGACGCTAAGAGCTACATTCGTATCTTCACGCTGCTCGACCGCGAGACCGTTGAGTCGCTGATCGCCGAGCACGAGGAGGCACCCCACCTGCGCGTACTGCAAAAGCGTCTGGCTAAGGAGGTAACGACGATGATTCACTCGGCTGAGGAGTACGAGAAGGCAGTTGCAGCGTCGAACATTCTGTTCGGTCAGGCTACGGCTGAGGCGCTGCACGCGCTGGACGAGCAGACGCTGTTGCAGGTATTCGACGGCGTTCCTCAGTTCTCGGTTTCGAAGGAGGCGCTGGGTTGCCCGTTCATCGAGTTGGTTGCCGAGCGTTGCAATGTCTTCGCATCGAAGGGCGAAACCCGCAAACTCGTTCAGGGTGGCGGTATCTCGCTCAACAAGGAGAAGGTTGCGGATCCGATGCGCGCCGTTACGGAGGAGGATCTGATCGCAGGCAAGTACCTTTTGGTGCAGAAAGGTAAGAAGAATTATTACCTTATCACGGTTGAGTAGGATATACCTATATAATATAAAAGAAGATGATTTTCACGATTCGACTCGAAAATATGGAGTTTCGAGCAGCGCACGGCTGCTACGACCTCGAAAAGAAGGTGGGTAACCGCTTTGTGGTGTCGGTCGAGATCGACGCCGAGAGCGAAGAGGCCGCACGCGAAGATGATGTGCAGAAGGCAGTCAACTACCTCAACGTCTATGAGCTCGTCGCTCGCCAAATGCGCCAGACATCGAACATCTTGGAGAACGTTGCACTGCGTATCGGCGACGCCATCAAAGCCGAGTGGCCGCAGGTGGAGCGCGTTCGTGTCGAGGTTTCGAAGTTGGCTCCGCCGCTCGGCGGCAAAATCGAGCGAGTAACCGTAGGTGTCACTCGTTAAGGCGTTTGCGAAAACTGTTAATAACTTGTAGATAAATTCGCACACGCTGAGAAATAATTCTTGAAAATTATCCTCAATTTTGTAAGCACGTAGCCCCCGTAAGGTTGGGTTACGTGCTTTGTTGTCTGGCAATTACAATAAACAAAAATATACACTATGTCCGAAAATCAAAAACCAACCCAGCTGAAAGAGTATCCTTACGCTGAGGCAGTTGCAACTGCGAAAGAGTATTTCGCAGGCGACGAATTGGCCGCAACCGTATGGGTGAGCAAGTACGCTCTGAAAGACTCATTCGGCCACATCTACGAGTGCTCGCCCGAGCAGATGCATTGGCGCATCGCTAACGAGATCGCCCGTATCGAAAATCGCTACACTAACCCTATGTCGGCTGCCGAGGTGTTCGAGCTGCTCGACCACTTCCGCTACGTCATTCCGCAGGGCGGCCCGATGACCGGTATCGGCAATACGCTCCAAATTGCATCGTTGTCGAACTGCTTCGTGATCGGCCACAAGAACCCCGCTGACTCGTATGGCGGTATTATCCGTATCGACGAGGAGCAGGTACAGCTGATGAAACGTCGCGGTGGCGTGGGCCACGACCTCTCGCACTTGCGTCCCACGGGTAGCCCCGTGCTGAACAGCGCACTGACCTCGACCGGTATCGTTCCGTTTATGGAGCGCTACTCGAACTCGACCCGCGAGGTGGCTCAGGACGGTCGCCGTGGCGCACTGATGCTCTCGCTCTCGATCAAGCACCCCGACGCTGAGCGTTTTATCGACGCTAAGACCGACCTGGGTAAGGTTACGGGCGCAAACGTCTCGATCAAGATCGACGACGAGTTTATGCGTTGCGCACTGGAAGGCAAACCCTACCGCCAGCAATTCCCGATCAACGCCGAAGAACCGCTTTACAAAAAGGACATAGATGCAAAGGCGTTGTGGGACAAGATTATCCACAATGCGTGGAAGTCGGCTGAGCCGGGCGTGCTGTTCTGGGATACGGTGATCCGCGAGAGTGTGCCCGACTGCTACGCTGACGAGGGCTTCGTAACGGTTTCGACCAACCCCTGCGGCGAGATTCCTCTGTGCCCCTACGATAGCTGCCGATTGCTGGCTATCAACCTTTATAGCTACGTTAAGAACCCCTTCACGGCTGAGGCTGAGTTCGATTTCGACCTGTTCAAGTCGCACGTCAATAAGGCAATGCGTATGATGGACGACATCATCGACTTGGAGTTGGAGAAGGTCGAGGCCATCATCTCGAAGATCGCAAGCGACCCCGAGGACGAGGACGTTCGTCGCGTGGAGTTGGAGTTGTGGAAGAAGATCCGCGAGAAGGCATTGAAGGGTCGTCGTACGGGTCTGGGTATTACGGCCGAAGGCGATATGTTGGCAGCACTGGGTCTGACCTACGGCACACAGGAGGCTATCGACTTCGCAGTGAATGTTCAGCGCACGTTGGCAACGTCGGCTTATCGCGCATCGGTCATTATGGCTTCGGAGCGCGGCAAGTTCCCGATGTATGACTCGGAGAAGGAGGCAGGCAACCCGATGATTGAGCGTATCAAGGAGGCCGATCCCGAACTCTACGAGATGATGGTTAAACACGGTCGTCGTAACGTGGCTATGCTTACGATCGCACCTACGGGCACCACCTCGCTGATGTCGCAGACCACGTCGGGTATCGAACCTGTGTTCCGCCCCGTATATAAGCGTCGCCGCAAGGTCAATCCCAACGATAAAGATGTTAAGGTTTCGTACGTTGACGAGAGCGGAGATTCGTTCGAGGAGTACAACGTATTCCACCATAAGTTCCTCACTTGGTTGCAGGTTAAGGGCTACAACACCGACAATCTGAACTCGATTTCGGACGAAGAGCTCGAAAAGTTGGTTGCCGAGTCGCCCTACCACAAGGCAACGGCAAACGACATCGACTGGGTTGCGAAGGTGCAGATGCAGGGCGCAATTCAGAAGTGGGTCGATCACTCGATCTCGGTTACGGTAAATCTGCCCAACAGTGTCAATGAGGCTCTGGTTGCCGACGTATATAAGACCGCTTGGGAGTGTGGCTGTAAGGGAGTTACGGTCTATCGCGACGGTTCGCGCTCGGGCGTGCTGATCGAGAAAAAGAAGAAGAACGCCGACGACGAGTGCAAGTGCCAAGAGGAGCACAAGCAGTTGATTCGTCGCCCGCAGTCGCTCGAAGCTGAGGTCGTACGCTTCAAAAACGGCTCGGAGGATTGGATCGCATTCGTGGGCTTGGTGAATGGTCGCCCCTATGAGATCTTTACCGGTAAGATCGAGGAGGACGCAATGTACATTCCTCGCAAGGTGAAGAAGGGCAACATCATCAAAGTCAAGGACAAAGAGGGCAACTCGCGCTACGACTTCCAATACGAGGACCGCTACGGCTACACCAACACCATCGGTGGTATCTCGCGTCTGTTCGACGAGGAGTTCTGGAACTATGCACGACTGATCTCGGGCGTCCTGCGCCACGGTATGCCCATCATCGACGTTGTGGCACTGATCGAGTCGCTGCACCTCGATAGCGAGACCATCAACACGTGGAAGAACGGTGTCGAGCGTGCTTTGAAGAAGTACATCTCGAACGGCACCAAGGCAAAGCAGGCTTGCCCGAACTGCGGCGAGGATTCGCTGGTTTACCAGAATGGTTGCCCCGTTTGTATGTCGTGTGGCTACTCGAAGTGCGGTTGATCCCAACTTTCGGAAACCACGATTTCACGAAAAACGACCTGAGGCGATGGCTTCGGGTCGTTTTTTTATGCAAATTCGAAAATAAAAAGGATAAAATTTGTTCGTTTTTAAAGAATTTTGTATAAATTTGCACCGTGCATTCATATACAGCATTTGCCACCGATGTTTACCACTGGGACGAAGAGGCTGATTAGTGTGAAGCAGTAAACAGGGAAAGAATATTAGTAAAATTTTAATTATCAAACATTTATGAAAAGAATTTTATTCACTATCGCATTGGTTGTTGCGGCTCTGAGTGCGTTCGCTCAGCAGCAGGAGGTTGAGCCGAAGCCCAGTCACGCAAACTTTGTTACCAACAAGTTCTGGGACAATTGGGAAATTTCGGCTGGTGTTGGTGGTCAGACTTGGTTCTTTGGTGATAACCAGGACGAGGGTAAGTTTGGCAAGCGTCTGTCGTACGAGGTTGACCTGTCGGCAACCAAGTGGATTACTCCCGTATTCGGTGCTCGTTTGCAGGGCCAGGGTCTGCAGATGAAGTCGACTTGCTTGTATATGAACGAAGTTGGCGCAAGCGATTACGTTTGGGACGATGGTTCAGTTTGCCCTCAGGGTGACTGGAGCTACTACTTTATCCACGCTGACGCTTTGATCAACGTTCGCAACTGGATCGGTGGTTATAAGGAGATGCGCGTATGGCAGCCCGTTGTATTCGGTGGTTTCGGTTACGCTCGTTCGCACATCAGCGGCGACAGCAAGTATCCAAACGGAAATCAGGAGTGGGCTTTCTCGTATGGTTTGTTGAACAAGTTCCGTATCTCGAAGGCAGTTGACCTGAACCTCGAGTTGAAGAACATGTTGGTTCGTGAGTCGTTCGGTCTGCGTGGCGGAGACGAGCAGGCAGCTATCGACAAATTCCAGAAGTATGGCAACCTCTTCTCGGCAAGCATCGGTGCTACCTACCGTTTCAACCGTCGTGGTTTTGCTCGTCCGGAGGTTTGCCCCGAGCCCGACTACTCGGCTTACAACAAGCGTATCGAGAACTTGGAGAACGAGTTGGCTAACGCTCAGGCATCGGCTGACGAGTTGGCTAAGAAGTTGGCTGAGGCTGAGGCTCCCGTTATCTATCAGGGTAAGGAGATTCCTATCGAGATGATTATCTTCTTCGAGTGGGACAAGCACAAGATCACTCAGCGCGCTGGTATCCAGCTGGATTACCTGGCTAAGATGATGAAGGAGTCGGAGGGTGAGTTCAACCTCGTAGGCTTCGCATCGGAAGAGGGTGTTAAGCAGCACAACTTCAACCTGAGCGAGCGTCGTGTAAACGCTATCAAGGACGCTCTGGTACAGCGTGGTGTTCCCGCAGAGAAGCTGCACGTAGATTGGAAGGGTGAGTCGGTTCAGTTCCCCAACCTGCCTCCCAACCGCGCCGTTATCATCACTCAGAAGTAATTCGAGCGAGGTGCGAATATAACAAAGTGCGTCCCACGGGGCGCACTTTTTTTTGTTGGTGGGGGCAATAAGCAAGATGGCAGAAAGGCAGAGGGTGCACTTCTTTTGTTGGGGCATTGAGCAGAGGAGCTGAGGGGCACTTTGTTGTTAGGGAGGCGATAAGACCGTGCAAAGTGAGTGACAAAATCAAAGGCGCACCCGAGGGGAGCGGGTACGCCTATAAAATCTCATTTATTTGAAATGATATTAGGACCTATTATTGCTTGGGTTTGAGAACGATATAGGGCACGATCATCTCCTCCATCGAAATACCGCCGTGCTGGAAGGTGTTCTTGTAGTAGCGCACAAAGCGGTTGGCGTCGTTGGGATAGACCAGAAAATCGCTATTGTACGCAAAAATATAACTCGATGTCAATGAGCCTGCCGGCAACTGAATCTCCTCGGGACGGGTGATGTCGTAGACCTCGCGCGTATTATAATTGAGGTTGCGACCCGTCTTATAGCGCAAATTCGACGAGGTTTCACGGTCGCCGACAACCTTCACGGGGTTGGTCACGCGAATCGTACCGTGGTCCGAGGTGATGATCACCGTGTGACCGCGCTCCGAGAGCATTTTGAGAATCACAAACAGATCCGAATGTTCGAACCACGAACGGGTAAGCGAGCGGAAAGCTGCCTCGTCCTCGGTCAGCTCGCGGATAATCTCGGTCTCGGTGCGGGCGTGCGAGAGAATATCGAGGAAGTTGTAGACAATAACCGAAAAATCAGCATCATAGACACGCTGAATATTGTCGATCAGCTTGCGACCAGCCTCGGGGCGCACCAACTTATCGAACGTGTAGCGATAGTTCTTGCCACTCGTGCGCATTTGTCGTTGCAGAAACTCCTCCTCATACTGATTCTTACCGCCCTCCTCGTTGTCGTTGAGCCAGAGTTTGGGCATCAGTTTGTCGATCGCCAACGGCATCAAACCCGCAAAGATCGCATTGCGGGCATATTGGGTCGCCGTAGGCAGAATCGCACAGTAGAAATCATCGACCGCAACGTCGAAGAACGGGTGCAACATCGAGTTGATCGAACGCCATTGGTCGTAGCGGAAGTTGTCGATCAGCAGCAACGTGGTCTTCGAGTTATTATCGACCACGGGGAAGATGTTGGTGCGCATCAACGTGTGCGACATCACGGGCGACTGCTCGTCACGACGATTGATCCACGACGAGTAGTTGCGGCGCACAAACTTGCAAAATTCATTGTTCGCCTCGCTCTTCTGATATGCCAGCACCTCCTTGATACTTTTGTCCGTCGAGTCGCCGAGCTCGATCTCCCAGCTTACGATCTTCTTATAGATCGCGCACCACTCCTCAAACGAACGAGCCGAGCCAACCTGCGCCGAAATGCGTCCAAACTCGGCTCGATAGTCGGCCGTAGTCTGCTCAGTCACAAGCTGTTGCTGGTGGACGTTCTTCTTGATCGAGAGCAGCACCTGATTGGGATTGACGGGCTTGATGAGGTAGTCGGCAATCTTCGATCCTACCGCCTTATCCATAATATTCTCCTCCTCGCTCTTGGTGACCATAATGATGGGCGTTGTTGGGCGAATCTCCTTAATACGTGGCAGGGTTTCGAGCCCCGTAATGCCGGGCATCATCTCGTCGAGAATGATCAGGTCGTAGCTCTCGGCGGCGGCCATATCGATGGCGTCGTAACCGTTGTTGCAGGTATCGACCTCGTAGCCCTTGGCTTTGAGGAAGAGAATGTGAGGTTTCAAAAGTTCGACCTCGTCATCAACCCATAGAATCTTTACCATAGAGTGTTCTGTTTTTAGCGTGGTGTCCGCCCGCAACAAGCCCCACGTGGCACTTTCGGAAGCGTTCGGCACACCACTACAAAAGTAGCGATTATAGTTGGATAATGCAAAACGAAGGCAATTTATTGTGCTACGGAGCAGATTTTACGCAGTTGGGGGCGAAATTTTTCGAAAAAAGTTCTGACGACGGGCGTAACTCGCTGATTATTAGGCACGATAGTACCTATCTCATTGATTGACTGAGGTTTGGGACGATTTTTGTTGTATGGTGCTCGACATCACCCGATTGCGCGCAAGTTGGTCGGAAAGCAAAAAAAATAAATAAAAAAACGTTTCCGTTTGGTTATTAATTAAATATTATCGTATATTTGCACTCTCGAAGGAACAATTAACGAATCAATTAACTTAAAAACACATACAACTATGACAAAGGCTGATATCGTAAACGAAATTGCCAAGAGTACCGGTGTTGAGAAGGTTCAGGTACAGCAGATTGTAGAGGCTTTTATGGAGAGCGTAAAGGACTCGCTGGCTAACGACAACAATGTTTATCTGCGTGGCTTCGGTAGCTTCATCATCAAGAAGCGCGCTACTAAGGTAGCTCGTAACATCTCGAAGAACACTACCATCACCATTCCTGAGCACAACATTCCCGCATTCAAGCCCGCTAAGAGCTTCGTTGCTAAGGTAAAATAATTTAGGCAAGCTAAGTTTAACTCACACTTAAAATTACAAAATTATGCCAAGCGGTAAGAAAAGAAAAGGGCATAAGATGGCTACCCACAAGCGTAAGAAGCGTCTTCGCAAGAATCGTCACAAGAAGAAGAAGTAGGTAGCTCTCGTATGCGCGAGCGCAATAAATAAAGCTAAAAGCCGCATCTGCGGTTTTTGGCTTTATTTGTTATCAAACAGCACCGAAGGGGAAGTATCAACACCCCAACCACTTAGGGCGTAAAGCTGATCGGGTCACCACTCAATTCAAAGAACAACTTCAAAGAACACCCCACAGGACCCCGCCACCGCCCCACCGTCCGCAAACACGCCCAATGGCGTGTGCAAAACAGGCGGACAACCCACTTTACAAAACTTAGCGTGCGGTGATCATTATACACTGCCTGCGATACGCTCGGATCGACGCAGGACAACCGACGCGCTCTAAATCGAACAACAAGCAAAGGTACGGTCCCCACCCTTCCGCCCGTGCCGCCCGCCGAAAGTGGACCGATCGTCCGCCGTAACGAATGGGCAAAGTCAAAGCGGAACACTCGATATATGAACAGAGAATTAATTATTAACGTTACACCGACTGAAATCACGATTGCTCTGGTCGAAGACAAGGTTTTGGTCGAACTCAATAAGGAACAGTGCAAGACGGGATTCGCCGTCGGCGACATCTATCTGGGTAAAATCCGCAAGATTATGCCCGGTCTGAATGCCGCTTTTGTCAATATTGGCCACGAGAAGGACGCATTTATTCACTATCTGGACCTTGGATCGCAGTTCGCGTCGCTATCGAAGTTGATGGCGGGACAGACCGGAGGCCGACGTCCGATGCGTCTTGAAGGATTACAGCTGGAACCCGCTATCGAAAAGGGCGGCAAGATCAGCTCGTATCTGCAAGTGGGACAGAGCGTTATGGTTCAGGTGGCTAAGGAGGCCATCTCGACCAAAGGCCCACGTTTGACGGCCGACATCTCGTTGGCAGGTCGCAATGTGGTGCTTGTACCCTTCTCAAACAAGGTTTTCATCTCGCAGAAGATCCGTTCTAACGAGGAGAAAAAGCGACTGAAACGTATCGCACAGAGCGTTTTGCCGCGTAACTTCGGTGTGATTATCCGCACGGCGGCTCAGGGCGCAAGCGACGCCGACATCGAGCTGGATATCCGCACGCTGATCGACAAGTGGCACACAGCGCTGGGAAATGTGCGTCGTCAGACCCCTCCCTCGCTGCTGCTCAGCGAGTTGAATCGCGCAAATACGATCATTCGTGATCTGCTGAACAGTTCGTTCTCGTCGATTACGGTCGATGATCAGGCGATGTACGAGCAGATTCGCGAGTACATCAAGGTCATTGCGCCCGACAAGGAGAAGATCGTTCGTCTGTACAAGGGCTCGGTGCCCATCTTCGACAACTTCGACATCTCGAAGCAGATCAAGTCGCTGTTTGCCAAGTATGTTTCGCTGAAACGAGGGGCCTATCTGATCATCGAACACACTGAGGCTATGCACGTTATCGACGTCAATAGCGGCAACCGCACCAAGAAGGAGGACGATCAGGAGGTTACGGCGATGGAGGTCAATATGGCTGCCGCAGCCGAGATCGCCCGTCAGTTGCGTCTGCGCGATATGGGCGGAATTATCGTGGTCGATTTCATCGATATGCACAAGGCACAAAACCGTCAGGCTCTGCACGAACATATGACCAAACTGATGGCCGACGACCGTGCAAAGCATACGATTCTGCCCCTCTCGAAGTTCGGACTGATGCAGATCACGCGCCACCGTGTGCGTCCCGAGGCAATTTCGGACGTGAAGGACGTCTGCCCGACCTGCTACGGAACGGGTAAGATCGAGCCTACGATCCTGCTCGACCGCAAGATCGAGAACCAGATTTCGTACTTGGCAGGTGACAAGGGAATCAAGTTTATACGCCTGAGAGTCAGCCCCTACGTGGCTTCGTTCTTGAAGCGCGGCTGGTTGTCGTTGCGTCTGCGCTGGTGCTTGCGCTACCGTTGTCGCATTGTGATTACGGAGGATCAGTCGGTCGGCGTGGTCGAAACACGTTACCTCGACCGCAAGGGCCGCAATCTGGTGGATTAGACCAATTGTGAGGGGCGGTGCTGAGCCGCCCCTCGACATATATACCTATACATTAAATAGATGACACCCCGCGAACAGCTACTCACGGCAATCGCACGCGATGAGGCTTTTGTCGAGTTGAGCAATCAGCTCGATCGAGGCTGTGCGTCCATTCGTTTGGAGGCGCTGGCAGGCTCGGCATACGCTGCGGTGGCGGCGACGACGATTCGCAAGCGCGGAGGTGTGCATATCTTGGTGGCTGACGACCGCGACTCGGCAGCATACACAGCAGCCGATCTCTATGCACTGCTTGACGCTGAGCGAGTTATGTTCTTGCCCACGTCCTACAAGCGTTCGATTCAGTTCGGGCAGGAGGACGCGGGAGGATCGGTGCAACGCACGGCGGCGCTGAATGCCATTCGCAATTTCCACGGCGGCTATCTGGCCGTCTGCACCTACCCCGAGGCGTTGGCCGAGACGGTGGTTGGTGAGCGCGAGATGAACAACCGCACCATTACGGTCAGCGTGGGCGACAAGTTAGCGCAGGAGACATTGGTCGAGAGGTTGGAAGAGGCTGGTTTCGAGCGTGTTGATTTCGTCTATGAGCCGGGACAGTACTCGCGTCGTGGCGGTATTGTCGATCTGTTTTCGTACTCGGAAAGCCGCCCGTTCCGTGTCGATTTCTTCGGCGATGAGGTCGATTCGATCCGTTCGTTCGAGATCTCGTCGCAGTTGTCGAAGGAGCGGCTCAACCGCGTCGAGATCATTCCCAACCTGCGCGAGGTGGAGCAGGCACGTGTTTCGGTGGCCGAATTTGCAGGCTCGAAGGTCTGCTATTGGGTCGATGACGCGCTGCACGCCGTGCGCCGAATGAATGACATTCGCAAGCGACTGCTCAGCGATGGGCACAAGGTGGCGGAGGTCGATGAGCGTGTGGTGTCGGGCAATCTGTTTATCGCCGACAGCCGCGAGGCGGTGATGCTGATGCACCGCACGGAGGCTGCGGGTCGCGCGGCAGAGTGCGTGATCGACTTTGCGACATCGCCGCAACCCGCTTTCAATAAGAACTTTGCGTTGCTGGCCGACGATCTGACGGCACGTGCGTCGCAGGGTTTCACATCGTATATTCTCTCGGAAAATAAGGCGCAGATCGAGCGTCTGACAAACGTATTCCGCCAATCGGGACGCGCGTCGGTGCGCTTTACACCCTTGTCGCTGACGCTGCACGAGGGCTTCGTGTGGCCGCGATTGAAGATGTGTTGCTACACCGACCATCAGATTTTCGACCGCTACCATCGCTATCGCCTGCGTGGCGAAATCGCTCGCGATGAGAGCCTTACGGTTGCCGAACTGAACGCTTTGAAGGTGGGCGACTATGTGGTTCACGTCGATCACGGCGTGGGACGTTTCGGCGGTCTGGTCAAGACGGTCGAGAATGGCAAGCAGTTCGAATCGATCAAGTTGGTCTATCGTGATGGCGATGTGCTGCTGGTCAATGTCCACTCGTTGCACCGCATTGCGCGCTACAAGGCGGGCGACAGCGAGCCACCCAAAATCTACAAACTCGGCTCGGGTGCTTGGCAGAAGTTGAAGAACGCTACCAAGAAGGCTGTCAAGGACATAGCGCGCGAGTTGATCGCCCTCTACGCCAAGCGAAAAGCGACGCCGGGCTTTGCATTTTCGGCCGACGGGTACCTGCAACACGAGTTGGAGGCCTCGTTCGAATACGAAGATACGCCCGACCAGCAGAAGGCGGTCGAGGCCGTCAAGCAGGATATGGAATCGACCCGCCCGATGGACCGATTGGTGTGTGGCGACGTTGGCTTCGGCAAGACCGAAGTGGCTGTGCGTGCGGCATTTAAAGCAGTAACCGACGGCAAGCAGGTGGCAATCTTGGTGCCCACAACAATCCTCTCGTTGCAACACTATCGCACCTTCTCGCACCGTCTGCGCGAGTTCCCCGTGCGTATCGAGCACCTCAGTCGCACAAAATCGACCCGCGACGTAACTGCAACGTTGGCCGATCTGGAAGCTGGCAAGATCGATATTCTGATCGGAACGCACAAAATATTGGGTAAGAACGTCAAATTCAAAGACTTGGGTCTGCTTATCATCGACGAGGAGCAGAAGTTTGGCGTGGGCGCAAAGGAGAAATTGCGCCAGATGAGCGTCAATGTCGATACGCTGACCCTGACCGCGACCCCCATTCCGCGTACGTTGCAGTTCTCGCTGATGGGTTCGCGCGATCTGTCGGTGATCTCGACCCCGCCACCTAACCGCCAACCCATTGTAACTGAATCACATCTGTTTGGCGAGGAGATTATTCGTGAGGCGATCGAGGCGGAGCTGGCACGTGGCGGTCAGGTCTATTTCGTGCACAATAGAATCGACGATCTGCTCACGATTCAGGGTATGATCGCCCGAATCTGCCCCAAAGCGCGCACAGCAATCGGCCACGGACGTATGCACGCGCAGGATATGGAGAAGCTCATTATGGACTTCATCTATGGCGAGTTCGATGTGCTGATCGCAACCTCGATTGTCGAGAACGGAATCGATATTCCCAACGCCAACACGATTATCATCGACGGTGCTCATAAGTTCGGACTCAGCGAGTTACACCAAATGCGAGGTCGCGTCGGACGATCGGATAAGAAGGCTTACTGCTACCTGCTCTCGCCCCCCGACGAGCTGCTCACGGACGACGCTCGACGCCGTCTGCGTGCCATCGAAGAGTTCTCGGATCTGGGGTCGGGTTTCAACATTGCAATGCAGGATCTCGATATTCGTGGTGCGGGAAATCTGCTCGGTGCCGAGCAGAGTGGTTACATCGCCGACATCGGTTTCGAAACGTATCAAAAAATTCTTGCCGAGGCGATGGCCGAGTTGCGTAGCGAGGGCGTCGATATGCACGATCTGCCTGATGCCGAGCAGTTTACGAAGGGCGACAGCGACGTGCGCTATGTCGATGATACGACGATCGACACCGACGTACAGGCCTTGTTGCCAGACGCTTACATCGGTCAGGCGTCCGAGAAATTACGCCTTTACCGCGAGTTGGACAACCTGACGCGCGAGGAGGATTTGCAGTCGTTCGAGAAGCGATTGATCGACCGCTTCGGTCCGCTACCGCGCGAGGCAAAGGAGCTGATGAACGTAGTCAGACTGCGTCGTGAGGCGATTGCGCTCGGTATGGAGAGGGTGAAGGTCAAGAATGGATTGATGATCGTGCAATTCGTTGCTAATCAGCAATCTCCCTACTTCAAGAGTGATACGTTTATGAACCTTCTGCGCTCGATTACCGCCCGACCGCAAAAATTTGTGCTCCGTCAAAACAATAATCGATTGGCTATGACCGTTAGAGGTATAGATAGTATCGAATCGGCTTGGCAAACCCTTAGCTCATTACGCTCGACAGTGGCACAGAATGAGGGTAAATGCTGATTTTTTGCTGTAAAATTTTGTTATACAAATTAAAAACACGATATTTGCAGTTACGATTGGAACGTATATCCATATCTGCTTGAATAATTGAAGCTAATGCGAATTTTAAAACACATAGTAATCTTGCTCGCTACGGCGGCTTTTGCGGTTGTTCCCTCGGTGCTCAGCGCTCAGGAGAATAGCCTTAACGCATATTCGCCCTACACCCTCTACGGCGTGGGCGAACTCCATACACCCGGTACGGTGGCTCAGCGATCGATGGGTGGCGTGGGTGTCGCTATGCAGAGTAACCTGGTTTACAACCCGTTAAACCCTGCTGCGCTGGGTAATACAATGCAGCAGTCGTTCATATTCAACTTCGGTACCGAGGGTCAGAACTTCTACTCGAAGCAGGGCGACGCTAAGACGAGTTTCAACACCTTCAACGTACGCGATATCGCAATCCAATTCCCGCTGGCTAAAAAGTTGGGTATGAGCGCAAGCGTAACCCCTTATAGCAGCGTAGGTTACCGCATTCTGACCGAGGAGACAAACCCCGACGTTGTGGCCGATATCGGTTACGTAGACTACTACCACGTGGGTGAGGGTTCGATCACTGAGGCGAAGCTGGCAATCGGCTGGGAGCCCTTCAAGCGATTCTTTATCGGTGCGTCGGGTATGCTCTACGTCGGCGACTTGGATCGCTCGTACACAACCCGTATCACGGCAATCACCGCAGGTCAGGGTACCTACTCGTCGGCGTCGGGTCTGGACAATATGAGCGTGTCGCGTGTGATGGCGAACGTTGGTGCTCAGTATCACATCATTATGAAACCCCAAGCGGCACTGACCGTGGGCGCAGTTTACGATTTTGGTGGCGAGCTGAAAGCAAAAACCAAGCACTACATCTCGTCGAACAACGTGTATAGCGATACGGTTTCGCTGGTTAAGGGTGTGAGCCCGATCGCACTGCCTGCATCGCTCAGCGTGGGTATCTACTTCCACAGCCCGAAGGTGACCACAGGTTTCGACTATGTGTACCAAAATTGGGAGAGCAAAAACGAGTATGACGCTGTGAATAAGGTGGGTTACACCAACACGCATACATATAAATTCGGTATCCAATTCACGCCCAACCGAGGCGACGTGCGCCGCGTATTGAATCGCTGGTCGTACCGTCTGGGTGCCCGCTACGGCAGCTCGTACCTCACATTCCAAGGTCAAAAACTGCCCGATATGGCACTCACACTCGGTGTCGGTATTCCGATCAAACTCTTCGGAACATCGTCGATCGACGTGGGTTGCGAGCTGGGTCGCCGAGGACGTTTGTCGAACGGATTGGTGCGTGATACCTACTTCAAGTTCTCGATTGGTATGTCGATGTTCGGTGAGGACTACTGGTTCTCGCGATACAAGATCGACTAACCGCATAGCAAACGACTGAATGGCAAATAAATAACGCTAACTTAAAATTAAAAAACGATAATCAAAATTTAACCTAATTCAGAGAGATGAAAAATTTGAAGTCACTGCTCGTAGCAGCGTTCTCGATCGCTGCAATGGCTGTTTCCGCACAGGATTTCAGCAGCCCCGCATTCGCTAAGTATGGCGATACCCCCGAGGAGCGTAAGGAAAATGTACTGCTCTACAACTTCTACAAGGACTCGTACGTTAACCGCAACTGGGCTGAGGCAACCCGTATGTATCCTGAGGTAGTTGCTAAGTGCCCCAAGGCAAGCGTTAACATCTACATCTACGGTGCAACCGCTTACAAGGGCCGCATCGCAGCTGAGAAGGACGCCGCTAAGAAGGCTGAGTTGATCGACTCGCTGCTGAGCGTTTACGACAAGCGTATGGAGTACTTCGGTGATCACGCTAAGTTTGGCGTTAAGACCACCTACCCCCTCAAAGCTCGTGAGTATCTGACTTATAAGTACGACGACCGTGCAGGTGTTCGCGACATTATGGCTAAGGCTATCGAGGCTTGCGGCGCTGAGGCTGAGCCCGAGTTCGTAGTTCTGGCTTTCTCGGAGCTGGTAGAGGACTACAAGACCTATATGGAGGTAGAGGCTGACGTTATTCTGGACGCTTACGAGAAGTTCGAGCCTATGGTTGCTGCTGACGAGAAGGCTAAGGGCGACTTGGAGGCACTGTTCGGTCAGAGCGGCGCTGCTAAGTGCGAGAACCTCGAGAAGTTGTTCCGCTCGAAGTTGGAGGCTGCTCCCGAGGATCAGGCTCTGTTGGAGCGCGCATTCGGTCTGATGTCGCGCGCTAAGGACTGCGGCGAGAACGAGTTCTACATCGAGGTTGCTGAGAAGCAGCACGCTGTAAAGCCCTCGGCTTCGACTGCTGACTTCCTGGCTAACGTGTTCCAGAACCGTGGCGAGAACGAGAAGGCTCTCAAATATATCAACGACGTATTGGGCAACACTACCGACGCTGTTGAGCTGTCGAAGCTCTACTCGCGTATCGCTGGTTTGGAGATCGCTCAGAACCACTACTCGGAGGCTGCTAAGGCTGCTAAGACCGCTCGCGAGCACAACCCCGAGAACGGTTTGGCATACTTCTTCCTGGCTCAGGCTTACGCTGCTACCACCGGCGGTTGCCAGGGTATCGACAAGAACGCTGCTTATTGGGCAGCATACGATATGATGTCGCAGGCTCGCAAGCTGATGGAGGCTGATCCCGAGATGCAGAACATCGTCGAGGTTGCTGACAAGATGATGGGCGCTTACCGTGGTGGTTTCCCCACCGCTGAGGACGGCTTCTTCAACGACTTGAAGGCTGGTCAGGGCTACACCGTTAAGTGCGGTTTGGCTGCTGGTACTTCGACCACCGTTCGCTTCAAGTAATCGAAACAGATTTCGAGTTCCGAATGAGAGGTTTGGAATACAGAAAATATGCATTGGTAGCACTCTCCCTCGTGGGGAGTGCTATCTTGCTTACTGCCTGCGGTGGCTCGCAGCCCGTCGAGGAGGAGGCCGCATCGAACGAAACGATGATGACCGAACATAGCGTCGACCTTGTGATGGTAATGACCGAGAACGGATCGAAGGCATACCGCTTCCAAACCCCACTGATGGAGGGCTACAAACTCGCAAAGGATCCCTATATGGAGTTCCGCGAGGGTATCGACATCGTCACCTACAAGGGCGAGGGCGATACCACCCAACTCGAATCGCACCTGACGGCCAACTACGCAATCTTCTACGAGCAGCGAAAACTGTGGGAAGTGAAGGGTAACGTAGTGGCTAAAAATGCAGAAAATCAAACACTTTACACCCAGCAGCTGTTCTGGGATCAGAAGTCGAAACGAATCTACTCGAATGTCGATTGCAAGGTGCTGATGGGTGATGATTATTGGTTTGGCGAGGGTTTCGAATCGGACGAGGAGATGAACGATTGGCACTTCCGTCGCTACCGAGGACGTATGTGGGTCGATGCCGATCCCAACCGTCCCGAGGATTCGACCGCCGTCGATCGCACAATCTCGACCCCGACCGACTCGCGCAAAGTGAACGCCAATACCCTCGGCGGTAATCACAGTCGTTCGCACTTGGAGCCGACCAACACCCCGACCAAGCAGCGACCTAACTACGAGGCACCCGTTGCCAAGCCTGCCGCAAAACGTCGCGACGAGCCCAAGCGCGCCGTCGAGAAGACCGAGATCACCACAATGGAGTGGTAACGGTTCGTTCGGGGGGGCTAAACGTTCAACAAGAATAGTAGGCGGTCCGACTACTCAAAAAGCGGACTACACGTGCAAGGCTCAACGGCCTAACGCATAATTATTTACAAACTAACAAAAGAGAGATGATCGTAAGTTCGATAATAGTTGTGGTGATAATGCTGATGCTGTCGGCGTTCTTCTCGGGTATGGAGATTGCGTTCGTCAGCGCCAACCGCCTCAAAACCGAAATCGACCGTAAGCAAAGCCGCACGTTCGACTACATTGCCGACGTCTTTACGCGCAATTCGAGCCAATATATCACCACGATTCTGGTCGGCAACAACATCGCGCTGGTCATCTACTCACTCTATATGTCAACGCTGATCCAAGTGGTGGGCGCCGCCCTCGGCTGGGAGTCGATCGCAAATGGCTCGGTGTTGCTCGAAACGGCATTGTCGACCGTAATCGTAATCTTCTTGGGCGAGTTTATCCCCAAGTCGATGTTCAAACTCAACCCCAATTTCTACTTCCGTACGTTCGCAATTCCGATCTTCCTTTTCTACGTAATCCTCTACCCCATTGCCAAATTGACAACGGGTATATCATATCTGATTCTGAGATTGTTAGGCCAAAAGGTCAAGGATCGTCGCCAGATCGAACAGTTCGACCGTGAGGACCTTGCAACGCTGCTCGAAGATACGACCGACGCCGAACACGAAGAGAACGAGATCAAACTGTTCCAGAACGTGTTGGAGTTTCCCGATCTGGCCGTGCGCGACTGTATGGTGCCGCGTGTCGATGTCGAGGCGGTCGAGGCCGATTGCCCCATCGAGGAGCTGACGGCACACTTCGCCGAGAGCCAATACTCGCGTATCTTCGTTTATGAGGGTACGATCGACAACATCATCGGCTACGTCAATTCGAAGAGCCTGTTCAATAATCCCAAAACACTGCAAGAGGTGATGATGAAGGTCAACTATGTGCCCGAAACGATGCCTCTGCAACGTCTGCTAACGGATTTCATCAAGCGCCGTAGCTACATTGCCGTTGTGATCGACGAGTTTGGCGGCACGGCGGGTATCATCTCGCTCGAAGATATGTTGGAGGAGATCTTTGGCGAGATCGAGGACGAACACGATCAGCAGGATATGGTCGAGAAGCGTATCTCGGAGAACGAATATGTCCTCTCGGCACGCCTCGAAGTGGAGTACCTGAACGAGAAATATGACCTCGGAATCGAAGAGAGCAAGGAGTACGATACGCTGGCAGGTTACGTCATCTACCACCACGAGGGTATCCCCTCGGCGGGTGAGATTGTGTCGATTGCGGGCAAGCAGATCAAGATCTTACGTACCTCGCAGTCGCGTATCGACCTGGTCAAAATCAAGGTTCAATAGCTCGGTTTTCGGCGGGAACGGAGGGTGCAACTATCACCAAGAGCACGGCTTTGAGCAAAAAAACGTACGTTCCGAAGGAAAATATAGCGTTTGCAGGCGAAAAATGTGTGAGAACTCACAGATTTTTACTATCTTTGGACGCTTTTTCGTAACCTAACGAAGACGAATAGAAACAAAAATAATAATAAAAATAGAAAGCTATTATGGCAGGATTAAACACTCTTAGGACCAAAGGTGGTCTGTTTTTGACGATTTTCATCGGTGGTGCGCTGCTGATGTTTATCATCTCGTTGGCATTCGAGAACGGCGGTATGGGCGGTCAGGATCCCAAAGTCGCTGAGATCAACGGTGAGAAAATCACCTACACGCACTATCAGGATACCTTCGACGCCGTGCAGAACAATCTGAGCACGATGAGCGGTCAGGACTACTCGTCGAGCGAGGCACAGGACGCTGTTCACAACGTAACTTGGCAGCAGTTGCTCAACCAGTACGCTATCGAGCCCGGTTTCGCTAAGATGGGTATCGACGTTTCGGACGAGGAGCGTATCGAGCTGATCTCGGGTCAGTACGTATCGCCCATCATCGTTTCAGCATTCACCAACCCGCAGACCGGTATGTTCTCGCCCGAGGAGGTTGTGAACTATCTGAACGCAGCAGCGGCTGACCAGCAGTATGGTCCGCTAATGATGCAGCGCTACGAGATGTTGGTACACGACGCTCAGGTACAGCGTGCAATGGAGAAGTTCGTTGGTCTGGTTTCGAAGGGCGTTTTCGTGAACGACTTGGAGGTTGCAGCAGGCGTAACCGCTGCTAACAAGGCATTCACGGGCCGTTGGGTAGGTCAGAACTATATGCAGGTGGCTGACTCGCTGGTGAAGGTCGAGAAGGCTGACGTCGAGAAGTACTACAACGAGAACAAGAAGTCGTACAAGCAGATGCCTTCGCGCTCGATTTCGTACGTGGTATTCGAGGTTGAGCCGACCGAGAACGACCGCCTGGCAGCAGCTAACGAGGTTGAGAAGATCGCAGCTGAGTTCGCAGCTACCGACGAGCCGCTGATCTACGCTAAGAGCAAGAGCCGTGAGACTGTCAATGAGGCTTACTACTCGAAGGAGGCTCTGTCGGCTGAGATGGCAGCTATCGCATTCGGCAAGGATCGCAATCAGGTTTACGGTCCCGTATTGGAGAACGACGTTTACCACATCTCGCGCGTAACGGACGTTCGCTCGATGCCCGACTCGGTTGGCGTAAGCTATATCGTTCTGGCTCAGAACGCTGCAAAGGCTGATAGCTTGATGGCAGCAGCTAAGGGCGGTGCTGATTTCGCAGCAATGGCAATGGAGTTCTCGGAGGATCGCGCAACCGCAGAGTTGGGCGGCGAGCTGGGCACTCTGCCCTACTCGGCTTATCCCGAGGAGTTCCGCGCTGAGATCGACAACGCTTCGAAGGGTTCGATTTTCAAGGTTGATATGGGTCAGGTTGTTTACGTAGTTCGCCTCGACCGCAAGGACGCTCCCGTGATGAAGGCTCAGGTGGCTACCATCTCGTACCCCATTATGGCAAGCCCCTCGACCGAGAAGGATATTCACTCGATCGCTAACCAGTTCAGCGTAGCTGCACAGGGCTCGGTTGAGAAGTTCAACGCCGCAGCGGCTGAGAACGCTGTTGTTCCCCGCGTGGCTCGCATTATGAACAGCGACCGCCAGATCGCAGGTATGAGCGACGACTCGCGTTCGATCGTTCGTTGGGCATTCGACGCTGAGGTTGGTGAGGTTTCGGAGATCTACACCGTTGATCGTGACTACGTTGTCGCTATCGTAACCGAGAAGCGCGACGAGAAATATGCAACCTTGCAGCAGGTTTACAACGAGGTTTATCCGATGGTTGTAAATCAGAAGAAGTTCGAGTTGTTGAAGTCGAAGTTGGCAGGCAAGTCGCTCGAAGAGGCTGCTGCTGAGCTGGGCGTAGAGGTTGGCACGTTCGAGAACGTAACCGCTAACGGCTTCTATATCGACGGTATCGGCGTTGCACCTCGCACCATCGGCGCTATCTCACAGGCAGCTGAGGGTCAGCTCTCGCAGCCCATCAACGACATTACGGGTGCTTACATCTTCGTTGTTGATCAGGTTGTAGAGGCTGAGAACCAGACCGCAGAGAAGGAGCAGGTACGCCAGCAGGCTATGGCTGAGGCTCAGGCTGCACAGCGTATGAATCAGGCTCTCTACGAGGGTTCGGAGATCGAGGACCTGCGCGTTAAGTTCTTCTAATCGAACGACGCACAAGCAACAGCGGCGATGCCCACACGGGTGCCGCCGCTTTTCTTTTATTCAAAATTCAAGATTCAAAATTCAGAATTATTTCTACTAAAAATTAAAAGGAGAGAGCGAGCGTAGAGTCCTCCAATGATGGCACGCCGTAGGGTGTTGCTGTTTTCGTTCATCATTGTTCGTCGTGCCTTGCAGTTCCTAAAACAGAGAGGGTTGCCCGCACACTGGCGAGCAACCCTCCTCAATTTCTGCCGATTGAGCAGCTATGCTACTCCTTCTTGCAGCACTTGCACTCGGTGCTCAGACATCTCCAAGTACCTGCTGCGAACGCTGCACCAACCATCGGAGCCAAAATGAACAACCACAACTGCTTCAACGCTACACCACCCTCGAACAGTGCGGGACCGATCGAACGTGCAGGGTTCACCGAGGTACCCGTGATGGGAATACAAACGATATGAACAAGCACCAGCGTCAGACCGATTGCCAAACCTGCAAAGTTGCCTGCACCCTTCTCGCTGTCGGTTGCGCCCAACACAACGAGCACAAATACGAAGGTGAAGATCACCTCAGCCAAGAACGCCTGGAACATCTCGCCCACACCAAACGAGTTAGCACCCGTTGCGGTGGTTGCGCCGAAGCCACCCGTCGACGTCAGAACGTAGATCAGAGCTGCACCGATGATCGCACCAACAACCTGAAATGCCATATAACCCAGCGCGTCCTTGCCGCTCATACGACCCGAGAGCCATACGCCCAACGTAATTGCGGGATTGATGTGGCAACCCGAAATGCCGCCAATGCAGTAAGCCATACCGACTACCGAAAGACCAAATGCAAATGCAACGGCCAGCACCTCAGCCGGAGCCGAGCAACCAAAGAATACGGCACTGCCGCAACCCATCAGTACGAGAACCATCGTACCGACCATTTCTGCTAAATACTTCTTCATATACAATTAGTGTTTTAGAGTTTTACCGATAACAAATATAGCGATTCGGAATCGAAATTCCAAATCGCTATATCTATTTTCGGATTAAATCGACCGATCGTACTATCCAAGCATCGGCTTAACAACACCGAAGAACAACCAAGCAACCACGAACGTTGCAACGATATTGAAGCACTGTGCAGTCAAGAAAGCATAGAGCGTCGAGCGATTCTCCTTCGAGATGATATCCTTCAAGCGGGTATCCAGACCGATACAAACGAATGCCAACGAGAAGAACAGCGTCGACATCGTCTTAGCCAACGAGGTCTCGATCAGCTTGCCCTTAGCGTTGAGTGTCAGCAGGTCAGCCTCCTTCAACAGCGAGAATACCAACGATGCAACAACGAATGCCAAGATGAACTTCGGGAACTTATCCCATACGATTTTGAGCGACGGGCGCTGCGACTGACCACCCTCACCCTTAGTCGAGAGGTAGAGAGCGATGAAGAATGCAACAACACCGATCAGTACGTTCTGAGTAGCCTTCACAACGATTGCAGTACGGTTAGCGATCTCACCAGCCATCTCCGACGAAGCTGCAACACCACTCGTGGTATCGATCGTACCACCGATCCAAGCACCCATAATCTCCTGCTGTACAGTGGGATCCGACGACAACAGCGGAGCAACCATACCTGCCAACCACGGCATAAAGTAGATCATCGGAACAACAACGATCAGAACGACCGAAACGATATACGACAGGCTCTTCTTGTCCGTACCAGCCACACCCGCAGCCGTGATACAAGCCGACACACCGCAGATCGTTACACCGCTTGAAAGGGTCATTGCCGTTGCCTGCTCCACCTTGAACACCTTACGCGAGATGATGTAAGCGAAGAACCAAACTACGGTTACGATCACCAGCGCCTGCAACAGACCCATAGCACCCGACTTCAACACGTCGCTAATCATAATCGTAGCACCGAGGCAAACCACACCGATCTTGATATAGAACTCGCTCTGGATAGCGGGTTTCAACCACTCGGGAATATGGAAAGCGTTACGAATAATCAGACCGAAGATCACCGAGAAGAACACGGGCTCCAAACCCAGCTCGCTCTTGATGTAGGGCACGTTACCGATCCACATTGCCAGCGCAGCGATCAGGAACACAACCACAAACGAGCCGAGCATACCCTTCATCGGGCGGCTAAGCAGCTTATTACCAGCGAAGAGCGTAACCAATGCGATTACGAACAACATTGCGATCTTACCCCAAGCCGATGCTTCGAGCATATTCGAGGGGATCGAGATCGAGGGCAGATACGACCCGAATGCGCACAAGAGCAACAGCGGAATCGACAGCATCACAACAACCCAGTCCTCGACCAACAGTTTTTGGAAAAACGATTTCATTATCAAAGGTTTAAGAGTTAATAATTCTTTTCTTTAACGCGTGCGTCGTTCGATTAGAACACGCCGCAAACCTGCAATGCCAACTTGCCCGAATCGATACCGGCAATGTGCTGATAGGTGTAGTTGAGCTGCAAACGCAGATTCTTCAAAGGCCAATAATCGACACCCACCAAGTAGTTGGTCTGCTCGCCTGCGTAGCGATCTGCCACATCGGCAGCGTTGCTGTTCTTGCTGAAATAGTCGAAACGAACGATGGGCATCACCTTCTTGGTTACCCAATAGCCAGCCAACGCATAGACGCCCTCGCTCTTCTGTGCGCCCGTGCAACCCCAGATGTACTCCGAACGAACAACCAGAGCCTTGTTGTCGTAACGAGCACCTACGGCGTAGCGATTACGATCGGCCATTGCGTCCTGCGCACCCGTCTTACCCAGATAGACCGAGCCCGACAGAGTCATATGCTTGAAGGGGTTGATATTCAGACGAGCAGCGAAATCCTTATGCTTGTTGTCGTCCGACTTGTTGATACCGGCGCCATTATAAACGCCTACCTGATAGTTCACTACGCCCTTGAACAGGTCGCCAAAGATCGACAGACCGATGTCGCGGCCGTTGGCCTTGATACCTGCCAAATCGCTGAAACCCGACATATAGCTTACGCCCATTGCATTCTCGATGGTTTCGAGTTTGAGGGGCGAGTAGGGATTCTCCAACGTGAAGGGGAACTTAGCCTGACCGAACTGCACGCCAAAGCCCTTAACGGGGGTATAACGCACGTATGCGTCGATGATTTTGGGCGACGATGCGAACTCCAACTGCAAGCGATAGTCCAACTTGGGAGCGATGTTACCCTTGATATCCAAACGTGCACGACGGATATCGAAGCCCTTGTCGCCAGCGTATGTGTCAAATTGATAGCGAGCCCAGATCGAACCGCTGATTTTGGGCATCCACGAGAATTTCTCTTCGAGCTTGATTACGCGAGCTTCCAACTCACGCTCGCTGACCTCGTCAGCACTCTGCGCCATAGCCACCGAGCAACTCAGTACGCCAACGGCCAAAAGCATTAATCTTGTAAATTTCTTCATAATATTTACCTTTTTAAGTTTTGTTTGCAACTCTATTTCAAATGTATTACAAAGGTCGCAATAAAATCGTGTCGAAACAATACGCTTTTTTACTTAAAAAACGAGCACATTTCATCGCCCAAAGCGACAAAATGTGCTAAATTTTCAGCGGTTTAGAATAGTTCGTCTAAAACTTCACGACGATCTTCAACGGGCGATGATCCGACACCATCGGCTCGTTGATGACCTCACGGTGGAGCACCTCGACACGCTGCGCGATGGGTGCCACGATGTAGTCGATCACACGATCGGGGCGATCGGCAGGGAAGGTGCAGGCCGCAGTATCGGTCAGATATTGCATCTTTTCGCCCAGCGCACGACCAAATTCGCTATCGGGCGTAGCGTTCCAATCGCCCGCAATGAAGATGGGCTTGCGAGCCGCCGTCGCCACGCTATCGATCACCACCAACGACGCCATTCGATCCTCAGCCGTCAGCGAGAGGTGGGTCGAAGCGACGATAAAGTGCTTGAATTCGACCACAAGCAGCGTACGAGCCTCCTCTCGGCCAGGGAGCGCAAAACGCTGAACTGCAACGGGTTTCTCACGGCTCAGTAGTGCCACGCCATAACCACCGCCATCGAAATCAATCGCCTTCGAAAAGGTATGGAACATCGAGCACTTCTTACCCAACACCGCCGCCACATCTTTGCCGCCGCTACGGCGTGCCGCGCTATCGATCTCCTGCAACGCCACCACATCGGCCTGCGCCGCACGGATCACTGCCGCTGTACGATCCAAATCGCGCTTGTCGTCCATACCCTTGCCGCTACGCACGTTGTAGCTCATCAGCGTCACGCCCTCCGAGGGGCGAATCACCTCATTGGTCAACTCGCACGACACGGCGACAAGCGCCACGAGCAATATCAATAATCGTTTCATATCTCGTTAATTTTCAAGCACATTCATAATAATATCATTCAGCTTGATGTGTTCGATCAGGAAACCGTCGTGACCAAAATCCGAGTCGATCAGGTGGTACTCGGCATTGGGAATCAGGCGGCTCATCTGCTCAATCTGATCGGCGGGGAACAACAGATCCGACGAAATGGCAATGACCACCGTGCGCGAACGAATCGATCGCAACAACTCCTCCTCGCTCTCCGCCCGACCGCGCGCAATGTTATGAGAATCAACGGCGTGCGTCAGTCGGTGATAGGAGTAGACGTTGAATCGTCGGCAGAGTTTCTCGCCTTGATAACGTTGATAGGTCGTCGCACGATGCCCCGTAATCTTCTTCACGGCGTCGGGGTCCTGCTGTGTTTTGTCGTATGCCTGCTGACCGCGATAGCTAAGCAGGGCTATCGAGCGCGCTGTTGCCATACCCTTCCACGCAGCGTCCTCGCGCGGCTCGCCAAATTCGGGGTCACACTCGATCGCCATACGCTGCGACTCATTGAAGGCGTGCGCCCAAGGCGTTGAGTGCGAGAGTGTTGCGATCAACACCAATCGCTCGGCAAAGTCGGGACACTGCACCGCCCACTCACAACATTGATAACCGCCGATCGAACTACCGATCAACATCTTAACCCGTTCAATACCAAGATATTCCGCCAGCAAACGATGACAACGCACCATATCGCGCACCGTCACAATCGGGAAGTCGTTGTAGTAGGGTTTGCCCGTCGCGGGATTGACCGACAGAGGACCTGTCGAGCCGTAGCACGAGCCGATAAAATTGGCACAAACCACGAAATATCGGGCGGGATCGAGGAACTTACCCTCCTCGACCGTATGCTCCCACCAATCGGCCACATCGGAATTTGCCGTCAGCGCGTGGCAGACCCAGATCACATTGCTGCGATCGGCATTCATCTCGCCGTAGGTGTGGTAGGCGATGCGCACCTCAGGCAGCACCGCACCACAATCAAGCTCGACGGGAGCGTTGTATTCGAAATATTGTACTTGGTTCATTATCTGTCGATTGCAGCAAATGCTTGTTCGAAATCGTCGATCAAATCCTCGACATTTTCCAATCCCATCGAGATACGCAGCAAAGTCGGCGTTACGCCCGCAGCGATCTTATCCTCGTCGCTGAGCTGTTTGTGCGTAGTCGAGGCGGGGTGGGTTACGACGCTGATCGAATCGCCAATCATCGTCATATGCGCGAACAATTTGAGCGACTCGACGAACTTGATGGTCGTGTCGAGCGTGCCCTCCAACTCGATCGTAAATACACTCGACGAGCCGTGGCGGAAATATTTCTTGGCATTGACGTGCCCTGCGTGATCCTCAAAACCGACAAAACTTACGCGACGTACCTTCGGGTGATTGCGGCAATATTCGGCCAGACGCCACGCCGAACGCACCTCGTGATCGACACGCAACGACAAGGTTTCCAGACCGATAAGCATCAGATACGAATCGAACGACGAAGGACAGCAACCCAGATCGCGCAGACCATCGACGCGACATTTCACAACGAACGCTGCCGGCCCAAATGCCTTGTAGAGGTTCAGGCCGTGGTAGCCCTCCGACGGGCCGTCGATCTGCGGGAACTTACCATTGCCCCAATCGTAGCGACCACCGTCGATAATCACGCCACCCATTGCCGTACCGTGACCGTTGATCCACTTGGTTGCCGACTCCAAAACGATGTCCGCACCCCACTCAAACGGGTTGCAGAGGTAGCCACCCGCGCCGAACGTATTATCGACCACGAAGGGCACATCGTGGCGGTGCGCCATCTCGGCAACACGCTCCAAATCAGGCACATCGCAGGTCGGATTGCCCATACTCTCGACATACACAGCGCGCGTATTTTCGTCAATCAGCGCCTCCATCGCCTCGATCGAATCGTGCTGTGCAATGCGGCACTCGATACCCAACTTACGCAACGAGATCTTGAACTGATTGTACGTTCCGCCATACAGGAAAGGCGAGGTAACGATGTTCTGTCCCTTCTCTGCCAACGAAGTGATTGTCAGCAGAATAGCCGACATACCGCTCGACACTGCCAGCGCACCTGCCGCATCGTACAACGCTGCAATACGCTCCTCGTAAGCCGACGAGGTGGGGTTTTGCAGACGGGTATAGATATTGCCGCCCTCGCTCAGTTCGAACAGGCGTGCGGCGTGGTCGCAATCACGAAAATGGTATGCAGCCGTCGGATAGATCGCCACACCACGCGAGCCGGTCTGGTCGATGTGATAGCCACTATGAATTTGGCGCGTCTCGAAACGCAATTTCTTATCTGCCATTGTGTTATGATATTTTTGGTTATTATCTGAATCAAAAAAATCGTCGCGCACGTGCGCACATACGATCCGCAAATTTACGCTCTATTTTCGGGAATTGCAACTCAGTGCGGTGCGTGGGGTTGTTTTTCTCGTAATAATGTTTTATATTTGTAAGAATAATTTTGCACGTCGGCCCGTTTTCGTGGCACGTGCAACCACTTAATCAGCAAACAGATGAAAGGCATCGTTCTGGCCGGCGGCTCCGGCACCCGACTCTATCCGATAACTAAGGGCGTTTCGAAACAACTGCTCCCGATCTACGACAAACCGATGGTCTATTACCCCATCTCGGTATTGATGCAGGCGGGAGTGCGTGATATTCTGATCATTACCACACCGCAAGACGCACCTTCGTTCCGCCGTCTGCTGGGCGACGGATCGGATTTCGGCGTGCGTTTGGAGTATGCCGAACAACCCTCGCCCGACGGATTGGCACAGGCGTTCCTGATTGGCGAGGAGTTCATCGCGGGCGATAGCGTTTGTCTGGTGCTTGGCGACAACATCTTCCACGGCGCAGGCTTGGCCGAGAAACTGACGCAGGCTGTCGAACGAGCTGAGAATGAGAGCCGTGCAACAATATTCGGCTACCGCGTCGATGATCCCGAACGCTATGGTGTAGCGGAGTTCGATGCCGAGGGTCGTTGCCTTTCGATCGAGGAGAAGCCAGCAGCACCGAAGTCAAACTATGCCGTTGTGGGACTCTATTTCTATCCCAATCGCGTGGTCGAAATCGCTCACTCGATTCGTCCCTCGGCACGTGGTGAGTTGGAGATAACCTCTGTAAATCAGCAGTTTCTGAGCGAGGGCGAGCTACACGTCGATACCTTTGGCGAGGGATTTGCTTGGCTCGATACGGGTACGCACGACTCGTTGGCCGAGGCGTCGATCTTCGTCGAGGTGATCGAGAAACGTCAGGGCGTCAAGATCGCCTGCTTGGAGGAGATCGCCTTCCGCAAGGGGTGGATCTCGGTCGAAAAACTGCGCGAGGTGGCCGAGCCGATGGCGCGCAATCCCTATGGTCGCTATCTGTTGAAGGTGGCCGAAAAAACTCAAAAATAGAGCAACCGAAGATGACGATGGAACGCAAAATAGTGATCACGGGTGGTGCCGGATTTATCGGTTCGCACTTGGTGCGACTGATGGTCAATAAATATCCTAATTACCTGATTGTCAATCTCGACGCGCTGACCTATGCGGGCAATCCCGCCAATCTGCGCGACATCGAAGAGGCTGCAAATTACCGTTTCGAGCGCGTCGATATTTGCGATGTCGAAGCGGTGCGTGAGGTGTTCGACCGCCACTCGATCGACAGCGTGATTCATCTGGCGGCTGAGAGCCACGTCGATCGCTCGATTGACGATCCGTTTGCCTTTGCACGCACCAATGTGCTGGGTACGCTGACGTTGTTGCAGGTGGCAAAGGAGCGCTGGAATGACGGCGCGCAGCACCTCTTCTACCACGTTTCGACCGACGAGGTTTATGGTTCGTTGGGTGCCGAGGGTGCATTTACCGAGCTGTCGCGCTACGAGCCCCACTCGCCCTACTCGGCCAGCAAGGCGTCGAGCGACCACTTTGTGCGTGCGTTCCACGACACGTTCGGGCTGCCGATCGTCGTCAGCAACTGCTCGAACAACTACGGTCCTTACCAATTCCCCGAGAAACTTATCCCGCTGTTCATCAACAACATACGCGAACGCCGACCGCTGCCTGTCTATGGTCGTGGGCAGAACGTGCGCGATTGGCTCTACGTTGAGGATCACGCGCGAGCGATTGATCTGATCTTCCATCGCGGGCGCGTGGGCGAGACATATAATATAGGTGGCAGCAACGAGTGGCGCAACATCGACCTCATTCGACTGCTCATCGCAACGACCGACCGACTGCTCGGACGCGCTGAGGGTGAGGACGATAACCTCATTACATTCGTGCGCGACCGTGCGGGACACGACCTCCGCTACGCCATCGACTCGACCAAGTTGCGCGAGGAGCTTGGCTGGACTCCCGAGGTGACCTTCGAGGAGGGTATCGAGCGCACGGTGCGTTGGTATCTGGACAATGACGAGTGGCTCACGGCGGTCACTTCGGGCGAATATCGCAACTATTACAGCCGTATGTACGACGGACGATAACCTACACGACACAACACACAACTAACTAATTATTAATAATTTACACAATGGATACTACTACTCCTAAACCAACATCGCAACGTATCCTCTCGATCGACATCGTTCGAGGCTTGACGCTGTTGCTGATGTTGTTCGTCAACGACCTCTATATGCCCGGCGTACCCGCGTGGTTGGGGCATACGGAGATGAACTACGACGGTATGGGATTGGCCGATTGGGTCTTCCCGAGTTTTCTGTTTATGGTCGGAATATCAATCCCTTACGCCATCGAGGCACGTCGTCGTCGCGGTGCGTCGGACCTCGCAATCACGGGGCATATCCTCTGGCGCACGCTGTCGCTGATCTGCATCGGCGTAGCGCTGCTGAACGCCGGTCGAATCAACCCCGAAATGACGGGTATCACCTCGCAGACGTGGCGCTGGTTGTTCTATCTGTTCCTCTTTATGTTGTGGAACAACTATCCGCGTGAGAGCCGTTACGTACTGGTATTCAAAATTTTACGTGCAATAGGATTTGTCGGCATCATCACTCTGCTGGCAATCTTCCGCGCCGGTACGCCCGAAGATCCGCAGTGGCTCGTCGCAAGTTGGTGGGGCATTCTCGGTTTGATCGGTTGGGGCTACGTTGTGGCTGCGCTGACAAGCCTCGCAACACGTGGCTCGCTGATCGGTGCGGTGGTCGTTTGGGCTGTGTTCCTCGCGCTGAACTGCATTTCGTCGGCGGGTATCAACGATTGGGCAACCTCGCTCCGCACAATCTTTGGCACTGTGCTTCAAGGTAATACGCCGATGATCGTGCTGACGGGTCTGGTCACGGGAACATACCTTATGCGCACTTCGCACGACAACCGCCGCAAGATGTGGACAATGATCGTGGCGGGCGTAGTGTTGATCGTGGCGGGCTTCGTACTCAGAAATTGGTATATCATTTCGAAGATTCTGGCAACACCGAGCTGGGGTCTTATCTGCAACGGTATCAGCCTGTTAGTGCTTGCGCTGGTATTCTATCGCACCGACATTTGCGGTCGCACTCGATTCACCTCGCTGCTCTCGACTACGGGTCGCAACTCGATGACAACCTACCTCGCACCGAGCGTACTCTACTCGTTCATCGGTCTGCTGCCGTTCCGTCTGCTCTTCTACAAACAACCTGATTGTGCGCTACTTGCGATTGCTGGCTCAGCTGCGTGGGCAATCGCAATGGCTTACTTCTCGATTCTGCTTGAACGCTTGTATATCAAACTTAAACTATAAACTAAGAACTAATTAGATAAGACAACAAGCCCCGAATCGAACAAAATCCAACAAAAAGATTCGGGGCTTTTCATTCCACCCCAAACCTATTACTATCAAACCGAAACTATGAAAACCTCTCACAACAAGCAGATTCCGATCGCAACGCAACGCACCGACGGTCGAATACTTAGGTTTGGGGTCGGGCATTTGTCCGATGATGTCATAAACCAAGCCGTCGCCGAGTGACCACAAAATCTGCATTACGCTCTCCTCGCCCTTGGTCAATACGGGAAGTTTTTCATTGGTGTTTTTCATCTCGAATAATTAGGTTATTTGTGCACACAATTAGACAGGTGCGATTCTCGCACCTCTCCGTTAGGTGATAGCAAAGTTAATAATTAAAACCTAAGAATCCAAGATTTTTACAATAGTTTTAACTTTCAAAAGCCACTTTTTTAGCTTTTTGAAAGCAGTCCACGTGTGATTTGGGCGCGCATAAGCACCAAATAGCGAGCCTTCGGCCACTGAAAGCTGAACGTATAACCCGCTGCCAAAACCAGCGTCGCCGCCCACTTCACAGCCTCCGAGCAGAGGCGTGCGCCATAAGCTCCGATCTGTCGTGTGCGAATCTGCTCGCTAACGCCGATGGCGTAGCTCAGACGAGTAAAATAGTCGCGCGTGAGTTTATCGTCGGCGATATGGTGATAGATAATCGACTGAGGTACATAGTAAAACGGCTCGCCGCTGCGTGCCAAGCGGTTGAAGAAATCGGTCTCTTCGCCACCAATCAGACGCTTGCCTGTGCGTCCCAACGAGGGATCAAACGCCCCAAAGCGCTCGATAGCCTCACGTCGAACGGCCATATTGCCACCGCCGGGGCAACGACCACCACCAAACGGGCGCACCTCATCGCCCAGATCGAGCGGATTAGCAATCGGACGCTCCGTATAGGGCGACATCCACGACGGACGCTGCGAATCGTATCGAGGCACAATGCGACCGCCCGCCGCCACCGCCTTCGGGTGCGAATCGAAAAACTCGATATAACCACGCACGAAATCCTCGTTGACCGTCTCGTCGTCATCGATAATTGCGATGTAGGGACTCTCGGCAGCCGCCATTCCACAGTTGCGGGCGTGGCTAAGTCCCTGACGCTCTTCACGTACCATACGCACGGGAAGGTCAGTATTCTCCGCCACGAACTGTGCAAAGCGCTCCTCGGTATCGTCCTTCGAGTTGTTGTTCACGACCACAACTTCCCACTCCTCGCGGGGCGAAGATTGCTCACGGAACGAACTCAAACAGCGTATGAGCGACTCCGCGCGATTATACGTAGCGACAACAACCGTAAGACGTGGCATAACTCGTTTCGTGTTTCGTTTGGGTTACTCTATAAACATCTTGCGCACCGCACGCCAATCGCCATCGTTCTCCGACGGCTCGACGCCAAGTAGGTGACACAGAATAAGATACATATTCAAATCTTGGAACGAGCGCTGCTCGTAACCCTTTCGGAACGCAGGTCCCGTGCCATAGAAAACCATCGACATATCGCGCTCGAAGCAGTCGAAACCGTGCGCTCCCTTGCCGATCGGACGACGCACGACCTCGGGTTTGCGATACTCGACCGTCCAACCCAAATCGGGCATTACGACGATATTGGTAATGCGTGTCGGGTGCTTGCCAAAGTTATATTTGGCAGGCACATCTTCGCGCGCAAACGCTTTGATACCCTTCACTTTACGCAGAGCCTTCAACGCCTCCTTCTCGTAACCCTCCTCGACCTCGACACCAAACGGGCGACCACCAACCGTGCGCACAACACGCTCCGCATCGAGCACGCCATAGAGATTGGCAATACGTTCGTCCGACAGCTCGGTCATACCGTGATCGGCCGTAACGATGAAGTTAATCTTATCATACACAGGCGATTGGCGAATCTTCCAGAAGAAATAACGCAGTGTCGAATCGATATGCTCGGCCTGCGCAATCGCCTGCTCCGACAGCGGACCATAGCGGTGCATCGACGCATCGGGCTCCTCGAAGTACCACATCACCAAGTTGGGAATCTGCTCCACGGGGCGGGTCATCGCCTCCACAACCCAATCGGCACGTTCACGATAGCTCGGCTCGTCCGAATAGCGCGTCCAAACCGTCGCCTGACGACCGCCAATGGGCACCTCACTACCCGGCCACATAAAGATATTCGCCACACGACCTTGACGCTCGGCGGTGTTCCAAATCGGATCGCCACCCCAGAAGTTCGGAGTCGAAGTATCGTCCAGCTTGAACACCGACAACTCACGTCCTAAAACCTTGTCGTAGAAGCCGCTATTGACCACACCGTGGTGGTCGGGGTGCAATCCCGTAGCCATCGAGTAGTGATTCGGGAAAGTATTCGAGGGATAGACGGGGAGGGTCTCGGCGTATGTACCCACCGCGCGCAGCGAGTCGAGCGTCGGCGTATGGGCGTGGTCGGCCAGATCCCATCGGAAAGCGTCCATCGACAGAATGATCACATAGCGATTATCGTTGTTATAGGGGTCGGCAGCGACCTCACGCACAGCACGTTGCACGGGCGAGCACGCCGCAGCCAACGCCGCAAATACCAATATCAGAATTCGTTTCATCGGTTTATTGATTTTCGTTTATACAAAGATAACGAAACAATTCACAATTCACAATTCACGATTCACAATTAAGGCGAAATCTTTGATTTCGTCCACCTTCGCAGGCTCGCCCGCCCAATGGCGTGAAAAAGGGTCGCTCCCCGAAGGAAGCGACCCGCAAATTATCTAATGTCGTTTAAGTTCTGACGAACTCTCGCTCGATTAGTTGAAGGTGTAACGGAAGCTCAGCATTGCCGACCAAGTCGATGCGAAGCCTACGTACTTGTTCCAAGTAGGAGCAGTGAAGGTGTAAGCCTTGCCGTCCCACTTCAAGATGCTGCTGGTGTTCAACTGCTGAACGTTACCCCAACGGCCACAGATCATATTGCCGATGTTGTTAACATCAACACCTACGGTGATCTTGTTCTGACGACCGGTGGTGTTCAGAATGATGTCGGTAGCGAACTTGAAGTTGAAGGTGTTGTGCCAGGGCATTACAGCGCCACCACGGGTCGAGTACTCGCCACGGTGCTTGCTCAGGTACTTGTCAGCTGCGATGAACTCGCCAAATGCCTTCTTGTTCTCCTCCTTAGCGAAGGGCATCGATGCCAACTCCTTGTCGGTGGGGATATACATCAGGTTGTAAGCACCCTTATCGCCAGTTACGCACGAAGTCAGAGTGTACGAGTAGCGGTTGTACGAGTACGAACCTACGTAACCGTAGTTGTAACCCTCATAGAACAGAGCCAAAGTGGTATTAACGTTCTTGTTCAGAGCCTTGTTGTAACCGATGCTTGCGATTACACGGTGGGGAGCTACGTACGACGAGAAACCAACCTCAGGATTGTTCGAACCGTGAACGTTGTAGGTATTGGTGTTGTAAGCCGACGAAACCTGGTCGCCAATACCGTCGATAACGTTCTTCGAACCCGAGTGGGTGTAAGCAGCCATCAACGACAGACCGTTGCGGAACTCCTTCTCAGCCTTGATGGTGAACGAGTAGTAGTGACCGTTCTTACCAGCGTTGGTGATGTAGTAAGCGTTGTTCAGACCCTTCTCAGTTGCCCACATCTTACGAGCTGCGGGCTCACCGGGCAGAGTTACACCGCCTGCAACCTCCTCCATACCGAGGTATTTGCACATTACGGTGTTCATATCCATATTGTAGATACCCTCCAACGAAACCTTGATATCACCGGGGAGCTTCATATCCAAAGCCAAAGTCGACTTCCAAGCACCCTGCATCTTCAAGTTCTTGTCCAAGATGGTTGCACCCGAGGGAGCTGCCAAATCGTCAGTTGCCTTAAACTCACCTTTGTAGAGGTCGGTCAAGATGTCGTTAACATTCTGGTGGAAACCAGGAGTATCCATACCCTCAGCGATCTTGTCGTGAGTTGCGATGTACTGAGCCTGCAAGCAGTTGCTGTTACCAGCTACCGATACGATCCAAACGAAGGGGATACGGCCAGTGAAGATACCGGTACCACCACGCAGAACGTACTTACGATCGCCAGCGATGTCCCAGTTGAAACCTACACGGGGAGCAACGTTCAGACGTGCCTTAGGCATATCTGCGGTGCGGTAGCCACCCTTATCCTTGTACATCTCCTCGAACTTCTTGTTGTTGTTACCCTCGATGTTGGGATAGGTAGGCAACTCGAAACGCAGACCTGCGCTCAGCTTGAAACGGTTGCTGAACGAAATCTCGTCCTGAACGTAAGCCGAATACTGGATATACTTGAACGAGGGGAATACCTGCTTCAAGTCGTCGCGGTTCGAGTGAGTGATAGCGAATGCCAGAGGAGTTACGTCGCCACCGTTAGCAGCGTTCTTGAAATCCTCCCACGAGTTGTAAACGTAGTAACCCAGACCACCCTGCATAAAGCCGTTCTTGGTGTTGTTGTGCTCGAACTGCAAACCAGCGATGATGTTGTGCTTACCGGTGGTATAGCTGATCTCGTCGGTGATTACAGTAGTTGTAACGTCACGCAAGTTACCGTATGTGAAGGGGTCGGGACCGAACGAAGTCAGAACAGCCTTAGTACCGTCCTCGAGCTCCTGCAAAATATCAACGGTGGGGAAGTTGTCACCTACGAAGCTACGGGGCTCGTACTGCTTCGAGTAGGTACCACGCAGAGTGTTGGTCAGACGACCGTCCAAGTAACGCGAGTTCCACTCAGCAGCGAACGAAGTAAAGTTCTGCTCCTGGAAGTAACGCGAGCTCTCGAAGTAGATAGCATACTGCGAAGTACGACCGTAAGTGTTACGGTTGTAGGGGTTGGGGTTCAGCGGGTTAACCGACGACGAAGGATTCGACGAATACTTGTTGCGGGTAGTGCTGAAACGAGCGTTGATGCTGTGGTTCTTGTTGATGTTCCAGTCGAGGCGAGCAACCAACTTCCAGTCGGGAGTACTCAGCGAGTAACCCTGGTAGCGACCCGGATCGTAACCGAACTTATCCATCAAGAACTTCTTGATCTCCTCCATCTGAGCAACGGTAGGACGGTTGTAGGTAGTACCGTTACCCCACTCGGTATTCTCGTTGGGGCGTGCCTGACGAGTCGAGCCGGGAGTCTCGTCCATATCGTACTCGAAGTTAGCGAAGAAGAACAACTTGTCCTTAACGATAGGACCACCAACGCTAACACCGGTAGTGTTGTTGATCTGCTTGCTCTTGTTCAGGCGCTTGTACATACCGGTCTCATCGGTAACACCGTAGTGAGCACCCTTCAAAGCCTCGTCCTGATAGTAGTCATAAACGGTAGCCTTGAACTCGTTGGTACCACTCTTGGTAACTGCGTTGATAGCACCACCGGTGAAACCGCTCTGACGAACGTCAAACGGAGTGATCGAGATCGAGATCTGCTCCAAAGCGTCGAGCGAGATGGGGGTACCGCCTGCGGGCAGGTTACCACCGATACCGAATGCGTTGTTGAACGCTGCACCATCGACAGTTACATACGACTGACGGTAGTTACCACCACCGATAGCCAGACCGTTCGAAGTGGTCGAAGCCTGCGGAGTGAGCTTCATAATGTCGTTCATACTGCGGCTAACGGTCGGGGTGATAGCCATACGCTTGCTCGAAACACTGGTCATCGAGCCCGAACGCTGGCTGTTCATCGACGAGTTTGCGCCATCAACAGCGACAACAACTGCGTCCATACCGATCGACTCCTCTTTCAGAGTAGCGTCCAGCACGAGGTTATCAGCCAGAGCGGCCTGCAAACCCTGCTGCTCTACGGTCTGGTAGCCCAGCATCTGGAACTGCACGGTGTAAGGACCACCTGCACGAACATTGAGAAGACGATAGTTACCGTCGATATCAACAACGGCACCATACTGCGTTCCCGACGGAGCGTGAGTAGCGACTACGGTAGCACCTACCAGAGCCTTACCATTCACGTCGGTAACCTTACCACTGATGTTCGAAGTCGTAACCTGTGCCGACAGCGACAAGGTTGCGAAAATCGACAGAATCAAAAAGGCGAATTTCTTCATAAAAAATGGTTTAGTTAATAAAAAAGTTGTTAATTAATTGAATTTGTGTTGTTTACGTTTATCTTTTCTTTTTATTTCGACCTCGCAAAGCTAACTCTTTTGGTCGTTAGTTGTTTCGGTCAAATCCAATTTTAATCACAATGTAATAAAAAAACAATGAGTGGGACAAGCCTCTTAGCGGTTCCACTCAATGGTTAGTTTATAAATGTGTGCGGCGCGACTACTACGGACCTGCAATCCGTTGCGCATATCGACGTAAAATCGCATCGAATGTATGTTGCGGTTGTTAATCATTACGTTTGAATACAAAATCGACCTTTATTTTCGCACGCCACAAAAGTACGCTAAATATTCGTAAGTCGCAAAATATTGGTCAGAAAAGGTCAACATTTTATCGACAAAAGTTCGTTTTTTCGCACTCTCCATCGCGTGCGAAAACGCTGCGGGCACATCAAACGAACACCGAGAGCAGGTCGCACGGACGCCGAGAGCTGGTCACACGAACACAAAAACCCGCTCCGACGCTGGTGCGCCGTGCGGGTTTGAGGTTAATATTCAAGCAATTAAATTACTCAATAGCCACAATCGTGTAATCCTTCCAGCACTCGGCCGCCTTGTAGGCTGCCACCGACGCTGCGGGGACCTTGATCACCAGCTCTGCGGGTGCATTGCCGAAGGTGTTCCACTCCGTTGCGGGCGGTGTTGCGGCCTTGCAGACCACCGTCGTGAGGGCACACTCAGCGAAAGCATCGCCCTCGATCAGCGTAACCTTCGAGCCGATCTCCACCTCGGCGAGCGACGAACAACCCTCGAACAGGCTCATCTCGACCACCGTAAGTTTTTCGGGTAACACCACCGAAGTCAGCGACTTACAACCGTGAAAAGCACCCATACCCAACTGCGTAATCGACGCAGGGAACTCGATCGCTTGCAGCGACTCGCAGTTGCGCAACGAGCTGACCTCGATACGGGTCAAGCCCTCGGGCAGCTTCACCGAGGTCAATTCGCGGCACTCTTTGAGCACCTCCTGCTGGATTGCCACCACCCCATCGGGCACCACGCACTCGGTCATTCCCGCAGGCGCAAAGCCGATCAACTCCTTGTTATAGACCAAGTAACGACCATCGCCCACAGCGAACTTACTTTCGATGCGCTCCAACGCCGGACACATCGCAAAGGGCGCCATTCCTATCTTGGTTACGCTCTGCGGAATCTTCACCACGGTCAGTTTCGGACAACGTGCAAATGCCATAACGTCAATCGATTCCAATCCCTCGTTCAACTCGATCGAGGTCATATTCGGATTACCCAAGAAGGTGTTGTAGCCGACCACCTTGACGCTCTTCGGGAGTTTCATCGACACCAGCGTTTCGAACTCACTGAACGCAAACGTACCGATCTCGATCACCTCCGAGGTGAGCGTCATCACACCCTGACCATTCTCGTACTTATTCGAGGCGATGGTCGGACCGTTGAAGACGTTGTAGGGATTGAGCGGCTTGATAGTCTTGCCGTCGGTTGTGGTGTAGTAGATTTTTCGGTTCTCCAAACGCTCGGCCGACACCGCTGCCTGCGTCAGTTTGACCTGTTTGGTCAGCTCGGCCTTCTCGCTCGACACCACGATCGTCGCCGTACGCTTCGAGGTCTTCTGCGTGGTCTCGACCGTTACGGTCACGGTGTGCGTACCCTCGGGACCCCAAATCTTGCGCACTTTGACCCAATCCGACTCGCACTCGGCAGTCCAGGCGTGCGAGGCCTTCACCTCGAAGGTGTACTCGCCAGCCATATCTTTGGCATTGATCGTCGCGGGCGATACCTCCAAAAATTTCTCAACCTCAGGCACTTCAATCGGTTTATCGTCGCACGCAGTACCCACGGTCACCACCGCCAGCACCACAGCAAACATCATCAAAATTCGTTTCATAGAAATCAGTTTTAGGTTTATCGTTCATACAAATATACACTTTTTCTCCGAGATCGCAACCGTCAGCCGCTGCACCCTCAAAAAAAGTGAGGTCGCACCCCGCAGGGACAACCTCACCATTCCATCTCTCGCCGCTTCGATTAATCGATCTCGAATGTTCGGGCAGTGTCACCGTCGATCGTGATCGTAACGGTCATCACATCGTCGGGCAGCAGCTCCTCGATCTTTTCGGGCCACTCGACCAAGCATAGTTCGCCGCTGTAAAAGTACTCCTCGTAGCCCATATCGAAGGCCTCCTCGACGCGCTCGATACGATAGAAATCGAAGTGATAGACCACGCCACCCTCGCCCGTATCGTACTCATTCACAAGCGCAAACGTAGGGCTCGTAACCACATCGCCCGATCCCAATGCCGCCACGATCTCAGCGATGAGCGTCGTCTTGCCCGCGCCCATCGGGGCACGAAAAGCAACCACACGGCGCTCGCCCAGACGCTCCACAACGGCATCGGCCACGCGCGACAGCTCCGAGAGCGAGTCGATCGATATTCTCAATTTTTCCTCCATTCTCAACTATTAAATCGGTGCGCCATTCAGTGCGGCAGCGATCTGCTCGGCCATCTTGTCCATAGCCTCCTGAATCTTGCCGCCGATCATCATTCGCATCATCATATTCAGCTCGACGTGCAACACCATACGCATACGCGTATCGGTCGGATCGACCTCGTGCAACTGAAACCAGAAGGTGAAATCCATCGGGGTCGATTCGCCGCTGACGATCTTCACCAACTTAGGCTCCTCGCGGTCGATAATGCGCATCGAGGCGGTGAAACCCTTGACTTTGAACGAGCAGGTGTCCTCGGTAGCCTGCCACTCTTCGACACGATCCTTCAACACGGGGGTAAAGTTGTCGAAGCGGCTTGCCATCGCATAGATTTGAGAGGCAGGGCGACGAATCTGCACCTGCTTGCTCTCGTACTTCTCCAAACTCATAGCGCACTACTCGTTTTGACGCCACTGCGAAGGATTCTTGCGCCACTCTTGCAGCGTTTCGAGCTCCTCCTCCTTCACATAACCCTCCTCGGCAGCCAACGAGATCATTGCGCCATAGTTACTCAGGGTGTCGAGCTTAACGCCTGCATTCTCGAAGTTTTCAACCGCAACGGGGAAACCGTAGGTGAAGATTGCAACCATACCAAGCACCTCGCAGCCCGCCTTGCGCAGAGCCTCGACAGCAGCCAGCGAGCTACCGCCCGTCGAAACCAGATCCTCGATCACTACAACCTTTGCGCCCGCTTTAACCTCGCCCTCGACCTGATTTTCAAGACCGTGCGACTTGGGAGCCGAGCGAACATAGATGAACGGTTTGCCCATCTTCTCGGCAGCCAGCACGCCGTGAGCGATTGCGCCCGTAGCAACGCCTGCCACCACCTCAACGTCGGGATATTTCTCGGCGATCACCTCAGCAAAGCTCTCATAAACGAGCTTGCGAGCCTCGGGGAACGACAAAATTTTACGATTATCGCAATAAATCGGCGAGTGCCAACCCGATGCCCACGTAAAATAATTTGCAGGACTGAGTTTTATTGCCTTAATTTGCAGTAGCGTTTGCGCCACTTTACGTTCAATAGTGTTCATAAGCGATGTATAAAGTTTATTTCAATAACCAAACAATTCGTTTCGACCGCGAAGTTCGACCGCTCGACACGTTGCAAGTTGCAGGTGCCGAAGTCCTCGCCACGGACGATATCGCAAAGTTATTGCAAATATTCGGAAATTCCGATAGCATCGCCATAATATCCGACGATTTCGAGGCAGTTTTTCGCCATTTCTGCTCACTTTTCGTCGCTGTCGAGGCCGCAGGTGGCGTGGTTGCCGACCGAGCGGGACGTGTAGCAATGATCTACCGACGCGGCAAATGGGATCTGCCGAAGGGACACCGCGACGCGGGCGAGAGCCTTTCGGAGTGTGCCGCACGCGAGATCGAAGAGGAGTGCGGGCTGTCGCAACTCGCTGTCGATAAGGAGATTTGCTCGACACTGCATTTCTACGACACATACGGACGTTGGGAGTTGAAGCGCACCACGTGGTTTGCCGTTCGCGCCTTGGGCTCGACCGCGACCGCACCGCAGACCGAGGAGGATATCGAGCGTGTCGAGTGGTGTGCGTTGGACGAGGCTGTGCGTCGCGCCACCACCGAAAGCTACTCCACAATCGCCCACGTAATCGAAGAATACGTAAAACAAACTATAACAAAACCCATTTCACGATGAAAAAATTGATTCTTTTTATGGCACTGATTACATTTGCCGCAACCTCTTGCCAGAATGAAGGCAAGCCCACGCCGCTCGCGATCGACAATGCGCTCACCGCAGCCGAGATCGAGGTAGGTATCCTCTCACCCGAGGTGATGTGGAAGATGGGACGTGTAGGTTCGTCGTCGCTCTCGCCCGACGGCACGCAGGTCGCCTATACGGTTACCTATTATAATATGGCCGAGAATCGAGGCGTAACCTCGATCTATGTTCAGCCCATCGAGGGTGGTGAGCCGCGCCAGCTGACCGACAACGCCGGCAACGACGTCAGCCCGCAGTGGGCAGCCGACAGCCGCTCGATCTTCTTCCTCTCGAACCGCAGTGGCTCGATGCAGATTTGGAACGTAACCACCGCCGACGCAATGTTGCGTCAGGTGTCGAGCGTCGAGGGCGACATCGAGGCTTTCGGCATCGCACCCACGGGCGAGAAGGTCTATTACATTCAGCCTGTGCACGTTAAGGACATTCTCTCGAAGGACGTCTATGAGGATATGGACAAGTCGAAGGCTCGTATCTACGACGACCTGATGGCTCGCCATTGGAGCTATTGGGACGAGGGCGACTACCGCCACATCTTCGTTGCCGACTTCGACGCTACGGCAGGCATCTCGAATCCGATTGACATCATCGGCTCGGAGGCTGCTTGGGACACCCCGCTGGCACCCTACTTCGACGCTGCCGAGATTGCGTGGAACAATGCCGGTACCGCGCTGGCATACACCTGCAAGCCCCTGACGGGCACCGAGTATGCCGTTTCGACCGACTCGGACGTCTATGTTTATGACTTGGAGAGTGGCAAAACACGCAACATCTGCAAGGGTTACTTCGTAGGTGAGGAGCCCGTAGAAGATCCCCGTCTGCGCATTATGCCGACGATGGGTGGCTACGACAAGTATCCCGTTTGGTCGCCCAACGATAGCCAGATCGCTATCCGCTCGATGCGCCGTCCGGGTAACGAGAGCGACAAGGATCGTCTGTTGGTCTATAACTGCGCCGAGGAGTCGTTTGTCGATGTTACCGAGCGCTTCGACTACAACGCCGCAAACGTTGTTTGGGAGGGCGAGGAGTCGATCTACTTCATCGCACCGATCGAGGCTACGCATCAGGTGTGCCGCGTGGCTGTTGCTACGGGCGAGGTCGAGGTGCTGACCGAGGGCGATCACGACATCAACGCCTTTACGAAGGTAGGCGAGAAGATGGTTGCCGAGATTACGACCATCTCGTCGGCTACCGAGCTCTATACGATTGACACTGAGGGCGCTATCGCTCAGCTTTCGAACGTCAATAAGCCCATCTACGACAACATTACGATGGGTCGCGTCGAGAAGCGTTGGGTCAAGACCACCGACAACAAGCAGATGCTCGTTTGGGTGATCCTGCCTCCCAACTTCGACCCCGCACAGAAATACCCTACGCTGCTCTACTGCCAGGGCGGTCCGCAGAGCGTCGTAAGCCAATTTTGGAGCTACCGCTGGAACTTCCAGCTGATGGCGGCTCAGGGTTACGTTGTGGTTGCTCCGAACCGTCGCGGTCTGCCCTCGTTCGGTCAGGAGTGGCTGGATCAGATCTCGGGCGATTATAGCGGTCAGAATATCCGCGACTACCTCTCGGCGATCGACGACGTGGCACGCGAGCCGTGGTGCGACCGCGACCGTATGGGTTGCGTCGGTGCTTCGTATGGCGGCTACTCGACCTTCTTCCTCGCCGGTAACCACGAGAAGCGTTTCAAGGCATTCATCGCTCACTGCGGTATCTACAACTTCGAGTCGATGTATGGCGAGACCGAGGAGCTGTGGTTCGTAAACAACGACTACGGTGGCTCGTATTGGGACAAGTCGAACGCTACGGCAATGCGCTCGTACGCAAACTCGCCTCATAAGTTTATCGACCGTTGGGATTCGCCCATTCTGATCTTCACGGGCGAGTACGACTTCCGTATCCCCTACACCCAGAGTTTGCAGGCCTTTACTGCTGCACGTCTGCGTGGTCTGGATTCGCGCTTGGTTGTATTCGAGAACGAGGGTCATCAGGTGTTCCAGCCGCAGAACTCGCTCACTTGGAATCGTGAGTTCTTCTCGTGGCTCGACAAGTATGTCAAGAATCCCGCCGAGTAACACACTCGCTCTGCGAACATTCTGCAAACAAACTACCGCGCTCCGATATTGGGGCGCGGTTTTTATTTATTCAAGATTAATCCTGCTTCGCAGGCTTTTCCGCCTTCGCGCCTCAAACAAAGCGCACTCTCGGTGGCTGGGGGGGCGTGCGACTCCGTCGCACGAGCCACCGAGAGTGTGACGAAATCAAAGATTTCGCCAATAGTTTATAAATGAAAAATCGTGAATTGTGAATTGTGAATTGTGAATTGTGAATTGTGAATAAAAAAAAGAGCCTCACCTCTTGCGGTGGGCTCTTTTCGTTCGGGGCAACCCTAAACTTATGCGTTAGCCTTTTTGCGGCTTGCCTTCTTGGCTGCGGTAGCCTTATCCAACTCGTTGATGAAGTCCGACAGAACATTCATATAGTTGATAAATGCCTCGTAAGCCGAATCGTAGGGATTGAAGTAGCTATGAACGTCGCCGTCCGAGAACCACTTGGTAGCCATATAGTAGAAGTGGTCCGAGGTCTGCAAGAAGTTCCAAACAGCCTCATAGTCAGCGTTCTTCAAAGCACGAACCTTATCCTTCTGAGCATACAGCTTAGCGAAAGCCTCGTTCTGCAACTCGTTACCCAACCAAGCCGTTACGTCGCGCTCCTCATCGGCCCACGACATTGCGTGCGGGCAGTACAATACTGCAACGGGCTGATACTTAGCAGCGGTCTCGCTTACGGTACCAAACTCCAACTCGCCACTTGCCAACGCTGCTGCGGGCAGTGCGCGCATAAAGTCGAAGATACCGGTCTCGGCCCACTGGTGCTCGCCGAAGGTCTCATAGTCCATAAAGAGGTTCAGCACCTCGCCATTCTCGCCCTTCAACCAATCGACATACTTGTCGGTGGTCAGCGGGTACTCGTTCCAACCCTGATTCGAGAAACGGAATGCGATATCGTCGCTCAGCTTGTAGTTACGCAACAACAGACGCAACTTCTGGTCGATAGCGTTAGCATATACGTAGTCGGGGCTCTTCCAACCCATCACGTGGCGCGCGCCCTCAGCCAGCATAGTCTTGAAGCCCATCTCGGCAACCATCTGACCAATCTGATCCGAGTAGATCAACTCGGTGTTGCGGAATGCGGTCGGTTTCTGACCAAACTCCTTCTTGATCAGCGCGGTGTGAGCCTTAACCTCACGTACGAACTCATCTTTGTCGGCCAACGATGCCAGCGAGTGCGAGTAGGTCTCAGCCAAGAACTCAACGCAACCCGTTTTAGCCAACTCCTTGAACGACTCCAAAACCTCGGGAGCGTACTCACGGAACTGGTCGATAGCCGTACCGGTGATCGAGAACGACACCTTGAATGCACCCTTATGCTCCTTGATCAGGTTCAACAAGAGCGAGTTCATAGGCAAGTAGCACAGACGTGCAACCTTCTGCATAATCGACTGGTTGGTCAGATCGTCCAGATAGTTGTGGTCCTTGCCCATATTAAAGAAGCGGTACTTGCGCAGACGAAGCGGCTGATGTACCTGAAAATAAAGACAGATTGTTTTCATTGTATGTTGTTTTTTTATTTTTTGTTACATTACCGATTCATAAACTGCCTTGACCTTAGCTGCGGCCTTATCCCATTTCAGACCCTCAACCTCTTCAAGACCCTTCTGCATAAACATCTTCGACAGAGCGGGATAGCAAACCAGCGCGTGGATAGCGTCAGCCATCGCATCAACGTCCCAATAATCGACCTTGATAGCGTAATCCAGCACCTCAGCCACACCCGACTGCTTCGAGATGATCACCGGAACGTTCGACTTCATTGCCTCCAAAGGCGAGATACCGAACGGCTCCGAAACCGAAGGCATAACATATACATCGCTCAGCGTGAACATCTTATGCACATCAGCACCGCGCAAGAAACCCGTAAAGTGGAAACGGTCAGCGATACCCAGACGAGCCACACGACGAATCACGTGGTTCATCATATCACCGCTACCTGCCATTACGAAACGAACGTTCGGCACACGCTTCAACACCTTTGCAGCGGCCTCAACGAAGTAGTCGGGACCCTTCTGGAAGGTGATACGACCGAGGAACGTAACGATCTTCTCATCAACATAGCGCTCAGCCTCATTGGTCTGACCCTCTGCAAAACGAACAGCGTTATGCACCGTTACTACGCGATCCGAAGGAATACCATACTTCTCGATACAGATGTTACGCGTGAGGTTACTTACCGCGATCACACGGTCAGCGCCCATCATACCCGAACGCTCGATCTCATAGACGCGCGTATCGATATTATCGTCCGACGAACGGTCGAACGACGTTGCGTGCATATGCACCACCAGCGGCTTACCCGAAACACGCTTAGCGGCGATACCTGCATAGTAGGTCATCCAGTCGTGGGCGTGGATCACGTCGAACTGACCTTCGAGATCCTTAGCCACCTGGGCTGCCACCATCGTATAACGAGCGATCTCCTCGAACAGATTTGCGCCATACTTACCCGAGAAGGTGTAACGCTGCTTCCACACGTCGCCGTGCTGCCAAGTGCGGCGACCCGTCTTGACATACTCGTCGTGGTACGATTCGAACTCCTCAGGAGTGATGTAAGGCACCATATTCGAGTCGATGTGAACAAACGAGATCTTGCTCCACAGATCTTCGGCACCCTCCGTCGGACCAAACTCAGTCTCGACATCGCTCGCATTGACCACCTTCACGAAACGCTGGTCCTCATCGCCCGATGCCTTAGGCATCACGAAGATTACCTCAACGTCGTTCTTGGCCAAGCCGCGTGTCATACCGTAGCAGGCCGTACCCAGACCACCGGCGATATGGGGCGGGAACTCCCAACCGAACATTAATACTCTCATTGTTATTCCTCCTTATGTTTATTTTTTCGTTACTTTCTTCGCGCTCTTCTTCTCGGCGGGTTTCTCGGCCTTCTCAGCCTTCGGTGCGCACTTCTTCGTGCCGCACTTCTTTGCGGGTTTCTCTGCAACCTCTGCCTTCTCGACCTTCGCCTCAGCCTTAACGGCCTTCTTCGTAGTCTTCTTGGCGGGCTTGCGATAGCTCTCGATCATCTCATTGATGCGCAGAACTGCCGCTACGCTCCAAGCCTGCGACACAGCACCACGAGGTGCGTGCGGGGGATCACCGTCGTAGATCTCGTTAATCGAGCCGATACCCGACATCGTCAGATCCTCCTCGAAATCCGACAACATATCCTCGGCTGCCTGCAAGAACTTCTCGCCCTTCAAGTCGAAACCGGCCTTCACGTAGTGCTCCATCAGCCATACCCAAACCGTACCCTGATGGTAAGCCAAGTCGCGAGTGCGCTGATCGCCCTCGATACGACCCTGATACAACGGATTACGCGGCGACAGCGTGCGCAGACCCTTCGGGGTTGCCAAGTGCTGACGTACCACGCGATAGACATTCACGCTCTGCTCCGAGTTGAGCATCTTGTAATCCATCGAGCAAGCGATGATCTGGTTGGGACGGATAAACTTGTTCACCTCGCCCTCTACGGTTACGTAGTCAGCCAGATAACCCTCGCGATCCAACCAGAACTTCTCGATGAACGAAGCCTTGACCTTCTCGGGCATATCCTTCCACGCTGCCACGAACTCCTTGTCCTTATATTTGCGAGCCAGCTCCAAGGTGTAGCAAATTGCGTTATACCACAGAGCATTGACCTCAACCTGATAGCCCTCACGACCTGTTACGGGTTTGCCATCGACTACGGCGTCCATCCACGTCATTGCCAGCGTGGGGTGGCCAGCGCGAACCAAACCATTGGCATCGACTGCAACCCACTCGCCAATACCACGACGGAAGGCCTCCAAGACCTCCTTCATCTTCGCGCCATAGCTCTCCCAAACCTCCTTCGTACCTACGTGCTTCTCGAACTGCTGCAAAGTCCAGAAGAACCACAGAGCAGCATCGACCGAGTTATACGACTCGCCGAGGTTGGGGAACAGACCATTCTTGATATCGCGCACCTGAGTATCCAGCACATCGCGGCAGCTCTTAACGTCGCCCTGCGAAAGGGTCAGACCGGGCAGTGCGATGAACGTATCACGACCCCAATGACCGAACCAAGGATAACCGGCGATAACGTCGGTACGCTCGCCACGACGAACGATGAACTGACGTGCCGAGTGGCGCAGGCAGCTCAGGAAATCCACCTTATTGGTACGACGAGCCAGCTCATCTTCGAACAGCTTGTCGATCTCCTTAGCCGAGCCCATCTCTTCGAGCGAGCACGAGAAGATCACACTCTCGCCCTTAGCGATCTCGCCCTCGAAGTAACCCGTAGTCATCAGGTCCTCGTGTGCAGGATAACCGCGACGAGCCTCCTCAGCATACTCGAAGTTGTAGTACCAATCGGGTGCAGCCACGAACTCCATATCCTTCTTGTCGGTCTGCATAAACAGCCAGGGGAACTCCGAGTACATACGGGTCTTAACACCGTTCTTAACGGGATACGAGTGGCCATTGGCGTACATATTAGCCTGACCAACGGTGTGGTTCTCACGGAAGGCCAAGAAGGGACGCAGGCGCAGAACGGTGCGCGAGTGCGCATCAACGAGCGTATAGCGGATCAGCAGCTGAGTGCGCGAGTGGATCCACAACATCTCCTTACGCAACACCACGCCACCCACGCGATAGGTGATCGTCGGGGTCGGGGTGTATTGGAAGTCGATGATGTACTTATGGCCACGGGGCTCATAGATACCGGGGAATCGGTGCAGCGCGAGGTTGAACGCCTGATCGTGCTGGATAACGGTTTCGTCGAGCGACGAGAGCAGTACGAAGCGACGATCCGTATCGTCGATAGGGGTAACCACCAGACCGTGATACTTGCGCGTATTGCAGCACACGATGGTGGTACTCATATAACCGCCCTTACGATCGGTCGAGAGCATTTCGCGTTGGAGCGAATACTCCAAGTTACCGAGTTGGTCTTTGTCAAAATTAAGTACTGACATATTATTATTGTTTAGATTTGTTCACAAAATTGGTATAAAGGTAGTAATATTTTCGCTAAATGCAATCAAATCAGCAGTTTTTTTATTGCTTTAATGATTTTTTAACGTGCTTGAAATGGCTTTTTCTGCTATTAAAATTTCTTTTCTCACTTTCTACTTTCAACCGCTCATTAGCCACTCCCTCGGCACGCTTTTACAAAACGTGTCGGGAGATCGCCCCTGCGACCTCCCGACACATTCTTAGCGGTGCGTTATGCCCACTTCACCAGAGCGAAGTCCATACGGTGGGGCAGCTTCGCGTTCTTGGGGAACACGCGCAATGCCACGTCGTACGAGCCCGTGCGCTCGGGCGTAATATCGAGGGTATAGACTACGCGGTTGCCCTCCGCCTTCTCGATCTTCAACTCGTGAGTCGAAACGACCTTGACGCCCTGACCCTGCTCGATCTGCTTGGCCATTACCAGCTCAACGCCGATATCCTCTGCGCGCAGACCTGCAACATCAACCGTAACCTCGTAACGATAAGGATTACCTACGTAGATAGCCTCCTTATCGATATTGATCTGCTTAACGTCCAATACATTAACCTGATCCCAAACAGCCGAAACCTTACGCTTCCAAGCCGCAATCTCGCGAGCCATCGTGTAGTCGCTTGCCTTCATCATCTGGTGACGATCGCGCAGCTTGTTGTAGAAACGCTCCTCGTAGTCGATCAACATACGGTTAGTGGTGAAGTTCGACGCGATGTCGGCGATACAGCTCTTAACCGAACCGATCCACTCGTAGGGGATGTTGTCCGTGCCACGGTTGTAGTACTTCGGTACGATCTCCTCCTCGATGGTCGTGTAGATCATCTCAGCGTCCAACTCGTCCTGGAAACGCTGGTCAGCGTAGGTGCGCTCCATAGGCAGTGCCCAACCGGCACCCTCCTTGTAGCCCTCAACCCACCAACCGTCGAGAACCGAGAACTGCATTACGCCGTTCATTACACACTTCTCACCGCTCGTTCCCGATGCCTCCAAAGGACGGGTCGGGGTATTCAACCATACATCGACACCCTGAACCATCTTGCGAGCCAACTCCATATCGTAGTTCTGCAAGAAGAGGATCTTACCAACGAACTGGGGCATTGCCGAAACCTCAACGATACGCTTGATCAGATCCTGACCGGGCTTATCGTTCGGGTGAGCCTTACCGGCAAATACGAACTGTACGGGACGCTCCTTGTTGTTCACGATAGCGGCCAGACGGTCCAAGTTGGTGAACAGCAGATAAGCACGCTTATAGGTTGCGAAGCGGCGTGCAAAACCGATCGTCAGCACGTCGGGTTTCAGACCCTCAACGATACGAACCATCTGACGGGGCGAATCCAAACGCACCTGCTTAGGATCGCTCACGCGCTTGCGAATGTGGTCGATCAGGCGACGCTTCAAGAACATACGCTCCTCCCACAGCTCCTTGTCATCGATCTGATGAACCTTCTGCCAAGCGGGGATATCGTACGAGTGGCCCGAGAAACCGTCGTTGAAGTAGCGCGAGTACAGACGACGCAAGTTCGACGCGGTCCAAGTCGGGAAGTGAACGCCATTGGTTACGTAGCCAATGTGCAGCTCGTCCTTGAAGTAGCCCGGCCACATATTGCCCAGAATATCCTTGCTCACCTCGCCGTGCAACCACGACACACCATTAACCTCCTGCGAGAGGTTGCAAGCCAAAACGCTCATCGAGAACTTCTCGTTGGGATCGTTCGGGTTGGTCTTACCGAGGTTGATAAACTGATCCCAAGTGATACCCAGCACATCGGGATAGTGCGACATATACTGACGAATCATCGATTCGGGGAAGGCATCGTGGCCTGCGGGTACGGGGGTGTGGGTCGTAAACAACGACGACGAACGAACAACCTCCATAGCCTCGCTAAACGACAGCTTACGACGGCCTACCATATTGCGGATACGCTCGATGCCGATAAATGCTGCGTGGCCCTCGTTGCAGTGGTAAACCTCCTGCTTGATGCCCATCTGGCGCAGCGCACGGATACCACCGATACCGAGCAGAATCTCCTGCTTCAAACGGTTCTCCCAATCGCCACCATAGAGGTAATGGGTGATCGAACGGTCCTCGTCCAAGTTCAGGTCGTGGTCGGTATCGAGCAGGTAGAGATCGGTACGACCCACCTCGCACTTCCAAACACGTGCAGTCAGCGTACGACCCGGCAGAGCGATCTGCACGCTTACCCAGTTACCCTCCTCATCACGCACTGCCGAGATAGGCAGCTTGAAGAAGTTCTGAGCCTCGTAGGTAGCCTCCTGAGCACCCTGTGCCGACAGACGCTGAGTGAAGTAACCGTAGCGGTACAACAGACCTACGGCAACCATCGGAACGTTCTTATCGCTGGCCTCCTTCAAGTAGTCGCCAGCCAAGATACCCAGACCACCCGAGTAGATCTTCAACGACGAGTGCAGACCATACTCCATCGAGAAGTATGCAACCTTCGCCGACTTGGGATCGGGCTTCTCGTTCATATACTCCTGGAACTGAGCATAAACGGCGTCCATCTTCGAGAGGAATGCCTCGTCCTGCTCCAACTCCTTGTAGCGAGCGTAGTTTACCTTATCGAGCAACGAGATGGGGTTCTTATCGCACTCAACCCACAGCTGATAGTCGATCTGCTCGAACAATTCACGTGCGCCCAGAGTCCACGACCACCACAGGTTACGCGACAAGATTTCGAGCGGACGCAGACGCTCGGGCAGCGTCTTCTCGATCATCAGACGGGTCCAAGTGGGTTTCTGGCTCACCAGCTGCTGACGAACGAAGTTGATCTGCTCGTTGTAAGCACCACCACCATCGAACATAGCCTTGTTGGTACGTGCCACCGAGTTCTCGATTGCCAATGCGTAAGCATCGTTATAGTACTTAATGAAGTTCTCCCACAGAGCCATCTTTGCAACTGCTGCTGCACCCTTGCGCTCTGCATTTACGGTGCGGGTATCGGCGCCAGCCATACGAACGATAGCTGCTGCGATCTCGTCGATCACCTGCTGATCGTTGGTATCGGTGCGCTCGATTACATTCACACCCTTAACCTTGCCTTCGAGACCCTTAACCCACATACCGAAACCTGCCAACGAGGTGGTGATGGTCGGAACCGAGAATGCAACGCTTTCGAGCGGAGTGTAACCCCACGGCTCGTAGTACGACGCAAATACCGTTGCGTCCATACCTACCAGCAACTCATAATAGTGCTTGTTGAAGATACCGTCGTTGCCGTTCAGGTAGCTCGGCACGAAGATAACCTTCACCTTCGGGTTCTCCGACAGCAGTACGCTACCATTCATTGCACGTACAACGGGATCCCAATTCTGATCAGTCAGATAGTGAGTCGTATATTTGAATACGCCACCGTCGATTGCATTCGACTTGTCAGCCAAGTGCGCTTGCAAATCCTTGCGAGGACCGTTGTTGCCCGCAGGAACGGTGATGTAAGCCAGCACGTCGCGCTTCAACTCATCGTTCTCGGCAACCTTCTTCAACGACTCAACGAACAGGTCGATACCCTTGTTCTTGAACTCGTAACGACCGCTCGTACCTACGATCAGCGGCTCCTTCTCGAACTTGGTTCCGAGGCAAGCCTCAGCAACCTCGATCATCTGCTTACGAGCCTCCTTGCGCTTAGCCTCGAACTCCTTGTCCTTCCACACAAAGTCGTCCTCGAAACCGTTGGGCGTAACCATATCAACCTCACGACCAAGCAGATACTTGCACTCACGTGCGGTGATATCGCTAACGGTCAAGAATGCGTCGTGGTAAGCTGCTGCGATCTTCTCCAACGAGTGCTTAGCCACTACGTTGAACTGGCGAGCCTTGTCATCAGCGTTGAAACGCTCCAAGTCGCCATACAGCGGGAAACCGTTACCAGCCAGACAACGACCCATTACGGTTGCGTGGGTCGTGAAGCACGAAGCCACATAGGGCGAGTGCTTGCGCAGATAGAGACCACCGCTCGAAGTCATCCACTCGTGGAAGTGAGCAACCACCTTATCGGTCGAAGTGCAGAAGTTATCTACGTAGCTCTCAATCACTTTACCTGCTGCATAACCAAACAGCACAGGCTCGATGTAGTCCCACTGACCGCTGATCGAATCGACGCGGTAGGTCTCCCACAACGATTTGAGAATTTCGTCCTTCTGGGGCAGCATCGACTGGAAATCGACCAGCACAGCGATAGGCGAACCCTTCACCTTCCAGCGGCCGATACGCACACGGATACCATCGTTATAGAGTGTCTGACGCCACATCTTCATCAGATTGGGGTCTTCTTCAAATTCGGGATTTACGCTCTCGCGGAACACATCAGGGCCCAGCAGAATGTACTTGTCGCCGAGTTTCTCGGTCATAGTCAGCGCCTTGGTTGCAATCACGGTGTGGATACCACCCACTTTGTTGCACACCTCCCAGCTCACTTCGAACAGGTAATCAGGAGCCAAAATTTCGTTGTTATTCATACGTTGTTTATCTTGTTAATTCTTCAATAAGCATTTTTATGCCGCGCAAAAGTAATACATTTTATCGTGGTTTCCAAATAATAAAAAAATTTAATAATCATTTTTTGTGCCAAAAAATCAAAACGTTAGGTTCAATTTTCATCGTCGATGAAGAGCTCCGCGATCACCGAATCGCTCACCAACCACCTTTCAGGGCACATAGCGACGCGATTCCCATCGCACACGAGCACCCCCGAGGCAATAAAACGTTCTGCTTCGGTCGTAAAATATTCGGCACGGGCATGCCCAAAATTTTTCTCCAACGCCCCTATATCGACTCCCTCGCGGCACCGCAACGAGGTCATAATCGTCTCGTTATAGCGATCCGTAGCGGTCAAATGCTCCATTTCGTAGCACTCGCCCCCATCAACTCCTGCCAGATACTCCGCCACCGACGCCACCGCCCACACGCGATTCTCGCCATCGAACGAGTGTGCCGCAGGGCCAATTCCCAAGTAGGGTTGCGACTGCCAATAGGAGGAGTTGTGGCGCGAACGACGTCCCTCACGAGCGAAATTCGATATCTCGTAATGGTCATAACCCGCCTCCGTTAGCGTTGTATGTACCTGATTATATTGATGTTCGCTCTCCTCATCGGGGACAGGCGCAAGCTCGCCACGCGCCGCCATACGTCCGAAACGGGTATTCGGCTCAATCGTCAGATGATATGCCGACACGTGCTCGACATCGAGCGCCACAGTCTGCTCCAACGAGCGTGCGAGCGCATCTTTCGCTCCAAACGGCAAGCCATAAATCAGATCGATCGTGATATTATCAAACCCCACTGCCCGAGCCGCCTCGACCGCACGCACAGCCGCTGCCGAATCGTGGCGACGATTCATCACTCGCAGCACCTCATCGTCAAACGACTGAATACCAATGCTTAAACGATTGACACCCACTGCACGCAGCGCCGCGAGATACTCCTCGCTGAGGTCGTCGGGGTTGGCTTCGAGCGTAATCTCCTCCAACGGTGAGCAGTCGAACGTCGCACGACACAACTCGATCGCCCCTCCGATCCACTCGGCACTCGCCAGCGAGGGCGTTCCACCGCCAAAATAGATCGTCCGCACCGCCTCACCACGCAGAAAATCACGACGCGCCACCACCTCGCGCTCCATTGCCGCCAAGGTCAGCTCCATCAGGCGCAGATCGGCATTCTTATAGAAGTCGCAATAGGCGCAAATGCGTCGGCAAAACGGGATATGAAAATAGATTCCAGCCATCGGGGAACAAAGATACACATAATTTCCAATTCAAAATTCAAGATCCAAGATTCAAAATTAGATTTGTGCGAAATCTTTGATTGCGTCTTCATTGTCGAATAGGTCCGCCTCCGCGGGCATATTTATCGGAACAACAAAATCTTCTCTTATACAATGAAATATATACGCGCACGCGAGCGCGCGAGAAGACTCCAAATTTCAGCCCCCAACACAGCCCAAATTGGCTCGAAATGCCTCTTTGCTGGCACTTATTAAAATAATTGAAGAATTTTATTGTTATTTTTTTCACACTTTGAATAATTTTATTATCTTTGTGCCGTGAAAAAAGGGCTTGTTCGGAACGGTCATTGCACGCAGTTGGTGCGAACCTGAAAACTCCGAACGCCAAAGCCGCAAATTTTGAAGAGGTTTTAACAAAATAATACACTAATTTACAACTATGGCTAAAATTGATTTGAGCAAGTACGGAATTACCGACGTTGTCGAAATTCTGCACAACCCTTCGTATGAGACCCTCTATGAGGAGGAGACCAAAGAAGGTCTGACCGGCTTTGACAAGGGCGTTGAGACTGAGCTCGGCGCAGTGAACGTTATGACCGGTATCTACACCGGCCGCTCGCCCAAGGACAAGTTCTTCGTGAAGAACGAGGCAAGCGAGAACACCGTATGGTGGACTTCGGACGAGTACAAGAACGATAACAAACCCTGCTCGGAGGAGACTTGGGCTGAGTTGAAGAAGCTCGCTATCAAGCAGTTGTCGGGCAAGCGTCTGTTCGTTATGGATACCTTCTGCGGCGCTAACCCCGCTACTCGTTTGAAGGTTCGTTTCATTATGGAGGTTGCTTGGCAGGCTCACTTCGTTAAGAATATGTTTATCCGTCCTACCGAGGAGGAGTTGGAGGCTTACGGCGAGCCCGATTTCGTATCGTTCAACGCGTCGAAGGCTAAGGTTGAGAACTTCGCTGAGCTCGGCCTGAACTCGGAGACCGCTACCGTATTCAACCTCGCTTCGAACGAGCAGGTTATCCTCAACACTTGGTATGGTGGTGAGATGAAGAAGGGTCTGTTCTCGATTATGAATTACCTGCTGCCTCTGCGCGGCATCGCTTCGATGCACTGCTCGGCTAACACCGATATGAATGGCGAGAACACCGCTATCTTCTTCGGTCTGTCGGGTACCGGTAAGACCACCCTTTCGACCGACCCCAAGCGTCTGCTGATCGGCGACGACGAGCACGGCTGGGACGACGAGGGTGTATTCAACTTCGAGGGCGGTTGCTACGCTAAGGTTATCAACCTGTCGAAGGAGGCTGAGCCCGATATCTACAACGCTATCAAGCGCGACGCACTGCTCGAAAACGTAACTGTTGATGAGAACGGCAAGATCGATTTCACCGACAAGAGCGTAACCGAGAACACCCGTGTATCGTACCCCTTGTACCACATCAACAACATCGTTAAGCCCGTATCGAAGGCTCCCGCTGCTAAGAAGGTTATCTTCTTGTCGGCTGACGCATTCGGTGTTCTGCCTCCCGTGTCGATCCTGACCCCCGAGCAGACCAAGTACTACTTCCTGTCGGGCTTTACCGCTAAGTTGGCTGGTACCGAGCGTGGTATCACCGAGCCTACGCCGACCTTCTCGGCTTGCTTCGGTGCTGCATTCCTTTCGTTGCACCCCACCAAGTACGGTGAGGAGCTGGTGAAGAAGATGCAGGCTTCGGGCGCAACCGCTTACTTGGTGAACACCGGTTGGAACGGTACCGGCAAGCGTATCTCGATCAAGGATACCCGCGGTATCATCGACGCTATCCTCGATGGCTCGATCGACAACGCTCCTACCAAGTCGATTCCTTACTTCGATTTCACCGTTCCTACCGAGTTGCCGGGTGTTGATCCCGCAATCCTCGATCCCCGCGATACCTACGCTGAGGCTTCGCAGTGGGAGGTTAAGGCTCAGGATCTGGCTGGTCGCTTCGTAAAGAACTTCTCGAAGTTCACGACTAACGAAGAGGGCAAGAAGCTGGTTGAGGCTGGTCCGAAGCTCTAATCAACACGGAGCGATCCGAATTTGACCGCTCCGACTCGCAATAGGCTCGACGCAAAAAATGGACTCGTAGGCGCACTTCGCGTCCGAAAGGTTTGATAGTGGTGTATCGGCGGCGTGCAGGTTGCAGGACGGGGGCGAGGTGAGAGTTGAGAGTGAAGAGGCGAGAGTGAATGGGCAAGGTTGAGCGACCCGAAACCGTTAAGGGTTGATTGATCGGCCACGCACACAAGACTCCACAGCAGATTCGAATCTCAAATATGAAAGAGGCACGTTCCCGCAAGGGTGCGTGCCTCTTTTGTTTTTGGGCGGGTTCTGTTGAGTTAAGATTGGCAAAATCTTCGATTTTGACACACGCGGTGGCGCCCGCGACTTTCAGTCGCGCCGCCCCACGCCACCGCGTGCGTATTCTGAAAGCACAACCGAAAACAGCAAAACACGCCCATATGGCAAACAAAATAGAAGGGCAAAGTTCGCCAAAAGATTGCTGGTTTTGTAAACCGATTAATGACCCCACAACCGAAAACAGCAAAACACGCCCATATGGCAAACAAAATAGAAGAGCAAAGTTCGCCAAGAGATTGCTGGTTTTGTAAACTGATTAATGACCCCACAACCGAAAACAGCAAAACACGCCCATATGGCGTGAAAAAAGGCCGCACCCGAAGATGCGGCCCAATTTGTAGGTAATGAGTTGGGGATTAGAGAATACCCTGCTCAACCATCGACTTAGCGACCTTCATAAAGCCTGCGATGTTTGCACCCTTCATATAGTTGATGTACTCGCCCTCACGACCGTACTCCAAGCAAGCGGTGTGGATCGACGACATAATCTGCAACAGCTTAGCATCAACCTCAGCAGCGGTCCAGTTCAACTTCTGAGCGTTCTGAGTCATCTCCAAGCCCGAAGTTGCAACACCACCAGCGTTCACAGCCTTACCGGGACCGTAGGGAACCTTAGCCGACAGGAAGGTGTCGATAGCCTCGGGGGTACAACCCATATTCGAAACCTCAGCAACCATCTGTACGCCGTTAGCAACCAGCGCCTTAGCGTCGTCGCCATTCAGCTCGTTCTGCGTTGCGCAAGGCATTGCGATATCAACCTTCTGCTCCCAAGGCTTGCGACCTGCGAAGAAGGTCGAGCCAGCGAACTTCTCAGCGTAAGGAGCAACAACGTCGTTGTTCGAAGCGCGGAGCTCCAACATATAAGCGATCTTCTCCTCGTTCAGACCTGCGGGATCATAGATGTAACCGTCGGGACCCGAGATAGTTACAACCTTAGCGCCCAGCTCGGTAGCCTTAGTAGCCACGCCCCAAGCAACGTTACCGAAGCCCGAGATGCTGATCACCTTACCCTTGATCGAGTCGCCTGCGGTCTCCAACATCTGGCGCAGGAAATAAACAGCACCGAAACCGGTAGCCTCGGGACGGATCAGCGAGCCGCCATAGGTCATACCCTTACCGGTCAGCACGCCCGTATTCTCACGAGCCAGCTTGCGGTACATACCGTAGAGGTAACCGATCTCGCGGCCACCAACGCCGATATCACCAGCGGGAACGTCGGTCTCAGGACCGATGTGGCGCCACAACTCAGTCATAAATGCCTGGCAGAAGCGCATAACCTCACCTGCCGACTTGCCCTTAGGATTGAAGTCCGAGCCACCCTTAGCACCGCCCATAGGCAGAGTGGTCAGAGCGTTCTTGAAGATCTGCTCGAAACCGAGGAACTTCAAGATCGAAGGATTCACGCTGGGGTGGAAACGCAGACCGCCCTTGTAGGGACCGATAGCGTTGTTGAACTGGATACGATAGCCGGTATTCACCTGAACGTCGCCCTTATCATCTACCCAAGTCACCTTGAAAGTGAACTGACGATCAGGCTCAACGATACGCTCAGCGATACGATTTGCCTCGAATTCGGGGTGCTGATTATAGACCTCTTCTACGGTCATCAGTACCTCACGTACGGCTTGAAGATACTCTTTCTCACCGGGATGACGGAGTTCGAGATCCGCCATAAGTTTGTTTACATTCATAGTAAAAGTTGTTTGTAGGTTTATGATTGTATGTATGTTTTCTGCGTTGTCGCGGCTTGCGCGATTTTAATCTATCTACAAAGCTAATAAATTTTATTATACATTGTAACTCGCAGCGGCGATTTTTTTGAATTTATTTTGCCGTTTTGATCACTCCGCGGTTATTTCGACCATCAATATAGACCGTCAGCGGCTCCGAGAAGCTCACGCGACGCAGAAATTCGCCCTCCTCCGTAGCTGTCATACCATTCAGTCGATCGACATCGAACACGCCATCGCCCTCATAGGGGTTGATCGTGAGGTAGCCGATTCCGAGCGAGGTTACGTTCTGGAAGAAGTGCGTGCCTTGGCTTGGCTCGACGCGGAAGTTATCCAATCCGCACTCGACAATCACCCTCGCCTCGGAGATGTGCGACCACTTGACCGGAATGCCCAAGAAGGGGTCGCTCGAACCCCAACGACCCGGACCGACCAACACGTAGCCACGACCCTCGTCGCGCATACGGGCGTTGAGAGCGAGCAGTTCGGTTGCGATCTGCTCGGTGCGGAGGTTGTCGAATGCCTGCGGTTTGACGTAGACGATGTCCGAAATGCCGTGCATTGCACCCACGCCCAACGCCCGCTCGGCATAGATCAGAGCGCCGTCGCCGCTATGCTCGTCCCACTGCGTCGAGATGTCGTCGTTGGTCGAGATGATTGGGCGAATTTGGAGGAAGTTGAATACCTTTTTGTTGCCCGCTTTGACGTCCAGATTGACCGCAAACTCCATCTCGACGGGGCAGCGCATCTCCTGCTCGCCCATCGCCAGAAGGTTCTCGATGATCTGCGCCAGCGGGAAGGTGCCATATTTCAATATTCGGTTGAAGGTGATCAACTTACGTCCCTTGTCGTAGGGCGATTCGGAGAGTGTCCCTTCGAGCATATTCCACGTCGAGGCGGCGTGCTGCACGTTGCGCATCGAGGCGTGGTCGGCAACGGTCAGACGTGCCAGATTGACCGAATCGTCGCTCGAAATATGGAACGACGAGGGACGCATATCGAGCGCATAGAACTCGCGCTGCGTATCGCGCAGCGTCAGGTCGAGCGTCGATGTCTGCAACGCCTTCTGCGGATAGCGGGGCGAGAAACGGAGCGTCTGCCCGCCATCGACCACCATCTTGCCGAGTCCGAGTGCGATATTGACGATACCCTCCTCAGCTCGCTCGTCGCCAATCGGATAGTGGTTGATCGAGCGTGCCACACCCGACAGCGTCGGGAAGAAGTAGCCATCTTCCAACGTTCCGCACACCTGCTGCACGATGACCGCCATCTTCTCCTCACTCAGCAGGTTCGACGAGGTGGCGATGTAGGCGCGGCTGGCAGCGAAGTAGACCGAGGCATAGACGCTCTTGATCGCCTTGCTCAGCAGTCGCAACATCTGGCTCTTGTCCTCGGTGTTGGGGATCATATAGGTCGAATAGATACCTGCAAAGGGCTGATAATGCGAATCTTCCAGCTTCGACGACGAACGCACCGCCAACGGATAATCGACCGTAGCCAAGTAGACTTTCAGCTCCGAAATCAACTGCTCGGGCAGACGTGCCGCCACGAACTCCGACAGCAGTTCCTCGTCGCTCATCTCCGACGCAACGACATATTGCAGTTCGTTCTCCTTGATAAAGCGGTCGAAATAGTCGGTTGCGATGACGATCGTGCGGGGAATCAGAATACGGATATCTTCGTATTTGTTGTACTCGTGGTACTTTTGCAACATACTGTTAATGAACGCCAAACCACGCGCCTTGCCACCCAGCGACCCCTCGCCCAAGCGGGCAAAACCGATGGTGCTACTATACGAATCGCGGTCGAAACGTGCAACCACACCCTGACCGAGCATTGTGCGGTAGTCGCGTATCAGCGCAACGAGCTTCTGGCGGTGCTCCTCGATCGACTCGAAATGGGCGCGGTCGAGGGCGCGAATCGACGCTGCCAATGGGAACAGACCGCGCGCATAGAGCCACTTCGAGAGGTGGTTGTGCGAGGTGTGGTGTTCGAATACCGCGTCGGGAATCTGCGCAATCAGTTTCTGCATATCACGCAGGTCCTTCGCGCGACCGATCAGAGTACCATTGACCGGATCACGGAACTCGAAATCGCCAAACGCAAACTCACGTCCAATGTACTCGGCAAGCTCCTCGTGGAGCGTCTTCGAGGTTTTGTGCAGGAAGCCGACATCGAGCCACTCGGCCTGCTCGCGGAAGCACTCCTCGGACGACTGTAACAGAATGGGCATCAGCGGGTTATCCTCACGAATCAAGCGACAGAGATCGATACCCGCGTCCTTCTTTTCGTCGGTACTGCGGTCGGTCGGGCGCAGCGGGAAACCCACGTCCGAAATCACTCCGAGCAGGTTGTCCTTATAGCGTTCATAGATCTGCACGGCGTCCTCGTAGTTGGTCGCCAAGAGTATCTTCGGGCGGGCACGCTTGCGCTGAATCTGCTGCTGCTCGTTGTAGGCATCTTTCAGAAACTCACTGTTTTGCAGCAGCACAAGCTTATAGATCGCAGGCAGATAGGTCGAATAGTAACGGATCGAGTCCTCAACCAGCAGGATCGACTGCACACCGCCCTCCAAGATATCCTTGTCGGCATTCATTCGATCCTCGATCAGCTTGATGATGGCGATGATCAGATCGGCATTGCCGTGCCAGCAGAAGATGTAGTCGAGTGCCGTGCGATCCTGCTCCTCGATGCGGCGATATATATCCTTCGAGAAGCTGGTCAGCAGCACCACAGGCACCTTGGGATAGCGCTCCTTGACGATGCGCGAGAAGGCAAACACATCGGGCTCGCCCACGTTGTACATCGTCAGAATGAAGTCGAAACCACCCTCCGTTTCGAGGCGTTCGAGTGCCTCGGAGGTCGAACTGACACGCGTCAGCGAGGGGGGATTACTCATATTGAGGTCCATATACTCCTGATTGATCTGCGCCTCGATGTGGCCGTCCTCTTCGAGGATATAGCCGTCGTAGCTGCAACATACGAGCAGGATTTTGTGGATTCGGTGGCGCATAAATCGGAAGGGCACACTGCACGTCGATTCGCCGCCGGGAGTCGAATAATTGTTGAGGTCTATCATATTAATCGCATCTATGCAGACAAAAGTAAAAAATAATCGCTATATTTGCTAAGATTTTCAAGAAAATTCAACCTTATAGTTATGAGTTACACATTGAAGGTGGTCAGCTCGGCGCAAGACGAACGCGCATTTATCGACCTGCCCAAACGTCTGTACAAAGCAACTCCGCAATGGGTATGCCCATTCGATGATGATATTCGTTCGGTGTTCGACCCCGCGCGCAACGACTCGTTCAACGATGGCGAAGCTCGCCGCTGGTTGGCTTTCGACGAGAAGGGCGTGTGCGTAGGTCGTATCGCTGCATTCTTCAACCGCCGCACGGCAATGCTCGACAATGAGCAACCTACGGGAGGTTGCGGTTTTTTCGAGGCGATCGACGACCGCGAGCTGGCATTTATGCTCTTCGACGCTGCCCGTGAGTGGCTCTCGGAGAACGGTATGGAGGCGATGGACGGCCCGATCAACTTCGGCTCGCGCGACCAATGGTGGGGCCTGTTGGTCAATGGTTTCGAGCACCAGCCGCTCTACGCCAACCCCTACAATCCGCCCTACTATCAGAAGATGTTCGAGGAGTACGGTTTCCAGACCTACTTCAACCAGCATACCTACGCCCGCGGAATCAGCGCAGGAACGCTCTCGGAGGCCGTTTATGCACGCGTGAAGCGCTTGGAGGAGCAGCGCGAATACCGCTTCGAGCATATCCGAATGGAGGATTTGGAGCGTGTGATCGAGGGCTTCCGCACGGTCTATAACAAGGCGTGGTCGATGTTTACGGGCGTGCAGCAGATGGACGAGGCGCACGCACGAGGACTGATGAATACGCTCCGCCCGATCCTCGACCCCGAGCTGGTCTATTTCGCCTACTATAACGACGAGCCGATCGGTTTCTTCATTATGATTCCCGACCTGAACCGAATCATCGGCAAGTTCAACGGTAAGTTCGGTTTGATCAATAAGTTACGTTTCATTTGGGACTTGAAGGTTGCCAAGAAGGTCGATCGCGCATTTGGTCTGATCTTTGGCGTTACGCCCGAGCAGCAGGGCAAGGGCATTGAGTCGGGTATGATCCGCGCCTTCGAGAAGAAGGTCGAAGAGGGCACGCTCCCCTACAAGACGCTCGAATTGGCTTGGATCGGCGACTTCAACCCTGTGATGATGCGTATGGTCGAGAAGTTTGTCTGCGCCAACCGCCACAAGCAGCACGTCACCTATCGCTATCTGTTCGATCGCTCGAAGGAGTTCAAGCGTTGCCCCTCGTTGGCACTCAAACGCCGCGAACGCCCCGCAACTGTAACACCCGCGGCCGACACCGCTACTACAACCGAAAAATAATCTTAAAACATTTATAACACAATGAAAATCACTCCTTTCACCAAGTATCACATCGCAGCAGGTGCCAAGATGGCCGAGTTTGCGGGTTACAATATGCCCATCGAGTTTTCGGGCATTAACGACGAGCACGCCACCGTTCGCAACGGCGTGGGTGTCTTTGACGTGAGCCATATGGGCGAGATCTGGGTCAAGGGCCCGAAGGCTCTCCCCTTCTTGCAGCGTATCACCTCGAACGACGTGTCGAAACTCTTCGACGGCAAGGTGCAGTACTCGTGCCTGCCTAATGGCAAGGGCGGTATCGTCGATGATATTCTGGTCTATCGCATTGACGAAGTTACATATCTGCTGGTGGTCAATGCTGCCAACATCGACAAGGATTGGGCTCACATCTGCGAGCAGGGCAAGGCGTTCGGTTTGGAGGCAGGCAAGGAGCTCTACAACGCTTCGGACGAGATCTGCCAGCTGGCTATTCAGGGCCCGATGGCGATGAAACTCGTGCAGAAGATGTGTCCTGAGGCTGTTGAGGATATGACCTACTACACCTTCTGCAAGACCGAGATCGCAGGTATCAAGGACGCAATTCTTTCGATCACGGGTTACACCGGCGCAGGCGGTTGCGAGATCTACGTAGCGAACGAGGACGCCGACAAGCTGTGGGAGGCAATGTGGAAGGCCGGCGAGGAGTTCGGTTTGAAGAACATCGGTCTTGGCGCACGCGACACGTTGCGTTTGGAGAAGGGTTTCTGCCTCTATGGCAACGATATCGACGACACAACTTCGCCCATCGAGGCTGGTCTGGGCTGGATCACCAAGTTTGTCGAGGGTAAGGATTTCATCGACCGCGAGGTGCTGGCAAAGCAGAAGGCCGAAGGTGTTGAGCGTAAGCTGGTTGCATTCAAGATGATCGAGCGCGGTATTCCTCGCCACGGCTACGAATTGGCCGACGAGGAGGGTAACGTGATTGGCGTTGTAACGTCGGGTACAATGTCGCCCACGCTGCGCGAGGGTATCGGTATGGGCTATGTCAAGACGGCTCACGCAGCAGTTGGCTCGCAGATCACGGTTGTGATCCGTGGTCGTCAGATCAAGGCTGAGGTTGTGAAGGCTCCCTTCGTATAACGAACACCTCCACGACAAGGGAATATCTGTTCTCTTGCTAACGAAAAAAGGGTTGTCCCACTGCGGGGCAACCCTTCGTTCGTTTCTCCGTTCAAGCGTCGGCTACTGGTGCGAGATCATATAGCCGATGTAGACGAAGTAAGCTATGATCAAAATCACCGCCTCGGGGCGGTCTATTTTATTGCGCTTGAAGCTGAATGCCGTGATCCACAGCAGAATCGACGCTCCCAAAACCGTCAGCAGGTCGACCATCGTAATGCCGCCCAACGACAGCGGTGTGATCGTTGCCGACGCACCCAGCACCAAGAAGATGTTCGAGATATTCGAGCCGAGCACGTTACCCATTGCCATCTCGGCCTTGCCCTTCAATGCCGAAACCACGCTTGCCGCTAACTCGGGCAGCGACGTACCACCCGCCAACAACGTGATTGCGATTACCGACTCGCTCACGCCCAACGCGCGAGCCACCTCAACGGCGCTCGTCTGGAACAGATTTCCTCCGAATACCAACGCTGCCAAACCACCTACGATCATAATGATAATCAACCACATAGGCGTCTGCTTTTGCACTTCAACGACCTCCTCGTCCTCGGGCGCCTTAGCCGAAAAGACGGTGTAGCTGATAAAGACCACAAAGAGCAGCAGCAGAATGATGCCCTCGTCACGACCGATATTATTATAGAGGTCGCTGCCGAGCAACACGTCGCAGCAGACCACAAGCAGCAAGATCGACGCCAAAATGCCGAGGGGAATATCCTTTTTGATGTTATCCGAGGTGAGGGGCACGGGGCGAATCAGGGTCGAAACACCCAAAATCAGCAACCCGTTAAAGAGGTTCGAGCCTGTCACGTTGCCGATTGCCATCTCGCCGCTACCGTGCAGCGCCGACACCACGCTCACCACCAGCTCGGGGGTCGAGGTACCAATAGCGACAACGGTCAGTCCGACAATGAACTCCGAAAGTTTGAATCGTCGTGCCAACGCTGCCGAACCATCGGTCAGATAGTTCGCTCCGACCAAGATCAGCGCCAAGCCGACGATCAAAAGAATTACATTCATAATCAATATCCTATTTTGTCAAATTTTCACTTCTCACTCCGCTATTCGGGCTGATAACCAACATCTTCGAGCAGCTGAGTGCCATTTGCCGCCGCCACTGCCAGCTGGTCGCAGCGATTGTTCTCGACCGTCTCGGCGTGACCCTTGACCCACACAAAACGGACGTGATGACGTCGATAGATCGCCAGAAAACGTCGCCACAGGTCGGGGTTCTTCTTGCCCGTAAAGCCCTTGCGCTCCCAGCCGAAGACCCACCCTTTGCTCACGGCATCGACCACGTAGCGCGAATCGGAGTAGATCACCACATCGCTACCCTCGAAACGCAACGCTTCGAGCGCAACGATCACCGCCAAAAGTTCCATACGGTTGTTGGTCGTGAGGCGGTACCCCGCACTCAGCTCCTTGCGATGGTTGGGCGGAGCGAGCAGCACCACGCCATAACCGCCTGCACCCGGATTGCCGAGTGATGAACCGTCGGTATAGATTGTGATTTGCGGCATAGTAGCTGATTTTTCGAACGCAAAGATATACAAATAAAAAGAGCCTGACAAATCATTGTCAAGCTCCGAGTTGTTTTGTTGTCTGTTTTTGTCTGTTTTTGCCGACTTTTCGAACACTATTCCCACGCATCCGCAGGCTCGATATACTCATCTTCGGCAAAAGCCACAGGCTCGCCCGTGCCTGCAAATCCCTGCTCGACACGCACCGCACGCGTCACCAGACGCGGCTGCTGATAGAAGCGAGGACGATTGTTGAGTTTTCTCATAACATTCTGATTTTTTATTTGGTTCGACATTGGTACGCTGCTATGCCCCGAGGTGTGGAGCTCGCACCTACCTACACTACCAAAAACCGTTCCGTAACCGCCCTGCGCACAAAAAAATCGGTCACCGAGCCTCCCCATTGCGGGCGTGCACGATGACCGAATTTAGGTTGATCGTCGGCTCCTCGTTAGTTCGAAAGCGGATTGGCGGGAATGTAAACCAGATTATCCAAGCAGATGTAGCAGGGGGTGTTGATGCCCCACTCGCCCGTGTCGCTCGAATCCATCGAGATCTCGACCTTGTAGACCGCGCCGAGCGAACTCAGATCGACCGTGGTCCACTTCGAGCAGATGTACGACTTGCCATCGCGGAAATCGGCCGCATAGAACTCAACCGTGCCACTCACCTTGCCCATCACATCGTAGCCCGTGAAGATCACCTTGTACCAATCGCCCGCAGCAAATTTCTTCGACCACGCACTGCCGTCACGCATTGTCAGCGCGGCATAGGTCGAGTTGCAGACATCGATCGAGCGCAACTTGCGCACCTGACCATCGCTCACACGGAATACGGCGGGAGTATTCATATACGACTCGAAATATGCCACCGCAAAGGTCGAGGGTTGCTCGGTGCAGTAGACGCTATATTGGTTGTCGAAGGTTGCGATTTTGGTGTCGTTGAGCACCGAGAATGCAAAGCCATTCCACGATCCGTATGCCGCATCGAACTCATTGACGAAGGTCCACGGCTCCTCGGTGTAGCTCTTCTCGTTCAGGTAGCCACTCTCCAAAAGCATTGCATTTGAGAAGGTTACGGTCTTGGTTTTAGGGTCGTCACCGTTTTTATTGTCGCACGAGGTTGCAACGAGCATAGCCACCGCCAACAGTATCAATTTCAAATTTTTCATCTTCGTATCAAATTTTGATTTGTTTCGTCCCACAAAGATAACAAAAATATAATTAGTATTTCTTCTCTTATTAAAAATTAGACGAAGCCTCAAATAGCAAGATCTTCGATTTTGACACACTCTCGGTGGCTGGAGGGGGTAATTTTGAATTTTGCTTTAATTATTAATAATTGTAAAATATAGAATCGAAATTCCAAGAATTTCGTCATCATTGGCAGGTCGGCCTTTGGCCGAGCCCCCACCTGCCAATGATGAGCCTAAGTATCCTCAATCAAAGTAAAATCAATAATTTTGAATCTTGAATTTTGAATCTTGAATTAAAAAAAGCCGTGCCCACAGTGGACACGGCTCATTATCAACGTGTTGGTCGGGGATTACATCATACCTCCCATACCGCCTGCGGGCATCGGGGGAACGGGGTTTGCCTCCTTCTTCTCTGCCAGCACGCACTCGGTCGTGAGGAACATCGACGCAATCGACGCTGCATTCTCCAATGCTACGCGCGACACCTTGGTCGGATCGATGATACCTGCTACGAGCATATCCTCGTAGCGGTCGTCACGAGCGTTGTAACCAAAGGCACCCTCGCCCTCCTTGACCTTATTGACTACTACCGAGCCCTCGCCGCCTGCATTTGCAACGATCTGGCGCAGAGGCTCCTCGATAGCACGCTTAACGATGTTGATACCCGTTGTCTGGTCCTCGTTTGCGCCTTTGAGGTCCTCCAAAGCAGCCGTTGCACGAATGTAGGCAACGCCACCGCCCGGAACGATACCCTCCTCAACCGCAGCACGAGTTGCAGCCAGAGCGTCATCAACGCGGTCCTTCTTCTCCTTCATCTCAACCTCGGTTGCAGCACCAACGTAGAGAACTGCCACGCCACCAGCCAACTTAGCCAGACGCTCCTGCAACTTCTCCTTGTCGTAGTCCGAAGTCGAGATCTCGATTGCGGCACGAATCGATGCCACGCGAGCCTCGATAGCCTCCTTCGCACCGTCGCCATTGACGATGGTGGTGTTCTCCTTGTTCAGAGTTACCTTCTCGGCCGTACCGAGCATATCGATTGTTGCGTCCTCGATCTTCATACCCTTGTCGGTCGAGATCACCATACCGCCCGTCAGGATTGCGATATCCTCCAACATCTCCTTACGACGGTCGCCGAAGCCCGGAGCCTTGCAAGCTGCCACCTTCAACGAGCCACGCAAACGATTGACAACCAATGCCGACAGAGCGTCGCCATCGACGTCCTCAGCCACGATCAACAGCGAGCGACCACTCTGAGCAACGGGCTCCAAAACGCCCATCAACTCCTTCATCGTCGAGATCTTCTTGTCGGTTACCAGAATGAAGGGCTTATCCAACTCAGCCAACATCTTCTCGGTGTCGGTGATGAAGTAGGGCGAGATGTAGCCACGATCGAACTGCATACCCTCAACCACCTCAACGTGAGTCTCGGTACCCTTAGCCTCCTCGACGGTGATCACACCCTCCTTGTTGACCTTGCTCATCGCCTCAGCGATCAGCTTACCGATGTTTGCGTCGTTGTTAGCCGAGATGGTTGCAACCTGCTCGATCTTAGCGATGTCCTGACCGACAGCCTGGCTCTGCTCTTTGAGCGACTCAACGACCGCTGCAACAGCCTTGTCGATACCGCGCTTCAAATCCATCGGGTTTGCACCTGCAGTTACGTTCTTCAAACCTACACCGATGATAGCCTGAGCCAGCACGGTTGCGGTCGTCGTACCATCACCTGCGTCGTCGTTGGTCTTCGAAGCGACCTCCTTAACCATCTGCGCACCCATATTTGCGAACGAGTCCTCCAACTCGACCTCCTTAGCAACCGAAACACCGTCCTTGGTCACCTGCGGAGCACCGAACTTCTTGTCGATGATCACGTTACGACCCTTAGGACCGAGCGTTACTTTCACTGCATTGCTCAGCGCATCGACACCCTCTTTGAGCAGTTCGCGCGCCTCAACGTTATATTTAATCTCTTTTGCCATAGCTTTGTTCTCAGTTTTTTACGAATTAGATAATAGCCAGAATATCGCTCTGACGCATAATCAGATAGCTCTCGCCCTCGACCTGAATCTCGGTGCCGGCATACTTGCCATAGAGCACCTGGTCGCCTACGCTGACCTCCATCTTGACCTCAGCGGTGCCGGGGCCAACTGCAACAACTTTACCTGCAAGGGGTTTCTCTTTTGCGGTGTCGGGGATATACAATCCGCCGGCGGTCTTCTCCTCTGCCTGATTGGGCAGAATGAGAACTCTGTCTGATAACGGTTTTACATTCATTGTTTCGCTTATTTTAGATTTTTGTTAGTTTTCTGTTTTACGAGGAACATTTATATCAATCGGTATGCCAAACCCCGTTTGACACAATTTTATGACAAAATGCGACGTGTGCGCAGTGCTCGGTCTGCCACTTTGTCATACGTGCGCCTATCGACGGCCACCCTTGCCACCTTTCGCCGCTTTTGTTCCGCGCGAGGGCTTGGCACTCTTGCCGCGAGAGCCGTGGCGCTCCGTGCCCCAACTGTTCCCACCACGCTCGAAATAGCTCCAATCAAAGGTGTCGTTGCTACGCTCCGTCGTGCGCTGAGTACGTGGAGCAGAGGTACGTTTCGGGCGCTCGGTCTGACCTCGTTCCGCCTGCTCACGTGCAGCCTGCTCACGCTTAGCCACAAATGCCTCGGCCGCAGCTCGCTCGGCAGGGGTGCGCTCTTCGCGTGCCGAACGCACATCGCGCTCCTCTCGTGTGGGGCGTTCGCGGCGCGGTTTCTGCGCCTTTTCGGGACGTGCTCCCTCGGTGATCTCCGCAACGGGACGCTTGCCCTTGCGCAGTTTATTCAATCGACGAACAACCTCCTCGGCATCGGTAAAGGGCACAGTTACAAACGAATAGCAATCTGCCACCTTCACATCGCTGATATGTTTGTCGCGCAGATCGCACTCACGTTTCAATAGCCCGACCAGCTTGCGACCGTCGAAACCGTCCTTGCGACCAATCGACAGGAACAGACGCACCGTACCGCGACGATCCACCGCAAACGAACGAATTTCGGGATACTGCTTCTCGTCCAACTCATTCTTGAAGGCCATTCGCAACAGAGCCGCCATCGCCACCTCGGGCGTATAGTCGCCCATCAGTTCGATCGCCATATCGGTATAAGTTACATAGTTCTCGCTCTCGACGACCTCGGCCATCTCGTCCTTGATTCGCTTGCGCTTCATCGCCACGATATCCTGCGGCGAGGGCAACTCCTCACGCTTGATATCGACCTTGATGTCGCGCTTCAAGTAACCAAACTGACGGAACTCGGCGGGCGAAAGGAAGGTAATCGCCGTGCCCGCATTTCCCGCGCGACCCGTGCGACCAATACGATGGACGTAGCTCTCCGAATCCTGCGGCAACGAGTAATTGATTACGTGTGTGAGATTTACGATGTCGATACCGCGCGCGGCAACGTCCGTAGCCACCAGAATATTGGCTTGGCGAGCCTTGAATCGGCGCAGAATCTTCTCGCGTTGCGCCTGCGACACATCGCCGTGCAACCCCTCGGCCGCATAACCTCGCTCCTGCAATCGGTTGGCAATCTCATCGACCGCAACCTTCGTGCGACAAAAGACAATGCCATAAAACTCCGCCTCGACATCGACAATTCGGGTCAGCGCATCGAACTTATCGCTCTCGCGCACCTCGAAGTAGATCTGATCCGTAAGGTCGGTTGTCAGTTGCTGCGCCTCGACGCGAAGCATTTGAGGCTCACGCATATACGACTGCGACAGACGCACAATTCGTTCGGGCATCGTCGCCGAAAACAGCAACACACGACGCTCCTCATTCATCGTCGCCATAATCGCCTCGATATCCTCGATAAAGCCCATATTGAGCATCTCGTCGGCCTCGTCCAACACCATATAGCTGATCGCCGACAAATCGAGCGAGCCACGACCGATGTGGTCCAACACACGACCGGGCGTACCCACCACGATATCGACACCGCGCGACAGACGACGCAACTGCTCGCCAATCGACGCACCGCCATAGATGGCCGTTACCGACACTCGTTTTTCGTGGTTGAACGAGATCAACTCCTCGGTTACCTGCAACGCCAACTCGCGCGTGGGCACCAATATAATCGCCTGAACGTGACCCGCTTTGGGAGTCAGCAGTTGCAACAACGGCAGTCCGAAGGCCGCCGTCTTGCCCGTACCTGTCTGTGCCTGCGCAATCAGATCGGCACCCTCGCCCAATAGCGCCGGAATTGTCAAACGCTGAATCGGCGACGGACGCTCGAAGCCCTTAGCCTCGACCGCACGCAACATCTGCTCGTCCAATCCCAACTCGGCGAAGGTCACCGTAGCCTCCTCTATTTCAGTTGTTTGGATAGTATTCTTCTCTTGTTCCATTGTTTGTTAAGTTCACACAAGCAAAATAAGGGTGTCTGCAACAGACACCCTAAACATTATCGTCGGAGCGCACTCTCTTGGGCACCCCCCCGACCGCGCCACACTCTCTCTTAGAGCGAGTTTACGTGGAGCTGAACGCTGCTCTTCAAGTTACCAGCCTTGTTCTTGTGGATAATGTGCATCTTAGCCAACTTATCCAACATCGAACTTACCTTAGGCAGCAGAGCCTCTGCTGCGCTCTTCTCGTTGGTGTTACGCAGAGCCTTGACTGCGTTACGAGCGGTCTTGTGATACAGGCGGTTGTGAGCACGCTTGGTAGCGGTCTGACGAATTCTCTTTTCCGATGACTTATGGTTTGCCATAATCTGTTATAAAGTTTTTTAATTCTTATTTTCAAACGTTTAGTAGCCCATAGGAGAGTCGAACTCCTCTTTCAAGAATGAAAATCTTGCGTCCTAACCGATAGACGAATGGGCCTTCCTGCTATACTTTCGACCGCAATTACGGTAATTTTTAGCGGTGCAAAGGTACGCAAAAAAGTTAGACTTACAAATATTCCTCAACAAAAATATTGTTTTTCGCTCTTATTTGTTCGTTTTTACCACTTTACGTCCTCGCTCTCTATGCTACTCGACGCCAAATCGGCGGCGCGATGCGTCGAATCGAATCGCAATAAAGAGCAACAAAGTGAATGCCAATAGCGACGATCCACCGTAGCTCATAAACGGCAACGGAATACCCATAACGGGCATCAGTCCGATGGTCATACCCACATTCACCATCAGGTGGAAGAGCAGAATCGACGCCACGCAGTAGCAGTAGATTCGTCCGAAGGGCTCCTCTTGGCGCTCGCCGATACGCATCAGGCGCAGAATAAGCGTGCAGTACATCGCCAGCACAACCAAGCAGCCTACAAAGCCCCACTCCTCGCCTACCGTGCAGAAAATGAAGTCGGTATGGTTCTCGGGGACGAAGTTATACTTGACCTGCGTACCCTCCAAGAATCCCTTGCCGAACAGTCCGCCCGAGCCGATTGCGATCTTCGACTGATTCACGTTGAAGTCGATACCCTTCGGGTCGTTGATGATTCCGAGGAACGAGTAGATGCGATTCTGCTGGTGCTCTTTGAGCACCGAGTTAAAGAGGTAGTCGGTCGTTGGCAGGAAGATCATCGAGCCCACGAACATCGCCACCACAATAAATATATTGCGCAGGTGCGCGCGATAGGCATAGATCACCACGCCCACCAGCGACAGCGCCGTCGTACCCAGCAGAGCCTTATACGCCGACAACGTCCACCCGATGAGGTAGTTCGACACCAGATAGACCGTCACACTCACCAGCGCCAACGCCGCTAAATAGATCAGACGCGACTGCCAGCGACCATTCATCAGCACCTCGCTCACCGTGCAGATCAGGATCAACAGCACCAGCATCGTCATCGGCGTAAAGACAAACGAGCCGATAAACAACGCCGCAATCAGTATGAACGGGATACACAACCACTTGTTCAATCCCTCGCGGTAAAGCACAAAGATAAACGAGCAGAGCACGATACCCGAGCCCGTATCGTTCTGCAAGATGATGATCAGCAGCGGCAGGGCGATGATCGTGGCCACCCGCAGCAGATCGCCAAAACGGTTGATCGAGAACGAGTATGAACTCATCACGCGCGCCATAGCCAATGCCGTCGCAATCTTCACCAGCTCAACGGGTTGCAGCGAGAAGAATCCGAACTCGATCCACGCCTTTGCGCCATTGACCTCCTTACCGAAGAGCAGCGTTCCAATCAGAATCAACAGACCTCCGATATAGGCCGGGTAGGCCAACATATGGTAATATTTATCGTCGAGCAGCATCACTACCAACGCCACCACAAAAGCCATCGCCACCCACAGCACCTGCTTCACGTAGAAGTGAGAGAAGGCGTAGGGGTTGATTGCCGTTTCGTCGTACGAGGCCGAGCAGATACTCAGCCAGCCGATCAGCACCAATCCCACATAGAGCAGGATCATCACCCAATCGACCGACGACGTGAGCAGCGAGCGTGAGCCTCCGTAACTACTATTTCTTAGCATTGGGATAGTAAATTTTCATCTGTTTAACTTGATCGATCATATGCGGGCGGGTGATCGTATCGGTCAAATACTTCTCGATCAGCAGGCTGGCGATGGGCAGTGCGATTGTCGCACCGAAACCGCCATTCTCGACATAGACCGAGATAGCGATCTTCGGATCGTCCTTCGGTGCAAAACTCAGGAAGGTCGAGTGATCGCGACCGTGAGGATTCTGCGCCGTACCCGTCTTGCCACAAATATCCAGACCCGCAACTGCCGCACGTGTCGATGTTCCCGCCACGTTGACACCCTGCCACATACCCTCGACAATCGGCTCGAAGTGCTCGGCATCGACCTTCGTATATTGCTTCTCGTAGAAGCGCTGTTCGAGCGAATCGACACCCTCAACCGAGCGCACGATATGCGGAATGTAGTAGTAACCACGATTGGCGATGATTGCCGCCAGGTTAGCCATCTGCAACGGCGTGCAACCCAACTCGCCCTGACCGATCGACAACGAAATGATTGTCTGCGACTTCCACGAATTGCGATAGACACGGTTGTAGAACTCCGACGTGGGCACATAGCCGCGCGTCTCGTTGGCGAAGTCCGAGTCGAGCGTGCGACCGAAGCCGAACGAACGGACATAATCGGTCCAGACGTCCAGACCCGCCTTCACATTTTCGTACTTCTTATTATCAATGATATCGCGGAAGACGTAGCAGAAGTAGGCGTTGCACGAGTTAGCCACCGCTGCTCGCAGATCGAGAGGCGACGGGTGGGGGTGGCACTTCATCTTGCGACCCGCAGCGTAGGTGTAACCGCCCGCACACGGATAGCGGTAGCTCGGTTTGAGCACACCCTCCTGCAAGCCAATCAGACCCTGCACCAGCTTGAAGGTCGATCCCGGCGGATAGTGCGACGACACAGCACGATTGTAGAGCGGACGTTGCGGATTGCGCAGAAGTTTATTGTAGTTCAATCGTAAGTTCTTACCCACCAAGTCGTTGGGGTCGTACGTTGGCGACGACACCATCAGCAGGATCTCGCCCGTCGAAGGCTCGATCGCCACTACGCTACCAACCTTACCCTCCATCAGCTCCTCGGCCAGCTCTTGCAGCTCGGCATCGATCGTGCAGACCAGCGAGCGACCCGGTATGGGCAGCGAGTCGTACATTCCGTCGCGGAACGAGCCCTTGATAACTCCGTGATTATCAATCTCATTGATCTTCACGCCCTTCTTACCGCGCAGCACCTCCTCGTAGGCCGACTCCAAACCGCTGATGCCGATGTAGTCACCCGCACGATATTCGGGACGCTTGCGCAACTGCTCGGCATTGATCTCGCCCACGTAGCCCATCAGGTTGCCGCCAATGCGACGCGGATAGGAACGAATCGTACGATAGACCGTATAGAATCCTCGGAAATTACACTCATCGAAGCGCAGCTTGACCTCCTTCGACAGCTGGTTGGTGATCATCATCGGCACACGCGAACGAGTTTTGGCGCGTGTCAGTTGCTTCACAAGTTCCGCCTTCTCCATACCCAACACGCGGCACATACGCATCGTATCGAAACCCTCCTTGGGGATCTCGCGTGCGATGACCATCAGGTCGTAGGCCTCACGGCTCTGCACGATAAATTCACCATTGCGATCGCGCACCTCACCTCGTGGCGGATATTGCACCACGTGGCGCAGGGCGTTGTTGGCCGCCATATCCTTGTAACGATCGTCGATCAGCTGAATATAGAACAGACGACCCACGATCGTGCCGACAACCAGCAGCACAATCAGTTGCAGCGTTCGCACGCGCATCAGACTATCTCGCTTATCACTCATAACACACGAGCCACTTGCGAGTTAAATATCTTCGATGTGAAGTAGATCACCGCCACCGTAACCACGCCACTGACCAGCGTGCGCAGCAGCGTGAGGTGGAAGTAGTCGAACGTAGCGCACTCCATCGTGAAGTAAACCAGCGAGTGCAACACCACCGCCGCCACCACATAGCGCACAAAGCCCAGCACACCCAGACGGTGCACCGACGGCACACCACCGTCCGACACGCTATCCTTCGAGCAGGTCAGTCGCAACAGCGGCCCACGCAGAAATGCCACGGGCAGCGTTGCGAGGGTATTCAACCCCGCCGCACCCATTGCCACGTCCATCACCATGCCCGTCAGCAGACCCAAGCCGAGCACCACAACGGGCGCCGCCTCGATCGGCAGAAGAATGATGAACGCAATATAAACCAACGGATTGAGATAGACGCTCAGTTCCAGGTTGCTGAACAGGAAGACCTGCAACAACACCAGCACCAAGAACAGCAGCGCATACTCTATAATTTGACGCATCATAACTCTTTACACAAATCAATATCTGAACAACGAATCGGCCTCAGCCTCCAATGCATTCAGCTCGTAAATATCGATATTTTTGATCAGCAGCACATCGTGCAGACGGGTCATATCGGCCGCCAGACGCAGCTCCAACTTGAACGACGATGTCGGCTCATCGACCTCCATACGCTCGACGTAACCGATCGTGATATCCTCGGGGAAGAAGTGCGAATAACCGGTCGAGACGATCGTATCGCCCACCTCGACGGGGGCATATTTCGACAACTCGTGCATCTTGACGCGGTGCGAGTCGAAGCCCTCCCAATAGATCGAGCCCGAGTGACCGTCGCCCGCCAACTTTCCGCTGGCATTGAACGCCGTATTGAGGATCGAAATCGCCACCGCATAGCGCTCCGAGCAGCTCACAACGTAGCCCACCATTGCACCATCGGGCGTAATCACCGCCATATCGGTCACCACGCCGTCACGCAGACCCTTATTGAGCGTCAGGAAGTTATGCTGACGGCTCACCGTATTGCGCACCACGCGGGCGGTCATATACGAGTATTGAGTTTCGATCTCCGCGCCGAGCGAATCGAGCTCGTCATAGACCGCCGTCTCACGGTAGCGTGTCAATTCGTTCTGCAACTCGGCCATCTCCTCCAACAGCACACGGTTGCGTTTGCGCAGTCCGAAGTACTCGCCCACGCCCGAGATCGAGCCATAGACACCGCCGACCAAACTGTTCGACGTTGCCAGCAGACGAGCCTCAGCATAGCTGTTCGAGTGGGCGTAGTAGTGGATCGCCACGATCTCCAACACCACAAACAGCAACGGCAAATAGACCTTCTTTATGAACTCAACGAGTTTTAACATCTCTAAGTTTTTGATTCAAAGACATTCGGGCATTTAACCCAAGACAGGCGCATAGCAATGTATGCACCTGTCTATCAGATTATTGCAAATCCCGCACCCTGAGCTTATCGCATCAGGAACGAGAAGCGGTTGACGTTCTTCAACGCGATACCCGTACCACGAACAACGGCACGCAGAGGATCCTCGGCTACGATGAACGGCAGGTTGGTCTTTGCGTTCAGACGCTTTGCCAGACCCTTGATCAACGCGCCACCACCCGTCAGGTAGATACCGTTCTTCACCACGTCGCTATACAACTCGGGCGGCATCTCTTCGAGCACCTTCATCAGCGCTGCGTCCAGCTTAACGAGCGACTTCTCCAACGCGTAAGCGATCTCCTTGTAGGTCAGCGTAACCGTCTGAGGCAGAGCCGTCAGCAGGTTGGGACCCGTAATCTCGAACGGTTCGGGCTCCTCGTCCAGCTCCGAAACAGCTGCACCGATTGCGCACTTGATCTGCTCGGCGGTACGCTCACCGATACGGATATTGTGCTGCTGACGAACGTACGACTGAATGTCGCTCGTAAACACGTCGCCCGCAACATTGATACTCTCCGAGTGAACCAGACCACCCAACGAGATACAAGCGATCTCCGACGTTCCACCACCGATGTCGATAACCATATTACCCATCGGCGCCTCAACGTCCAGACCTGCACCCAGCGCAGCGGCCATAGGCTCGAAAATCATATATACCTCACGACCACCTGCACGGTCAGCCGAGTCGCGCACCGCACGGATCTCGACGTTGGTCGAGCCCGAGGGGATACCGATCACCATTTTGAGCGAGGGCGAGAAGAGGTGGCCATTGGTCTTCACCTTATTGACCAGACCGCGAATCAGCATCTCGGCAGCGGTAAAATCGGCAATCACACCGTCCTTCAACGGGCGGATTGTACGGATATTGGGGTTGGTACGTTCGTGCATCATCTTAGCCTGCATACCCACCGCTACGACCTTCTGCGTGCGAACGTCGATCGCTACGATCGAGGGCTCATCGACTACGACTTTGCCGTTATGTATGATCAGGGTGTTGGCCGTACCGAGGTCCATCGCCAGCTCCTGTGTCAATGAAAAAAGTCCCATTTTTTCAGTGTTTTTCTTGATTAATCAAATTTCTCTTAGTGCTTGAAGTGGCGCAAACCGGTGAACAACATCGCCACACCGTTAGCGTTGCAATACTCGATGCTCTCCTCATCGCGAACCGAGCCACCGGGCTGGATCACAGCGTCGATACCCTCCTTATGAGCGATCTCAACGCAGTCAGCGAAGGGGAAGAAGGCGTCGCTTGCCATCACCGCACCGTTCAGGTCGAAACCGAACGACTTAGCCTTGTCGATAGCCTGACGCAACGAATCCACACGCGAGGTCTGACCAATTCCGCTTGCATAGAGCTGCGAGCCCTTAGCCAGCACAATGGCGTTCGACTTCGAGTGCTTAACGATCTTATTTGCGAAGATCAGATCCTTCATCTGCTCCTCCGACACGCCCTTCGTGGTCTTCTGTACAGCCTCCGTATCGACGCCACCGACCTTGTTGTCACGCTGCTGAACAGCCACACCATTCAGCACCGAGCGGCAGGTCATCTCGGGACGCTCGATAGTTTTCAGATCGAGCAGGATACGGTTCTTCTTGCTCTTCAAAATCTCCAACGCCTCCTCCTCGAACGAGGGTGCCATCAGCACCTCGCAGAAGAGTGTGTTGATCTTCTCGGCGGTAGCTACGTCGATCTTACGGTTGCAGATCAGCACGCCACCAAACGCCGAAACGGGATCGCACGCCAGCGCAGCCTCGTATGCCTCGCAGAGCGTCGCACGTGTAGCCACGCCGCACGCATTGTTGTGCTTCAAGATTGCGAAGGTAGGCTCACCCTCCCAGAACTCGCTGATCAGACCCATTGCTGCGTCTATATCGAGCAAGTTGTTGTACGAGATGTCCTTGCCGTGCAACTTCGAGAACATATCCTCGATCTTGCCATAGAAAGCAGCCTCCTGATGGGGGTTCTCGCCATAGCGCAGCGACATCGCACCGTCGTTGGTCATACGCATAGCGTCGATCTTCTCGGTGCGGTTGAAGTAGTTGAAGATTGCGCTATCGTAGTGCGAACTGACGCTGAACGCCAGAGCCGCAAAACGACGACGCTGCTCGATGGTGGTCGAGCACTCCTGCTCCTTCAACATTGCGAGCAACTCGCCATACATCACAACCGAAGGAACGATCAGTGTATCCTTGTAGTTCTTAGCCGCAGCACGAATCAGCGAGATACCACCGATGTCGATCTTCTCGATGATAGCCTGCTCCTCGGCGCCGCTTGCCACGGTCTGCTCGAAGGGGTAGAGATCAACGATAACCAGATCGATTTCGGGGATAGCATACTTAGCCATCTGCTCGCGGTCGCCCTCGTTGTCACGACGACCCAAGATACCACCGAACACGCTGGGGTGCAGAGTCTTGACGCGACCACCCAAGATCGAGGGATAGCCCGTCAGATCCTCAACAGCCGTAGCCTCCAAACCGAGCGATTCGATGAAAGCCAACGTACCACCGGTCGAATACAATTTAACCCCGCCGGCGGCCAATGTCTTAACTATTTCGCCCAATCCGTCTTTATAAAAGACCGAGATCAGTGCGCTTTTAATCTTTTTCACTATTCTTGAGTTTTAATTATTTGCAATTCTATCCGACAAAGGTAGAAAAAAGTCAGCGAATTATTACCATAGTTCGCGCAATTTTTTCTAAATTTGTAGCACATTTATTTGAAGCACGTAATGAGTTTGAAATTAGATAGTAACGCCCGTTGCGCCGTGATCGGTTACGGCAGTTGGGCGACCGCAATTGTCAAGATACTTTGCGAGAACGAACAGCGCGTCGGCTGGCTGATCGGCAACCCCGCCGTAGCCGAGGGTGTGCTGGCCGAGGAGCGCAATCCCAAATACCTGAGCGACGCCGCACTCAACCTCTCGAAACTCGACATCAGCGACGACATCAACAAGGTCGTTCGTGAGGCCGATATCATCGTGATGGCTACCCCGTCGGCATACCTCAAAAAGACACTCGAACCGCTCACCGAATCGCTCGACGACAAGTTCATCGTATCGGCGATCAAGGGCATCATTCCCGATGATTATGTAACTGTGGCTGAATATTTTAACCAACAATATTCGATTCCGTTCGGTCGTATCGGCATCGTTACAGGTCCGTGCCACGCCGAGGAGGTTGCACTCGAACATCTGTCGTATCTGACCGTTGTTTGCAGCGATGCCGAGGACACCGAGGTGCTGCGTGGCAAATTCACCACCGACTACATTCGCACGGTCACCTCATCGGACATCTACGGCATTGAATATGCTACGGTACTGAAAAATATCTACGCAATCGCGGTCGGCATTGCGGCGGGTTTGGGCTACGGCGACAACTTCATCGCCGTGCTGCTGGCCAACTCGTCGATCGAGATGGAGCGATTCTTGAACGAAACCTATCCCGCTGATCGTCAATCACGTGCGTCGGCATACTTGGGCGACCTTCTGGTTACGGGTTACTCGCTCTTCTCGCGTAACCGCCGCTTCGGAATGATGATCGGTCGCGGTCACTCGGTGGCTGCGGCGCAGTTGCAGCTGGGTATGGTTGCCGAGGGTTATTTTGCGTCGGAGTGTATCCGCCACGTCAATAAGCGCTATGGGGTCGAAATGCCTATTGCCGACGCGGTTTACGATATCCTCTACCGCAAGATCCGCCCCCGCACAGCAATGAAAATATTAACAACAAAACTTATATAAACAAATGAATTTCATCAAATTAGACACCTCGAAGGCTGCCGTTGCGGTTAGCGCAGAATTGCGTGCAGCTGCCGAGCGCTCGAATGCTCTGCTGGCAAGTGGCGAGGGCGCAGGTAACGACTTTTTGGGTTGGGTTTCGCTCCCCTCGTCGATCGACGCTGAGCAACTCGCAGCAGTGAAAGCGGCTGCCGACCGTCTGCGTGCAAAGGCCGAAGTGATCGTTTGTATCGGCATTGGCGGCTCGTACTTGGGCGCAAAGGCCGTCTTGGAGGCTATGAGCAACTCGTTCTCGTTGCTCAAACGCGACCGCAAAGATCCGATCGTTCTCTTTGCAGGTCAGAACATTAGCGAGGATTACACCTACGAACTGCTCGACGCCGTTAAGGATCGTGAGTTGGCCGTTGTTGTGATCTCGAAATCGGGCACTACGACCGAGCCCGCGATTGCATTCCGAATTCTCAAAGCCGAGTTGGAGCGTCGCTATGGCAAAACGGAGGCTGCCGAGCGTATCGTTGCTGTAACCGACAAAGCGCGTGGCGCACTCAAAACTCTCTCGACACAAGAGGGTTACACCACCTTCGTTATTCCCGACGACGTGGGTGGCCGTTTCTCGGTGCTGACCCCCGTAGGTCTGCTGCCGCTGGCGGCTGCGGGCGTCGATGTCGAGGCGTTGGTACGTGGCGCACAGGATATGCAGAAGGCTACCGACGAGAAGGTTCCCTATGAGCAGAATATCGCAGCGCAGTATGCAGCCGTGCGTAACGCACTCTATGCCGAGGGTAAGAAGATCGAGATTCTGGCAAGCTATGAGCCTAAGTTGCAATACATTGCCGAGTGGTGGAAGCAGCTCTACGGCGAGAGCGAGGGCAAAGAGGGCAAGGGTATCTTCCCCGCAAGCGTAACGCTGACGGCCGATCTGCACTCGATGGGTCAGTACATTCAGGAGGGCGAGCGTATGCTGATGGAGACTGTGATTTCGGTTGCCAAGCCCGACCACTCGATCGTGATCGAGAGCGACGAGGAGAACCTCGACGGTCTTAACTTCTTGGCTGGCAAGCGCATTTCGGAGGTCAATCGTATGGCTGAGTTGGGCGTTCAGCTGGCGCACTGCGACGGTGGCGTTCCCAACATTCGCATCGAGTTGCCCGAGATCAACGCCTACCACATCGGTGCGTTGCTCTACTTCTTCGAGCGTGCGTGCGGTATCAGCGGCTACATTTTGGGCGTCAATCCCTTCAATCAGCCCGGTGTCGAGGCCTACAAGAAGAATATGTTTGCGCTGCTCGACAAACCCGGCTACGAGGCTGAGAGCAAGGCAATTAAAGAGCGCCTGTAGTTGTCAATTCACGATTCACAATTCACAATTCACAATTAAGCCGCACCCCTGCGTGGAGTGCGGCTTTTCTATTTGTTTGAATTTATTTGAAAATTCCACGCCTCGCCGAGGCGTGTCATCATCGGCGGGTCGCGCAACAAAGTTTGCGCGAGCCCCCCACCCGCCGATGATGAGATTCCCTGTGTCTGCACAAACAAAAAAAAGACGCACCCCCGCAGGAGTGCGTCTTTCTCATATTTAGGCGATTACCTATCGCGAAGCAACCATCTGCTCGTACTCCTCGCGCGAGCCAACAACCATATTGTCGTAGTCGCGCATACCCGTACCAGCGGGGATCAAGTGGCCACAGATTACGTTCTCCTTCAAGTTTGCCAAGGGGTCGCTCTTTGCCATAATCGCTGCCTCGTTCAGTACCTTTGTGGTCTCCTGGAACGATGCTGCCGACATAAAGCTCGACGTCTGCAATGCCGCGCGGGTGATACCCTGCAAGATCTGGCTCGACGTTGCGGGAACGATATCACGTACCTCAACTGCCTTCAAATCCTTACGTTTGAGTACCGAGTTCAGGTCGCGCAGACGACGAACCGTGATGATCTGACCCGGCTGTACCTCGTCGCTGTCGCCAGCATCGGTTACAACAACCTTGTCGTAGAGCTCGTCATTGACCTCCATAAACTCCCACTTATCGACAACCTGGTTCTCGAAGAAGCGGGTGTCGCCCGGATCATCAATCTGAACCTTGTTCATCATCTGGCTAACGATAACCTCGAAGTGCTTGTCGTTGATCTTCACACCCTGCATACGATATACGTCCTGAACCTCGTTCACGATATACTCCTGAACCTTCGTAGGACCGAGGATACGCAGAATGTCGCTCGGGGTGATCGCGCCGTCCGACAGTGCCATACCAGCCTTCACGTAGTCGTTCTCCTGAACCAGGATCTGACGCGACAGGGGTACCAGATACTTACGTACCTCACCGTCCTTCGACGTTACAACAATCTCGCGGTTACCGCGCTTGATCTTACCGAATGTGATCTCGCCATCGATCTCCGATACGATTGCGGGGTTCGACGGGTTACGAGCCTCGAACAGCTCGGTAACACGCGGCAGACCTCCGGTGATATCGCCTGCCTTACCAACAACACGCGGAATCTTGATCAGAATATCGCCTGCCTTGATCTTGGCATTCTCCTTAACAACGATGTGTGCCGAAACGGGCAAGTTGTACTGTTTCTGCTCAACACCGCTCTTATCGACGATCTTGATGATCGGGTTCTTATTCTTGTCCTTCGACTCGATAACAACCTTCTCGCGCAGACCTGTCTGCTCGTCCGACTCATCGCGGTAGGTTACACCCTCGATAACGTTCTCGAAGGCAACCTTACCCTCGAACTCCGAGATGATAACTGCGTTGTAGGGATCCCACTCGCAGATCAGATCGCCCTTCTTAACCTCGGCACCGTCCTGCATAAACAGCGTTGCACCATAGGGCAGAGCGTGAGTGTAGAGTGTAATATCGGTTGCGGGATTGACAATGCGGAACTCCGACTGGCGGCTGATTACCACATTTACCTCCTCGCCCTTATCGTTCTTGGTCTTAACCGTACGCAACTCGTCGATCTCCAAACGACCCTCGTACTTCGAGATGACGTTGGTCTCGACCGTAGTACCGCCTGCAACACCACCGACGTGGAACGTACGCAGTGTCAGCTGAGTACCGGGCTCACCGATCGACTGTGCAGCGATGACGCCGACAACCTCACCCTTCTGAACCATACGCGCCGTTGCCAGGTTGCGACCGTAGCACTTCGCGCAGACACCGTGGCGAGCCTCGCAAGTCAGCACCGAACGGATCTCGACCTGTTCCAGCGGCGACTTCTCGATTGCCTCGGCGATCGACTCGGTGATCTCCTGACCTGCTGCGCAGAGCAGCTCACCGGTGATGGGGTGATATACATCGTTCAGAGCCACGCGACCCAAGATGCGCTCATAGAGCGTCTGAACCACGTCCTCATTCTTCTTGATTGCGGTTGCAACCAGACCGCGCAGCGTACCGCAATCCTCCTCATTGATGATCACGTCCTGAGCAACATCTACCAATCGACGAGTCAGGTAACCTGCGTCTGCGGTCTTCAACGCCGTATCCGCCAAACCCTTACGAGCACCGTGGGTCGAAATGAAGTACTCCAACACCGACAGACCCTCCTTAAAGTTCGACAAAATCGGGTTCTCGATGACCTGACCGCCTTCGGCACCACTCTTCTGGGGCTTAGCCATCAGACCACGCATACCGCTCAACTGACGAATCTGCTCCTTCGAACCACGAGCACCCGAATCCAGCATCATATAAACGGGGTTGAAACCGTCCATATCCTCGGTCAGGGTCTTGGTTACGGCCTTGGTCAGCTCGTTATTGATCTTAGTCCAAACGTCGATAACCTGATTGTATCGCTCGTTGTTGGTGATAAGACCCATATTGTAGCTCTCGGCGATGTCGTCGGCCATCTCGTAGCCCTTCTGCACCAGCGCAGCCTTCTCCTCGGGGATAATCACTGCGTCGAGGTTAAACGACAGACCGCCCTGGAATGCCATACGGTAACCCATTGCCTTGATGTCGTCCAAGAAGTTAGCCACCTTATCGGCACCTGCCTTCTTCATCACCACTGCAATGATATCGCGCAACGAACGCTTGGTCAGCAGCTCGTTGATATAGCCAACCTCCTTAGGTACAACCTGGTTGAACATAATTCGACCGATGGTGGTCTCCTTCAAATCGCGGATCGGGTTGCCCTCAGCGTCGAGATCATCAACTACGCAACGAACCTTTGCGTGCAACTCGGCACGACCCTCGTTGTAAGCGATGATTGCCTCCTCGGGACCGTAGAACACCAGACCTTCGCCCTTAGCACCGGGTTTGGGCTTGGTGATATAGTACAGACCGAGGACCATATCCTGCGAAGGTACGGTAATAGGCGCACCGTTAGCAGGGTTCAGGACGTTGTGCGAACCCAGCATCAACATCTGAGCCTCCAAGATTGCTGCATTGCCCAGCGGCAGATGGACTGCCATCTGGTCGCCGTCGAAGTCCGCGTTGAACGCGGTACACGACAGCGGGTGCAACTGCATTGCCTTACCCTCGATCAACTTGGGCTGGAATGCCTGAATACCCAGACGGTGCAGGGTCGGAGCACGGTTCATCAATACGGGATGACCCTTGATAACGTTCTCCAAGATGTCCCAGATTACGGGATCCTTTCTATCAATGATCTTCTTAGCTGACTTAACGGTCTTAACCACGCCGCGCTCGATGAGCTTACGGATTACGAAGGGCTTGTAAAGCTCTGCCGCCATATCCTTCGGAATACCCATCTCGTGCATCTTCAACTCGGGACCAACGACGATTACCGAACGAGCCGAGTAATCGACACGCTTACCGAGCAAGTTCTGACGGAAGCGACCCTGCTTACCCTTCAACGAGTCGCTCAGCGACTTCAACGGGCGGTTGCTCTCGCTCTTAACGGCGTTGCTCTTACGCGAGTTGTCGAACAGCGAATCCACTGCCTCCTGCAACATACGCTTCTCGTTGCGCAGGATCACCTCGGGAGCCTTGATCTCGATCAGTCGCTTCAAACGGTTGTTACGAATGATCACGCGACGATACAGATCGTTCAGATCCGACGTTGCGAAACGACCACCGTCCAGCGGCACCAGCGGGCGCAGTTCGGGCGGAATCACGGGGATAACCTTCAAGACCATCCACTCGGGCTTATTGACGCCGTTCGATGCGCGGAATGCCTCGATCACGTTCAAGCACTTCAACGCCTCGCTCTTACGCTGCTGCGAGGTCTCGGTGCTTGCCTTGTGGCGAAGTGCATACGACATCGAGTCCAGATCTACCTGCTGCAACAGAGTGTAGATTGCCTCGGCACCCATCTGAGCGATAAACTTGTTCGGATCGCTGTCGTCCAGCTGCTGGTTGCCCTTCGGCAGTGCGGCCAGAACGTCCAGATACTCCTTCTCGGCCAGAGTCTGCAACTTCTCGATACCCTGCTCGGCAGCGGCACCGGCCTGAATTACCACGTAACGCTCGTAGTAGATGATCGCCTCCAACTTCTTCGAGGGGATACCCAGCAGGTAACCGATCTTCGAGGGCAGCGACTTGAAGTACCAGATGTGAACAACGGGCACTACCAACGAGATGTGGCCCATACGTTCACGACGAACCTTCTTCTCCGTAACCTCGACGCCGCATCGGTCGCAGACGATACCCTTATAACGGATACGCTTGTACTTACCGCAGTGGCACTCATAGTCCTTCACAGGACCGAAGATGCGCTCGCAGAACAGACCGTCGCGCTCGGGCTTGTAGGTACGATAGTTGATGGTTTCGGGTTTCAGCACCTCACCACTCGAATTTTCCAGAATCTCCTCGGGCGACGCCAAGCCGATGGTAATTCGGTTGAAGCTCGTACTCTTATTGTCTTTATTGAATGACATATACTTGTTCTTCTTTAACTTATTATCGTTTGTGTTCTCCTCTCGATCCGATTAGTCGAGCTTAACGCTGATTGCCAGACCGCGCAACTCGTGCAACAGCACGTTGAGCGACTCGGGGATACCTGCGGGCGGCAGATTATCGCCCTTGACGATTGCCTCGTAAGCCTTAGCACGACCCATAACGTCGTCCGACTTAATCGTAAGGATCTCCTGCAAGATGTTGGCTGCACCGAAGGCCTCCAATGCCCAAACCTCCATCTCACCAAAACGCTGACCACCAAACTGAGCCTTACCACCCAGAGGCTGCTGCGTAATGAGCGAGTAGGGACCGATCGAACGGGCGTGCATCTTGTCGTCGATCATATGACCCAGCTTCAACATATAGATCACACCGACCGTTGCGGGCTGGTCGAAACGCTCGCCCGTGCCACCATCGTAAAGATAGGTACGGCCACTGCGCGGAACGCCTGCCTCGTCGGTATACTTGTTGATCTGGTCGAGCGTTGCACCGTCGAAGATCGGCGTTGCGAACTTAACGCCCAGCTCGCGGCCTGCCCAGCCAAGAACGGTCTCGTAGATCTGACCGAGGTTCATTCGCGAAGGCACACCCAGCGGGTTCAGAACGATATCGACGATAGTACCATCTTCGAGGAAGGGCATATCCTCATCGCGAACAACCTTCGCAACGATACCCTTGTTACCGTGGCGACCTGCCATCTTATCACCCACCTTCAACTTACGCTTCTTAGCAACGTAAACCTTAGCGAGCTGGATTACACCTGCGGGCAGCTCATCACCGTTCGAGACGTTGTACTTCTCGCGCTTCAACTCGGCGTCGTACTTCTTCCACTCGATAATATAATTATTAATAGTACGCTCGATGAGCATATCGACGTGAGCATCACCGACCCACTTATCGGTCGAGAGGTTCATATAGTCGATATCCTCCAACATACGCTTCGAGAACTTGGTACCCTTAGCATACAACTCAGCGCCAAAGTAATCCTTGATACCCTGTGTTGTCTTGCCTTCGAGCAGCTGCCACAGCTTAGCAACCAGACGCTGCTTCAAGGCTGCCGTCTGAGCTGCGAAACGCTGATCGATCTGCTCCAACTGAGCCTTCTCGGCGTTCTTACCCTTGCGGCCGTCCTTATTTGCACGGCTGAACAGCTGAGTCTTGATGATCGTACCGAACAACGAGGGCTGAGCCTTCAACGAGGCGTCCTTAACGTCGCCGGCCTTATCACCGAAGATCGCGCGCAGCAGTTTCTCCTCAGGCGAAGGATCGCTCTCACCCTTCGGGGTGATCTTACCGATCAGGATATCGCCCGGCTTAACATTCGCACCAACGCGAATGATACCGTTCTCGTCCAGATCCTTCGTAGCGTCCTCGCTCACGTTGGGAATATCCGAAGTCAGCTCCTCGACACCGCGCTTGGTATCGCGAACCTCCAAGATATACTCATCAACGTGTACCGAAGTAAACAGGTCCTCGCGCTGGATACGCTCCGAAATCACGATTGCGTCCTCGAAGTTGTAACCCTTCCAGGGCATAAATGCCACCTTCAAGTTACGGCCGATAGCCAACTCACCGCCCTGAGTCGAGTAGCCCTCGGTCAGGATCTGACCCTTCTTCACCTTCTCGCCGGTCAGAACGACGGGCTTCAACGTGATCGAAGTGTTCTGGTTGGTCTTACGGAAGCGAGGCAACATATAAGTTGTGATCTCAGGCTCGAAGCTAACCAAGATTTCGTCCTCGGTGCGCTCGTAGCGAATCTGAATCTGCGTTGCGTCAGCAAATACTACCTCACCGTCCTTCTCAGCAACGATCTGGATACGGCTATCGGTGATCATCTCCTTTTCCAGACCGGTACCTACGATCGGCGACTCGCACGTGATCAGAGGCACAGCCTGGCGCATCATATTCGAACCCATCAACGCACGGTTAGCATCGTCGTGCTCCAAGAAGGGGATCAAACTTGCTGCGATCGAGGCGATCTGGTTGGGAGCAACGTCCATCAGGTCAACGCGATCGGCGCTCACCTGCGGGAAGTCGGCCTCGCAACGGGTCTTGACGCGGTCGGGTTTGAGGAAGTTACCCTCCTCGTCCAGCGGCGAGTTCGACTGAGCAATGATCTTGCCCTCCTCCTCCTCGGCGCTCATATATACAACCTCGTCATTTTTCAGGTTCACCTTACCATCTTCAACCTTACGATAGGGGGTCTCGATGAAGCCCATATCGCTGATCTTTGCGAAGACGCAAAGCGACGAAATCAGACCGATGTTGGGACCCTCAGGGGTCTCGATCGGACACAGACGGCCGTAGTGAGTGTAGTGTACGTCTCGAACCTCGAAACCTGCACGCTCACGCGACAGACCGCCGGGACCCAGAGCCGACAGACGACGCTTGTGAGTCATCTCGGCCAGCGGGTTGGTCTGATCCATAAACTGCGACAGCTGGTTGGTTCCGAAGAACGAGTTGATAACGCTCGACAGGGTCTTTGCGTTGATCAGCTCAATCGGCGTAAATACCTCGTTGTCACGAACATTCATCTTCTCACGAATGGTACGTGCCATACGCACAAAACCGACCGAGAACTGATTCGACAACTGCTCGCCCACCGTGCGTACACGACGGTTCGAGAGGTGGTCGATATCGTCCACGTCAGCCTTCGAGTTGATCAGCTGGATCAGATATTTGATAATGGCTATCATATCCTCCTTAGTCAGGATTCTGACTGCGGGATCGATATCCAATTCGAGTTTTTTGTTGATACGGTAGCGACCCACATCACCCAGGTCGTAACGGCGATCCGAGAAGAACAGCTTCTCGATTGCGTCACGAGCAGTTGCCTCATCGGGTGGCTCCGAGTTGCGCAGCTGGCGGTAGATGTATACCACAGCCTCCTTCTCAGAGTTACAGGGGTCCTTCTGCAATGTGTTGTAAATGATCGAGTAATCGATACCCGACTGGTTCTCCTTGTGGAGCAGAATGGTCTTGGCACCGCTCTCGATAATATCTTCTATATTCTCCTCGGTAAGTTCGGTTTCACGATCGACGATCACCTGATTACGCTCGATCGAAACCACCTCACCGGTATCTTCGTCAACGAAGTCCTCGACCCACGTCGTCAGAACACGTGCTGCCAACTTACGGCCGATAGCCTTCTTCAAGTTGGTCTTGGTCACCTTCACCTCGTCCGCCAGGTCGAAGATCTCGAGGATCTGCTGGTCGGTTTCGAAGCAGATGGCACGCAACAGAGTGGTTACGGGCAACTTCTTCTTACGGTCGATGTAGGCATACATCACGTTGTTGATATCCGTTGCGAACTCAATCCACGAGCCCTTGAACGGAATGATACGAGCCGAGTAGAGCTTCGTACCGTTGGTGTGCATACTCTGACCGAAGAATACACCGGGTGAACGGTGCAACTGTGAAACGATTACACGCTCGGCGCCGTTGATGATGAACGTACCGCGAGGAGTCATATAGGGGATCGTACCGAAGTAGACGTCCTGAATGATCGTCTCGAAATCCTCGTGATCCGAGTCCGTGCAATAGAGTTTAAGTTTAGCTTTGAGGGGGACACTATACGTCAAACCGCGCTCCAAGCACTCTTCGATCGAGTAGCGGGGCGGGTCCACATAGTAGTCTATGAATTCCAGAACGAAGTTGTTTCTGGTATCTGTAATGGGGAAATTCTCCGTGAACACCTTGTAGAGGCCCTCGTTTTTACGATTTTCGGCCGTGGTGTCTAACTGGAAAAAGTCGTGAAATGATTTGAGCTGCACTTCGAGGAAGTCAGGGTAAGGCAACCTGTTCTTGACCGAAGAGAAGCTAATACGTTGGTTGTTTGCTTGTGCGGACATTTTTGATCCTTTTAAAGTTGAGTGTGAGACATCTGTCGTGAAAAGAATCATCTAAAATAGCTTTCAGATAACCCCACTAATGCCCTCGGCGACAACACATTACGCACGCGGGCAAAACTTGTTTCAAAGATCCGATTCGGGTCGTCACCCAAACCCTCACTTTGTTAGACGAGAAAAGGCATAGAGCTTATTTTTACATAAGCTCTACACCCAATATGTCCTGAAACTATAAGTAACGAATTACTTAAGCTCAACTTCAGCACCAGCCTCTTCCAGAGCAGCCTTGATCGACTCAGCCTCCTCCTTCGATACACCTTCCTTAACTGCCTTAGGAGCGCCATCAACGATGTCCTTAGCCTCTTTCAGACCCAGACCGGTGATCTCCTTAACAGCCTTTACAACCTGCAACTTAGCCTGACCAGCAGCCTTCAAGATTACGTCGAACGAAGTCTTCTCAGCAGCAGCAGCCTCGCCAGCAGCAGCGGGAGCAGCAGCAACTGCAACAGCAGCAGCAGCGGGCTCGATGCCGTACTCCTCCTTCAGGATAGCGGCCAACTCATTTACTTCCTTAACAGTCAAATTTACCAATTCTTCTGCCAATACTTTTACATCTGCCATAGTGGTATAGATTTTATTAAATTTGTTTTACTTGTTTTTGTTCTTGATTAGTTGTTTCTTTCTTCGAGTGTCTTTACGATACCAGCGATCTTCTGGCCTGCGTTAGCCTGAAGTGCCGAGATAACGTTCTTAGCGGGCGACTGCAACAGTGCAACGATATCGCCGATAAGCTCTTCACGGCTCTTGATGTTGCACAGGCTATCGATCTGATCGTCACCTACGTAAACACAACCCTCTACGTATGCAGCCTTCAATACGGGCTTGTCGCTCTTCTTGCGGAACTCCTTGATGAGGACTGCGGGGGTCTTACCGGTCTCGGTGAACATTACCGAAGTCGAACCCTCCAATACCTTTACCAGCTCCTCGTCAGCCTTCTCGACATTCTCCAACGCCTTGCGAAGAAGAGTGTTCTTAACGACCATCAGAGTTACATTGCTCTCGAAGCACTTGCGACGCAATGCTGCGGTCTGCTCAGCGTTCAAGTTTGCGATGTCGGTCAGGTAGAAGTGAGGATACTCGGTGAGCTTCGCAGTTAAGTTGTCAATTACAACCTTCTTTTCGTTTTTAGTCATCGTCTATCCTCCTCTTATTTGGTTTCTACTGATTTGGGATCAACCTGCACACCGGGGCTCATCGTGGTCGAGAGATAGATGCTCTTAACATACGAACCCTTAGCTGCTGCGGGCTTCAACTTCAGAATCATACTCATAAACTCCTTAGCGTTGTCTACGATCTGCTCGGGAGTGAACGAGATCTTACCTACCGAAGTGTGAACGATACCGAATTTGTCGACCTTGAAGTCGATCTTACCGGCTTTCACCTCCTTAACGGCCTTACCGATCTCCATCGTAACGGTACCAGTCTTGGGGTTAGGCATCAAACCACGGGGACCCAAGATACGACCCAGAGCACCTACCTTACCCATTACGTTGGGCGAGGTGATGATAACGTCAACGTCGGTCCAACCGCCCTTGATCTTGTCGATATACTCGTCAAGACCTACGTAATCTGCGCCAGCCTCTTTTGCCTCGGTCTCCTTGTCGGGAGTACAGAGTACAAGAACTCGAACCTGTTTGCCGGTACCGTGGGGCAGAGTTACCACGCCACGTACCATCTGATTCGCCTTACGGGGGTCAACACCCAGACGCACGTCGATATCAACGGAAGCATCAAATTTCGTAAAGGTAATTTCCTTTAGAAGAGCTGCCGCCTCAGCGAGCTTGTACGCCTTACCGGGCTCAACCTTTGCGTAGGCTATTTTTTGATTTTTGGTCAGCTTACTCATTTTCGTAATCTTTTAATTACAGTTCGGGAAATTCACCTACGACATTGAGACCCATACTGCGAGCAGTACCAGCCACCATACGCATTGCCGACTCCAGCGTGAAGCAGTTCAAGTCGGGCATTTTGTCCTGAGCGATGGCCTTCACCTGATCCCAAGTTACCTGACCCACCTTCTTACGGTTAGGCTCAGCCGATGCAGTCTTAACACCAGCGGCCTCCTTCAGCTGTACTGCTACGGGGGGCTGTTTAACGATGAAATCGAATGACTTGTCGCTGTAAACGGTGATGATAACGGGCAAAACCTTGCCGGCCTTATCCTGCGTGCGAGCATTGAACTGCTTACAGAAGTCCATAATGTTCACACCCTTAGAACCCAATGCGGGACCTACCGGGGGCGAAGGATTAGCGGCACCACCTTTAATCTGCAATTTAATAAATGCAGCAACCTCTTTTGCCATAACTTTCCTTTGGTTAATTATTCTTTTTCAACTTGCATAAAGCTCAACTCCATCGGAGTCTTGCGACCGAAAATCTTCACTGAGACGGTCAACTTCTTACGCTCGTTATCAACTGCCTCGATCGTGCCCTCGAAACTCGAGAACGGACCGTCGGTAACCTTAACGGTTTCGCCAACAAAGAACGGGATTTCGACCTCTTCCTCGCTTGCACTCATCTCATCGACGCGGCCCAAGATTCGGCTAACCTCCTGTGGACGTAGAGGTGTAGCGATCATCTTGGCGCTCTCCTCTTTCGAGTCGCCGAGGAAACCAAGCACATTCGGGGTATTGCGAAGCATTATCGGAATTTGTCCTACCAAAGCTGCCTCAACGAGAACATAACCCGGATACGATACTCGCTCCTTCGAGACCTTCTTACCGTTGCGAACGGTAAAGACCTTCTCGGTAGGAATGAGAACCTGCGACACGTAATCCTCCAGGTGCTCTTGGCGCACTTCGGCCTCGATATACTCTTTAACCTTGCGCTCCTTGCCACCTACGGCACGTATCACATACCAGTTTTTCTGAATTTCACTCATTGTTCAAATAGGTTTTTAACGACCCAACTGAGCGTAAATGAATTTCATAATGTTCTCGAACGACATATCCATCGCCAGCACAACAATCGCAAATAGAAGGGAAGCAATCATAACAACTATCGTTGAGCTTTGCAGTTCAGGAAACTTCGGCCAAGAAACTTTCTCTACAAGTTCCTTATAGGACTCTTTTACATAATTTACTATTCTCATAGCTATCTTTTTCTTTTTTTCTTGCAGGGGCAGAGAGATTCGAACTCCCACCAACGGTTTTGGAGACCGTGATTCTACCCTTAAACTATGCCCCTAAGTTGAGTAGCGCGGCGCGTGGTCGCGCTACTCTATTGTGAGTCAATTTAATTACTCAACGATCGACAGGATCTGACCTGCACCTACGGTACGGCCACCCTCACGGATAGCGAAACGCAGACCCTCGTTCAGAGCTACGGGGTAGATCAGCTCTACGGTAATGGTGATGTGGTCACCAGGCATTACCATATCAACGCCCTCGGGCAGCTGGATCTCACCGGTAACGTCCATAGTACGCAGATAGAACTGGGGACGATACTTGTTGTGGAACGGAGTGTGACGACCACCCTCTTCCTTCTTCAATACGTAAACCTCAGCGGTGAACTTGGTGTGGGGAGTGATCGAGCCGGGCTTAGCAACTACCATACCACGCTTAACCTCCTTCTTGTCGATACCACGCATCAACAGACCTACGTTATCACCAGCCTCACCCTCATCGAGCAGCTTACGGAACATCTCAACGCCGGTACAAGTCGAAGTCTTAATCTCCTCCTCAAGACCTACGATCTCAACGGGATCACCTACGTGGATCACACCAGTCTCGATACGGCCAGTCAATACGGTACCACGACCGGTAATCGAGAATACGTCCTCAACAGGCATCAAGAAAGGCTTCTCGTTCTCACGCGGCGGAATGGGTACGTACTCGTCAACCGAGTTCATCAACTCCATAATCTTCTCAACCCACTGGGGCTCGTCGTTCAAACCACCCAGAGCCGAACCACGGATAATGGGGCAGTTGTCATCGAAGTCGTACTTAGCCAACAGGTCGCGAACCTCCATCTCAACCAGGTCGAGCATCTCGGGATCGTCAACCATATCGCACTTGTTCAAGAATACAACGATACGGGGAACGTTTACCTGCTTTGCCAACAGTACGTGCTCGTTAGTCTGGGGCATCGGACCGTCAGTAGCAGCTACTACGAGGATAGCACCGTCCATCTGAGCAGCACCGGTAACCATGTTCTTAACGTAGTCAGCGTGACCCGGGCAGTCTACGTGAGCGTAGTGGCGGGTTGCAGTCTGATACTCAACGTGTGCGGTGTTGATGGTGATACCACGCTCCTTCTCCTCAGGTGCGTTGTCAATCGAATCAAACGAACGCAACTCCGACAGACCAGCCTTAGCCAGTACGGTGGTGATAGCTGCGGTCAGGGTAGTCTTACCGTGATCGACGTGACCAATAGTACCAATGTTCACGTGCGGTTTCGAACGGTCAAATTTTTCTTTTGCCATAGCTTTGTAAAGTATTTAAGATTTCTGTATAAAATTTGCTTTTTACTTTCTTCTTTTTCTTTGAGTGCCACTCATTCCCCATCGGTCCAATCAACCTAAAAATCAGCGACCCTCATTTTGCGGTCCGCGCTTTTCAACTCGGCCCCTTGGAGCGGAAGACGAGGCTCAAACTCGCGACCCTTAGCTTGGAAGGCTAATGCTCTATCAACTGAGCTACTTCCGCAATGAACGAATCCAAGGATCCGTTGTTTTGGTCGTTATTAAGCCCACAAAATCCGATTGACGGCCATAGACCGACAACCGGAAAGTCTTAACGACCGGTTTTCTAACCCGAAAATCCAATTCGCCGTAGCGAACCGGATTCGGATTGAGTGGGAGAAGATGGATTCGAACCACCGAAGACGTACGTCAGCAGATTTACAGTCTGCCCCATTTGGCCACTCTGGTATTCTCCCAATATGTTTAGTCGCTTTTGCAACCGTTGTCCCATTGGATTCAAATCCGCAGGGCTCATTTTGAGCCGATGGAGGGATTCGAACCCCCGACCAGCTGATTACAAATCAGCTGCTCTGGCCAACTGAGCTACATCGGCAGAGCTCGTTTCGGGTTGCAAAAGTAGGAACAAATTTTTAATCCACCAAATTTTTGGTGATATTTTTTCGTCCCACGACTAATTTCTATCAAAGAACTTCATTCACCTCGATACGGAGGGAAATCGGGCACAAAGGTAGAATAGTTTTGCAAATAAAAAAACACATTGAGCGTTTTTTTGCATTTTTTAGTGAATTTTTCTCGTTGCGGGCTATCACTTAGCGCCTTTGGCGACCTTCGCCCCCCCTTTTCGCGCGAATTGCCAAGTTTCTAAATTTTAATATTATATGTTGAATGTCATTCATTTTATTTTGATAAAAATTGACGATTTCACCGAAATCGGCACACCATCGTGGGCTCGCCCTTCGGGCGACCGCCCCAGCCCACGATGGTGCACTCGCCTGCGACACCTACAAATTGAGGCAACAACAAAGCGAGGTCACACCCGAAGGCGCAACCCCGCTTGACACATATATATAATATACGCGCGCGTTACATCGCGATACGGCGATCGAGGAAGAATGTGAGCGTTGCGCCGGTCACCGCGTCGTCGGGATATTGCGCCTTGACGCTCTCGACGATGTCGGCCGCCAGACGTACGCGATCGACGCCGTAGACCTCCAAGTCGAGCGTTCGCGCCACGCCACCCTCGGTCAGCACCAGCGAGTTGCCCGAGAGTTGCCACGTGCCGTCGCCCGCCGCCGTGCCATTGCTCCACACGAAGAGCGTCGGCCCGAATTCGAAGATCGAGCCAGCCAACTGAGCACTATACTGCTCAACCAAAGCGCTCTGAATCTGCGCAATACGGTCTGCCGTGAGCGTATCTTCGCCCTCGATGCTCACCGCAATTCCATACTTGTCGTTGGTCGAAACGCCCCAATAGCCGACCAACCCACGCACACGCACCACCATCTCGATAAAGACCTGATCGGTGGTTACGAACAGCGTCGTCGCACCCGTATTGACACCTTCGAGCACCAGCGTAGTGCTATCGACCGAGGCCTTGACGATGTTCTGATTACCGCCCGACACGGCGAGTTGCGAGCCGAAATTCGACATATTGACCGAGTCGACCGATCCGAGCCACAAACTCGACGAGCCCTTCAAATAGTCGAGTCCATCGTCGCTATTCGAGCAACCGATCGCAGCCACTCCGAGTGCCGCGACCACCAAAATCTGTAAAAATTTTCTCATACTCTGTATCATTTTTAATTAGGAAGATTCGTTCGGCGCACCTCTGTCACCCGCGCCACGCCACCGAACGAGCAAATTCCGCTCCAAAACCTCCCCGCACGCCCAAAATCTTCACGCCTTTTTGCGCCATTTCTCGGTGCGAAATTTGCATTTGTGAGGTTGAACTAAAATATCCGATACAGTGAAACGCTATATTTTGATCCATATTTTCATTCTTACGGCGATGGTTGCTGCGTGGGCTGTCGTGCGTAGTTCGGCGGGGCGTCCACCCCAAACCGAAGCGCCGCGAGCCTCAGCACATCAACTGCGGACTATCATATTTTTGGGCGACACCCTTCCCCTGCAAATTCCCAAAGGTCTTCTCGTCAAATTTGGCGAGCCGAACGTCGAGCGCTACAACGCACTGCACTCCAAGCAATTACGCTCCGACCACGCAACATTTGTCGCCCAACTCGACAACTACTGTGCTGCACATCGTGCCTGCGATTGGTGTCGATATATGTTGGTTCGGGCGGTGAGCGAGGCGGCATTCAGCCAATCGGAGAGCGACGAACGGATAGCCTTGCAGATCTTTCTGCTCGAACGTATGGGCTTCGACGCACGGGCCGCCCTGCGAGGCACGCGGTTGGTGATGTTGTTGCCGTTCGACGGCACGATCTACGAACGCAACTACATCGAGATCGACGGCGAGCGATTTTATATCTTCGAATACGACTCATCGCCTGATGGTTACACCCCGATTGCCCGCACCGACACCACTCTCCGCCGTCCGCTCTCGATCGAAATTGGGGCGGGATTCACCTCCACTCCGACCACCTCAATTGCCCTGCCACTTTGGAGCGAATACCTCCACGAGCCAATCTCCGTTCCCATCGCGATGGCCCGCATCGAGCTGATGAGCCACTACCCGACCACCGAGAAGGCCCCGTTCCACCGCGCCGAGATCCCCGCACCACTCCGCGACACCCTGCTTGCAATCCTCTCGCGCCATATCGCTCCGATGTCGCAACTCGACGCCACGCAGTTTCTGCTTGGGCTGGTCCAACGTGGATTCGAATTTACGAGCGACAGCGATCTGTTCGGTCGACACAAGCAGATGACCATCGAGGAGTCGCTCTTCTACGGACGCAACAACTGCAAGGACCGCACTCTGATCTTTGCGTGGTTGGTTGATGAGCTGCTCGATCTCCCGACCGTTCTCGTTGATTATCAGGTCGATCCACAAGTAGAGAACGTCGGGCACGTTGCCTGCGGGGTTGAATTTTCGCCCTCGGTTGCGGGCACATTCATCACTCATCGCGGTCATCGGTTTACGATCTGCGACCCGTCGTACATCGACGCTCCCGTCGGCTACGCAATGCCCCGCTATGCCCGATGGCCGATGTCGGTGATGGAGTTGTGATTCTATTGATAAGATAAAAAATAAGGGTGCTTCTTGTGAGAAGCACCCTTAATCGGTAAATTATGTAAAATTACATCTTCTTACCTACATTGGTCTTGGTTGCAGCAACCTTTGCACCGGTATTCTTAGCAGCCTTTGCAGCAGCGGGCTTAGCCTTGGGAGCCTTCACTACGTTAGCGTCCTCAACAGCGTCGGTCTTCTTTGCTGCGGGCTTGCGCGAACGGCGGGTCTTGGGCTTAGCCTCAGTCGAAACTACACCGGTGGTGTAAGCCTCGTTGAAGTCAACGAACTCGATGATGCACATATCGGCAGCATCACCCAAACGGAAGCCGGTCTTCAAAATACGAGTGTAACCGCCCGGACGATCAGCGATCTTGGGAGCGATAGTACGGAACAACTCCGTAACAGCCTCCTTCTGCTTCAAGTAGCTGAATACTACACGACGCGAGTGAGTAGTATCCTCCTTTGCGCGAGTTACCAGAGGCTCAACGAACTGACGCAGTGCCTTAGCCTTTGCTACAGTCGTCTCGATGCGCTTGTGCAGAATCAGCGACGATGCCATATTCGACATCAAAGCCTTACGGTGGCTGCTCTGTCTGCCAAGGTGATTGAAATTCTTATTGTGTCTCATTTAATTATTCTTTATCAAGTTTGTAGATAGATACGTCCATTCCGAAGTGGAGGTTGTTCGATGCCAGCAGGTCGTCCAGCTCGGTGAGCGACTTCTTACCGAAGTTGCGGAATTTGAGCAGGTCGTTGCGGTTGTAACGAACCAGGTCACCAAGGGTGTCAACCTCAGCTGCCTTCAAGCAGTTCAAGGCACGTACGCTCAGGTCGTGATCCGACAACTTGGTCTTCAAGAGCTGACGCATATGCAGTACATTCTCGTCAAACTCCTCAGCACCGCCGTTCTCCTCCATATTGAGCGAGATCTTCTCGTCCGAGAACAACATAAAGTGCTGGATCAGGATCTTAGCTGCCTCTTTGAGAGCGTCCTTGGGATGGATCGAGCCATCGGTAGTAATCTCCAGATTCAGTTTTTCGTAGTCAGTCTTCTGCTCGACACGGTAGTTTTCGATAGAATACTTGACGTTTTTAATCGGCGTGTGTATCGAATCGATAGGCAACAGACCGAACTCGGCGTCCTCAGGACGGTTCTCGTCGGCGGGAACATAACCGCGGCCTTTACCGATCGTCAGATCGATCTGCATCTTCGTTCCGGGCGACAGACGGCAGATCACCAGATCGGGATTCAACACTTTGAAGAACGAAAGGAAGTTCGAGATGTAACCTGCCGTCAGTTCGGTTACGCCTGCTACGTTGATCGACACCTTCTCGAAGTCGGTGTTATCGACCGTGCGTACAAAGCGAACCTGCTTCAAGTTCAGGATCACATCAATCATTCCCTCCATCACACCGGGGATAGCGGCAAACTCGTGATCGACACCGGCTACCTTTACGGTCGTAATTGCATAACCCTCCAACGACGAGAGCAGAATACGACGCAAGGCATTACCGATGGTCATACCGAATCCGGGCTCCAACGGACGGAACTCAAACTTTCCGAAGTTAGAGGTAGATTCGAGCATAATCACCTTTTCAGGCTTTTGGAATGCTAATATTGCCATAATTTTTATTCGGTTAATTAGTTACTATTTCGAGTACAGATCGACGATCAGCTGCTCCTTGATGTTCTCGGGAATCTCCTCACGCTCGGGCTTCTGAAGGAACTTACCCGACATCGTCTCGTCATTCCACTCCAACCAAGAGTAGCGGCTCTTGCGACCACCTGCCAAAGAGTCGGTGATTACCTCCAAACTCTTCGACTTCTCTCGAACAGCAACTACATCACCTGCGCGCAGGCTGTACGACGGAATGTTCACCACGTTACCGTTTACACAGATGTGACGGTGGCTCACCAGCTGACGTGCTGCTGCACGGGTGGGAGCGATACCCAAACGGTAAACTACGTTATCGAGGCGGCACTCCAACAATTTCAGCAGGTTCTCACCGGTGATACCCTCCAAACGTGCTGCGTTCTGGTAGGTACGTACGAACTGCTTCTCCAATACGCCATAGGTGCACTTTGCCTTCTGCTTTTCGCTCAGCTGAATACCGTACTCCGAGGTCTTCTTACGCTTGCGAGCAAGACCGTGCTGTCCGGGAGGATAGTTCTTCTTTTCGAGGACTCTATCCGTTCCGTAAATAGCTTCGCCGAATTTACGGGCGATTTTGCTTTTAGGGCCAATATATCTTGCCATTGTTTTTTTACTTTTTTAGTTGAATTTTGTCTGTTGTTTGGTTTATGCTTTTCGCTTACTTCGTGTGCGCTACTAATTTAGACGCGACGACGGTTGGGCGGGCGGCAGCCGTTGTGCGGCAGCGGAGTAACGTCGATGATCTCCATTACCTCGATACCTGCGCCGTGGATAGTACGGATAGCCGACTCACGACCTGCACCGGGACCCTTTACATAAACCTTAACTTTACGCAGACCCAAGTCATAAGCAACCTTTGCGCAATCCGCAGCGGCTGTCTGAGCTGCATAGGGAGTATTCTTTTTCGAACCGCGGAAACCCATCTTACCTGCCGACGACCAGCTGATAACTTCGCCTACTTCGTTGGTGAGGGTTACAATCACGTTATTGAAAGTCGAGTGAACGTAAGCTGCGCCCAATGCGCCAACCTTAACGACCTTCTTCTTAACTGTTCCAGTCTTTTTTGCCATAACTCTCTAAAATTACTTAGTTGCCTTTTTCTTGTTAGCGACAGTCTTCTTCTTGCCCTTACGGGTACGTGCGTTGTTCTTGGTGCTCTGACCGCGAACAGGCAGACCCAGACGATGACGGATACCACGGTAGCAACCGATATCCATCAGTCGTTTGATGTTGAGCTGGACGATCGAGCGGCACTCGCCCTCGACCTTAATACCGCTCGTTGCGATGATGTTACGGATTGCACCGACCTGCTCGTCTGTCCAATCCTGTACTTTGAGGTCGTAGCTGATGCCTGCCTCGTCGAGAATCTTGCGAGCGGTGCTGCGACCGATACCGTAGATATAGGTCAGACCGATCTCGCCTCTCTTATTTTTTGGTAAATCTACACCGACTATACGTGCCATAAATTTCTTTTTTCGTTTTTAATTGGTTGAAACATTACCCTTGGCGCATTTTGAATTTAGGATTCTTCTTGCAGATCACGTAGAGCTTGCCCTTACGCTTAACGATCTTGCAATCCTCGCTTCTCTTTTTGATTGATGCCTTGACTTTCATTTTTCAGCAATCTTTGATTATTTGTACCTAAAGGATATACGACCCTTACTCAAATCGTACGGGGTCATTTCCACTTTTACTTTATCTCCCGGCAGGATTTTGATATAATGCTGTCGCATCTTGCCTGAGATATGGGCAGTGATAACGTGGCCGTTATCCAACTCGACGCGGAACATTGCATTCGACAATGCCTCGATCACCGAGCCGTCCCTTTCAATAGCAGTCTGTTTTGCCATAGAGTCTTTTTACTTTTTAAGTGCTTGCTCGATTACGCTAAAATCGGTAAGTACGTCGGGGCCGTTTTTGGTTATTGCCACAGCAAACTCGAAGTGTGCCGATGGCTTGCGGTCGCGGGTGCGGACGGTCCAACCGTCGCGTTCGAATACGACCTGCTTAACTCCCATATTGATCATCGGTTCGATGCAGATCACCATTCCTGCTTTGAGCAGGGGGCCTCTGCCACGTGCGCCATAGTTGGGGACTTCGGGGTCTTCGTGCATTTTTCGACCGAGTCCGTGGCCAACCAATTCGCGCACTACCGAGTAACCGGCTGTTTCGGCGCAGTACTGCACGGCTGCCGAGATATCGCCTACGCGATTGCCCGGGCGGGCCTGCTCGGTACCCTTATAAAGAGCTTCTTTGGTTGTGTCCAGCAATCTTTGGACTTCGGGAGTGATCTCTCCCACCGCAAACGTATATGCGGAATCACCAACAAACCCCTTCATAAACGTACCGCAATCTACCGATACGACGTCGCCCTCTCGGAGGGCATAATCCGACGGAATACCGTGTACAACCTGCTCGTTCACCGACACACAGAGTGATGCGGGATAGCCGTTGTACCCGAGGAAAGCAGGAACTGCTCCGTGAGAACGGATAAACTCCTCGGCGATGCGATCGAGTTCCTTCGTAGTAACACCGGGAGCGATGTGGCGACCCACTTCGGCCAGTGTTGCACTCACAAGAAGGTTATTCTCGCGGAGCAGCTCTATCTCTTCCTCTGATTTAAGGTAAATCATCTTTCCTTACTTCAAGAACTCTTTGTCTGAGATTAGTTGCGACCCTGGATTCGACCGGTCTTCATCAGACCGTCGTAACGACGCATCAGCAACTGGCTCTCGATCTGCTTGAGAGTGTCGAGGATCACACCTACCATAATCAACAGCGAGGTACCGCCATAGAAGTAAGCGAACTCCTGGTTGATGTTCAAGAACTTCATAGCCAGAGCGGGCATAATTGCCACCAGAGCCAAGAAGATCGAACCGGGGAGGGTGATTCTCGTCATAATGGTGTCGATATACTCAACGGTCTTCTTACCGGGCTTAACGCCAGGAATGAAGCCACCGTTGCGCTTCATATCTTCAGCCATCATTGCGGGATTAACTACGATTGCAGTGTAGAAGTAGGTAAATGCGATTACCAGCACTGCAAAAGTGAAGTTGTACCAGAATCCTTGGTATGCGAATGCAGCTGCGAAGCCCGGAGCGACCTTAACGAACAGCATCGGAACGAACATCAACGCCTGAGCGAAGATGATAGGCATTACGTTTGCTGCGTTGATCTTCAACGGAATGTACTGACGTACACCGCCATACTGCTTGTTACCTACGATACGCTTAGCATACTGCACGGGGATACGGCGGGTTGCCTGAACCAGTGCAATGGTTGCCATAAATACCAGGTAGAGCAGTACCAGCTCCACAATCAACATAATCATACCACCCGTAGCCTCCGTGAAACGGGTATTGAACTCTGCGATCAGCGCGTGCGGCAGACGAGCCACGATACCGACCATAATGATCAACGAGATACCGTTACCGATACCGCGGTCGGTGATCTTCTCACCAAGCCACATAATGAACATTGTGCCGGCGATCAGAACCAGAGTTGCAAATGCTACGAATTGGAAGGTGTTACCGTATACGAACGATTCGGGTACCTGTCGATAGAGATTGGCAACGTAGGTGGGACCCTGCAACAGCAACACAGCGATCGTCAAGAAACGAGTCCACTGGTTGAGCTTACGGCGGCCGCTCTCACCCTCCTTCTGCATCTTCTGGAAGTAGGGAACGACCATACCCATCAACTGAATGACAATCGATGCGGTGATGTAAGGCATTACACCAAGTGCGAGTACCGAAGCATTGCTGAATGCACCACCGGTGAAGATGTTCAACAGACCCAGCAGGCCGTTGCCCTCCACCTGGTCAGCAATACCCGAGCCGGCGCCCAACGCGTTGGGGTTGATACCGGGGATCACCACGAAGCTACCAAGACGGTAGATCAACAGAAGGCCAAGCGTATAGATGATACGCTTGCGCAGATCCTCGATCTTCCAGATGTTCTTGATAGTCTCGACAAACTTCTTGTTGAACATCAATCCGGCTACTACCAGAGCGATGATCCCAAGAAATATGAGTAATTCTTTCATAACGGTGCGAGTTTAATAGTGTGTTTCGATTAGAGTTTAGCAACCGAACCGCCCTGAGCCTCGATAGCAGCTGCTGCGCTCTTCGAGAAAGCGTGTGCGCTTACTGCCAAAGCCTTGGTTACGTTACCGTTACCCAGAATCTTCACCTTGTCGTTAGCCGATACGAAACCAGCCTCGATCAGAGTTGCTACGCTGATCTCGGTGAGGTTCTTCTTCTCAGCGAGCTCCTCGATTACCGACAAGTTGATAGCCTTAAACTCGACGCGCTTCAAGTTCGTAAAGCCGAACTTAGGCAGACGACGCTGCAAAGGCATCTGACCGCCCTCGAAGCCCAACTTACGCGAGTAACCCGAACGCGACTGTGCACCCTTGTGACCACGGGTCGAGGTGCCGCCGTGACCCGAACCCTGACCACGACCGATACGCTTCTGGTGATGTGTTGCTCCCTTTGCGGGTTTCAATTCATTAAGATTCATATTCGTAAAATCTTTTTTTGTTCTTACTTAACTTCTTCGACCTTGACCAAGTGCTTAACGCGCTCCAACATACCCTTGATGATGGCAGAGTCGTCGTGCTCTACGGTCTGATTGATTTTGCGCAGACCGAGTGCTGCAAGGTTCTTGCGCTGAATGTCCGAACTACCGATCTGGCTGCGGACCTGAGTGATCTTCAATTTTGCCATAGTTGTTCAGTCAAAATTAACCGTTAAACACCTTTTTCATCGAGATACCGCGAACCTGTGCTACGCTGTATGCGTCACGAAGCTCCAACAGAGCGTTCACGGTAGCCTTCACCAAGTTGTGGGGGTTCGACGAGCCCTTGCTCTTTGCGAGCACGTTCTTAACGCCTACCGACTCCAATACTGCACGCATTGCACCACCTGCGATGATACCGGTACCGGGAGCTGCCGGACGGATCATAACCTCCGAGCCACCGAAACGCATCTCCTGCTTGTGGGGAATAGTGCCGTTGATGATGGGTACATTTACCAGATTCTTCTTTGCATCTTCAACGCCCTTTGCGATAGCTGCCTGAACCTCGCTTGCCTTACCCAGACCGTAGCCTACTACGCCGTTCTCGTTACCTACAACTACGATAGCCGAGAAGCTGAACGTACGACCACCCTTGGTAACCTTGGTTACGCGCTGAATGCTTACCAAACGATCCTTCAACTCCAAATCGCTGGTTCTTACTTTCTTTACATTAGTATTTGCCATATTCGCTTAGAATTTAAGACCACCTTCGCGCGCTGCGTCGGCCAACATTTTTACTCTACCGTGATACAGGTAACCGTTACGGTCGAACGATACTGCCGAGATACCCTTAGCAAGTGCGCGCTCTGCTGCGAGCTTACCTACCAGAGCGGCTACCTCCGACTTGTTCTTACCTGCTACGTCTGCGATCTCCTTCGACGATGCTGCTGCCAAAGTAACGCCGCAAACGTCATCAATGAACTGTACATAGATCTGCTTGTTGCTGCGGAATACAGTCATACGAGGCTGCTCTGCAGTACCGCTAACGATCTTACGGATACGCATCTTGATGCGCTCTCTTCTTTCAATCTTATTCAATGACATAGTCTTACGTTTTTACTATTTAGCACCTGCAGACTTACCTGCCTTACGACGCAGAGTTTCGCCTACGAACTTAATACCCTTACCCTTGTAAGGCTCAGGCTTACGCAACGAGCGCAACTTTGCAGCTACCTGACCTACGAGCTGCTTGTCAATGCTCTTAAATGTAACGATGGGGTTACCCTTCTTCTCGGTAACTGCGGTTACAGTAACCTCAGCGGGTACCATCATATGGATATCGTGCGAATAACCCAAGCTCAGCTCCAAGATCTGGCCCTTAGCCTCAGCCTTAAAGCCGACACCAACGAGCTCCTGCTTGATCTCGTAACCCTGGGTTACGCCTACTACCATATTGTTGATCAGCGCGCGATACAAACCGTGCATCGAGCGGTGGCGCGGCTGATTTGTGGGGCGCGATACGGTGAGTACACCATCCTCTACCTTAACGGTAATATCCGAGTCAACCTTCTGACTCAGTGTACCAAGAGGCCCTTTCACGCTTACCACGTTGTCGTCCGAGATCTTGATCTCGACACCTGCGGGCAAGTTTACAGGTAATTTACCAATTCTTGACATTTCTTAAAAAGTTTTTGTTTTGTTTGTTACTCTCGGGGTGGCACGCTTTGTACGTTCTGTTTGCTCGGCACAATGGAAACCGATTGTCTGTTTGCACTCTTCGCCGTTATACCTATATATATTATATATATGCGCCTTTCCTTCGCATACGCCCTCACCATAATTCTTCATAGCGCAAGGCTCGGTACAACTTGAATTTAACGTTCCGACTCTCTAATCAAAGGTTCGACCCACTCTCGACAGCCCAAATGGCTCAATCTCAACAAGTGCCCCCTCGATTAAAAAGCTCCGCCCCGTTTCCCGTTAATAGATGTAGCAGAGGACTTCGCCGCCTACGTTCTCCTGACGAGCCTTCTTGTCGGTCATAATGCCCTTCGAAGTCGAGAGGATAGCGATACCCAAGCCGTTCAATACTCGGGGCATCTCTGCTACCGAAGCGTACTGACGCAGACCGGGACGGCTGACACGTTTGAGATCTTTGATGGCGTTAGTCTTGGTCTGCGCGTTGTACTTCAAAGCGATCTTGATGGTCGAGAAACCACGCTCGTCAGTGTCGAACTTGTAAGCCAAGATGTAGCCCTGTTCATAGAGAATCTTAGTGATCTCCTGCTTAATTTTTGAGCCGGGAGCTTCAACCACCTTGTGGTTGGCTTTCACCGCGTTTCTAATTCGCGTGAGAAAATCCGCAATAGGATCTGTCATAACGATTAAAAATTAAAAATTAATTGGTTGATAATTAGTTATTTACACGAGTAATTTCCGCCACCAACACCCCTCGAAAGTGGTGTTTGCGACGGTAATCCTCGAAAAAATCGCGTAAAGTTAATCAAAACTTGCGAATAATCAGCAACTTTTTTACAAAAAAAGTGATTTTCAGGCCAACATTCTTCATCTCTCCCTGACTCGGTCCGTCCGTCCGAGTGGCAATTTCCACCCAAATGAACGCCCAAATCACGGGTGAGATGAAGATGTCGAGGCCCGAAAATCAGTTTGAAGTTACTGCTACCAGCTTGCCTTCTTCACGCCCGGGATCAGACCCTGCGAGGCCATCTCACGGAACTGGATACGGCTGATACCGAACTGACGCATATAGCCCTTAGGACGACCGGTCAGCTGGCAACGGTTGTGCTGACGAATGGGGTTAGCGTTGCGGGGCAACTTAGCCAACTCCTGCCAAGCCTCCATCTCGCTGATCTCGCCGCTCTTAACACGTGCAGCTACCTCATCGCGCTTGTGCTGGTATCTTTTTGCGAGTTTCGCACGCTTTACCTCGCGTGCTTTCATCGATTCCTTTGCCATAGCTTATTGATTCTTTTTAGCGTTTTTGAACGGCAGGCCGAACTCGCGGAGAAGTGCGTATGCCTCCTCGTCGGTCTTTGCCGAAGTTACGAAGGTAATCTCCATACCGAAGATCTTGGTGATCTTGTCGATATCGATCTCAGGGAAGATGATCTGCTCGGTTACGCCGAGGGTGTAGTTACCCTTGCCGTCGAACTTCTCGTTGATACCCTTGAAATCGCGGATACGGGGAAGTGCAACTGCGATCAGACGCTCCAAGAACTCGTACATACGATCTGCGCGCAACGTTACGCGAACGCCGATGGGCATACCCTTACGCAGTTTGAAGTTCGAGATATCCTTACGCGAACGAGTCTGAACAGCCTTCTGGCCGGTGATCTGGGTCAGCTCGGCCTGAGCTACCTCGATCAACTTCTTATCAGCTACTGCCTGGCCCATACCCTGGTTGATAACGATCTTCTCCAACTTGGGTACCTGCATAATGCTCTTGTAGCCGAACTCCTTCATCAGAGCAGGCTTGATCTGCTCCTTATAGGTAGTCTTGAGTGTAGGAATGTAATTTGCCATTATTTGATCTCCTCCCCTGACTTTTTAGCGTAACGTACTAATTTACCTTTCTCGTTGAGCTTGCGACCTACCTTGGTAGCCTTACCGGTCTTTGCGTCGATCGGCTGCAAGTTCGAGATGTGGATGCCGGCCTCCTGCTCGACGATACCACCCTGAGGATTCTGCGAGTTGGGCTTAGTGTGCTTCTTCACGATATTCAGGCCCTCTACTACGGCGCGCTGCTTCGCTACGTTCACCTCCAACACTTTACCTGACTGCCCTTTGCTATTGCCGGCATTCACGTAAACCATATCCCCTTTCTTAATATGCAATTTGGTTGACATAGTCTTCTGTGTTTTTAACGATTACAATACTTCGGGAGCCAGCGAGATGATCTTCATATACTGGTCACGCAGCTCACGTGCTACGGGGCCGAAGATACGAGTACCTCTCATTTCGCCCTGGTTGTTCAGAAGCACTACGGCGTTATCGTCGAAACGAATGTACGAACCGTTTGCACGTCTGATCTCCTTCTTAGTTCTTACGACAACCGCCTTCGATACGGTACCCTTCTTGACATCGCCCGAGGGGGTAGCGCTCTTCACGGTCACAACGATTTTATCGCCGATCGATGCGTAGCGACGCTTGGTGCCGCCAAGCACGCGGATGCAGAGAACCTCTTTTGCACCGCTGTTATCGGCTACGACAAGTCTACTTTCTTGTTGTATCATAACTACTTAGCTCTTTCAATGATTTGTACTAATCTCCAACGCTTGGTTTTGCTCAGGGGACGGGTCTCCATAATGCGAACGGTATCGCCCTCTTTTACGGTCTCGTCCAAGCACTCAGCTGCGAACTTGGTAGTCTTGTTCATAAACTTACCGTAGATCGGATGCTTGACCTTACGCTCAACGGCAACCACGATGGTCTTCTCCATCTTGTTGCTGACAACCAAGCCAATACGCTCTTTTCTAAGATTTCTTTCCATAGTGGTAATTAACATTTAGAGTTCTTCTGGCCGAGAATTGTCAGCATACGCGCGATATCTCTGCGAGATTTTTTGATTAACGACGAGTTCTCTACGGGCGAAACTGCGTGCTGCACCTTCATCTGAGCGAGGTTAGCCTTCTCCGATTCGATGCGCTCGGTCAGTTCCTGTACCGTGAGCTCCTTTATTTCAGCACTTTTCATTTTCTTAGATTGAATTTTCGGTGTAATCACGTCTTACAATAAACTTAACCGTAATAGGCAGTTTCTGTGCACCCAGGCGCAATGCCTCCTGAGCTACTTCCAGAGGTACACCCTCTGCCTCGAAGAGAATACGACCTGGGGTTACAGGTGCCACGAAACCTTCGGGCGAACCTTTACCTTTACCCATTCGAACCTCAGCGGGTTTCTTGGTGATCGGCTTATCGGGGAAGATACGAATCCACACCTGACCTTCACGCTTCATATAACGTACAATAGCCTGACGGGCTGCTTCAATCTGGCGACCGGTGATCCAAGTCGATTCCAGTGCTTTGATGCCGAACGATCCGTATGCCAGCTGGTTTCCGCGGTGTGCGAAGCCCTTCATACGGCCCTTCTGCATTCTTCTAAATTTGGTCTTTTTTGGCTGTAACATTTTCTATTATCGCATTAAAAGGTCCATACTACTTATTGTTGTTTCTTCTCTTGCGGGGAGCGCCCTTACCGCGACCCTGCTGCGACTGACCGCCCTGAGGTGCATTAGCGCTTGCGCCTGCGATCTCGAACAGATCACGCTTCTTGTAAACCTCGCCGGTGCAGATCCATACCTTGATACCGAGGATACCAACCTTAGTCAGTGCCTCTGCCAGGCAGTAATCAACGTCAGCACGGAAGGTATGCAGAGGAATACGGCCCTCCTTGTAGGTTTCGCTACGAGCCATTTCGGCGCCACCAACACGGCCCGAGATCTGGATCTTGATACCCTCAGCGCCCATACGCATCGTCGAAGCGATTGCGGTCTTTACGGCGCGACGGTGCGAGATACGACCCTCCAACTGACGAGCGATGTTGTTTGCAACGATCACTGCATCAACCTCGGGACGCTTGATCTCGAAGATGTTGATCTGTACGTCCTTACCGGTGAGCTTCTTCAGCTCTTCCTTCAATTTATCAACCTCTTGGCCACCCTTACCGATGATGATACCGGGGCGAGCGGTCGAGATGGTTACAGTAACGAGTTTGAGTGTACGCTCGATGATGATCTTCGAGATACTTGCCTTAGCCAAACGGGCGTTCAAGTACTTACGGATCTTCTCATCTTCAACCAGACGCGACGAGAAGTCCTTGCCGCCGAACCAGTTTGAATCCCAACCGCGAACGATACCCAGGCGGTTAGCTATCGGATTAACTTTCTGTCCCATTTGCTTTTACTTATTTTCAGTTACCATTTTATCAACAACCAGCGTTACGTGGTTCGAACGCTTACGAATGCGGTGAGCACGACCCTGAGGTGCGGGCTGAACACGCTTCAACATACGACCGCAGTCAACGAATACCTCCTTAACGCAGAGGGTGTTGTCCTCCAAACGCTCGTTGGGGTTCTTTGCCTCCCAGTTTGCGATGGCCGACTTCAAGAGCTTCTCCATACGGATCGATGCCTCTTTCTTCGAGTAGCGGAGGATACCCAGAGCCTTATTGATCTCAACGCCACGAACGATGTCTGCTACCAGACGCATCTTGCGGGGCGAGGTAGGGCAATCACGCATAATAGCGATAGCTTTCTGCTTCTTCTCGGCCTTATACTTCTCGGCCATTAAATTTTTTCTTGCACCCATATTCTACTTATTTTTTCTTGTTACCACCGTGACCACGGAAATTACGGGTTGCTGCGAACTCGCCCAGCTTATGACCCACCATATTTTCAGTTACATAGACCGGAATAAACTTATTTCCGTTGTGGACAGCGATCGTCTGACCTACGAAGTCAGGCGAAATCATACTTGCGCGCGACCAAGTCTTGATAACAGACTTATTATTGCTCTCTGCCTGTGCAATTACCTTTGCTTCAAGCTTCGGGTCAATGAATGGTCCTTTTTTTAATGAACGGCTCATTATGTTACTCTTTTAATTATTTTTTCTTTGAAATAATAAACTTCGAGGTCGTCTTCTTGGGGTTGCGTGTCTTGTAACCCTTAGCCAACAGACCCTTACGCGAACGAGGATGACCTCCCGAGGCACGACCTTCGCCACCACCCATCGGGTGATCAACGGGGTTCATTACAACACCACGGTTGTGCGGGCGGCGGCCCAACCAACGCTTGCGACCTGCCTTACCGTGGCTTTCCAGGTTGTGATCGACGTTCGATACAACACCTACGGTTGCACGGCAGGTAACGAGTACCATACGAGTTTCGCCCGAAGGCAACTTGATAATCGCGAATTTGCCCTCACGAGCCAGAAGCTGTGCATAGGCACCGGCGCTACGTGCCATTGCGGCACCCTGACCGGGGTAGAGTTCAATATTGTGGATCACCGTACCCAGCGGAATCTCCGACAGGAACAGGGTGTTACCAACCTCAGGAGCTACGCCTGCGCCGCTCATCACGGTCTGACCTACTTTCAGGCCGTTGGGTGCCAAGATATAGCTCTTCTCACCGTCTGCGTAGCAGATCAGTGCGATACGTGCCGTACGGTTAGGATCGTACTCGATAGTCTTCACTACGGCAGCTACACCGTCCTTTGCGCGCTTGAAATCAACCAGTCGATACATCTGCTTATGACCACCGCCCATATAGCGCATAGTCATCTTACCTTCGTTGTTACGACCGCCAGTCGATTTCTTGGCACGAAGCAACGACTTCTCCGGTGTCGACGTTGTGATCTCGTCGAACGTACCGATAATCTTATGTCTTGTACCGGGAGTTACCGGCTTAAACTTTCTTACTGCCATCTCTCTTAGATATTACTGTAAAAATCTATCTTATCTCCATCTTTCAAGGTGACGATAGCCTTCTTGAAATTGTTTGTACGACCTTCCAACAGACCAGCCTTGGTGTAGCGGCTCTTTGCCTTACCCATTACGTTGATCGTGTTTACGTCAGTTACAACTACGTTGTACATCTGCTCTACGGCGTTACGGATCTGCAGCTTGTTAGCTCTCGTATCGACGATAAAACCGTAGCGATTCAGCTTCTCGCCCTGAATCGTCATCTTCTCGGTCAAAATAGGCTTAATAATTACTTCCATTTCCTCAATGTTTTAAGCTAACATTTCATTGATTGCGTTTACTGCGCCCTCGAACATTACTACGGCCGATGCGTTCATCACGTCGTAGGTGTTCAGGCTTGCTGCGTTGATAACCTTTACGTTGGGAAGGTTGCGGCACGAGAGCGAAACGTTCAGGTTCGACTCGGTTACTACCAACAGCACCTTCTTCTCTGCTACGTTCAGGTTCTTGGTCAGCTCGATTGCCTTCTTAGTCTTGGGTGCCTCCATTACGAAGTCCTCGACTACGGTGATAGCGTTGTCCTGAGCCTTGTAGGTCAGTGCGCTACGGCGAGCCAACTGCTTGAGCTTCTTGTTCAGCTTGAAGCTGTAATCGCGAGGTACGGGACCAAATACGCGACCACCACCCGGGAACAGAGGCGACTTGATGCTACCTGCACGTGCGCCACCGGTACCCTTCTGTCGCTTCAACTTCTTGGTCGAGCCTGCAACTTCGTTCTTCTGCTTCGACTTGTGAGTACCCTGACGCTGGTTAGCCAAGTACTGCTTTACGTCGAGATAAATAGCGTGGTCGTTAGCCTCCACACCGAATACAGCGTCCGAAAGAACTACTTTCTTACCTGTTTCCTTACCTAAGGTGTTATATACCGCTAATTCCATCTTTAATTCTCAATTACTAAGTACGAACCCTTTGCACCCGGAACCGAACCCTTAACGAGGATCAGATTGCTCTCGGGAATTACCTTGAATACTTTCAGGTTGGTAACCTTTACCTGATCACCACCTGTGCGGCCCGGCAGACGCTTGCCCTTGAAGACGCGCGAGGGATACGACGATGCACCCAGCGAACCCGGCTTACGCTGACGGTTGTGCTGACCGTGAGTCTGGCCACCTACACCGGCGAAACCGTGACGCTTAACAACGCCCTGGAAGCCCTTACCTTTCGAGATACCCGTTACGTCTACCCAGTCGCCCTCAGCGAATGCGTCTACGGTCAGAGTATCGCCCAGATTCACCTCACCAAGACCCTTGAACTCAACAAGCTTACGCTTGGGAGTTACACCGGCCTTCTTGAAGTGTCCTAACAAACTGCTGCTGGTGTGCTTTTCACTCTTGTCGTCATAGGCAATCTGAACTGCTTCGTAACCATCGGTCTCCACAGTCTTGATTTGCGTAACTACACACGGACCAGCCTCGATAACAGTGCATGGTATGTTCTTACCCTCGGCACTGAAAACGGAAGTCATTCCGATTTTTTTTCCAATAAGTCCTGACATTTTGTCTAATTACGTTTGTTTTGTATAAGTGTGTTTGTTTTTCGTTTTTGTTTGGTGCGCGATACCTATATATTATATATATGCATTCTCTTTCGATCTCTGCTTTCTATATCAGCTCCATTCTTTTCATTCGAACTTCGCCACATATAAGCCCTACTCCATTTCGGCCGCCTGCCCTTATTCACATTTGCCCTACTCTGTTTCGACTTTCTCGCGTGTGCTTTGTCAGTGTTCCGACTTACTTCTCAGCCACCCACTCAAAAGCTCCGCACCCCGTTGGTACTTACTTACTCTCGCCGTCCCTCTGTTTTGGGACCTCTCAAATAAGCTCTGCACCCTGTTGTTTTGGCGCGTGTCGAGTGTTGGACAACCACCTTTGACGGTGGTTGTCCACCTGCTCGGCACATTTTTGCCTCACGTTATTTGAGTGTCGATCAGACCTTGATCTCAACCTCTACACCCGAAGGCAACTCAAGCTTCATCAGTGCATCGATAGTCTTGGGAGTCGAGCTATAAATGTCCAAGATGCGCTTGAAGGTCGAGAGCTGGAACTGCTCACGTGCCTTCTTATTTACGAAGGTCGAGCGGTTTACGGTGAAGATCTTCTTGTGAGTAGGCAGGGGAATAGGACCGCTAACTACTGCGCCGGTGCTCTTTACCGTCTTTACGATCTTCTCAGCCGACTTATCAACCAAGTTATGGTCGAACGACTTCAATTTGATTCTAATTTTCTGGCTCATATCTAATTCTTATTCTAAATCCTTACGTTTGCCACTTGCTTTCTCGATAATATCCTTTGCGAGGTTAGCGGGTACCTCCTCGAAGTGCGAGAACTCCATCGACGAAGTTGCACGACCCGACGAGATAGTACGCAGTACGGTTACATAACCAAACATCTCCGACAGGGGAACCTTAGCCTTAACCACACGTGCAGTACCCTTCTGCTCCATACCCTGAATCTGACCACGACGCTTGTTCAAGTCGCCGATGATATCACCCATATTCTCCTCGGGGGTTACAACCTCAACCGACATAATGGGCTCCATAATCACCGAACCTGCCTTGGGAGCTGCAACACGGAAACCGTTACGTGCAGCGATCTCAAACGACAACTGATCCGAGTCAACGGGGTGGAACGAACCGTCCTTCAAGGTAATCTTCATCGAATCCATAGTGTAACCTGCCAAAGCACCGTTAGCCATAGCCGACTCGAAGCCCTTCTGAACTGCGGGGATAAACTCCTTAGGAATGTTACCGCCCTTAACCTCGTCAACGAATTCAAGACCGATCTTACCCTCCGATGCGGGACCGATCTCGAAGATAATATCTGCGAACTTACCACGACCACCGGTCTGCTTCTTGAATACCTCACGGTGCTGAACGGTCTGAGTAAGAGCCTCCTTGTAGTTAACCTGGGGTGCACCCTGGTTGATCTCTACGCCGAACTCACGCTTCAAACGGTCAACGATGATATCCAAGTGAAGCTCACCCATACCGCTGATGATAGTCTGACCGCTATCCTCGTCGGTCTTAACGGTGAAGGTGGGGTCCTCCTCAGCCAGCTTACCCAGAGCGATACCCAGCTTATCGAGGTCTTTCTGTGTCTTAGGCTCAACTGCCAAACCAATAACCGGCTCGGGGAAGGTCATCTGCTCCAATACGATGGGCGAACCCTCAGCGCACAGAGTATCACCGGTGCGAATCTCCTTGAAACCTACTGCTGCGCAGATATCACCTGCACCTACGGTTTCGAGAGGATTCTGCTTGTTAGCGTGCATCTGGTAGATACGGCTGATACGCTCACGCTTGCCGCTACGTGCATTGTAAACATACGAACCTGCATCGAGCTTACCCGAATATACGCGAACGAATGCCAAGCGACCTACGAAGGGGTCGGTAGCGATCTTAAATGCCAAACCGCAGAAAGGATCAGCCTCAGTTGCGTTACGCACCTCGGTCTCCTCGGTCTTGGGGTTCACACCCTCGATTGCGGGAACGTCCAGCGGCGAGGGCAGGTAAGCCATAACTGCGTCGAGCAGGTGCTGTACGCCCTTGTTGTGGAACGACGAGCCGCACAACATAGGAACAACCTGCATCTGCATCGTTGCCTTGCGGATTGCCGCGATCAACTCCTCGGGAGTGATCGAATCGGGATCCTCGAAGAACTTCTCCATCAGAGCGTCGTCAACCGAAGCAACCTCCTCGATCAACTTGTTGCGCCACTCCTCAGCCTCAGCCTTCATATTTTCGGGGATCTCGCGCAACTCGAAGTTGTCGCGAACGGTCTTGTCGTCGAAGTAATAGACTGCCTTATTATATATAAGGTCAATCAGACCCTCGAACTTATCCTCTACACCGATAGGCAAAACTACGGGCAGAGCGGTCGTACCGAAGTGCTCCTTGATCTGAGCGCAAACTGCATAGAAGTCTGCACCGGTACGGTCCATCTTGTTAACGTAACCGATACGGGGAACGTTATACTTATCAGCCTGACGCCATACGGTCTCCGACTGGGGCTCAACGCCACCTACTGCGCAGAACGTAGCAACGGCACCGTCCAGAACGCGCAACGAACGCTCTACCTCAACGGTAAAGTCAACGTGTCCCGGGGTGTCGATCAGGTTGATCTGATACTGATGACCCTTGTAATTCCAGAAAGCGGTAGTAGCTGCCGAGGTGATGGTGATACCACGCTCCTGCTCCTGTGCCATCCAGTCCATAGTAGCTGCACCCTCGTGGGTCTCGCCGATCTTATGGGTCTTACCAGTGTAGAAGAGGATACGCTCCGAAGTAGTAGTCTTACCGGCATCGATGTGAGCCATAATACCGATATTACGAGTGTATGTTAAATCTCTTGCTGCCATCTTCGTGTTCCTCTAATTAAAATCTGAAGTGTGCGAATGCCTTGTTGGCCTCAGCCATACGGTGCATCTCCTCCTTACGCTTGAATGCAGCACCCTCCTGGTTGTATGCTGCCATTATCTCTCCTGAGAGTTTCTCTGCCATCGACTTACCGGCGCGCTTACGAGAATAAAGGACAAGGTTTTTCATCGAAATCGAAATCTTGCGCTCCGCTCTCACCTCGGTGGGAACCTGGAAGGTAGCACCACCGATACGCTTCGACTTAACCTCGACCTGCGGGGTGATGTTTTCAAGTGCCTGCTTCCAAATTTCGAGGGGAGATTTGTCAGCATCCTTCATCTTCTCGCCAACGATATCCAACGCATCGTAGAAAATCGAATAGGCAATACTCTTCTTTCCGTCCAACATAAGGTTGTTCACAAACCTTGTAACAAGTACGTCCGAGAACTTGGGATCCGGAAGTAGAATTCGCTTCTTAGGCTTTGCTTTTCTCATTGTTGTTTCTCTTTGTTAAAATTTCCTCTGTTGATTACTTCTTCTTTGCGGGAGCGCCACCCTTACCTGCCTTAGGACGCTTTGCACCGTACTTCGAACGACGCTGCAGACGACCGTCTACACCTGCCGAGTCCAAAGCACCACGAACCAAGTGATAACGTACACCCGGAAGGTCCTTCACACGACCACCACGAACCAGAACGATCGAGTGCTCCTGCAAGTTGTGACCCTCGCCCGGAATGTAGGCATTCACCTCTTTACCATTAGTCAATTTCACACGTGCCACCTTACGCATAGCCGAGTTAGGCTTCTTAGGGGTGGTGGTGTACACACGGGTACAAACACCACGGCGCTGAGGACACGCATCGAGCGCAGGCGACTTACTCTTGAAGTCGACGTGCGTTCTGCCATTTCTTACTAACTGTTGAATAGTAGGCATTTTCTTACTGTTTTGTCCTTTATTTTTGTTAATATTTCGTCATTCCCATCTCAAAATGGGACTGCAAAGGTACGCATTTTTTTTATTTCTACCAATTTTGCCCAACTTTTTTCACCTTTTTCGGGCCGATTTTTCAGCGTTTTAGCGGTTTTCGGCCGATTTTGCGATTGTATTTTCTTATCGAATCTCACACGAAATAAGTTCCATTTATTGATTTTGAACGCGGCGGGGTGTACCATGCTGATTTACTGAGCGTTGCGATTGAATTAATTATGCGAGCAGCAGAGGGATTGAAGGCGAGGACTATATTTTTGTATATATGCACGTTAGCGGTCGCACATAATACGCGCGTGCGAGAGGGCTGCGCAATGCTGAATTCAAAATTCAAAATTAACCTTTGCTTTCATTTAATTTATGCGCTGGGACCTGTCCTTGGCAGGCGCACGCGGTGGCGTGGGGCGGCGCGACTAAAAGTCGCGGGCGCCACCGCGTGTGTCGATTTCAAAGAAATCGCCAATTTTGAATTTTGCTTTTTGAATTTTGAATAAAAAAAGCCACGCTCAGAAGCGTGGCGTAATTTTGAATCTTGAATTTTGAATTATCTCAAATAAGCGACTCCCTGCGAGTAGGGGTGGTGAAAATTTGGGCGTGGCAATTTATCAGCAACCACCCACGAAAGCCAGCGATATTTAGTGCCATCATTGGGGTTGTCGCCACGGAAAATGCCGATATAGACACGACCGTTTCGACCGATCAAACCCAGCTCGCGCAACTCCTCCATATCGAACGATCCCTCGGTAACATAGCCCTCCGCGGTGCGCTTGGTCGTATGGCGTAACGTCTTGAAATTCCAATTCATACTACTCTTGCCACTTTGATCTCTGCCGTGATCCAACACTCCCGTTTCGGAGATCTCGGCACCACAATAGAAGCTCATTTTTCGATCGCTGGAAAAGAAGATCTCGACGCGGTCGTGATTGAACAAATCGCGTTCGCTTTCGACCTTTCCCGACACAATATCGGGGTCGGTAACCTCGAACAAAAAATACAATTTTGTATTGTCATAGCGGAGTGCCACGCGCGTTCCGTCGGGCGTAGTGTGATCGTGTGCGCTGGTCAGCGACGTGAGCTGACGATAGTCGCCCCAATCCTCCGCCGAGCCATCGACCGTGATCGTTCCCTGCGGGATTTCGAGCTGCGGTGCTCGGCTTGAAATACGCGGTGCAGCGCAGCTTGTCAGCAGAGCGCAACCCACCGCTAAAAGCGTGTAAAACTTTCTCATAATCAATCGTATATAATTTGCGCCGCCCGCCCCGAATCAGGCAAGGCGGCGCACATTTTGCACTTTCGGTCCTCGGTCGAGATTAGAGATACTTCTCCAAAAGCTCGGCCATTTCGGCTTGCATTTCGGCTGCTTTCTGACCTGCGACCTCGGCAAAATCGGCCTCCTTCGAGGCGTAGATAATGCCGCGCGACGAGTTCACAAGCAGACCGCAATGCGAGTTCATACCGTACTCGGCAACCTCGCTCAGCGAGCCTCCCTGCGCACCCACACCGGGCACCAACAGGAAGTGATCGGGCACCAACTCGCGGATACCGCCAAGCATCTTTGCCTGCGTTGCACCGACCACAAACATCGTGTTCTCCTTCGAGCCCCACTGCGACGCAGTCAGCAAGACCCGCTCATAGACCTTGCGACCATCAGCCAATGTAAGCAACTCGAAATCAGCTGCCGACGGGTTCGACGTGAGAGCCAAGATCACCGACCACTTGCCCTCATATTCGAGGAACGGAGCCACCGTATCGCGGCCCATATAGGGCGACAGCGTTACGGCATCGACCAGCCCCTGCTCGAAGAATGCGCGGGCGTACATTGCCGACGTATTGCCGATATCGCCACGCTTAGCGTCGGCGATAATGAAGATTTCGGGGTAGTTCTCGCGGATATAGCGGCAAGTGCGCTCGAAGCTCTCCATACCTGCTGCGCCGTGCTCCTCGTAGAATGCCAGATTGGGCTTATAGCTAACCGTGTAAGCGGCTGTGGCGTCGATAATTGCGCGATTGAACGCGAAGATCGGATCCTCCTCACCTCGCACCGCCTCGGGCAACTTGCGCACGTCCGTATCAAGCCCCACGCACAAGAAGCTCTGCTTGGCGCGAATCTGCTCGAAAAGTTGGTTGTAGTTCATATCTTAGTCGTTAAATTACAATGTTGATAATCTTGCCCTTGACCACGATCACCTTCTTCGGCGCACGACCCTCGGTCCACTTCTGCGCTGCGGGATCGGCCAGCACAATGGCGGTGATCTCCTCGTTCGACATATCGAGCGGCAGCTCCTTCTTGAAACGCATCTTACCGTTGATCGAAACGGGATACTCGTGGCTATTCTCAACGAGGTACTCGGCGCAAACCTCAGGATACTTCGCGTCGCAAACCGACGTCGTGTGTCCCAGCACCGACCACAACTCCTCGGCGATATGCGGAGCAAACGGCGCAATCAGCACAACGAGCGGCTCGACAACCTCGCGCTTGGGACAGTCGCCCAACTCATTGAGGCAGATCATAAAGGCTGCCACCGAGGTATTAAATGAAAAGTTCTCGATATCCTCGCGCACCTTCTTGATGGTCTTGTGGAGGGTCTTCAACTCGGCTGCCGTTGCCTTCTCGTCGGTCAGCTTGTAGTTGCCAAAGCGGTCGTAGAACAGTCCCCACAGACGGCGCAGGAACTTATGCACACCGTCGATACCATTGGTATCCCACGGCTTCGACTGCTCCAACGGACCGAGGAACATCTCGTACATACGCAGAGTATCAGCGCCATACGCCTCAACGATATAGTCGGGATTAACAACGTTGAACATCGACTTCGACATCTTCTCGATAGCCCAGCCGCAGACATACTTACCGTCCTCCAAGATAAATTCAGCGTCGGCAAACTCGGGACGCCACTTGCGGAAGGCCTCCAAATCGAGCACATCGTTGCGCACGATATTGACATCGACGTGGATCTCCTGCGTCTCGTACTGACTACGCAGACCGAGCGACACAAATTTGTTCGTTCCAACCACGCGATATACGAAGTTCGAACGACCCTGGATCATACCCTGATTGACCAACTTCTTGAAGGGCTCGTCCTCGCAGACGTAACCCAAATCGTAGAGGAACATATTCCAGAAACGCGAGTACATCAAGTGGCCCGTAGCGTGCTCAATACCACCCACATAGAGATCGACATTGCGCCAATACTCGTCAGCCTCGCGGCTAACCAACGCCTCCGAGTTGTGGGGATCCATATAGCGCAGGTAATAAGCCGACGAACCTGCAAAACCGGGCATTGTCGACAGCTCGAACGGGTCGCCTGCCGCGGTGCACCAACCCTCGACACGTGCCAGAGGTGGCTCGCCCTGCTCCGTCGGACCGAAGTCCTTGATGGGCGGCAACTGCAACGGCAACTGATCAATGGGCAGCGTATATGCCACATCGTCCTTATAGTAAACCGGGAACGGCTCGCCCCAATAGCGCTGACGCGAGAAGATCGCATCGCGCAGACGGTAGTTCACGCGCTTGCGACCGATACCGCGCTTCTCAACCTCGTCGAACATCACCTCGATAGCCTCCTTGACGTCCATACCCGTAATGAAGCCCGAGTTGATCATTGCACCCGACTTAGCGTCGTAGCTCTCCTTGCTGATGTCGCCACCCTCAACCACGGGAACAATCTCCAAACCGAAGTGGCGTGCAAAGGCGTAGTCGCGCGAGTCGTGCGCCGGAACTGCCATAATGGCACCCGTACCATAACCCGCCAGCACATAATCCGAAACATAGATCGGAATCTCCTTGCCCGTGAAGGGATTCACCGCATACGAGCCCGTCGCAACGCCGCTCACACGCTTGGTCTCGGCGATACGCTCACGCTCCGAGCGTTTCTTGGTCTGGGCGATATAATCCTCGACTGCCGCACGGTTCTCGTCCGTAGTCAGGCGGTCAATCCACTGATGCTCAGGCGCAATAACCATAAACGTTACACCAAAAACGGTATCGGGACGTGTGGTGAAGATCTCCAACTTCTCGTCCATACCCTTCACGTCGAAGAACATCTGCGCACCCGTGCTGCGACCGATCCAGTTGCGCTGGATCTCTTTGAGCGAATCGCTCCACTCCAACTTCTCCAAACCGTCCAACATTCGCTGAGCATACGCCGTCACACGCAACAGCCACTGCTTCATACGCTTCTGCTCAACGGGGTGGCCACCGCGCTCCGACAGACCGTCCTTCACCTCGTCGTTTGCCAACACCGTACCCAACGCGGGACACCAATTCACCATCGTATCGGCACGGAACGCCAAACGGTAGTTCTGCAACACCTGCTCGCGCTCCTTCTCGTTCATCGCTGCCCACTCCTCAGCCGAGAACTTCATCTCCTGAGTGCAAGCCGCATCGACGCCCTCGGTGCCGTTAGCAACGAACTTGGCAATCAGCTCCTCGATGGGGCGAGCGCACTGCTCAACGTTGTCGTAGTAGTGCGAGAACATCTGCACAAACGCCCACTGCGTCCACTTGTAATACTCTGGCTCACAGGTGCGTACCTCGCGGCTCCAATCGAACGAGAAACCAATCTTGTCCAGCTGCTCGCGGTAGCGATTGATATTCTGCGTGGTGGTTACGGCAGGGTGCTGACCCGTCTGAATCGCATACTGCTCGGCGGGCAGACCGAAGGCGTCGTAACCCATCGGGTGCAGCACATTGAAACCGCACAGACGCTTGTAGCGCGAGTAGATATCCGAAGCGATGTAACCCAGCGGGTGGCCTACGTGCAGACCCGCACCCGACGGATAGGGGAACATATCGAGGACGTAGAATTTGGGACGTGAAGGGTCGACATCGACCTTGTAAGTTCCGCGTTCGCGCCACTCTTTTTGCCATTTGGCCTCGATGGCTCTAAAATCGTATTCCATAATTTGTTGTATATTTTTTTGTTGTTTTTGATTCAATTGGTCAATACATCTTGCAAAAATAAACTTTTTTCGCGAATCATCGACCGATTTACCTATATATATTTAATTTTTTGGTGATTATTGGGGTCGATGATGGCTTTTTTGTGCAAAAGATTGCAACTTGGACATTGAAATAATTGGCGATTTCTTCGAATCGACGCACCATCGTGGGCTCACCTTCGGCGACCACCACAGCCCTCGGAGGTGCGAGTTAGAGGTGCGCCCAACCTGCAAAGTCTGATCCTAAATTTAGAGCAACAAAAAAAAGCCGCCCATCGAGATGACCCGAGAGCGGTATTATTCAAATTTATATTTCAGAAATAATCGAAATCGGAAATCTCGTTAAGAGAGCCTTTCGAGCAGTTCGACCCAACGCTGACCGACACGGTCGATCGAGTAGTCGGTCACCTTTTCGCAGCAGTTTTTGGAGATCTTCTGACGCAGTTCATCGTCGCTCATCAGTCGGGCGAGAGCCTCGGCATAGGCATCGAGATCGAACGGCTCGACCAGCACGCCATTCTCCCACGAGGGCGCAAGCATCTCGACGATACCCGCAACGCACCCGAACGCAATCGGAACCACACCCGCCTGCTGTGCCTCACTCAGCACCAACGGCATTCCCTCGAAACTCGACGTAAGACAGAGTATCGACGCCGTATTGTAATAGACATAAGGTGTGGTAGTTAGACCGCAAAACTCAACTCGCTGCAAGCCCAATCGCGCCACCTGCGCTTCGAGATTCTTGCGCTCACGACCATCGCCCACAATGCGCAATCGCCACTCAGGGAAACGAGCCTCAACACGGTGCCAGATATCAATCAGACGATCCACACGCTTATCACCGTGCGAGAGTCGCCCCACGAAGATTACCTCACGACGCTTCTCCGCCGAGTAGCGGATTGGAGCAGGCGGCTGAGCGTTGTACATCGTCACCAGATGATTCTCCTCGGGCACGCCCAACACCTTTGCAAGCTCTTCGGTATAGGAGTCGCAGAGCTGTGTCATAGCGTCGCAATTATCATATATCATCTTGTAAAGTCGGATCGTCCGCCCACGGAAATAGGCGCTCAGCCGATAGCTCAACCACCCCACCACGTGCCCCAAAACGGGCCACTTCGAGGTGCGCTCACGCAAGCGCCCAAAGAATCGCAACTTCTTAATGCACTGCCACAGCGGCACTCCGTGGTTGCAATGAACGATCACGGCCGACTGTTCACGGCGCACGATATCCAAACGGCGCAACCACAGTCCCTGCACCACAATCGCATCGAAATGGTGTAAGTGGCTCATTGCCACCACAAAACGAGCCAACTGCGGGTGCGACAACTTCTCATAAGGCAGCAGCGTCACCTGCTCGTTGTTGCGCAACGAGTCGGGCAGCAGCGCGTCGTTGATCGACTTGACGATGATAAAAACGCGCCAGCCGTGCTCGGTCAGCCACTGCGTGAGGTCGATCGTGACCTTCTCGGCACCGCCACACGGGAACGGACTGCGATGTATGAATGCGATTGTTTTCATTACGAACGGTTTTTGCGAATACAAATATAATCTTTATTTCGTGCTCGACCAAAAAAGAGTCGGCAAGGCGGGCTTAGTTCGGAAATTTTCGCTACTTTTGCGCTGAACGATCAAAACAATTCTCTGAAAAATGGATATAGCACAAAGTCGTCGCCGCGAAAATATCGCCGAATACATACTCTACTTGTGGCAGCTCGAAGATCTGCTGCGTGCCCTGCAATTCAGCCCCGAGGCCATCTGGTCGACGCTGGTTGCCAAGCGTGAGGCTGCGCCCGAGCAGCAACAGGCTATCTTTCTGTGGTATATGGAGTTATGCAACCTTCTGCGCGAGGAGGGCAAGGAGGAGCAGGGGCACCTGAACCACACGTTACACCTGATTGCCGACCTGCAAAATCTCCATTTGCAGCTGATGAAATTGCCCATTGGCGAGGAGTATCGACGTCGATTTGCGGCGCTGGCACCCGAGCTGCCGCGTCTGCGTGCGTTGTTCTCGAAGCACGAGGCGAGCGACGTAGAGCTGTGCTTCCGTGCGCTCTATGCCGTGATGCTCTATCGCATTAAGGGTCAGGGCGCGAACCGCGCCATTGCGGACGTTGTGGAGCTGGTGTCGCCCGTGATTGCGGAGCTTGCGAGGGTGTTCCACTCGGCCGAACGAGGCGAGATCGACCTCTTCAAGGAGGAGTAGTTTTTCGTAATTCGCATTTCACGATTCGCGACCGTTTCGCAATTTATATTGCGCCCTGCCCGATAAGGTGGGGCGCAGTTTTTCTATGCGGTTTGGTCGGTGCGATAAATCTTAAAAAAATAAAACAATTGTACTTGTTTTTTGTCTGACTAAATTATAAATTTGCGCTTGTAAAAGGTTGAGAATTACAAATTTAGGAGTGAAGGAAATGTGCGTTATTTATCATAACTCGCTGGGGGGGGCATTTAGAGGTTCTCAACTCTCGTGAAGGTTTAAGTAAATCACACCCGATTTTAAGTTATTTGGCGACGCCGTAAATGGTGCCGCCCTACTGCGTTTTGTCCCCGTCGGACGGATCGCAGCGATTTTTTATTGACTTTTTCGAAGATAATTTTAGCTAAAATAACAAAAATGAAAAGACTTATAATGGAAAATTACGAGCGTCCCGAGATGGTAGTAACGCTTGTTAATGTTGAGCTGGGCTTTGTTGGCACCGGCAACGATGATTGGAGCGACAACGTCGATCCGTATGAGCCCGTAACGCCTCCGGGCGGTGAGGATCTGTTCCCCGATGAGGACTAACAACTAACACAATCAATAATTAAACAAACAACACTATGAAAAGATTTTTCTTGTGCATTGTTGCTATGGCAGCAATGTTCGTAGGTTGCGAGAATGATCCCGCAGGTATCAAGGATGCTCAGAACGAGCCCGCATTCTCGGCAACTTTCGACGCAGAGGAGACTCGCGTTTACTTGGGCGAGGACAACTACTATCGCTGGGAGGCTGGCGATAAGGTGTCGGTATTCGCATTCGACGATCGTAACCGTATGTATGAGGCAGAGGATTCGGACGTAATCTTGACCGATCTGCTCTTCGTTAGCAAACCCGACGCTCCTACCGGCAGCATTACTCCTTCGGTTTGGGATCGCCACTACGCTGTATTCCCTTACAGCACGGCTAACCACTTGGCATTCGTTAACGGTGCATTCTACTCGGTAGTTGCACAGTTGGAGGCTGAGCAGGTGCACGACGCAAGCAAGGCTGGCCTGGACTACGCAATTATGACCTCGACCATTCCTTCGATGGACAAGGTGTTCCACTTCAAGAATTCGTGCGCGTTGATTAAGGTAAACGTTCGCACCACCGCTGCTTGGAACGATGAGTTCTATCTGAACTCGATCAAGGTTGACTCGAAGAACAACTACCTGGCTGGTCGCGTTGTTGTTGACGCTGGTAACGACGATTTCACCGCAAAGATCTATCAGGACGGCACCGAGACCAAGTCGATCACTCTGAGTGGTTGCGAGGAGGTTGGTAAGATGACCCCCGAATACAAGACCTTCATTATCGCTATCCCCGCAGGCACCTATGCAGCAGACGATCTGACACTGAGCTTCGACTGCTCGAACGACGCATTTGATTGCGACGTTACCGTTCCCACAGGTTACGAGGTTGCACGTAGCAAGTATATGGAGTTCAACGTAACTCTCGATCTGAATTTCGACGGTACTTTCGATTGGTATGAGGAACTGACTGAGGGTACAAAGGAGACCATTATGATTAAGTCGCCTATGAAAATTAATAAGGCGTTGATCGCTGACATCGAGAACTTGAAATGGCAGGGCTTCCCCTATCAGTATGACTTTGACTATATCTTCGAGGTTCCTGCTCGTGAAGTAACCGAGTTTGTAGTTAATGGTCACGGCTTGAAGCACTATGATCCGTCGGCATCGAATGTTAAGGGCAACAAGATTACCTTCTACACCGAGGATCGTGGTGAGGGTGAGTTCCCCGTATTCGTAGTTAATAACTTTACCACTTTGTCGAGCGGTATTACCGAGGCTACTCCCGCTAAGGTAACTGTAAACAACTTGGTTATTGCTGGTAAGCTCCGTACCACGACAATGGGTATCTATGTTCTGGGTACAAGTATTGCGGTAGATAAGGATACTTATCCTAACTATTCGTGGCCTACTGGCGCATTAAAGGGCGAGCATTCGGACCAGACTCAGTTTGATACCGAGTGGAACGAGGTAATCGTTGAGGATAACAAGATTATTCCTTATTTGGGCAAGGGTGCAGATGTTCCTGGTAAGACCGGTTTGGGTACTGCTGTTGCTTGCTATGGTAAGGCTGTTCTGAATAAGTGTACTGTAACCGGTACCGTTGGTGCTGAGGAGATCGAGTTGCGCGAGGACTTGCAGGGTATTCCTCTGTATGACTTAGCAGCAGTAAACGGCTCAAACGTTACTATCAACGGCGGTGAGATTGGAAAGATCTACGGTTGGGCTCAGTCGGACTTTACTTTCACTGGTGGCGCAAATATCGATCGTATCGATTGGCACGGTATCTATATTAAGAACTATGACAATAGCATTACCGTTGACGATGCAATCGTAGGTACGATCAATGCTATTGGTAACAGCTCTTATTCGGCAAATAATGCCTATGCATCGAAGATCGTTATCAAGGCAAATTCGACCGTTGACACTTTGCAGTTCGGTGAAGCATTCACTAACTTCTCGCGCGTAACTATCGAGGAGGGTGCAACTGTTGGCACCGTAATTCTCGTAGGTCGTGGCACCGATGGTGCAGACTTGGAGATGACTCTCGCTGAGTTCAAGGCTAACTACTTGAATTAATAATTTATACTCATATTTCACCATTAAAAAAACATTCGTAAGTCCCGAGCCAAAACGGGCAGGGACTTGCGAATGACTTTGCAAAGAGTTCTCGATTAACTATCGGAACTAATAGTTAACACTACTCATAAGTTTGGAATTTTGAAGAGTGCCCTCCGTCGTGATGACGCAGGGCACTTGTTTTTTCGTGCGGGTGGGGTTTGGACGATTCGAAATTATTTGTTATATTTGACAAAATAATTTAGCTGAACCCACTTTTTATGGCTGTTTTTGAAGTTCACGGTGGTCGAACCCTTAGTGGCGAAATCACCCCGCAAGGTGCTAAAAATGAGGCACTACAAATTCTTTGCGCGACGCTCCTTACCGAAGAAAAAGTAATCGTTAAGAACGTCCCGCAGATCCTCGACGTGCAACAATTGATCGAACTCTTGAAGTGTATGGGCTCTGAGGTCGAGCAACTTGCCGAGGATACCTACTCGTTCCAAGCAAAAAACATAGACCTCGAATATCTCAAATCGGACGACTATCGTCGTCGTGCGGCGCGTCTGCGTGGATCGGTGATGTTGATCGGTCCGCTGCTGGCTCGCTTTGGCGTCGGCTACATTCCCAAGCCTGGCGGCGACAAGATCGGTCGTCGTCGCCTCGACACCCACTTTATCGGCTTCCAGAAGCTCGGCGCCAAGTTCAATTTCGATGCGGGCGAGGAGTTCTTTGCGGTCGAGGCCGAGAGGTTGCAGGGGTGCTATATGTTGCTCGACGAGGCCTCGGTGACGGGTACCGCCAACATCGTGATGGCGGCTGTGCTGGCAAAGGGCAAGACCACGATCTACAACGCTGCGTGCGAGCCCTATCTGCAACAGTTGTGCAAAATGCTCAACCGTATGGGCGCAAAGATCTCGGGTATTGCCTCGAATCTGCTTGAAATTGAGGGCGTTGATCAGCTGGGCGGAACCGAGCACACGATGTTGCCCGATATGATCGAGGTGGGTAGTTTCATCGGTTTGGCAGCGATGACCAAGTCGGAGATCACGATCAAAAATGTGTCGTACGAGAACCTCGGAATCATTCCTGCGCAGTTCTCGCGTATGGGCATTGCGATGGAGCAGCGTGGCGACGACCTCTACATTCCCAAGCAGGATCACTACAGCATTGAGAGCTTTATCGACGGCTCGATTATGACCATTGCCGACGCTCCGTGGCCGGGTCTGACGCCCGACCTGCTGTCGGTATTTTTGGTTGTGGCGACGCAGGCTCGTGGCGAGGTGCTGATCCACCAGAAGATGTTCGAGTCGCGTCTGTTCTTCGTTGATAAACTGATAGATATGGGTGCAAAGATCATCTTGTGCGACCCCCACCGAGCGACAGTCATCGGTCTGGATCACGACCACCGTCTGCGCCCAACACGAATGTCGTCGCCCGATATCCGTGCGGGAGTGGCGCTGCTGATTGCCGCACTCAATGCCGACGGACGTAGCATTATACAAAACATCGAGCAGATCGACCGCGGTTACAAGGATATCGACGGTCGTCTGAACGCCCTCGGTGCCAAGATTATCCGCCGCGACGAGTAGGTCGTTGACAATTCAAAATGCAAGATTAAGCCTGCTACGCCGGATTAATCTTGAACTAAAAAAGGTGCTTCCAGAAATGGAAACACCTTTTTTGTGTATTGTCGTGGGACTCGTTATTTCTTCACGGGGAACGAGTGTTCGAGGATCATCGGCACGGCCGAGGTCCAATATTTCCACGAGTGAGCACCGTCGCGTACACGGAACTCCATCGGGATACCCTGACGCATCATCTCGCTGAAAAAGTTCAGGTTGGGACGAATCAGGAAGTCCGTATCGCCGCAATCAACAAACCAACGAATGGTGCGCATAGCCTCGATCTGAGCGGGTTTTGCCGTCTGCAAGAACTCGACGGGCGAGGTGCGAACCACCGACCAGAGGAAGGGCACCGAGTACGACTTCGAAACGCTATTCTTGGGGAAGTTGTCGAGCAGACCGCTCACCGAGTAGACTGCGCCGAACATTTCGGGGTGGCGCTGGCCGTAAACCACCGAGCCGCCACCGCCCATCGACAGGCCTGCGATAGCACGGTTCTCCTTGTCGCTCAGCGTTTTGAGCGTTGCGTCGATGTGGGGAATAAACTCCTCGAAGAAGAAATCCTCGTAGTTCCAGCCCTCGACATTGAAGTAACCCATATTGTCACCTGCGAGGTTCTCAGCCTTACCGCGTGCGTCGGGCATAACGACGATCATCGGGCGAACACGACCCTCCTTAATAGCCTCGTCGGCCTGAGCTTGGAGGTTACCCATTTTGTGCCAATTGTTGTCCTGACCGAAGGCACCGTGCAGCAGATAGAGCACGGGGAAGCGCTCGGTTGCGGTGTCGTAACCATCGGGAAGATAGACCGAATAGCTCTTGTCGGCATTGAGGATATTGCTGTGCATAGTCAGCTCCTCGATACGGCTTTGAGCCGATGCCGCCGTTGCGAAAACGGCTGTAAGAATGAGTGAAAAGAGTGTTTTACGCATAGTTATTGACGATTTTTTGAATAAATTTTCAGCAAATATACGAAAATATTTGGAGGTTACATAATTTTTTATGTATCTTTGCACCCGCAAACTGAACGAAAGTTCCAAGTTTCACGCCCAGGTGGCGGAACTGGTAGACGCGCACGTTTCAGGTGCGTGTGTCGAAAGGCGTGCAGGTTCGATTCCTGTCCTGGGCACTACGAAGGTTGATCGAAAGGTCAACCTTTTTTTGTTGTGCATATCCCGACCGATTGTCGCTCCGACCAATTGTCGCTCCGACCGCCCCCGCCGAACTAATTTTGCCGTTCGACAAGCCGTTTTTGCAAAATTATTCTTATCTTTGTGGTCGATAACTTAAATTCTTAGGAAGATGACAGCTGTTTTCGTTATATTATGGACCGTTGCGTTGGTCATAGCTACCAAACTATTCTTTGATTGGACTAACAAGTATGGCGACGAGTGGAATTGGTCAAAAATCAAAGAGGGCTACACAAAAGGCTGGCCTACACTGCTGATTTTCACACTGTTGATTTGTGCCGTGGCCGCAATCGTCTACTACCTGCTGCCCGAACCGAAGTCGGCATTCTTGGCATTCTACGAGATGTGGGGATTGTGGGTGCCCACGTGGGGTATCGTTGGCGGCTTCGCAGCGCTGCGCTCGCTCATTAAGATCTTCCGCGAGACCCGTCGCGCCAACAAATCGTGGATCGCCTTCGTTGTGGGAGGCTCGCTGCTGTTCATCGGCTCGATGATCTGGTATGGTTTCGAAGTCGCAAAGTTCATCGACACAATAGCATAAATCAATCGTACAAACAAAAGAGCCGCGCCCGAATCTTCGAGCGCGGCTTTTTGTATAATTCAGAATACGCACGCGGTGGCGTGGGGCGGCGCGACTGAAAGTCGCGGGCGCCACCGCGTGTGTCGATTTCAAAGAAATCGCCAATCAATTCTGAAAACAAAATCAATGTAAACAAACTCAAATTTTGAATCTTGAATCTTGAATCTTGAATTACAAAATATGAACGCCCGACCCGAGTGCACGGATCGGACGTTCGCCCTCTTAATTAAAATAAAATTTTACAGTTGCTTTCAGGTTTGATGATAAAACGGCTACGACATAAATGACGCCACCGTGAATTTACCCTCCTCAAAGAGGCGGGCGTCGTTTATAGGTTGGTATTCGTGAGGGACATATTCGAGTGTCTGTGCAATGGCGCACTTGCCGCTGGGGGTTGCATAGACAACCACGATCAAACCCGACGCCGAGCTGCGGGGCAGGCTCTCCAAAGTCTTGAAATCGCCCGCTGCGACCAACGCCTCAATGCGGTTTACGTCCGAGATGTTGAAATTCAAATCGGTACGCTTCATCTTCTCGTTGGTGGGTTTGTAGTAGGGGCGCACCGAGTCGCCGAAGAGCCAATAGCAGATCATCGTGGCTCCCGTCGCAAGCACCATAAAGCCACCCATCATCAGATACTGAAACAGGTCACGATCCGAGGCAAAGGGTTCGACATAGTTGCCCGCGATCATTGCAACGGCGGCAACGGCGGTGATTACAATTCCAAGAATAGGGTTGTAGCGACGAGCCACAACGGTATCGGGCGAGATGCTGTACAGCACCTCATCAATATGCTTTTTCATTTGATTTTAAGCGGTTTAATTGTTTGAATTGATTGTTACGAATAACTCATTTGGTCGAGTGCAACACAACAAAGCACCCGACTCGACGAAACTTAAAAAGATGGCGTCGTCAGAGTTAAATAACAATTCTCCGCAGCGAATAGATGTAGCGTGTACGCAATTGCGACGGAGATAGACGAAGTAGACGGACTTCGTTAACCGCTCTAATGTTATGACTTGAAAAAAGCAGACGTGCACGATGTTCGGGAGCGATCTGATCGCCATTCGATTGTGTGCGCGTCGATAGGATTCGCACCGCAGCACCCGTCACGCGGGCAACCAGCGGAGGTGCGACAAAACGAGAGTTGCTCTCGATAGCCAGATGCAGGTCGTCGTTGTTACCTCCGACAAGGAGCACCTCATTCTCGATGACCGACGGGCACACCGCCTCAGCCTCTGCTCGCGCATTTGCCTCGGTCGACAGACCTACAAATGCACAAAACAGCGCAACAAGCACCGTGTGCAACCACTTCCAGCTCTTCGTGTTCAACTCTTCGTCCGTTTAAGTTCTTGGTGTTAGCGTCACCTGACCACAAGCACAACGATTGGCGACCGATCTCCGGCCACCAATCGCGCACTCGTTATCTGCTTTTTACTGCTGGTTCTGCCAAATCAGCGCCGCAGCACCCATAATGGCTACATTCTTATCCTGAATGCTCGACGGAATGATCTCGACCTTATTCTTCCAGATCGACAACATCGACTCCTCCATATACCACTTGGTGGGGTTGAAGATCAGGTCGCCAGCCTTAGCCAGACCGCCAAACAGAACGATCAACTTCGGTGCAGTCAGAGCCACCACGTCGGCCAGCGCACGACCCAACATCTCGCCCGTGTAGCGGAATGCCTCCAATGCGATCGGGTCGCCGTGCTTAGCTGCGGTCGAAACCATCACAGCCTCGAAATCCTTGAATGCGATATCGCGCAACTCGCTGGGAGCATTGCTCTTAGCCAACAGCTCGTAAACCGTACGCTTGATACCCGTAGCCGAAACGTAAGCCTCCAAGCAACCCTTGCGACCGCAACCGCACTCACGACCATTGCGCTCAACGATGATATGACCCAGCTCGCCTGCGAAGCCGTCGTGACCGTAGATCATCTCGCCATTGGCAACGAAACCGCTACCAAGACCCGTGCCCAGCGTCACCATCAAGAAATCCTTGACGCCCTTAGCGCTACCGAAGACCATCTCGCCGATGGTTGCTGCGTTTGCGTCGTTGGTCACAGCCACGTGTGCGCCGTCGAACTTGGCAGCGATATCCTTTGCGATGTGGAACACACGACGCTCGTCGCGGGGATCAGCCTCATCGGGAGCAAATTTCCACAGGTTTGCGGGGGTTACGATGTCGCCCGTGTGGTAGTTGGCGTTGGGTGCGCCGATACCGATACCGATCAACTCGAACTCGAACGATACGCTATCGCACAGAGCGTGCATAGCCTCGCACAGAGCATTGATGTACTGCGGGTAGTCCGAAAAATACTTATACTTCTCGGTCGAGATGACCGATTCGCCAAAGATGTCACCATTCTCATCGACCAAACCGAAGGCAGTATTTGTTCCACCGATGTCGATACCAATTGCTAATTTTTTCATTGTCATCTATTTTTTATGTTAATTTTCGATTTTACTCTTCAAATGTAGTACAAATTTTACGGTCTGCCAATTATTTTTTGGAATTTTGACGCTATCTTTGCAAAAATAACGAATACGCAAACCAATGATGGAACAAAAATCACTCTCTGAACTGCTGCAAAGCGTCGAAACTTTCCTCGCTCAGTCCGAACTTAAAGGCGAACCCGCACAGCTCTACGCCCCCATCACCTACTCGATGGAACAGGGTGGCAAGCGTCTGCGTCCGATGCTGACCTTGCTCTCGTGCGGAATCTTTGCCGATGAGGTCGAGGCGGCGATGCCCTGCGCTGCGGCGGTCGAGTTCTTCCATAACTTCACGCTGCTGCACGACGATATTATGGACAATGCGCCGATACGTCGTGGCAAGCCCTCGGTGTTCCGCAAGTGGAACCAGAATATCGCAATCCTGTCGGGCGACGCAATGATCGTCTACGCCTACCGACTGCTCGAAAAGGCTCCCACGGCACTGCTGCCCCGCATTTTCGAGGTCTTCAACTCGACCGCGATGAAGGTCTTCGAGGGTCAGCAGTACGATATGGATTTCGAGTCGCGCGATGAGGTTTCGATCGAGGAGTACGTCCAGATGATCAACCTCAAAACGGCCGTTCTGCTGTCGGGCGCGGCACGCATTGGCGCAATCGTGGGCGGGGCGTCGGACGAGGATCTCGACCACATCACCCGCTTTGCCGACGAATTGGGTTTGGCGTTCCAGCTGCAAGATGATCTACTGGACAGCTACGGCACTGAGGCTCAGCTGGGTAAGGCGATTGGTGGCGATATTCTCGAAGGCAAAAAGACCTTCCTGATGATCTCGGCGCTGAACACGCTCGACGAGTGCGAGCGTCGTGAATTGGCGTCGTTGCACCAGCGTGAGTCGTTGTTGCCCGAGCAGAAGATTGAGCGTGCGCGCGAGTTGTTCGACAAGGCGGACGTTCGCACCGCCACCGAGCAGCGAATTAAGTTCCACTTCGAGCGTGCACTGGAAGCGCTTGACGCTCTGAGTGTTCCGACGGAGCGCACGGCGCAGATGCGCGAATTTGCCCAGAGTTTGGTGGGACGAAAGAAGTAAGGAAGATTTTTATGATTAAACGTTCAGATATCGAAATAATGGCGCCGGCAGGCTCGTATGAGTCGTTGCTGGCAGCGATCGAGGCGGGTGCCGATTCGGTCTATTTTGGCGTTGGTGCGCTCAATATGCGCGCGGCGTCGGCAGCCAACTTCACCCTCGACGATCTGGATCAGATTGTCAAGATTGCCCACGAGGCAGGCGTAAAAGCCTATCTCACAGTCAATACCATAATCTACGACAACGAGATCGAGCAGATGCACGCCGTGGTCGATCGTGCCGCAGCCGCAAAGGTCGATGCCATCATCGCAGCCGACCAATCGGTGATCCTCTATGCCCGTTCGCGCGGGGTGGAGATCCACCTCTCGACCCAGCTCAACATCTCGAATAGCGAGGCGTTGGAGTTCTATGCGCAGTGGGCCGATGTGGCGGTGCTGGCGCGTGAGCTGTCGCTCGATCAGGTGGCGTTGATCCATCGCGCTATCGACGAGCGCAATATCTGCGGTCCGTCGGGCGAGAAGATTCGTATCGAGATGTTCGCCCACGGTGCGCTGTGTATGGCCGTTTCGGGCAAGTGCTACCTGAGTCTGCACGAAACGGGTTGCTCGGCAAATCGTGGTGCGTGCCGCCAGATTTGTCGCCGTAGCTACACGCTGACCGACCGCGAAACGGGTGCTCAACTCGATACCGAAGGTCAATGGATTCTGTCGCCTAAGGATCTGTGTACCATTGATTTCCTCGATAAGTTTATCAATGCGGGAGTACGTGTTTTGAAGATCGAGGGTCGCGCACGTGGTGGCGAATATGTCAAGCGCGTTGTGGAGTGCTACGACCGTGCACTGCGAATGATCGAGGCGGGCGAATACACCGCCGAGGCGGCTGCGCAGTTGCGCGAACAGCTGGCTGAGGTCTTCAATCGTGGCTTCTGGGGCGGATACTATTTGGGTAAGCCCGCTGCCGAGCATAGCGAGCGTTACGGCTCGTCGGCAACACGTCGCAAGGTCTTTGTGGGCAAGGTTACCAACTTCTTCAAGCGTATCTCGGTGGCTGAGATTTTGGTCGAGGCGTCGCCGTTGGAACGTGGCAGCACGGTCTTCTTCCTGGGCGAAAAGACGGGCGTGGTCGAGCAACACGATGTCGTGCCCTACGTCGCTGAGCGTGAGGCCGATGTGGCGATGCAGGGAGTCTTCTGCTCGGTCAAAACCGAACGCGAAGTGCGCCGTGGCGACAAGATGTATAAGTTTGTCGAGGTGGAGTAAAGGGGTTGGAAATTCAAAATTCTTGTTTGAAACAAAAGAATTTGGATAAAATATAAATAGAAATAAGATTGGCGACACGCACCTTCGGGGGCTGGGGCGGTCGCCGAAGGCGAGCCCCCGAAGGTGTGTCAAAATCGCAGATTTTGCCAATTACGCAGTATAATAAAAACGAAAATTAAACGTATAACTTTTATAAAGAACCACAACTATGTTCAGCGCAAACACTTACGCGGCACGTCGCGCAGAGCTCTGCCGCCGTATCGGCAAGGGAGTGATTCTGCTCCCGGGTAATATGCCCTCGCCGAACAACTATCCCAACAATGCTTATTATTTCCGTCAGGATTCGACGTTCCTCTACTTTTTCGGTTTGAATATGCCATCGATGGTGGGTGTTATCGATGCCGAGACGGGCGAGGCAACGCTCTATGGCGATGATTTTACGGTCGAAGATATCATCTGGACAGGTCCGCAACCCGCTGTGGCTGAGCTTGGTGCGCAGGTGGGTGTAACCAAGACCGCACCCCTTTCGGAGCTTGCTCCCGCAATGCGCAAGGCAGTTACGCTGAATCGTCGTGTGCACTATCTGCCCCCCTATCGTGGCGAGTCGAAGATGTTGATCTCGTCGCTGCTCGGCTTGGGTATCGATATGCTGCACGAGCATAAATCGATCGATCTGATGTTCGCCGTAGCCGAGATGCGCGAGGTGAAGAGCGACGAGGAGGTTGAGCAGTTGGAGAACGCTTTTCTGATTGGTTATGAGATGCATACGACCGCAATGAAGATGTGCCGTAAGGGTCTTATCGAGCGCGAAATTGCGGGCAAGATCGAGGGCGTTGCCAAGTCGATGGGCTTGGGCGTATCGTTCCCGTCGATCGTGTCGCAGCACGGCGAAACGTTGCACAATCTCAACTCGGAGGGCGTGCTCGAAAATGGTCGTCTGCTGTTGGTCGATTGCGGTGGCGAGAACCTGATGAACTACATCTCGGACCACACGCGTACCTACCCCGTGAGTGGCAAATTCACGCAGAAGCAGCGCGAGATTTACGAGATCGTGCTGGCGGCTCACGACCACATTGCCAAGATCGTTCGCCCCGGAATGATGTATATGAATGAGGTGCACCGCGCGGCTTATCTCTCGCTGGCTGAGGGACTTCGCTCGATCGGACTGATCAACGGCTCGGCTGAGGACGCTGTCGAGGCAGGTGCGATGTATATGTTTATGCCCCACGGTTTGGGACACGGTATCGGTCTTGATGTGCACGATTGCGAGAACATCGGCGAGCGTAGTTTCGACTACTCGCAACTCGCTGAGCGTGCCGCACAGTCGGCAACGTGCGTTCACCGCGCTACGTGGCGTCTGCGCAAGGGTACGGTGCTGAGCGACGAGCCGGGTATCTATTTCATTCCCGCGTTGATCGACAAGTGCCGCGCCGAGGGCTTGTATTCGGGCATTGTGAACTACGATCGCTTGGAGGGCTACCGCGACTTCGGCGGTATCCGTATCGAGGACGATCTGCTTGTAACTGAGGAGGGTTGCCGCATTATCGGCAGCAAGAAGATCCCCGTAACGGTCGAGGAGGTCGAGGCATTTATGGCTCGATAGGGTTTTGATTCAAAATTCAAAATTCAAAAAAATTGAGCCACTCTGGAAACGGGGTGGCTCTTTTTCGTTTAATATGGCGGGCACTCACTCGCGGGCTGGGGGGCTCGCGCGGCGATGTTAGCGCGACCCGCCAATGATGACACGCTTTGAAAAAGCGCGATTTTGTTCACGCTTGTTGTTTGATCTAATAGTTGGACGAATAAAAAAGCCTCGCTCTGAAAAGCGAGGCTTTAATCCTAAATTCCAAACGGTTACTCGATGCCGCAAGCCTTGCGGATCTTAGCGGGGATAACGTTCTTATTTACAACGATGTTCATCGTCTTGTAAGCTGCGAACGGATACGAGAAATAGTAGTAACCCTTGTAAGGACCTACCTCACCCCACGAGTTCTTCACCTTGAAGTACTTGTTGCCGATCTGGTCCTCGGCGCGACCTACGATCTGCATACCGTGATCGTCAGTGGTCTCATACTTATCGTATGCCTCCTGACGCATCTGCTGGTTGATTTCGAGCTCGGCGGTCGGCTTCGAGAAGCTGTACAGCGCAGCGTCGCGCTCCTGCGGAGTCATCTTGCCCCAGCGCTCAGCCTCGGTGCCCTCCAAGTTCTCCAACTTGACCGTCGGAACAACACCCAGAGCCAGCTGACGGCTGAAACCCTTCTCGCTCACGTCGGTAGCCCAATAGATCGAGCGACCAGCGTCGAGCGACGAGTCCATAATCTCCATCAGCTCGTCGATGGGAACGTTGTACGACAGACCCCAAGCCCAGTTGTCGGGAACTGCGATTGCGAACTGAGTGTAGAAGGGGTGGTGAGTGAACGACGTAAACGACACGTAATCAGCCATATCGACGGGCAGCGACTCAGCGAACGACTTGGGTGTGTACTCCTTGCCGTTGTAGGTGAACTTCTCAACCTTCGGGCCAAAATAGACGTCGAGAATTGCGTTGAATCCATCTTTCCACGCGGGCGAGAGGGTCTTCTGCTTCACAACGCCCTCCAAGTAACCACGCAGCAGAGCGTCAACCTCATAGTGGTTGTGCTTCTCGCTACCGTAGTTCAGACCGCGATAGACCTCCTCGGGAACGATACCGAACTCCGCGATTGCGTTCATCACGTCGTGCGTTGCACCACCCTGACCGAAGTTCAACATACCGTGCAGACGAACGAACTTCTCGGCCTTCTGCTCGTAGCAGTGGCGTACGATCCACATCTCCGACAGATCGACAACCTCGCCACCATTCTTCAAAATCTCGCTTTCGAGGAATGCCGTACCCGAGAAACTCCAACAGGTACCACTACGGCTCTGATCCTTCACCGGAGTAACCTCAACGCAATCCTTATCGGTGATCTTGTAACCCTCGGGCTTCTGCGCCTCGCCCTTGCGCTGTGCCTGTGCGCCAAATGCCAACGCCACGAACAGCACGCTGAAAATAAGTTTTTTCATAGTTAGTTGTTTTATAATATTAATAATTCTATTGTCATATAAGCACTTGCGGAGCGTCGTCCGACCCTCGAAAAGGTGGAAAACGCTCCGCAAGATAGCGAAAAATTTCGACCGAAACAACTATTTCTTGCTTCCGTCTACGATTTTAAGACAATCAGCATAGGTCAATTCCTCAACCTTGCGACCCTTCGGGATTCGATAGTTCTTGCCCTTATAGGCGATATAGACGCCATAGCGACCATTCTTGATGAGCATTTCGGCGTCCTCGGCAAAGGTCTTAACGGGCTGATTTGCAGTCGCCAACTCCTTTTCGTGAGCCTCAACCAACTCCACAGCGCGCTCATAACCAATCGTATAGGGGTCCTCGCCCTTAGGCAGCGAGGTGAACTTGCCATTATTGCGCAGGTAGGGACCAAACTTACCCAAGCCGACAACCAGACGATCGCCATTCAGCTCGCCCAGATCGCGCGGCAGTGAGAACAACTCCAACGCCTCCTCCAAGGTAATCGAAGCGATCAGCTGACCCGCTTTCAGGCTTGCGAAACGTGCTTTTTCGCCCTCGGCACCCTCGATCTGCACCATCGGACCATAGCGACCGATACGTGCCGAAACCTCCTTGCCCGTCTTGGGATCGACGCCCAGCACACGCACCTGATTGGTCTTGGTCGATTGGGTTTCGAGTGCCTGCTCGACCGTCGGGTGGAAGGCCGAATAGAACTCGCCAATCATCTTGTTCCACTCCATCTCGCCCTCGGCAATCTCGTCGAACTGCTTCTCGACACTCGCCGTGAAGTTGTAGTCCATAATCGTGGGGAACGAACTCTCCAAGTAGTCGTTCACGACCATACCGATGTCGGTGGGAGCCAGACGACTCTTCTCCTTGCCGATATTCTCAGAGAGCATCTTGCTCTTGACGCCCTTGCTGTCGAGCGTCAGCTGCTCGTATGCGCGCTTGACACCCTCCTTATTCTGCTTGACGACATAACCACGATTGATGATGGTGGTGATGGTCGGTGCGTAGGTCGAAGGACGACCAATGCCCAACTCCTCCAAACGCTTCACGAGCAGTGCCTCGTTGTAGCGCGTCGGAGCCTGCGTGAATCGCTGCGTTGCCACAATCGACTGCGCCTCCAACTGCTGACCAACTGCCAATGCGGGCAGCATACCCTGCGTTGCATCGGCAGCCTGATCGTCGTCGGTCGACTCCGAGTAGAGCTTCAAGAAACCGTCGAAACGAACAACCTCGCCCGTTGCAATGAACTGAGCCTCACCGCCATTCATCTCGATAGTAACCACCGTGCGGTCGATCTCGGCAGCCACCATCTGCGAGGCCACGGTGCGCTTCCAAATCAACTCATAGAGGCGTTTTTCGGCTGCATTACCCTCGATCGTCGTGCGATCCAGATACGACGGACGGATAGCCTCGTGAGCCTCCTGCGCGCCCTTGGTCTTGGTCTTATAGTTGCGAATCTGATGATACTTCTCGCCAAAGAGTTTGATGACCTCCTCCTTGGTCTGAGCCAGTGCCTGACCCGACAGATTGACCGAGTCGGTACGCATATAGGTAATCAAACCCTGCTCGTACAGACGCTGTGCCAACGACATCGTCTGCGACACCGACATACCCAGCTTACGACCTGCCTCCTGCTGCAAGGTCGAGGTGGTGAACGGCGGTGCGGGAACACGCTGCGAAGGCTTCTCCTCGCTCTTCACGACGGTGAAACGTGCGCCCTTGCAGCTTTCGAGGAATGCAACCGCCTCCTCGCGCTTCTCGAAACGGTGGCTCAGCTCGGCACGGAACGTGGTCTTGTCGTCGGTCGAGAACTGCGCCACCACGCGATAGTAGTCCGTAGCCTTGAAGTCGATGATCTCTCGCTCGCGCTCAACCAGCAGACGCACCGCCACACTCTGCACACGTCCTGCCGACAGACTCGGCTTGACCTTCTTCCACAGCACGGGCGACAGCTCGAAACCGACCAAGCGATCCAACACGCGGCGAGCCTGCTGCGCATTGACCAGGTCCATATTGACCGTACGCGGCTCCTCGATTGCGCTGAGGATTGCCTTCTTGGTAATTTCGTGGAACACAATTCGTTTGGTTGTCGCTACGGGCAGACCCAACACCTCGGTCAAGTGCCAAGCGATAGCCTCTCCCTCGCGGTCCTCATCGGAAGCCAACCACACGGTCTTGACGCTATGTGCCAGCTTACTCAACTCGGCTACAACCTTTTTCTTATCATCGGGGATTTCGTAGATCGGGCTGAAACCGCCGTCGAGGTCGATACCCAGATCCTTCTTCGCCAAGTCGCGAATATGGCCGAAGCTCGACTTTACGACATAGTCCTTACCCAAAAATTTCTCGATCGTCTTGGCCTTGGCAGGCGACTCGACGATTACCAGATTTTCCTGCATTGCTCTTAGTTGCTATATTATATCATAGGATCGCGCGCGACCCCAAATTCCATTTTTTCGGTTTGTTCTCTATAAACGAGAAAACCTAAGTCGCGTACGCACTTAGGTTGTTTTCTCGGTGATTTTCAGCAGTTTGATTACTTCATCAGCGTGTATGTCAGAACCATCTGCACATCGTCGTCGCCTCGCAACGCCACCTGCGCCAACGTGAACAGATCCTTGGCCGACGGTGCGATGAAGATCGAACGGCTCTTGACCTCGTCCATATTGCCCTCGGCCGCCTGATACTCGCTCCACATTCGCTGAATGTAGGCCGTGACGTCCATCGTGTAGCAGCCGCGCGAACGGTTCAACTCACCACCATAGGGCAGTTTGTAGCTATCGCCATAGCTCGACGAGAGCGACTCCTCATACTCGTGGTCGTAGTCGGGAATACCGATCAACTGCTTGAAGTCGGTGTACATACCCAGACGTGCCGGAGCAGCGTCGAGGAAGGGAATTGCCGCCGGGCGGTCAGCCGGATCATCGACGCTGAACGTCAGCGGGAAGTACAACATCGCCTGATTGATCGACACATTCTTATAACCGCCATTGGTTGCCTCGTTACCCAGCTCTACCAGAATCTCAACGAACTGATCGGGCACCTTCATATAGCCCGTAACGCCGCCCATACCCTCGATGTAGATGGTCGGCTGCGAGGGGTCACCCGCGAGCGTATCGTTCACGCCCGTATTGGCTACGATCGAGCCCTCATAGTCGTGCTCAACCACGTTAGCCGAGATGTTACCCGCCGTTGCGTCCTTGGCAAAGAAGGCATACGCCGCCGAGATGGTATCGTAGATCATATCCGTATCGATCGAGTCGTGGTCACGCATCCACAGCTCCAAGCCCGTGTACGAGGTCTCGGTGCGGTAGATCACCTTCGAGCCCTTATCGCTCACTGCGGGAGCAACATACAGACCGTGGAACTTATTGACCCACAGCGTATCGTTGTAGTAGGTTGTGGTGTCGGCCGTCATCAGACGCTCGACATATTTGCGACCTGCGGCGGTGGGATAAGCGCGCGAGGCGGTTGCCGTCGGCGAGGTGATCTCGAACTCGAACAGAGGTTCGGGATTGATGTAACCCTCAGCGTCGAAATTGATGTAGAAGGTTGTATCCTCGGGAACGAACTTGCGATTGACCTCATAGACGTAGAACTTCTGCGCTGCGGTCGTATCGCCCTTATAGTCCGAGATCGAGTAGGTGAATCGGATCGAGTCCAGAATGGGGTCGATACCGAAACCCTCCAAATAGGGCATCACCGTAGGCACGATCTGACCGATGAACGCACAACGGCGCATTCCGAACGTATCGTTCTGCAACTGACCCAGATAGGCGTAGCTCGAACCCACGATACGCGACTCAACCGAGTCGGTCTGCGTCATATAGGTTTTCAGACCGTGCAGCGTATCGATACGGATCACCATTCGCTGGTTGTCGGGGATCAGATTGCTACCCAGCGCATCGTTGACCTCGGTGCAGGCGGGCAGCATCGACACTGCGGCAAAGAGAACCACCAAAGCCGACACAAATCGGCTCAGTGTTTTTTTATTGCAATTCATCATAGAATTTCTGATAATTGTCCAAATACTCAGTGGTTGTTTTGTCCTGATACTCAAGCACTCGCTTGCCACTTGCAGCCAAGTAATCGGCCAGCTCGGCGTTGAGCTTCGGGCTCTCGACGATTATACCGTCGGCATAATCAATAACGAGTTTCATCAAGTTTTGGTATGAGGGGTGCTCAATAATTTCCAATTTTTTCGCATCGACACCCTCATTGATAATCTTTTTGCGCATCTGGCTGCTCATCTCGCCATCGAACTCATTGTCGTAGATCGAGGCTACGATCTTGACATCTTTGAAGATCGGATCGTCCGAGAAGACCTCACGCAAATAGATCGGCACGATGCTCGAAAACCAGCCGTGGCAGTGCACGATCGTAGGCTCCCAGCGCAACTTCTTGACCGTCTCCAACACGCCGCGAGCGAAGAAAATCGCACGCTCGTCGTTATCCTCGAAGGGTTTGCCCACCTCGTCGGTCATCACCGCCTTGCGCGAGAAACAGTCGTCATTATCAATGAAATAGATCTGCACACGTGCCGACGGAATCGACGCCACCTTGATGATCAGCTGGTGGTCGTTGTCGTCGATAATGAGGTTCATACCCGACAGGCGGATAACCTCGTGCAGTTGGTTACGATATTCGTTAATGCAGCCATAGCGAGGCATAAAGGTGCGGATTTCGTTACCGCGCTCCTGCATCGCCTGCACCAGCGTGCGGCAGAGCGTAGCCATATCCGACTCGGGCAGATAGGGCACGATCTCCTGGCAAACGTATAGAATTCTGTTTTTACCCATTATTCTACTTATTACTCATTCTGCAAAGTTACGAAAAATTTTTTAAAGAATCAGCATTGCGTCGCCGTAAGTACCAAATCTATAACCCTCTTCCTTCGCCACACGGTAGGCCTCCATCACCAGATCGTAGCCGCCGAAGGCAGCAACCATCATCAACTGCGTCGAATAGGGCAGGTGGAAATTCGAAATCAATGCGTCAGCAACCGTGAAATCGTACGGCGCGAAGATGAACTTGTTGGTCCAGCCGTCGTAGGGCTTCAACATTCCGTTGGTCGAAACCGTACTCTCGATCGTGCGCATTACGGTCGTACCCACAGCCACCACGTGGTGACCCTTCTGCTTGGTCTGATTGACTGCCTCGGCAGCCTCGGGTGTTACGATGATCTGCTCCGAATCCATCTTATGCTTGGTCAGGTCCTCAACATCGACCGTGCGGAAGTTACCCAGACCCACGTGCAGCGTGATCTCGGTCGAGTTGATACCCTTGATCTCCATACGTTTCAAGAGGTGTTTCGAGAAGTGCAGACCTGCCGTCGGAGCTGCCACAGCGCCCTCGTGCTTAGCGAAGATTGTCTGATAGCGCTCCTCGTCGATCTCCTCGACCTTCTCGCGCACCCAACGGGGCAGCGGAGTCTCGCCCAGCTCATAGAGAGCCTTCTTGAACTCGTCGTAGTCGCCATCGAACAAGAAACGCAACGTGCGACCGCGCGAGGTGGTGTTGTCGATCACCTCAGCCACCAGCAGATCGTCATCGCCGAAATAGAGTTTGTTGCCGATACGGATCTTACGCGCGGGATCGACCAGCACGTCCCACAGACGCTGCTCGCGGTTCAATTCGCGCAGAAGGAAGATCTCGATCTCGGCGCCGGTCTTCTCCTTATTGCCATAGAGGCGTGCGGGGAATACTTTGGTATTGTTGAAAATGAAGATGTCGTCCGCTGAGAAATAGTCGATTACATCTTTGAACGTTTTGTGCTCGATCGTACCTTTGGCACGGTTGATGACCATCAGACGCGAGTCGTCGCGGTTGTCGGTCGGGTACTTTGCCAACATCTCGGGCGAAAACGCATAGCCGTACTGCGAAAGTTTCATATTGTATTTCGTTTTGTTTACTGCAAAAGATAGCGCATTAATATATACAATACGTAAACGAATCGATTTTGTTTCACTCGATTAGAGATTTTCCAATATTTTATCGAGATTTTCGGCCAATGCCAGCGTGAAACCGCCACTTCGCGTGCGACACAACGAGCGCAGATAGGCTCCGCTTTCGAGTTTTTCGCCCAACTCCATCGCAATCGAACGGATATAGGTACCCTTGCTGCAACGCACTCGGATCTTGATTCGGGGCATATCGTACTCCAACAGCTCCATCTCGTAGATATTGATCAGCGCCTGACGCATCTTGGTCTCGGTCTCGGCTACGGCACCCTCGCGGGCGTACTCGTAGGCACGGCGACCGTCGATCTTCTTGGCCGAATAGACGGGCGGTGTCTGCATTCGCTCGCCACACAGCTCAGCGAGTGCCTGCTCGACCTTTTCGCGCGTGATGTGGTCGGTGGGATAGGTGGCGTCGATCGGGTGCTCCATATCGTAACTCGGCGTCGTTGCGCCCAACTCCATCTCGGTAACGTACTCTTTCTCTTCGGCTTGCAGCTGCTCGACCATCTTCGTAGCCTTACCCACGCAGACAATCAGCACGCCCGTAGCCAACGGGTCGAGTGTCCCGGCGTGACCAACTTTGATATTTTTGAAACCCTTGTGGCGCAGGTTGTACTTGATTTTGCGCACCACGTCGGTCGAGGTCCATTCGTAGGGCTTATCGACCACAATGATATGACCCTCGTTATAGTTGATTGTATTCTCCATTTATCCTTAAATAAGTATCCGTTTTGCACCCACCCCGACGCCATCTGCGCCCCACTTGCACCCGCCACGCTCAGCGTGGCTAAGCCCCTGCCTGAGGCGGGGGTTTGGGGGTGGGTCATATTTGCCTACGCGACCGCAGGTCGCGCGAAGAAAACCGTAAAGGTTTATTACTCTTTATATTTCGACTTGTTACTATATACTATAATATATAACTCATAATGGCAACCACACCCGCCACTGCGCAATAAATCGCAAACCAGGTCAGCTTACCGCGGCGCACAATGCCGAGCATAAACTTACAAGCCAAGCAACCCGTAACGAATGCCGCCACGAAACCTGCCGCCATAACGCCTGCCGAGATACCCGTCGAAGCCGTTTCGCCCGCACTCTTGATAAGGTCGAGCAGCGCCTCGCCCAAAATCGGGGGCAGCACCATCAGGAACGAGAATTGGGCGATCGTATCACGACGGTTGCCGAGCAGCAGACCCGTTGCGATCGTGGTACCCGAACGCGACAGACCGGGCATAGCCGCCACCGCCTGTGCGCAGCCGATAATCAGCGCGTCGCGCCACGAAATTTGCTCCTTGTTGCGCTCCTTGGCGCGTGCCGCAAAGATGAGCAGCGCCGCCGTAACGAGCAACATCTCACCCACGATGAGCATAATCACCGACGACGAGAGCATTGCGTTGAGCTGATCCTTGAACGCAAAACCGACAATGCCGATCGGAATCATCGACAGCAGAATCTTGCCCACATATTCGGTCTGCGAGTTACGCTCAAAGCGGAACAATCCGCGCAACAAATCCCAAATCTGCTTGCGCAGCACCACGATCGTACTCAACACCGTTGCGGCGTGGAGCGTAACGTCGAAGGTCAGATTCTCGGCAATCTCGACCCCAAGCAACTCCTTTGCAATTTGCAGATGACCGCTGCTCGACACGGGCAGAAACTCCGTAAGTCCCTGAACCACACCGAGCAATATCGACTCTAAATAGTTCACGCTTACTCCTCCTTCGATTTGCCGCCGTCGAAACGCTTCATAATGGCGTAGATCTCGAATGCGAAACCGCCAATCACCAGAATCGGTGCCAACGTAATGCGACGGAAATTGAACATCTCGTAGTTAAACTCTTCGGGCGACGCACTGCCACCACCCGACATCAGCACAAAACCCAACACGATCACCGCAAAACCGATGAGCATCAGCACATAGTTCTTCGTGGTCAGAGCCATACGACTGTCGGTCGAAGGCTGATTATTTTGCTCCTTTTTCATTAGTAGAGGTGTATTTTATTCGTTTTCATATTGACAAACTTATTGACCGCAAAGGTAGTGAACAAAAGCGAGATCACAACGCCTCCGACCACCATCGCCACCATAATCACTGCCGCCGTCGAGGGTGCGGTGAGCGTCCCGAATTCGGGCATAGCCTCGCCCAGACGCCAGCATACCAGCGCAAACAGAGCTGCCGCGCACACACCCGCCAGCACGCCCTGCCACAATGCGCTGCCTAAGAAGGGTCGCATAATGAACCATTTGGTCGCACCGACAAGTTTCTGAGTGTTAATGATATATCGTTTCGAATAGATCGAAATGCGGATCGTATTGTTCAACAGAATGAGCGAGATCAGCAGCAGCACCCCACCGAAAACCCACAGCACCGTGCGGATACGGCTGATGGTCGAATTGATCTTCTCGACCACACCGAGCGGCACGATCACGTCGTCCACGCCCTTCATCTTCTTTAACTCGGCAACCAAGCCGTCAATCTCCTCCGCCTTGACCACCGCACCGTCTAACAGCACTTCGTAGGTATCGAGCAGGGGATTCTCGCCCAACACCTTCTCGAAATCCTCGCCAAACATCTCGCGGAAAGCCTCGTCCTCAGCCTTCGACTCCTTGCTCGAAAATTCGACACTCGTGATGTACTCCTTTGCCGAGAGTTGGCGTTCGATACTTTCGCGCTGTTCGGGTTCGGCTGTGCGGGCGAGTTCGACGGTCAGCATAGCGCGATTCTGCAACGCGCGCGAGGAGTTTACTGCCACCGAAAGCAGATAGCCCACCGAGCCTAACAGGAAGATTACCAGCGCAATGCTGATCGTGGAGATGGCGTACGAATTGCGTACGCGGCGTTTGAGTTTGCGATTATCTTTCATCGTTTTTCTGATTTTCGTTCTGTTTGCGGCGGCGCAGCACGGCAGCCACAATGACCGCCAGCACACCCGCCAAAATCGCTATCGACGAGCAGAGCGTTACCGCCTCGACCTTGCCGAACGACGGTGCGCGGAATCGCCACTCGACGGTGTGTTTGCCCGCAGGCAGAGTCATCGCTCGCAGAATGTAATTGGCTCGGTAATAGGGCACCTCCTCGCCATCGAGGTAGGCCTTCCAACCCTTGTTGTAGTAGATCTCCGAGAAGACCGCCACGCCCGTACCGCTCGCCTCGTAGTCGTAGCGCAGGTAGTTGGGACGGTACTCCGTGAGGGCGATCTCGGCCGTAAAGTCGTCGCTCAAATCGAGCGCCGCAACCTCCTCAGCCCAACGTGAATCAACGACCGCCTCCGTATGAGGATCGATCTCAGCCAGCGCGTCAATCTCGTCGCGCGGGCTCTCGGTCAGGTAGATTCGATCGACAAACCACGCCGCACCGCACTGCGTCGGATTGGGCGCGAGCGACACGTAACCCTCCTCCGAAGGAACGATCAAGTACTTGGTATTGAGCATATCGAGCACCTTCTGCGCCGTTGAGTCGATACCGTAATTGACCCCGCTCAGGCAGTTGTCGATGATGTCCTGATAGCGGCTCAACTTTGCACCGTGGTAGCCACCCACCGAGCGGTGGAAGTACGATGTCGTTGCGTCATTAAAGGGCGAAACGGTCAGATTCAGCACGCGGAAACCGAGCTCCTCGTCCGCCATTATATATTTATCGACCTCGTTGGGTTGTACCTCCGTACGACGTGCGCTCACAAATGCCTCCTGAGGCAGATAGCGCAGATTGACCGCCACCAGATCGATCAGCACTGCCGCCGCAACGGTCGCCATCGCCACCACATACTTCACCTTGCCACGCAGATAGAGCCACAACATCGCCGCCACAACCAGCACAAATGCCAACGATCGCCAAGCGTCAGCCGAAGCCACCTCGGCACGCTCCGTGGCCATCGCCTCGGCCGTACGCAGACCCAACTCCTCGTGCAGACCCTGCGCAATGTATTGCGAGCCACCCTGCTGATAGCTAAGCATTTGACGATACTGCTCGGTCATCATTGCCTCGGCCTCCGACGCTCCGAAATCAAAGATCGAACCCGCAAACAACGCGATCACCAGACAGGCACCGCCCACGATTCCCGTAGCCCAATACAGACCTCGTTCGGCCTTCGCGCGGTCGCACTCCTCGTCGCTCAGACGCGAGAGAGCCAACGCCGCCAACAACGGCACGCTCCACTGCACGATGACCTGAATCATCGACACGGTACGGAACTTATCGTATGCGGGCAAATAGTTGAAACACAACTCCGTAAGCCACATCAAATTCTTGCCCCACGACAGCAGCAACGCCACCGCCGACACAGCCACGATCCACCACTTAGCACGTCCTCGCAACACGAAGCACGCCAACACCGCCAACAGCACCGCTGCCGCACCTAAGTAGGTCGGACCTGCCGTGTAGGGCTGGTCGCCCCAATATCGTGGTAACTGCTGCGCCACCTGCTGCAAGCCGTAGGGTCTGAGCGCCTCAGCCACCGCACCATCGGCTGCAAAAGTTTCGTTCGACGCACCGCCCATCAAGTTCGGGACGAGCAGGTTAAGGCTCTCGGTGCGACCATAGCTCCACGCCGTAGCATATTGCAGATCAAGACCTTCGGCACCATCTTCGGCTACGGCCAACTCCGAACCGCCACGTATCGTTTCGGGCTGATGTTGCATCGTGTACCACAGAGGCGAGAAGTTTGCTCCCACACCCAGCACACCCGCCAATGCGACCGCCGCCGTAGTCAGCGCAAACTTGCGCAACGTCCCCTCGCGCACCGCCTCAACCAGCAGCGCAATCCACATCGCACCCATCACCAGCACGAAGTAGTAGGTTATCTGCGGGTGTCCCGCGCCCACCTGCAACGCCGTGAACAGAGCGGTCAAAGCCGCACCCACCCAACGGTTGCGCTTGAAGGCGTACCACACCGCCCCAACCATCAACGGAGCATAGACCAGCGCCCACATCTTGGTGATGTGTCCTGCGCTGATAATCAGGAAGAAATAGGTCGAAAGTCCATAACCCAACGCGCCCACAACCGCCGGCCAGCGACGCACCTTCATCAAGAGCAACATCACCCAAAACGCCACCATCGCAAAGAAGACAAACGACGCCGGCTGGTCGATCACCTTAACCACCTGCCCCACCGAGTGCTTAATCCACTCCGACGGATAGTAGGTGTTGATCAGATACGAGGGCATACCGCCGAACATTCGACCCGTCCACTGCGGATCCTCGCCATATCGCTCGCGCGAGTCGAGGATATCGCTGGTCATACCCTGATACTGTTGCACATCGTGTTGCGCCAGCACGCGACCCTCGAACTGAGGGGCGAAATAGGCGGCTGCAACCACAAAAAAGAGTGCCACGGGAGCCACCCAACGCAGCACCCAAGAGGCTATTTTCGAGCTATTCATCATTCGAAACATTTAATATCAAACTGCAAAGTAACGAAAAATAGTTGGACAAGCGTGCCTTGATACCGAAAAATAACTGTATATTTGCACATAAAAACATTTTAGAGCCCCTTCAATATGGATACACTCGCAGCAATTCGTCGTCCGATCGAGTCGGATCTGGCACAATACGAAGAGTTCGTGCGCCGATTCTTTCAGGCCGAAACCGAACCCCTGCGCTCAATTCTCGAATATGTAATCTCAAACCGCGGCAAGGGCGTGCGCCCAATGCTCGTGCTGCTGGCGGCGGGTATGTTCGCCCGCAACCCTCAGGCGGGAGCGTCGCACCGCACACTGCTCGCAGCCTCGATCGTCGAGATGTTGCATACCGCTTCGCTCATTCACGACGACGTGATCGACGAGTCGAATATGCGCCGCGGAAAACCCTCAGTCAATGCAATGTGGCAGTCGCGCAACGCCGTTCTGGTGGGCGATTACATCTTAGCAAAGACCTTCGCAAACGGCATGCACAGCGGACAGTATGACATTGTTACTCACGTAGTTGGAGCGATTGGCGAGCTGTGCGAGGGCGAACTTATGCAGAGCGCCCACAGCCGTGCACTCGATATGACGCGCGACGCCTACCTCGACGTGATCTACAAAAAGACCGCCACGTTGCTCGGTATCAGCTCGTCGGTGGGTGCACTGACCGTCGGTGCAACCTCGCAACAGGTAGCCGAGATGCGTCGCTTTGGCGATTGTATCGGTATGGCGTTCCAGATCAAGGACGATATTCTGGACTATACGCCCGACGCCGAGACGGGCAAACCCTCGGGCAACGATCTGCTCGAACACAAGATCACGCTGCCGATGTTATGCGTGTTGGAGGAGTGTTCGGACGAGGAGCGTGCCGAGATCATCGAGCAGATTCGCAACTGCACGACTGAGGATCAGAGTGTTGCGTTGCAGGAGATGGTTGCCTCGCGCGGTGGTATCGAGGCTGCCGAGCGCACAATGCGTCAATATATCGAGAGTGCCACGCGCATATTGTCGCACTACCCGCCCTCGGAATATCGCGACTCGCTGATGACCCTCTGCGCCTATATCGGCGAACGAAACAGGTAGGCACGGACAAAAAAATCTGCGTAAATTGAATAATTTTGTTCTGATTCGAGAGCCATTTCCGAAAATTTGCGCTAATTTTGTAGGACTTAGTCCACACAACGACTAAATTAACAATCTAAACAATAACTAATTTCTTATGGAAAAACAGAAAAGTAACGTGTTGGCAATCATCGTGATGATCCTGCTTTTCGGTATGATCTCGTTCGTTACCAACCTCGCTTCGCCTATGGGCGACGTTTTGAAACACCAATTCGGTGTGGCTAACTGGATGGGTACGCTCGGCGTATTCGCTAACTTCATCGCATACGCCGTGATGGGTATCCCCGCAGGTAATATGCTCTCGAAGTATGGCTACAAAAAGACCGCACTGATCGCTATCTCGGTCGGCTTCATTGGCGTTGGTATTCAGACCATCTCGGGCTTCGCTGAGAGCTTCGGCGTATATCTGCTCGGCGCCTTCGTTGCAGGTTTCTCGATGTGTATGCTCAACATCGTCGTTAACCCTATGCTGAACAAGCTCGGCGGCGGCGGTAACAAGGGTAACCAGCTGATTCAGATCGGTGGCTCGTTCAACTCGTTGATGGGTACCGCTGTGATTATTCTGACCGGTCTGCTGATCCCCAACATCGCTGCGGCTCAGATTAGCGACGTCAATGGTCTGATGTACACCGCATTGGCTATCTTCGCGCTGGCATTTATCGTGGTTTCGTGCACCGCAATCCCCGAGAACGCTCCCGCAGCTGCTGCTAAGGAGGAGAACTCGAAGATCGGTCCGATGTCGTTCCGCCACTTTGTGCTGGGCGCAGTTGCTATCTTCATTTATGTAGGTGTCGAGGTGGGTATTCCCAACGTATTGCAGAAGTGGCTGAACGAGGTTTCGACAACCGCTATCGCTGGTACGGTTGCAGGTACTTACTGGTTCCTGATGTTGATCGGTCGTCTGGTAGGTGCTGCCGTAGGTAGCAAGGTTTCGGCTAAGGCTATGCTCTCGACCGCGTCGATCGTGGGTCTGGTGCTCGTTGCAGGTGCAATGATCCTCTCGCCCGAGACGATGGTCAATCTGCCCGTATTCGACGGTGCTAAGGGCTTCGCAATGGCTAACGTTCCCGTGAATGCTGCTCTGTTGGTGCTGGTAGGTCTTTGCACCTCGGTAATGTGGGGCGGTATCTTCAACCTCGCAGTTGAGGGTCTGGGTAAGTACACCGAGAAGGCTTCGGGTATCTTTATGGCGCTGGTTTGCGGTGGCGGTATCCTGCCTCTCGTGCAGAACGCTATCGTTGACGCAACGGGTAACTACCTGGCAAGCTACTGGGTGATCATCGCAGGTCTGGCTTATATGTTGTTCTACGCGCTGATCGGCTCGAAGAACGTCAATAAGGATATCAAGACCGAGTAAGAGTCTGTCACTCCGAAAGTAAAAAAAACCGCGCTCCGAGTTTGGAGCGCGGTTTTTGCGTTATTCAAAATGCACCCGCGATATGGGGAGGGTTTTACTTTGCTTTGATTGAGTTTCATTATCTGCGGCTGGGGGGGGTCGCCCTTCGGGCGAGCCGCAGATAATGACGAAATTCATTGAATTTCGATTTTAATATTTTATTCTTCTACTTAATTTTCAATTAGCAAACTCAATCTTTAATTTTGAATCTTGAATTTTGAATTAAGCATTACCGCTTCATCACCTCCTGTTGCCACTTCCACGCGGCGGCGAGGGTTTCGTCGAGCGAGCGCTCGGCACGCCAACCCAATTCGTTGTTAGCCAGCGTAGTATCTGCCCAATTCTTAACCACATCGCCTTCACGTCGGGGAGCAATGCGATAGTTGAGTTTGAGGTTATTGACACGCTCGAATGCACGCACCAGCTCCAAAACCGACACGCCTCGACCCGTTCCGACGTTGAAGATCTCGAAGTTCTCCTTGTTGCGCCCCTCAATCATACGACCGATTGCCACCACGTGTGCACGCGCCAAATCGACCACGTCGATATAGTCGCGGATACACGAGCCGTCGGGGGTATCGTAGTCGTCGCCAAAGACACTCAGACACTCGCGGATACCCGCCGCCGTCTGGGTCACAAAGGGAACGAGGTTCTGGGGCACACCGCGCGGCAACTCGCCAATCTCAGCCGAAGGGTGAGCGCCAATAGGGTTGAAATAGCGCAGGGCAATGCCGTGAATCGCGCCACCCGCCGCTGCCACCGTATCACGCAAAATATCCTCGCACATCTGCTTGGTATTACCATAGGGCGAGGTTGCAGGTTTGCGGGGCGCAAGCTCCGTAACGGGCTGAACATCAGCCTCGCCATAGACCGTAGCCGACGACGAAAAGACGATATTTGAGCAGCCATACTTGCTGATCAGCTCCAACACATTGACAAACGAAGTGAGGTTGTTGCGGTAGTACAGGAGCGGTTTTTCGACCGATTCGCCCACCGCCTTCGACGCAGCGAAATGGATCACAGCATCGAAGCGATACTTGCGGAACACCTGCTCGAAGGCCTCGCGGTCGCAGCAATCGACCTTCTCGAAGGGGATCTCGGCGCCCGTAATTCGGCGCACGCCCTCGACGGCCTGCTCGTCCGAGTTCGACAAATTATCCACCAGCACCACGTCGTAACCCGCCTCAATGAGTTCGACGGCCGTATGCGAGCCGATATATCCGGCACCGCCCGTAACCAAAACGCAACGTTTCATATTCTCGAAATAAAGTGATTGTATTCCGAGGACAAATATACACATATTTTGCCGACCGACCACCCCTCGATCAGCCCTCAGCCCGAAAATTCGAAAAAAATCGTACTACGCTTATCGTTTTTCGATATATTTCTATTGATTTTCGCAGAACATTTTATAACTTTGTCGCAAGAATTTTTACAAACAGACTTAACAAATACTATGGATTTACTTCGTATCGAACACGTTACCAAGCGCTATGCCGAGCATACCGCCTTGAACGATGTTTCGCTCTCGATTCCCCGTGGAAGCGTCTATGGTCTGCTCGGTCCCAACGGCGCGGGCAAGACTACGTTGATCCGAATTATCAATCGAATCATTATGGCCGACGAGGGTACGGTGCTGCTCAATGGCAAGCCTATGACCCAGCAAGACGTCTATCGAATCGGATATATGCCCGAGGAGCGCGGACTCTATAAGAAGATGAAAGTCAGCGACCAAGCTATCTATTTCGCACGACTGAAAGGTCTGTCGCGTCGTGAGGCTACGGTGCGCTTGAAGGAGTGGTTTATCCGCTTTGGCATTCAGGATTGGTGGAACAAGAAGGTCGAGGATCTGAGCAAGGGTATGGCGCAGAAGGTGCAGTTTATCGTCACGGTATTGCACCAGCCCGAGCTGTTGATCTTCGATGAACCCTTCTCGGGCTTCGATCCGATCAATGCCAACCTGATGAAGCAGGAGATTTTGCGCCTGCGTGATGAGGGCTCGACCATCATCTTCTCGACCCACAATATGGCCAGCGTCGAGGAGATTTGCGACCATATCACGCTGATTAACAAGTCGCAGAACATTCTGAGTGGTCGTCTCGACGAGGTGCGCCACCGCCACGGCAACAACATCTTCGAGGTCGATTTCCGAGGTGAGCGCGAGGCTCTGCTCGCGGCTCTCAACGGTCACTGCACGTTGCTCGACGATGGCACGACGGCCGAGGGAATCTACAATCAAGTGAAGATCCACATCGAAGACGATAGCGATGTGCGTGGTGTGATTTCGGTGATCAACGACAGCGTCGAGTTGCGCTCGTTCCGCGAGATCATTCCGAGTATGAACGATATATTCATCAAGGCCGTAGCAGGCCAGCTTAAAACCGTAGAGGAGAAATAGTTATGTCGGCAATTGGTATTATTATAGGCCGCGAGTTCCGCGAGCGTGTGATGAAGAAGAGCTTCATCATTTCGACCATTTTGACCCCGCTGTTGATGGTGGGCATTATGGTCGGTACGTCGTTCATTATGGCAACCAACGTCGGTGAGGCCAAGCGTATTGCGGTGGTCGATCGCAGTGGCGTGATTGCGCCGTCGCTCACCTCGTCCGAGAGTATCGCCTACGAGCCCACCACGCAGACACCCGAAGAGTTGCGCGCGGAGAGCGACGAGCAGATGTACGGTTTTCTGGTGATTGGCGAGGACATCGTCGAGAACCCCTCGAATGTGGCGTTGTACTCCTATTCGACCTCGACGATGGACGTCGAGAGTACGATTGCGCGCGACATCGAGGAGATCATCGAGCAGCACCGTTTGAAGGCGTACGACATCGACAACCTGCCGCAGATTATGGAGGAGGTCGAGGCCGACGTGCTGCTGCGTAGCTACAAGCTGGGCGAGGAGGACGAAGAGGATAAGGAGAGTTCGAGCGTGTTGGCGTTCGGCTTGGCCTATATCTTTGGTTTTGTGATGTATATGTTCGTGATCATCTACGGTTCGATGGTGATGCAGGGCGTCATCGAGGAGAAGAGCGGCAAGGTGCTCGAAGTGATGGTTTCGACCGTACGTCCCTATCAGCTGATGATGGGTAAGATATTGGGTATCGCCTCGGTTGCGGTGCTGCAATTCGTTATCTGGATGGTGATTATCTTCGTCGGAGGCTCGCTTGTGATGCAGTTTATGATGCCCACCGACCTGGTCGAGAGCGCAAACGCAATCTCGGCAGGCACGGCCGATCTGGCTGCAATGGAGGGCGCGGGCGTCGATCCCGAGATGGCCGCAATGCTGGCAAATGCCACCGATGTGGGCTTCCTCGTGCGTTTCTTTGGTAGCTTCCTGCTCTACTTCCTGGGCGGCTACCTGCTTTATGCAGCGATGTTTGCGGCGGTGGGTAGTGCAGTCGACAACATTCAGGACTCGCAGCAGTTCCAGACCCCGATCACGATGCCGATCATTATCGGTCTGGTGGTGATGATGTTCGCAATGAAGGAGCCGCACGCGCCGCTGTCGGTATGGTGCAGTATGATCCCGTTCACGTCGCCCATCGTGATGATGGCACGTCTGCCGTTCGATGTGCCGACGTGGGAGCTGCTGCTGTCGCTGGCGATTTTGGCTGTGACGTTTATATTTATGGTGTGGGTTGCGGCGAAAATCTACCGTATCGGAATCTTTATGCACGGTCGCAAACCGTCGTATAAAGAGCTGTGGCAGTGGATCACAACAAAGGACTAACACACTGACAATCAAACGAAAAACCACCTCCATCGCGGGGTGGTTTTTTCGTTTTGGGCGGTGTATTCTTTTTGTTTTTAACGGAAAATCAATTTCAACATTTACGCGCGTACGGCAACGAGCACCGCACCGTCGAGCCAGCGGATTGAACCTTCGAGCAGGCGGTCAAAAGCCTCGATTTGCACTCGTCCGCCCTCGAAATCGACCTCCTTAATTCGCAGGTCACGTCGGAAATCGACCCCCGAACGCCCCAAGCACTTATATGCCGCCTCCTTGGCGCACCACACCACCGCCCGAAAACGCTGATCGGCAGCCGACGTGAGCGTGCGCTCGGTGTCGCTAATATACTTATTCTCAATCCGTTCGAAGTTACGATCGAGCTGCTCGATATCGACTCCGCAACGCCCCTCGCACGTGCGAGCCAAAGCCACATATCGACGTGAATGGGTCACCGAAATCGACCCCTCGATGCCCTCAAAAATCGGCTCGCCCGACTCCGCATACGCCACTCGTAACGCTCTCTCGCTCAGCCTCCAACGCTCTTTCTGCTCGTGCAACAGCGCGCGCCATGCCACCCACTCACGACGACGCCCCGCAGCGAGTTGCGACGCATACGCTCGCTCCCCGTCGCTCAACCCTGCAAACAGAGTCGAGTCGTCAGTCGGGATCTCCCGCACAACGACATCTATTGCATTGAGATTCATCGCATTATAAGAATTTAGTCCATACGCTCGACGCGGATTTTATCCACACGACGACCATCGACCGCCTTGACCGTCAGACGCAGTCCGTGCGTGGTCACCGTGTCGCCCTTTTTGAGCAGTTCGCGTTTGATTTCGAGCATCAGTCCCGCAAGCGTCTCGGCCTCGCCCTTGACATCTGTCAGCGCCTCCTCGGGGAGCGTCATCACTCGCTCAAAATCGCCGATATGTGTCTTACCCTCAAACAGATACGCTCCGTCGGGCAGCTTCGTATAGAATGTTTCGATGTTGTCGCTCTCGTCCGAAATCTCACCCACGATCTCCTCCAAAATGTCCTCCAACGACACCAAACCGAGCGTCGAACCATACTCATCGACCACAATCGCCAAGTGCACCTTCGTCGCCTGGAACTCTTCGAGCAGGTCGTTGATCTTCTTGTGTGCGGGAATGTAGTAGGGCTGGCGCAACAACGACACCCATTCGAACGTGTCGTCGTTGTGGATATAGGGGATCAGGTCCTTGACATAGAGCACGCCTTTGATGTTGTCGGCGCTCTCCTCATAGACCGGAATACGCGAGTATCCCGACTTGATAATGTGCTCTTTTACAGCCGAATAGCTCTCATTGATCTCGACCGCAACGATGTCGATTCGGGGCTTCATAATCTCCGAAACATCGGTATTGACGAAGTTGACGATACCCGACAACATCTTGCGTTCCTCCTGCGTTTGGTCGGTCGAGGCGAGGTCGATTGCGTTCGACAATTCGTCCATCGAGAGGTTGTCGCGCTTGGCCTCGAAGCGGTTGCTGATCGAGCTTCCCGTGCGCACCAAAACCGACGCTAACGGCTTGACAATCACCGCCAAAGCCGACAAAGGCGGAGCCGCAAAGCGAGCCACACGCAACGGATTCGAATTTGCGAGCACCTTGGGCAGAATCTCACCGAACAACAACAACAGGAAGGTCACACAGACCGTCTTAAAGACGAAGGTCCACGTTGCCGACTGGAACACGAACACCAAATCGACGATTCGAGCCGAAATGATCGTGATACAGATATTTACCAAATTATTGACAATCAGAATCGTAGCCAACAATCGGTCGCTCTGCGTGAGCAGTCGAATGATGGTTTCCGAGGATTGGGTTCGGCTCTCCTTCATCTCGCGGATCTGCTGCGAGGTGAGCGAGAAAAATGCGGTCTCGGAGCCCGAAACGAACGCCGAAACGCACAACAACAGAGCCAGCACGATCGACATTGCGATCACCGACGAAGGCTCGAACTGCCCTAAGGCTATTATAGCTAACGGGATAGTAATCAAATCTTTACGTTTTAGTTAGACGTACTATTGCCAAACAGATCCACACTCTGCGGCATCTCGGCTTTGCGAGTTGTCGGCTCGTCGATCTGCTCGGCGCTGACCGACTTCGTGCCCGCTGTCGACTCCATAACCTTCATCGCCACCTTACGACGCACGTAGCCGGGCGTGCGCTTCATCTCCTCGATCTGCGTGTAGCGGTTCTTGCGAGGCTGCAAAACCACGGGCGTCATCGGACGATGAACCGCAGCCGCCACACGCTTCGCCGTTGCTGCACCCTCGTTATTGCTGCGCGGGGGCAACGTCGCAGGACCCGAAACGGGTGTATGGAGCGGCGTCGCCGCAGCACCAACACCCTGATTCTCAGCCGCCTCGTCGATCTGAGCCTCGAAGCCCGTTGCAACCACAATCACCTCCATCTCGTCACGCAACGAGGGCTTGGCGCTGTTACCCCAAATGATATTTGCGTCGTGCAACATACCATTTTCGTCGGTATATTTTGCCTCGCTCTGGATCACTTCGAGAATGGTCGTCAGCTCGTGGTACATCATATTTTCGCGCTTGTCGCAACTGATATTCAGCAAGATATTCTTCGCACCGCGGATCGAATTGTGATCCAACAGGGGCGAGTGGAGCGAGTTGCGCGCAGCCGTCTCGGCGCGATCCTCACCCTTCGCACGACCAACACCCATATGCGTGCGACCGCTATTGGTCATCACCTTCGACACATCGGCAAAGTCGATATTCGTACGCGGGCTCTTGATGGTGATGATCTCGGCGATACCCTTTGCCGCCGATGCCAACACATCGTCAGCCAACGAAAAGGCATCATCGACCGTCATACGACCACCCATCGCCATAATATTGTCGTTGTTGATAATGAGCAGCGAATCGACGCAACCCTTCAACTCCTCGATACCCGCCATCGCCTGCTTGTAGCGAATCTGACCCTCGATTTTCAGCGGCGAGGTGACGATAGCAACGGTCAGGATACCCATCTCGCGTGCCGCCTTGGCGATCACGGGCGAGGCTCCCGTACCCGTACCACCACCCATTCCGGCGGTGATGAAGATCATCTTGGTCGAGAGATTTTCGAATTTCTGCTTGACCATATCGAGGCTTGTGATTGCGGCACGACGACCCACCGCAGGATCGTTGCCTGCACCCAGACCGTCGTCACCCAGACGGACCTTAAACTCGACGGGACTGATGTCGAGTGCCTGCTGGTCGGTATTGCAGACCATAAAATCGACATCTTTGATGCCGAGGTGGTACATATGATTCACGGCATTACCGCCCGCACCACCAACACCGATCACCATAATGTGTGATTTCGATGCGGTCGAGCGCTCCGCCTGTAACGAATTCAATACATCGTCATTCATTGTTCTCTCAGTTTTATAGATTAAAACTTACAATCGTCCTGATCACCTAACGCCTCCTCGACGGTACTAATCACACGATTAGCAATTGATTTAAGCTCCTCCCATACCGTTCTGCTCGTAATCTGAGGCCTCTTGCGCTCATCAGACTGCTCCTCCGACTGCTCCTGCTCGGTTGCAATTTCGTCGGTGCTCTCATCAGCGATTTCGTCGGTGCTCTCATCTGCATTCACGTCCGTGTTCTCGGTTTCGTCGGCAGTTTCGTCGGTGTCCTCGTCGGTTGCAGGCTCTTTTACAACAGCCTTCGGATCGACCTCAGCAAAGTTCGTCGCCACAACGATAACCTCCAAATCCTCACCGAGATCGGCCTTCTCGCTATTGCCCCAGATGATGTCGGCAATGCGCAACTTGCCTCGCTCGTCGATATACTTTGCCTCCGACTGAATCACTTTGAGGATCGTCATCAACTCGTTGTACACCAGACTTTCGCTATCTACGCAGCTGATATTGAGCAAGATAGTTCGTGCGCCACGAATCGAACAGCTATCCAGCAGCGGCGCATTCAACGCACTGCGTGCAGCCATCTCGGCGCGGTTCTCGCCCGCCGCACGACCAACGCCCATATGCGTGCGTCCTCTGTTGCGCAGCACACGCGACACATCGGCGAAGTCGATATTCGTACGCGAACTCTTGATGGTGATGATCTCGGCAATACCCTTGGCTGCCGACGCCAACACCTTATCGGGCAACGACATAGCGTCGTTGAATTTCATATTCAGAGCCATCTTGGCAATGTGGTCGCTATCGATAATCAGCAGCGAATCGACACTCTGTCGCAGCTCCTCGATACCCTCCAACGCCTGCTGATAGCGCAGCGGACCCTCGTCACGGATTGGCGTGGTCACGATAGCAACTGAGAGGATACCCATCTCACGAGCCAACTTAGCGATCACGGGCGAAGCACCCGTACCCGTTCCACCACCCATCGCCGCAGCGATAAAGACCATCTTGGTCGAGTAATTCTGGAAACTCTGCTTGATTACGTCGAGGCTCTCGATCGCGGCACGACGACCCTCGGCAGGGTTATTGCCTGCACCCTCGCCACTCGCTCCAAGACGTACCTTCAACTCAACGGGACTGATGTCCAGCGCCTGCTGATCGGTGTTGCACACCATATAATTGACATCTTGGATATGCAGCTCGCGCATAAAATTGACCGCATTGCTGCCTCCTCCACCGACGCCAACCACCATAATGTGCGACTCCGAGGCCTCCGAACGCTCCGCCTGTATCGAGTTCAATACATCGTCATTCATCGTCGTTTGAGTTTTGAGGATTAAATGTAATCGTCATTACCGTCCATCTTTTCGAGCTTCTCGGTCAGCTTCTCGGTCCAACCCTTGATCTTGCCAAACAGACCGCCACTCTTCTTCGGGGTGTTGTCCTCCTCATCGTGCGTCGGCTCGCCCTGAGGCTCCTTGGGCTCGGTCGGCTCGACTACGGGAGTCGGCGGAGTTTGGGGAGCAGGGGCAGGGGCAGGGGCGGGAGCGGGCTGCTCAACTGTCTGCTGCTTAGCGCCATACGTATCGTTGATCGTACGAGGTTTCACGGGCTGAGGCGTGGGCTGCACGGGACGCTGTGCCGACGTAGGCGCAGGCGCGGGAGTCACACGCGGCGTGGGCTGAGGCTGAACGGGTTGCGTGGGCTGAGCGGGCTGCGGACGATGGTCGACCATACAATACGTACCCGACTGCAAAGCGTTCCACAATAGACCCGTAACTGTCGCAAACTCAGGGCCATCGACCAAGTCAGCCGACTCCTCGTCAACCACCTTATCGGGCACGCCGATACGCGTATCGATACCCGTATGGATCGTAAATGCCTCGGCAATATCTTCGAGATTTGCACCGCCACCCGTCAGCACGATGCCATAGGGCAACTTCTTCTCGAAGCCTGCCTGCTTGATCTCCTCGACCACCAGATCGGCGAAATCGTGCACACGAGCCTCAATTGCAGCCGCCAGATTGCACTGCAAAATGCTCTTCTCGCCCTTGGGCGTGCGGTACTTGATACGCATATCCTCCGTAGCATTTGCAACCACCGCGCGACCGAACTTAACTTTCAGTTTCTCAATGTATTTATCGGGAATACTCAACGCACGGATATCGCCATTGATTGCCTCCGAACCCATCGGAATCGACGCAACATAACGCACCACGTTGTTGAAATAGATCGTGACATCGGTCACATCGCTACCCAAGTCTACGACCGCTACGCCCTCCTCCTTCTCGTCTTGAGCGAGCAGAGTTTCGGCCGTCACCAGCGGGTTGATATGGATAGCCAACGGTTTGATACCCAACTTCAAAGCAGCATTGGTCAAGCGCTGAATGGGCGTATGCAGACAGAGAATGAAATTGAACGTCGACGAGAGGCTCTGACCGAACGAACCGACGGGATTGGGCACCTCTTTGTTGCCATCGACGACGAAATTCTGGGGGATACGCTCCAAAATCACCTCATCGCCACTCGGTGCGCTCACCTTCTCCATACGTGCATAGAGTTCGTCGACGTCGCTCTTGCTGACGCCGTTAGTGTAGTCGCCCACCGACACCCAATCGGTGTGGCTCGCGCAACGAATAAAGTCGCCCGAGATACCGAAATAGGCCTCAAAGACCTTGATTCCGAGCTTCTCTTCGAGCTTCGTCACCGCCGAATTGAGCGATTCCGTTGCCAAGTTGATGTTGTCGATGGCGCCACCAACCACGCCCTTCGACCCCTCACGTACCACAGCCTCGACCTTCATCTTATTGTCGGCACCGCGCGTAGCCGCAGCTACGGTGATGTTGTGCGAGCCGAGATCAATTGCTACTATGTAGTTCTTCTTTTCCACGTGTATATATAGTTTTTTATTCTTTATTCGTTACTTAATGTCGTGCGGGTCAGGCATTTGCTTTCGACCGCGCGATTTTCAATCGCGGCTGCAAATCTGACCCCACCCTAAATCCCTCCCTCAGGGAGGGACTTGGTCGCTTGCGCTCCGAGGGTGCACACCGATAACTTGCGGGTCAGGCATTTGCTTTCGCCACGCGCGATTTTCAATCGCGGTTGCACGCCATATGGGCGTGTTTTACTTTTTCTTTGCCACCCCCCAATCTCATTATCTGCGGCTGGGGGGGGTCGCGCAACTACGTTTGCGCGAGCCGCAGATAATGACACGCCGAAGGCAGATTAATTTTGAATTTCTCGTCCCCGCTCGTCGCCTACCTTCTTGTGCAGACCACTCGGTCGTCGAAACGGATATCGATCGTGCGGAAGGTGTTCCAACCCTCACGATCGAGGCCCTCTCGATAGAAACGCATCAAGCGGTCGAGTTTACGCTCGACCTTCTCGATTCGACCAAAAATGATCGTATGGTTACCCGCACGGGGCACAAGTCGCAGAAACAGAGCGCCGTCCTGCGATTGGAATACGACAATTTCGACTATCTGGGCCTGCCAGAAGTCGTCACCTTCAATCAATTTCACAAAGTTAGTGAGATTAATGAAATCTTCGTAGTTTTTTCGTAACTTTTTTTGCTTTTCGATCAAACCTTCAATCTCGATCTGCTTTCGGTCGATCGATTTCTGGCGCTCGCGCATTCGATAGGTGTAGAGCGCACCCGAATCCTTTTTGGTCTGTTTCAGGAGCGCACTGCGATGTTCAAACTCATCTTTCGACTCGAACAGACCCTTTTTGACCGTTCGACTGCGCAACTTCGAACGCTGACGCTGAATGGCCCGACGCTCGATCATCAGCTCGTTGCGAGCCTCCTCAACGACGTCGATCAATGAATCTAACTTACTGAGTTTCAACTGCAACTGCGTATCGGTCGCGCCCTCGTGCTTGGCCGAAAACGGAACGTCGAAACGACCCGTAATCACGGGCACATAGGCCGCCGAGAGCTCGGGCGAGCGGAACACCTCGCCACGCTCCGTGAGGTAGAAATCGTAGCCACCGTCGAGGATCATACGCATCGTCGGGGCGTGTTGCGTCACCTCGACCTTCACCCGACCCTCGGGCGAGAGGTATGCCTCGGCCGTGCGCACGTGTCCGTGTGCGAGGATCGTCTGCTCGATCTCGGTCAGCGGAGCGTCGGCAGCACGCACACCCTCGACCTTGATCTGCGCCGCCGAGAGCCAACGTCGCACCGTCGCACCGTCGACCATATGTCGGCTTGCGCTGTCGATCACCGTCACGTCCAGCCCCGTGAGTGTCTGCACCTCGGCCTGCTGCGACGCGCTACGTCCAACAAAGAACATCACCGCCGCAATGACCGCCCAAAACACCACAAACGCTATGATTGTACCTATTTTTTTCATCTCTTTATTCGCTTAATTTAGAGGCTTTTAGCACGTGCAACAGCAGCCAGCGCCTCGGTCTGTCGGTCGATGCTGCCCGCACCGAAACTAACCACAACATCGGTTGTCATCTGCTCGATTGTCTGAGCCAGCTCCTCCAACTCGACAATGCGATAGGGGACCTTCAACTCGCCCGCAATCAGCTCCGCCGTCACGCCCTCGATGGGCAGCTCGCGCGCGGGGTAGATCGGCAGCAGCACCACCTCGTCGGCCATCGACAGCGCCTCGGCAAAACCGTCATAGAGGTCGCGCGTGCGAGTGTAGAGGTGGGGTTGGAAGATCGCCGTGAGGTGTCGCGCGGGGAACATCGCACGCACCGACGAGATCGCCGCACCCAACTCGCGCGGGTGGTGCGCATAGTCGTCCATATAGACCTGCTTGGGGGTATTGACGTAGAACTCGAAACGACGCTTAACACCTTGAAACTCATTGAGTGCCGCGCGCAGTTCGGTGATATCCAACGGACGATTTTCGGCCTTTGCCGCCGCCCACAACATCGCCACCGCAGCCACCGCATTCTCGACATTGACCCAACCCGGAATGCCCAAACGAAGCGCGCCGAGCACCCCATCGGGACAGTTCACATCGAAGGTATAATAGCCGCCCTCGTCGGTCGAGATATTCGAGGCATAGAAGTCGCACGGCTCGTCGTACGAATATCGGAACACATTGATTGCCTGATTGTTAATCGCCACATCGACACCCTTCTTGATCACGAGCGTACCCCCCTCGCGGATACGATCGACAAACTGCGAGAAGGCCTCCTTCACTGCCTCGTGCGTACCATAGATATCGAGGTGGTCGGCATCGGCCGAGGTGATCACCGCCACGTCGGGCGAGAGGCGCAGGAACGAGCGATCGAACTCATCGGCCTCGACCGTCATACGACGACCCTCGCCGAGCACTAAATTGCTTGCGAAATTCTTCGAGATACCGCCCAACACAGCCTTTCCGCACCCTGCCGCGCGGTGGTTCAACCACGCCACGAGGGTCGAGGTTGTGGTCTTGCCGTGCGTTCCCGCAACCGCCATCACGTAGTTGCCTTCGCACAGCAGACCAAGCATTTGCGAGCGTTTGATCACCTCGAAACCGCCCTCGCGGAAGTAGCACAGCTCCGTGTGGTCGGCAGGCACAGCGGGGGTATAGATCACGCGCGTCGAGCTCGGATCACGAAACTCGGGCGCAATCAGCTCGATGTTATCGTCGTAGTGGATCGACGCACCCTCCTGTTCGAGTTGCTCGGTCAGGGGCGACGGCGTGCGGTCGTAGCCGCCCACACGATAGCCCTCGTGCATAAAATAGCGCGCCAAGGCACTCATTCCGATACCGCCGATTCCGACGAAATATATGCTTTTGTTGTTCATCTTCTTCACTATTTAAGTCCAACTATCTCAGCCACTTGCGCAGCCACACGATCAGCCGAGTCGGCAATTCCCAACGCGGCAATATTCTCACGCAACGCCTTCAAACGCTCCTCGTCAGCGAGCAGCGCCTCGGCACGTGCCATAGCCTTCTCGACCGCCTCCGCGTCGCGCACAATCTCGGCTGCACCCTTCTCGACCAGCGCCATTGCATTCTTGGTCTGGTGGTCCTCCGCCACGTTGGGCGAGGGCACAAACAGCGTTGCACAACCCACCAGGCACAGCTCCGAAACGGTGCACGCACCACTGCGCGAGATCACCAGATCGGCTGCCGCGTATGCCAGATCCATACGATTGATGAACGCCCCCTGCCAAACACCCTCGGTCGGGTGCGCCGCGAAGAACTCCTTCATCTCGCGCTCGTAGTATTTACCCGTCTGCCAAATCACCTGAATCTTAGGCGTTTCGGTCTGCTCTGCCACCCAACGCTTCATCATTTCGTTGAGCGTTCGGGTGCCTAACGAACCACCGACAACCAGCACAACGGGACGATCCTCGCTCAGCCCGTAGTGTGCCAAGCCCTCCTTGCGTGCCTCGCTCGCCGCAGCCGAAAACGAACCTCGTAACGGGTTGCCTGTCATCACGATACGCTCAGCAGGGAAGAACCGCTCCATACCCTCGTAGGCCACACAGATCCTCTTCGCGCGGCGCGACAGAATCTTATTCGTTACGCCCGCATACGAGTTTTGCTCCTGAATGAGCGTCGGCACGCCCATACGTTGTGCCGCCCACAGCACCGGTGCGCTGGCATAACCACCAAAACCTACCACGATGTCGGCTCCAAATTCGCGGATCACACGCTTCGCCTTCGAGATGCTCTTTGCCACCTTGAAGGGCAGCGCAAAGTTCGAGAGCGTCAATCTTCGTTGCAGTCCCGCCGTCGGCAGACCGACAATCTTATAACCCAATGCAGGCACCTTCTCCATCTCCATTTTGCCCTCGGCACCGACAAACAGCAGCTCGACCTCGTCGCCAAAACGACGCTTCAAAGCCTCGGCCACCGCCACCGCAGGGTAGATATGGCCTCCCGTGCCTCCGCCGCTAAGTATTATGCGTTTCATATCGTATATTCGTTATTTTCAGTTTGTTACGTTTATTTACCTTTGTGTTGCGCGCGATTTTCAATCGCGGTTGCAATTATGACCCCACCCTAAATCCCTCCCTCAGGGAGGGACTTGGTCGCTTGCGCTCCAAAGGTGCGAATCAGTTGCTTTATACGTTCTGTATATTCGTTATTTTCAGTTTATTACATTTATTAACCTTTGTGTTGCGCGCGACGTGCCGCCGCGATTGCACGCCATATGGGCGTGTTTTACTATTTTTCTTTTGCCAACTATATCCAACTTTCAAAACTCAATCTTGAATTTTGAATTCCTCTTGGCAAAATCTTCGATTTTGACACACCTTCGGGGGCTCGCCTTCGGCGACCGCCCCAGCCCCCGAAGGTGCGTGTCGCCAACACTCCTTATATATAATATATAGGTATGCCTACTTCTCGTAGAGCGATTCCGAGCGCGGGCGGTCGAGAGTTTTATCGGCCAGCGCACGGCTCACGCCCAGCACCATTCCCAACGCCAGCGATGCCGAGATGATCGACGAACCGCCGTGGCTGATAAATGGCAGTGGCTGACCCGTCTCGGGAGCGAAATTGATCGTCACCAAGATGTGCACCAACGCCTGCAAGGTGATCATCAACCCCAATCCCAGCACAAGTAGCGACGGGAATCCCGATGCGCACCCATCGAAAATCACCTTACAACGGTAGAAAATCCACAAGTACAACATCATAATCAAGATCGCAAACAGCAATCCATACTCCTCGACAATAAACGCAAACGCGTAATCGCACTCGGGGTGAATCAGCTCCACACGCATCAGGCTCTGTCCCGCGCCCATACCCGTCAGACCACCATTGTAGATGGCAATCATCGAGCGTTGAGTATCGCTCAGATCCTCGATGGGAACCTGCTCGTCGCCGAATAACGTACTGATCCACACGTCCATACGTCCCGCCGCCGTATCGCTACGTCCGATGTTGAGCGCACCCATTGCCAGCAGTGCCGCCGCAATCGCCAAGAACATCAAACGCCCCAACTCACCCTTGCGCACACGTCCGATGGCCAGCATAATCCAACACGTAACGAACAACAGCGCCGCCGACGAGGTGTGTGCAGGCAGAATCACCGCACACGACAACACCACCGGTCCCAAAATGGGTATGGTACTCTCGGTGAGTATGCGTTTGACACGTCGCCACGTGCGTCCCCAACGCCAAAATTCCAGAGGAGGCAGCAGCGCCATATTTTCGATGTTACGCTGACGTGCGCCGAGTTGCTTGGCAAGGATCATAATCGTTGTAACTTTCAATAGCTCAGAGGGTTGCAGGGTCATAAATCCCAGCGGAATCCAACGTCGTGCGCCATTGACAACCAAGCCGATACCGGGCACATAGGCCGCAATGGTCAGCAGCAGTGCGCCTCCATAGACCACCCACGCCCACGTGCGATACTTCTCGTAATCGACCTTGTGCACCCACAGCATAACGCCCAAACCCAACCCCACGAAGCAGATCTGCTTGAACATATAGGAGTAGGTTCCCGTGTCGCTCGCACCCTGGTAGACCATCTTTGCGGTCGACGAATAGACCACCAAAATCGACATCACCATCAGCGCTGCGACGATCGTCCACAGGACTCGGTCGCCCGTGAAGAGTCGGCTCCAAAAGCTCTGTTCTTCTTGATTTTCAGTCGTTTTTGCCATCGTTTTGCGGGGTGATTATTTTACGTTTTCGTTTACCCACTGCTTGAACTCCTCGCCACGAGCCTCGTAGTTGCGGAACAGATCGAAGCTCGCACAAGCGGGCGAAAGCAACACAACATCGCCCTCACGCGCCGCCTCACGTGCCGCCGTCATCGCTTCGTCCAACGAGTGAGTGTCGCGGATCGTGGGAATCGTGCCCGTGAAGCTATCGATAAGTTTCTGATTATCAACACCCATACAGATGAGCGTATGCACCTTCTCGCGTGCGAAATCCATCAGCGGAGCGTAGTCGTTGCCCTTGTCCGTACCGCCTGCGATCCACACCGTCGGGCGGGTCATACTCTCCAAAGCGTACCAAACCGAATCGACATTCGTAGCCTTTGAGTCGTTGATCCACAGCACCTTATCGCACTCCTTCACAACCTCCAAACGGTGTTCGACACCGCCAAAGCTCTCGACCGAGCGGCGCACCTGCTTGGCATCGACACCCGCCGCCAAAGCCGCCAGCGAGGCCGCCATAGCGTCGTAGGCGTTGTGCAGACCCTTGATCTTCATCTTCGCCGTGTCGATTGCCACCGAGCGTCGGCCATAGGTCGCCGTGAAGGTGCCGTCGTTGTAGAGGAACGCATCGCCATCGCCACTCGCCACCACCGTCTTAGCGGCAAAGGGCAGCTGGCGCATATTCAGGTCGTACTTGGGCAGTTGCTCCGCAATCACCGGATCATCAGCCGAATAGATGAATGCGCTACGTCCGTGCTGATTGCGAATGATACGCATTTTCGAGTCGATATAGTTCTGGAAACAGTAGTCGTAGCGATCCAAATGGTCGGGCGTGATGTTCATCAGCACGGCGATGTCGGCACGGAAATCGTACATACCATCGAGCTGGAACGAGCTGAGTTCCAACACATACCAATCGTAGTCGCCCGTAGCCACCGAGTAGGCGAAGCTCTCACCGATGTTGCCACCGAGTGCCACGTTGTAGCCCGCATCGCACAGAATCTTATAGATGAGCGAGGTGGTCGTGGTCTTGCCGTTAGAACCTGTGATACAGATCGTTCGCGCGCCGTCGGTAAAGCGACCCGCAAACTCGATCTCCGAGATGATGGGCGTTCCCTGCGCACGCAGAGCCTTCACAACCGCCGCCTTCTCGGGGATACCGGGGCTCTTGACAACCTCGTCGGCCGCCAGAATGCGCTCCATCGTGTGACCGCCCTCCTCGTACTCGACGCCAAACTCATCGAGCTTAGCCTTATAGCGATCGGCAATGCGACCCGCGTCCGAGAGGAAGGTCGCATAGCCAGCATTCTTTGCCAAAATTGCCGAGCCGTATCCGCTGATACCGCCACCCAGCACTACTATCTTCTTCTGTTCCATTGTTTTATCGGATTTTGAGGGTTACGAGTGCAACGGCCGCCAGCAGAATCGACACGATCCAGAAGCGGTTGACGATCTTCACCTCGTGGAAGCCACGTTTCTGGTAGTGGTGGTGCAGCGGCGACATCAGGAATACACGTCGACCCTCGCCATATTTACGTTTTGTATATTTGAAGTAGGTCACCTGAATCATCACCGAGAGCGCCTCGATGAGGAAGATACCGCACATCACGGGCAGCAGCAACTCCTTGCGGATCAGCAGCGCAAAGACCGCGATGATACCGCCGATTGCCAGCGAGCCCGTATCGCCCATAAACACCTGCGCGGGGAACGAGTTGTACCACAGAAAACCGATCAGTGCGCCCGTCATTGCCGCCGCAAAGACAACCAGCTCGCCACTATGCGGGATATACATAATATTCAGATAATCAGCATAAACGATATGTCCCGAAAGGTATGCCAACACACCCAGCACGACCACAATCGGTGCCGATACGCCCGTAACCAAGCCGTCCAGACCGTCGGTCAGATTGGCTCCGTTCGACACCGCCGTGATGACGAAAATCGCCACCAGAACGTAGACCAGCCAACCGAGCGTCTCGTTGCCGCCCGCCAGCCATTTGTAGTCAAATTCGTTGTCCTTGATGAACGGAATGGTCGTCTGCGTAGTTTTAACACTCTCAGTTACAACCGTTTCGGTCACTTTACCCTGCTCGGGAGCGAAGTAGTTCTGCTCGACAACCTCGCCACGCAATTCGCTCGGCAGGCTTGCACCCTCGCGCACCACGATATCGGCATTGAGCCACATCGTCGTACCCACGATCACGCCCAAGCCAACCTGACCCACGATCTTGAAACGACCCTTCAAACCCTCCTTGTTGTGGCGGAAAACCTTGATGTAGTCGTCAGCACCACCGATTGCGCCCAACCAGATGGTCGAGACGAGCATCAGCTGAATGTAGATGTTCGTGAGGTCGCAGAACAGCAACATCGGCACCACGATCGCCAGCAGAATGATGATACCGCCCATCGTCGGGGTCCCCTTCTTCTGCATCTGACCTTCGAGGCCGAGGTTACGAATCTCCTCGCCGATCTGCAAGCGCGCCAGGCGGTCGATAATCTTGCGACCGAAGACGATGGCGATCAACAGCGCAGTGATGATGGCCATCGCCGCACGAAACGACAAATATTGGAACATTCCTGCTCCGGGCAGCGAAAACGCATCGCCCAAATACTCAAAAAGTGAATATAACATTGGTTTGGTTTAGTTTTTTTGTTTCCGTTATGTGTTTCAATTAGTTAGCCTTGCGACGCAGCGCAGCAAACGCCTCGCGCACCTGCTCTCGATCGTCGAAGTGGTGCTTGACGCCCTCCACCTCCTGATAGGTCTCGTGCCCCTTGCCCGCAATGAGAATCACATCGCCCGCCTCGGCCAGCATCACCGCCGTGCGAATAGCCTCACGACGATCCACAATGCGCAGGTAGCGATCCGTCGGCTCCAAGCCCGCAACCATATCGTCCAAAATCGCATTGGGATCCTCGCCACGCGGATTGTCCGAGGTCAGAATCGCATTGTCGCCACCGCGAACTGCTATCTGAGCCATCTCGGGACGCTTGGTCTTGTCGCGGTTGCCACCACAACCAACCACAACGGTCAGTCGTCCCGCACCGCGAATATCGTTGATCGTATCGATCACATTCTGCAACGCGTCGGGTGTATGCGCATAATCGACAATCGCCGTAACGCCGTCCTCCGAACGCAGCGCCTCGAAGCGTCCATTGACCGACTCCAACATCGACAACACTCGCAGCACCTCCTCCTTATCAGCACCGAGCAGCACCGCCGCGCCATAGACCGTCAGCAGGTTATAGGCGTTGAATCGACCGAGGAAGCGCACCCACAGCTCGCGTCCGTCCAAGCGCAACAACATTCCGTCGAGGTGCATTTCGATCACACGACCCACAAAATCGGCCATCGAGCGCAACGACAAACGGCTCACGCGCGCACGTGTATTCTGCACCATCACCTCGCCATTGCGGTCGTCGATATTGACCAGCGCAAAGGCATCACGCGGCAGCTCGTCGAAGAACATCTTCTTGGCACGGATATACTCCGCGAAGGTCTTATGGTAGTCCAGATGGTCGTGGGTGATGTTCGAGAACAGCGCTCCCGCGAAGTGCAGACCGCCAATGCGACGCTGCACAATGCTGTGCGACGACACCTCCATAAAGCAGTAGTCGCAACCCACCTCGACCATCTCCGCCAGCAGGGCGTTGAGCGTTACGGGGTCGGGCGTGGTATGGGTCGAGGGTACTACACGACCGTCGATACGATTTTCGACCGTCGATAGCAGACCCACACGATAACCCAACGCACGGAACATCTCATAGAGCAGCGTCACGGTTGTCGTTTTGCCGTTTGTGCCCGTGATGCCGACCAGCTTCAACTGCTCCGAGGGGCGGTCGTAGAAGTTCGACGCCATCTGTCCGACCACCGCCGACGTATCCTCAACCACCACGTAGCAGACCTCATCGTGCAACTTCTCGGGCAGCTGCTGGCAGACCACCGCCACCGCACCGCGCTCGATTGCGCCCTCGATGTAGGCGTGACCGTCGGTCGCCGTACCCACAACGGCAAAGAACATCGTCCCCGCCTCGACACGACGCGAGTCGAGCGTCAGCGCACGCACCTCGGTCATCTCCGAGCCAACTACTCGGCACGAGATGTCGGAAATTATATCTTTAACTTGTTTCATTCTCTCTATCTTGTTGTTATTTAAGTACTAACTGCACATAATCGCCACGACGCACGGCCGTTCCTGCCGCTACGCTCTGGCTCGTTACGCGTCCGTGACCCGTAAATCCGACACGCAGACCGCGACTCTCCAAAAGGTATATCGCGTCCTTCAAACCCATACCCACCACACGGGGCATTTTGTTTTGGTCGGTCGCCACCTCGCTGAACTCGGCACGCTGCGTCGAGTCGTCCACCTCGGCCAGCGACCAGCCTCGACGCACATCGGTCGTGAAGGCCATATCGAGCTCCGAGGCCACCTCGCGCATCTGCTCGGTATTGCCACCCTTGACCTGCGTCGGGCGGTGAGGCACGGTCGAAGGTTCGATCGGATTGCGCCACTCGCTCTCCATCGTGTAGAGACTGTAAATGATGTCGCGCACCACGGGACCCGCCACCTGCGTACCATAATATGCACCTCCGCCACTCTTGACCGTCACCATAATGGTGTATTTCGGAGCGTCGGTGGGGAAGTAGGCAACCATACTGCCCAAGTGTTCCGTATCGGACAACTCGGCTGTACCCGTCTTTGCCGCCACGCGGAACAAGGCTGTGTCACGAATGAAATGCTGACGAGCCGTTCCCGTCAATGCAACCTCCTCCAAGCACTCCTGCACCTTCGCCAGCGAGGCGGGCGAGCAGATACGCTCATTGAGCACCTTGGTTTCGAACTTTTGAATCGTGCGACCATCTTTGCGCAGTTCGCGGATCAGTTTCGGTGCAACCATTCGACCACCATTTGCCACGGCATTATAGAGCGTTGCTATCTGTATAGGCGAGTACTCGTTTACGTATCCAAATGCAATACGGGGCAAGCGGTTGTCCCACAACCAACGATTGAGAACAGCTTGATCGTTGGGGTCGTAGTCGCAGAACAGAGGCTCGGTTTCGCCAAACTCGGTCAAACCCATCGGGCGATCCAAATGCAACTTGCGCAGAAAATCGACATAGCGCTTCGGATCGTCTTTGTAGTTTTTATGTATCGCATTGGCGAAATAGATATTTGACGACTCAGCCATAGCGGTTTTGAGCGTCATCGTATCGTGAAACGGGTGAGTATCATTCACTTTACCATTACCAATCGGGACATAGACTCCCCTCGCAACCGAAGTCACCTTACCCTCAACAACGCTAAACGAGGCGTCGATGTCGTAACCTTTGTCCTCAACCAGCGCCAAAAGTGCCGACAATTTGATGGTCGAACCGGGGACAGTACGCTTGTAAGCATTGTCCTCCGTTTCGAAATATTGACCCGACGAGTTGCGCGAGAGATTCGACATCGACAGAATCTCGCCCGTCTCAACGTCCATCACAATAGCCGTACCCCATTGACAGATATTTCGCTCCAAACTCTTGCGCAGCGCAACGTCCGAGATCTCCTGAATGCGGCGGTCGAGCGTGGTCACAATATCAACGCCATCGACCCTCGGGCGATCTTTCTCCACCTTCGAAGTGGCGACATTCGAGGTGAAATTGTGCGCAAAGCGCTGGTGCGACTGTATGCCGTCCTCGCCTCGCAATATCGAATCGAACACATCCTCGATACCAAACGGATTCTTAATGCGGTCGTTCATATACTTGCCCACCGTGCGCTTGGCAATATCGCCCAACGGGAAGATTCGCGTCAGACTATCCTCCAATTTGTAGGTCATACCGATGTCCCAATTGAGCAGCGTGAACTGCTTGATCTGGCTCCACTCCTGATAGTCGATCCAGCGCGGCAGCAACGCCACCGAACGATAGTGGCGGCGACCCTTGGCGTCGATACGCTCATAGTTGTGGTAGCCATTCAGGATCTGCTTGAAATGTGCCTTCGAGTAGCCCTCACGAGCGAAATAGTTGCCCAGCAGACCCGCCAGCGAGTCCGAGAGTTTGTTGTAACGCTCTACCGAGTCGAGCGCCTCCGAGCCAAAGTCGAAGTAGACTTGATAGAGCGGCAGCACGGTCGCCAAAGGTTCGCCATCACGCATCAGAATGTCGCCACGACGCGCTTTGAGGGTCTTCGTAGTGAGGATTCGATTCGAGATCACCTTGGCGTAGTCGGCGGTCGATTGGCTGAACTGCTGGATATAGACCAGACGAGCCACGATGATGACCACCGCCAAGAAGAAAAAGACGTAAAGCCACAACGCACGACGACGTATTTGACGTTTTATAGTATGTTTCTGTTCGGGCATAAATTAGTCATTGTCAATTATATAGGTTTGTGTAGGCAACTCTTCGAGGTTCAATCCGCGCGCCTTCGACTGCTCGATGATCGCACTGCGCGAGGTAGCCTTATAGAGTTGCTCCGACTGACGAATCGACTGCTCTTGCAGCACCTTCAATTCGTTTTCGAGGCGCGAACGCTTGATACCCAGACTGAGCGCCGAGAACATAATGATGATACTGAGCAGAAGCATCAACGCAAAGCAGATCAAATAGGGATAGTAACGGCTAATCTCCTTATTCACAAGAATATCGCCCGTAAACAGCAATCCGATCAGCTTGTTCAGCGGACTATTCTTGCGACGCTCCTCGGCCTCACGAGCCTCCTGCTCGGCCGCCTCTTGTTCGGCACGCAGACGCTCGTCCTCAGCCAGATCCTCGTCGGCCTGACCCGTCATCACACGCACCACCTGAGTGCGGATCAAACGATCACGCTCGGCTGCTGCCGCTGCCCGTTCACGCTCCTCACGCTCGGTGGGATCGATCTCGATATCTTCGTCGTATCTCATTGTCGTTCAATTCAATAGTTGGTTACAATTTCTCGGCTGCACGCAATCGGGCGCTACGTGAGCGGGGATTGCGCTCGATCTCCTCGGCCGAGGGGGCAACGGCTTTACGCGTGACGAGTTGCCACGGCGTGGTCGAGCGACCGAAGAAATCCTTTTCGGCCTGCGCTGCAAATGTGCCATTGCGCATAAAATTCTTCACCAGACGATCTTCGAGCGAGTGGTACGAGATGACCGACAGGCGTCCGCCCGGGCGTAACATCTTCAAACTCTGCTCCAAAGCCATCTTCAACGCCTCCATCTCGCCATTGACCTCAATGCGCAGCGCCTGAAACAACTTAGTGAGAAATTTACTCTCGTCCTTGCGCGGGGTGCAGGGTGCCACCGCCTCGACCAGCTGAGCCGTCGTAAGAATCGGTGCCGCCGCACGTGCACGCACAATGCAGTTGGCAGCCTTGTAGGGGGTGTCGATCTCGCCCCACTCGCCAAAGATGCGGGTGAGCGTCTCGGCATCGGCCTCATTGACGATGTCGGCGGCCGAGCGACCGTTGCGGTAGTTCATTCGCATATCGAGCGGCGCCTCGCCACGAAACGAGAATCCGCGCTCGGTGCAGTCGAAGTGGTGCGACGACACGCCTAAATCGGCTAAAATGCCATCGACCTGCTCGACTCCGCGATAGCGCAACGCTCCACGCAGAAAGCGAAAATTGCTCTCGACGAAGTGGAAACGGGGATCATCGGGGCAGTTGGCCTTTGCGTCGGGGTCTTGGTCGAAGCTGAACAGGCGACCACGCTCCGAGAGCTTCGAGAGGATATGGCGCGAGTGTCCGCCGCCGCCGAACGTAAGATCGACGTAGGTTCCATCGGGGTCGATTGCCAGCAAATCTACCGATTCAGAGAGCAATACGGGAGTATGATATGTAGTTGTTTCGTTCATTTTTGCATATTTGGGCGTAAAGTTACTCAAAAAAAGAGGAATTTCGCGCATAATTTCTATCTTTGTATCCATAAAAATCTTTTTTATGGATAGAATCGACATCGATAAGATTTTGGAGAGCAAAGCTCCTCGCCTGAAACGCTACATTCCGCGCTTCGTGATCAAGTGGCTGCGCGGGCTGATTCAAGAAGACGTACTCAATTGTGCCATAGATAATTATGGCGACAAGTCACCCCTCGAATTTATTCGCGGCGCATTCAAGATTCTCGACATTCAATACAAGGTCGAAGGCTTCGACGGGATCGACCCCAACGGTCGCTACATCTTCGCCTCGAACCACCCCTTCGGCGGTATGGACGGAATGATGCTGGCCGAGGCTATCGGCTCACGTCTGGGCGATGTGCGCGTGGTGATCAACGACCTGCTGATGTATATGGAGCCACTGCGCCCCATCTGGCTGCCCGTCAATAAGCTCGGACGCCAAAATTCGGAGTACGCACGCCGTATGCGCGAGGCCTTCGAGGGCGAACTGCCGATTATGACCTTCCCCGCCGGTCTGTGCTCGCGCCGAACAAAGGGCGTCGTGGCCGACGTGCCGTGGCGAAAGAGCTTCATCAAGCAGGCACATTCGACTGACCGTCAGGTTGTTCCCGTGTTTGTCGAGGGTCAGCTCTCAAACCGCTTCTACAACATCGCCAACCTGCGCAAAAAGCTCGGCGTGAAGTTTAACATCGAGATGATTCTGCTGGTCGACGAAATGGTGCGCCAAAAGGGTCAGACCTTCACCTTGCGCTTCGGAAAACCCATCTCGCGCGAGGAGCTCGCGGCCGTCGGATCACACGACGAACAGGTGGTATTTGTACGTAAAAAGGTCGATGAAATGAAAAATAAGGTCGAAAAGTCGTTGCAAGTAGACTAAAATAGCTATCTTTGTACCATAGACCTATTGATAATGTGTGAAATGAAACCTATAATCGACGCCATTCCGCGCGAGGACCTCGAACGCGAATTGACTGCCGACAAAAAGCTACGCGATACCAACAAGGCTGGAAATGAGATCTTTGTGGTGACCGCAGCCGACTCGCCCGCCGTGATGCGCGAGATCGGGCGCCTGCGCGAAGTCTCGTTCCGCAACGCCGGCGGAGGTACGGGCAACGAGGTCGATATCGACGACGACGATACCGCACCCGACGGCTACCGCCAGCTGATCGTTTGGGACCCCGCAGCGCGCGAAATCGTGGGTGGCTACCGCTTCATCGTCTGCCGCTCGACTCACCCCGCTCACCTCTCGACTGAGCACTATTTCCGCTTCTCGGACAAGTTCCGCGAGGAGTTCCTGCCGTGGACCATCGAGCTGGGTCGCTCGTTCGTGCAACCCCGCTACCAATCGCGCGATAACAACAAGAGTATCTTTGCGTTAGACAACCTTTGGGACGGTCTTGGCGCACTGATTGTGACCAATCCCGAGGCTCGCTATTTCTTCGGCAAGGTGACGATGTACACCGATTTCAACGTCGAGGCTCGCAATATGATTATCTATTTTATGCACCGCTACTTCCCCGACCGCGATGCGCTGATGGAGGGTCTTGACCCCGTCGAGATGGATATCGACTACGAGAAGTACGATGAGATGTTCACGGGCGATAATTACAATGAGGATCACCGCACGCTGTGCCAGCAGGTGCGCGAGCGAGGCGAGAATATTCCGCCGCTGATCAACTCGTATATGAGTTTGTCGCCGTCGATGCGCACCTTCCAGACGGTGCACAATAACGACTTCGGCGCAGTCGAAGAGACAGGTATCCTGATCACAATCAACGACATCTACCCCGCCAAAGGCGAACGACACATTAAATACTAAACCGCGACCGAACTATTTAATTGTCAACGAATAAGCAAACCGCACCCGAGCAGATCGAGTGCGGTTGTTTTTTTGTTCAGCGGTTGATTTTTGTTCGGCGGATATTGACCTATACCTTTGGGATTCGCTCTCCGCTATCGGCGGGGGTGGGAGATGTAGTCGGCGACGCGGTCGGCGATACGTTCGCCATCGAGAGCCGCCGAGATGATTCCTCCGGCATAGCCCGCACCCTCGCCCGCAGGGAACAATCCGAGCGTCTCGGGGTGCATAAGCGTCTCATTATCACGTGGTATGCGTACGGGTGACGAGGTGCGTGACTCAACGCCCAGCACCACCGCATCGTTGGTCACAAAGCCCTTCATTCGTCGTCCGAAGTGTGCGATTCCCGCACGCAGAGCCTCGCCCATAAACGGCGGCAACCACGTCGAAAGGTCCGACGACACCGTGCCCGGAACGTACGACGTGCGGGGGATCGAGCCCGAGCGACGTCCCGCCACAAAGTCCGCAACTCGCTGAGCAGGAGCTATTTGGTGGTCGCCACCACGTTCACGTGCAAGGCGTTCAAGGCGTTCCTGATACTCCAAACCCGCCAGCACACCGAACTCCTCGCTGAGGTGGGCATAATCCTCCACGCGCACCTCGGTCACCAGACCCGAATTTGCAAAAATCGAGTTACGACCCGAGGGCGACATTCCGTTCACGACCGACTGCCACTGCTCGGTCATCGCGGGCACGATGAATCCGCCCGGACACATACAGAACGAATACACTCCACGCCCGAACTGCTGACAAACAAGCGAATAACTCGCCGCAGGCAGGTACTCGCCTCGCTCACGGCAATGGTATTGGATCGAGTCGATCAGTGCCTGCGGGTGCTCGATTCGCACGCCCATTGCGAAGCCCTTTGCCTCCAAGCGCACACCCGAAGCGTGGAGCATTCGGTAGATATCGCGTGCCGAGTGTCCCGTTGCGAGCACGACGGCGGCGGCCTCGATTCGGCGGTCGCCACACACCACGCCCTTGACACGGTTATCCTTGACAATCAGCTCTGTAACGCAACTATCGAACAGAAATTCACCCCCTGCATTGAGGATCGTCTGACGCACGTTTGTCATAATTCGGGGCAGGCGGTCGGTGCCGATATGGGGGTGCGCCTCGAACAGAATATCGGGCACAGCACCGTGATAGACAAGTGTTTGCAGCGCCTTGTTGTAGTCGCCACGCTTCTTCGAGCGGGTGAACAATTTTCCGTCCGAGAAGGTTCCTGCGCCACCCTCGCCAAAGGCGTAGTTCGAGTTGGGGTCGATTGCGCCGTTGCGGTTGATCTGCGCGATATCGCGTTTGCGTGCCGACACATCACGTCCACGTTCCAACACTATCGGCTTGAAACCCAGCTCGATAAGTCGCAGTGCCGCGAACAGTCCCGCAGGACCCGAGCCAACAATTACCACCTCCGTGCGACCGCTCACATCGGGATAGTCAAAGTGCACGGGGGCGGGTTGGGGCTCACGGTCGACATAGATTTCGAGCGTCAGATTGACCTTCACATTGCGCTGTCGGGCGTCGATCGAACGCTTGACAACACGTGCCAGAGCCACCTCCGAGCGGCGGATACCCATACGGCGGGCGGCCAACGAGGTGTAGATTTCGGGGTCGGCGGCCTCGCGGGGCGGGAGTTGAATGGTGATTGTTTGCGGCATAGTTGATTAATTTGCCACAAAATTACTAAATTTGTGCAGAAAAACTAAACGCGTATGACACCAATTCTTATTTATGGCGGTCAGATCATCAACGAAGGCCGCTCGTTCAAGGGTTATATAATAGTTCGTAACGGTCTGATTGCCAGCGTCGGAGAGGGCGATTTCGAGGGCGATTTCGAAGGCGAACGCTACGATGCCACCGGCAAGTGGGTGATGGCGGGCGCGATCGACGATCAGGTGCACTTCCGCGAGCCGGGACTCACCTACAAGGGCGACATCGCTTCGGAGTCGGCGGCGGCCGTGGCGGGTGGTGTCACGTCGTTTATGGATATGCCCAACGTGAAACCTCCCACGGTGACACTCAGCGACTTAGAGCGTAAATTCGACCGCGCAGCCGAGTGCTCCGTAGCCAACTATTCGTTCTATTTGGGCGCAACGAACGACAACATCGACGAGGTGCGCAGGGTCGATCCGCGTGCGGTTTGTGGCGTGAAGATGTTTATGGGTTCATCGACGGGAAATATGTTGGTCGACAACGAGCGCACGCTCTCGGCGGTGTTCGATTCGTCGCCCGTTGTGGTGGCAACTCACTGCGAGGACGAGCAGCGTATCCGCGCCCAGATCGAGGCGTACCGTGCCCGCTATGGCGACAATGTGACCCCTGCAATGCACCCGCTGATCCGTGACGCTGAGGCGTGCTATCTCTCGTCGGCACGTGCCGTGGAGCTGGCCGATCGCTACGGTGCGGAATTGAATCTGTTGCACGTAAGCACCGCCCGCGAGTTGTCGTTGCTCGAAGCTAAACCTTTGACCGAGAAGAATATAACCGCCGAAGTCTGCGTTCATCACCTTTGGTTTACCGACGCTGACTACGCCACACGCGGCAACCGAATCAAGTGGAATCCTGCGGTCAAGAGTCGTGCCGACCGCGACGCTCTACGTGAGGGTCTGCTGAGTGGCAAGGTCGATTTGGTGGCAACCGACCACGCCCCGCACAGCGACGAGGAGAAGTCGCAACCGTATTGGTCGTGCCCGTCGGGCGGTCCGTCGGTGCAGCACTCGCTTGTGATGATGTTGGAGCTGGCGCAGCGTGGCGTTCTGCCCGTTGAGAAGGTGGTCGAGAAGATGTGTCACGCCCCTGCGGTGCGCTATGGCGTTGTCGGGCGTGGATTCCTGCGCGAGGGCTACCACGCTGATATTGTGGTCGTTGACCCGTCGAAACCGCAAACCGTCACGCGCGAGAATATATTATATAAGTGTGGCTGGTCGCCCTTCGAGGGTGAGCGTTTCTCGTCGTCGGTCGAGCTGACGCTGGTCGGTGGTCGCAAGGCCTTCGCCGAGGGTCGTGTCGATCGTTCGGTGCGTGGCGACCGTCTTGAATTCGAACCTAAACGACGCTAAACAACTATGAGCGAGCAACAAGACCAAAACTCCGACGTGATCGAGGTGACCCGCGAAGAGGCCGAAGCTATTGTCGCACAATGGCGTCGGGATAGCAACGATTACGATATGACCGAGGAGCAGGATCGGCTGGCGGGCATTGCGCTCGAATATCGCCGCCGCGCCTCGGAATTCGAATCGGAGGAGAACTACGTGCTCGCGGCTCGATACTACCAGAAGGCCGACGACGTATTGGAGCCGGCGAACCTCGGCAGCCACCATTTTCGGGTTTGGGGTCACTACAAGTTAGGCGTATGTTACTATTACGCAAAGAATTACGAGATGGGCAGCCGCTATCTGTTGCTTGCGCTCGAAGGTTATCTGTCGCACAAATCGTCGTCGAGCGACTTCACCGCCGCCAACATCTATACGCTCCTCGGGCACCTCTATCGTGATCAGGAGCAGTACGAAATCGCAATCGAATTTTACAAGAAGTCGCTCGAAATCCTGATCTCGCAGAATTGTCGCAAGCTCAGCGCCTGCACCCAAAACTACATTGGTCGCTGCTATTGCGATATCGAGGAGCACGACGAGGCGATCAAATACTACTCAATGACGCTCGATATGATCGACGTCGTCGGCGAGGAGACCGTCGAGGCCCATTCGCGGCTGGGCGTCATCTACCGCGAGGCGGAGATGTACGACGAGGCGATCGAGTGCCACCAGGCGGCGATCGATCTGGCCGTGCAACTTTCGGGCGAGCAGAGCTCCGATGCAGCTCGTGAACTCAACCGAATAGCGATCACGTATCGATATATGGGTCTGTACGACGAAGCTATCGAGCACTATCAGCGTTCGCTTGAAATATATGAAAATCAAGAAGATGTAGACCTACGAATGGTAGCTCGGGTGTTGGAGAATCTGGCAATGGGATATGTCCACGCCGAGCAGGTGGGCAGCGCAATGGAGTGCTTCGGACGTCTGCTGTCGCTACTGCGTGAGCTCGATGGCGACGACGACGAACACGTCACCGAGGTCGAAGAGTATATGGCGAATCTCGACCTTAGCTACCGCTTCTCGCCACTCAACGTCAAACCGAGTTAGGCAACTTCGCCTGCGATTTCGTCCGCATTCTCGTTTGCGTTTTCGTCCGCTCCTTTACCCAAAAGTTAGAGCAGCAACACCAGCACGGCGACGGGGATTGTGCCTTCGAGCGTGTAGAGGGTCGAGGTGCTGAATGTCGAGCGACCACGATAAACATATCGCCCATCGAGGGTGTAGAGCACGTTGCCCGAGAAGGTCGAACGCCCCTTGTAAAGTCGCTGACCGTCAAACGTATAGAGAACGTCGCCCGAGAATGTCGAGCGTCCGCGATAGATATATTTCCCATCGAAAGTCAAGACGATATTTCCGCTAAAAGTCGAACGACCTTTGTAAACATACCGCCCATCGAAGGTGTAGAGCACATTGCCCGAGAAGGTCGAGCGACCCTTGTAAAGGTGCTGACCGTCAAACGTATAGAGCACATCGCCCGAGAAGGTCGAACGCCCCTTGTAGAGATAGGATTGCGCCACCGCCCACAACGGTAACAGCACGAAAATCAATAGAATCAGCCTCTTCATAGCTCAAAGTTACGGAAAAATCTTGAAACAGAGGCCTGTGCGAGTGTAGAAAGTTTCGCACCGAGCATAAAAAAACCGCGTCTGAAAAACTCAAACGCGGTCACTTGGTGCCCAGGACAAGACTCGAACTTGCACGAACCTAATTGTTCACTACCCCCTCAAAGTAGCGTGTCTACCAATTTCACCACCTGGGCAACAACGTGAAAAGAACTCTTTTCGAGGGCACAAAGATAGGTGTAATTTTGTTATCCGCAAAATTTTCGACAACTTTTTTCGCTAACGTGCCGAATTTCAGCCCTCGCCCGCCATATGGGCGGGCTTTGCGGTTTTCGGTCGTACCCTAAATTTTCAGTTTGCAAAACCAGCAACCATTCAGCAGGCCTATCTCTCCAAGTTCTTTGCCATATGGGCGGGCTTTGCTGTTTTCGGTTGTGCCCTAAATTTTCAGTTTGCAAAACCAGCAGCCACTCAGCGGGCTACTCGTAGTAGGTGATTTCGCGGAGGGAGATCATTCCGAGGCGGGGCTCGCCGTTGTGGACAAGGTAGTGCACCTTGCGAATCCAATTACCCTGCGCATCATATTCGTACTCGGTTTTGGTGTGCGACTTGCGGTGAATGCTATCGCCACGCTCCTGATAAAACCGATCGTCGATACAATTATCCATCGCATCGAATTGGCGTACTCGACGCGCACGAACCTTATTTACAGGGAAATACGAAATCTTCTCAACGCAATTTCCACGCTCATCGTAGCGATACTCGGTGCGCTCGTGGGGCGTATAATCGAAAATAACCGCTTTACTGCGGCGAAGGTAGCCCACTCGGTACTCCCTGCCGCGTGCCTGCTTGCTGAATTTGACCACTCGCCCTTGACGATCGTAGCGCATTTTGCTGGTTTCGAGCAATTTACCACTATCGTTATAGCGCAACTTTTTCACACAGTTGCCCGCAGCATCGTATTTATATCGCTCGTAGATGTAGTTCGACTTGGGATCGACGGGGTAAGCCCCAACTTTGCGCCCGCGCTTGTCGTAGCGGTAGGCAGAATGGTACTCCTTATTGCCGTCACGATCCGTTTCGTAAATCTCGATCAGGCGACCCTGTGCGTCGTACACACGCCTGAGAAGTTCGCCGCTGTGGCGACTCTCCTCAACGCAGCTATCTTGCTCATTATAAATATATTGCACCGAGCCATCTTGACGGCGGGAGTCGCGGCTCGTAAGGTGGTACTCCTCCTTGACCACGTTGCCCGCACGGTTGAAATAGGAGATCAGGTAGTGCCTCGTGGCGGTGTCGGGAACGATCTGCCCACTCGCCAAAGTGTCGCACGCAAAGTAGTCGATCACCTGCTTGACCTTGCCACGCAGAGCGAGTTTTTCGTACGTGCGGTATCCGTGTCGCAGGGTTGCAGGCTCGGCTGCAGATTCGGCTACGGGCTGGTGCGCTGCCGCCGTGGCGAACGCAAATATCGACAAAATGAGTATCGGCAAACGTTTCATTATGTGGGAATTTAGAGTTTTTACGAAAATATTTTTACAAAGATAGGAAATTAAATTCACAATTCACAATTCACAATTAATCCTGCTACGCAGGCTTTTCCTACTTCGCGCCTCAGCTGAGTTCGAGCCTCCGCTCGACTCCGCATTCGGCTTGGCGTCGGTTCACAATTTTTAATAAAAAATCAAATAAAATCGAAATTCTCTGAATTTCGTCATCATTGGCGGGTCGGCCTTCGGCCGAGCCCCCCACCCGCCAATGATGAGATATGTTGAGAATAAACCGAAAACAGCAAAATACGCCCATATGGCAAATTAAATGAACGTGCAAATTCGCAAGTAGGGTGCTGGTTTTGCAAACTGAATACAACTCGCAAGACTGAAAACAGTAAAACACGCCCATATGGAGGGAATCTTGAATTTTGCTTTTTGAATTTTGAATTGTGCGTATCGCCACCAAAATCCTCCGCAGGCAGCCGAGAATCGTCCGATAATTACCCGCAAACTAACACCTTAATCGACCAAAAATGTGCGTTTTGGAGGTAAATGATAAAAAAATTCACTAATTTTTGAAAATTTTTTAAGAAATACTTGCACGGAATGAAATTTCGCCTTATCTTTGCAGTGAAGTTTTAAGGTTCATTTAGGTTAGTAGTTTTAGGTTGGTAGAGGACGTCGGCAGGGTGCGATCGTGATGCTGAGAAGCATAGAAGATCGCTAAGGTTAAGGCGCAGTGCTTTAATCGATCCCCCTCCGAATCCTCGTTTTGGATTCAACGCGTCGGCACGCCCGACTGCGACAATATATTGTTCAAAGATGCTCTCTGATTCGCGCGGATCGGGGAGTTAATTTTTTATATAGGTAGGTGTACGCCGAGGCTGCAAGCCGTACACAAGCGCTCCCGAACAACTCCCGCACGGCTCCTGCGCGGTTCCGCCAACAAACAAACGCACGGAAAAGCCTCAGCCTCCGTGCGCTTGCAATATCACAATCATCGAAAATCCTATCGCTTCGTGTAGACCACCTTTTTGGTGTCGAAGAAGTCCTCGTCGTAGAAGTTCGATATCGAATGCAAGTCCCAACGCTTGCCCGTAAGTGCCAGCTCCTCAGCCAGATCACCGCCCTTCAAGTAGAGGATTCCATTGGGCAATGTACCGCGCTGACCCCGCTCGATCTTATTCCAGATCCAACCCGTGAAGGTCTTCATATCGGTCACCGCGCGGCTCACAACGTAGTCGAATCGCTCGGGCAGGCTCTCCACGCGGGCATTCACGGGCGTCACATTATTCAGTCCCAAAGCCTTGCATACCTCACGCACCACGGTGATCTTCTTGCCGATCGAATCGGCCGCCGTGAACTGCACCTCGGGGAACAAAATCGCCAGCGGAACGGTCGGAAAACCGCCACCGCAACCCACGTCCAACACACGTGCGCCCGCCTCAAATTGGCACACCTTTGCAATGGCCAGCGAGTGCAAAACGTGGCGCAGATAGAGGCTGTCGATGTCCTTGCGCGAGATCACATTGATGCGCGCATTCCACTCGGTGTACAACGGCAACAACTGCTCGAACTGCTTGCGTTGCTGGTCGGTCAAATCGGGGAAATATTTGAGAATCAGTTCCATATCGGGCTGAGTTTACATTTTATCTTCAACAATATATCGGCACAACTGCTCGCGTGCGCGGTGGATTTGGGTCTTGACCGTGCCCAGCGGAAGTGACAATTTCTCGGCAATCTCCTCGTAGGAATATTCGTGGAAATAGCGGTACTCGATCAGCAGGCGGTAGCGGGGTGTCATACGGTCGAGATGGTGCTCGATACGCACACGCTGTTGCAGGCTGATGACGCTCTCCTCGGGCGTCGGGACAGTCGAGGCGGGGGCTACGGTCGAATTGGGCGGCAGGGCGTCGATCGACAGATCTTCGTGGCGTTTGCGCACGTAGTCGATCAGCGTATTGCGGGCGATGGTGTAGGCCCACTGCCCGAAGGTGTAGCTGCGGTCGTAACGTACCAGATTGATATACACCTTGATAAAGGTCTCCTGCAACAGATCATCGACATCGCCCGTAGCGCCGAGGCGTTGCACATAGAGGCGGCGGATCGACTCGCCATAGCGGTTGAACAGGTACTCGAACGCGGCCTGATCGCCCGCAAGCACCCAATCGACCAACTGCGCATCGTCGGCAACGATATAGTCTGCTATCTCCATACGGTTTCGTCCTTATAGATACGGCGCGAGGCGGCAAGCGTAACATCGACCCACACGCCGAACAGGTCGTAGAGGAAATAGGTAGACATTATTCGTCTTTCGCCCAGACGTTTACGCACCGCATTGACCGTCAGGTAGACCATCAGGTAGCGCAGTACGACGATGACCGCCGTAGCGATTTTCAGCTCGACGGGCAGCACCACAAGAGCCGCCACCGCAGCCAAAAAGAAGAGCACACGGCTACCACCCTCCCACTCGATTGCGTTGCGTGCCGCGAGGGGGTAGAAACGGTAGGTGTGACCGAAATATTTACGTGCTCCGAGCCACCACGACGCACCGCCCCAAACCTTTTGGCGGACGGTCGCACGGGGCGAAATGATGATCGAGAAGGTAGCCTCGTCGGCGAGCGATTGCAGGAACAGATCGTCCTCGCCCATATTCATATTGAGGTGGTTGAAGCCCTTGACACTCAGATACAAATCGCGCGTAATACCCAACGTATTTCGCACGCCTCGGTAGGGTTTGCCTGCGATTGCGGCCGACAGCCAGGTCATCGACTCGGCCATACGTTGCGTGCGCATCAGACGACCCGCAAAGCCACTACGCAGCTCCACACCGCAATAGCCCAACACGACATTTCCGCGCGTGAAACCCTTGGCCATCAGTCGAATCCAACGCTCCGAGGGTACGATCGTATCGCTCGTCGAGAGCAGAATATGGTCGAACGCCGCCGCACGGATACCGAAGTTCAACGCCTGCTTGTTCGAGATCGGGAAGCGGGTATTCTGCTTGATATTCGTGATCTTCAAATGGGGATATTTGAGGCGCATTTGCGTCAGCAAAATCGAGAAATCCTCGTTGTTGCCCACATAAACCAGCACCACCTCATAGGTGTGATAATCCTGCGTGAGATACTTCGGCAGACGCTGCTCGACAAAGTCGATATCCTCCTGCGTCACGATGACCACCGACACGGGCGGCTCGTCGGTAAGTAGCTCAGGCAGAGCGTTATTTGTATATTTGGGCAGACGGCGGTAACGCACCGCATAAAAGTAGATCTGCACCGCCCACAGAGCTACAATGACCGCCATCAAAGCGAGTCCCTGCCAGCCGTATGCGGCACATATCACATCGAAAAAATTCATCATCTACGTTTTCACTATCAATAATCTTGGCAAAGATACGGAATATTAATTCATAATTCAAGATTCAAGATTCAAAAATATGCCTTTGCGGGCGACTATTTTCATTGCTAACTTTTTTCATCATTGGCGGGGGTTGCGGGAACGGGTTGAGAGGGTAAGCGCACGCGGTGGCGTGGGGCGGCGCGACTGAAAGTCGCGGGCGCCACTGCGTGTGTCGATTTCGTAGAAATCGCCAATGCGTAATTCAAAATTCAAAAAGCAAAATTCAAAATTATTTCCTTTGTTTTAATTATAAAGAAGAAGAAATAAATCAAGATTGAGTTTGAGGGTGACACGCACACTCTGCGGCTGGGGGGGGTCGCGCGACTACGTTCGCGCGAGCCGCAGAGTGTGTGTCAAAATCGAAGATTTTGCCATTTAATTGTGAATTGTGAATTCTGAATTGTGAATTCTGAATTAAAATGCCTATCTTTGTCCGAATGAAGTTTACTCTACAACATAAAGCACAAGATTCGAAGGCTCGCGCAGGCGTGATTCAGACCGATCACGGCGCGATCCCGACCCCGATTTTTATGCCCGTCGGTACGTGTGCGGGTGTCAAGGGAATCTTCCACCGCGACCTGCGCGACGACGCCGGCGCAAAGATCATTCTGGCCAATACCTACCACCTCTACCTGCGTCCCGGTATGGAGATTATCGAGGCGGCGGGTGGCGTGCACCGATTCAGTACGTGGGACGGACCTATGCTCACGGATAGTGGTGGTTTTCAGGTGTTTTCGTTGGCGGCGTGCCGCAAGCTGACCGAGGAGGGTTGCCGTTTTGCGTCGCACATCGACGGCTCGAAGCACCTCTTCACGCCCGAAAATGTGATGGATACGCAGCGCACAATCGGTGCCGATATTATGATGGCATTCGACGAGTGCCCGCCGGGTGACGCACCGAAGGATTATGCCGCAAAATCGCTGGCTCTGACCGAGCGTTGGCTGGACCGTTGCTTCAACCGTTTCAACCAGACGCAACCCAAATATGGACATTCGCAGTCGCTGTTCCCGATCGTTCAAGGTTGTGGCTACGAGGATCTGCGTGAGCGTGCCGCACGCAACGTAATGCAGTATGAGGCAGATGGTTACGCCATTGGTGGCTTGGCCGTAGGCGAGCCTACCGAGGTGATGTATCGTATGATCGAGGTGGTCAATGCGGTGCTGCCCGAGGATCGTCCCCGCTACCTGATGGGAGTGGGTACGCCCGTCAATATCTTGGAGGCGATCGACCGTGGAGTGGATATGTTCGACTGCGTGATGCCCACGCGTAACGGTCGCAACGGTATGTTGTTCACCAGCGAGGGCGTGATCAACATCCGCAACCAGAAGTGGCGCGACGACTTCTCGCCAATCGACCCCAACGGCACGAGTTTCGTCGATACGCTCTACTCGAAGGCCTACCTGCGCCATATGACCATTGCGGGCGAGATGATTGCGGCGCAGATTTCGTCGTTGCACAACGTGGCGTTCTACTTGTGGCTGGTGGGCGAGGCGCGCCGCAAGATTCAGGAGGGCACGTTCGCCGAGTGGAAGCGCGAGATGGTCGTTAAACTTACTAAACGTCTGTAAACGAGATGCGTAACCCCGGAATCAAAATACTCGACCGCTACATCATTCGTAAGTTTCTCGGAACTTACTTCTTCTCGATTGCGCTGATTATCGTGATCGTGGTGGTGTTCGACTGGACCGAAAAGACCGACGATTTCTACGAACTGAAAGCGCCGCTCAATGCCATTTTGTTCCAATACTACGCAAACTTTATCCCCTTCTTTATCAATAAGTTCAGCGGTCTGTTCACGTTCATCGCGGTGATTTTCTTCACCTCGAAGATGGCCTACCAGACCGAGATCACGGCCATTCTGTCGAGTGGTGTGAGCTTCCGCCGACTGATGTGGCCCTATTTCATTTCGTCGTTGCTCATTGCGATGTTGTCGCTTGGGCTGAACTTGTGGGTGATCCCCGTGACCAGCCAAAAGCAGGTCGCATTCGAGGCAAAGTACCTCAAAAAACGACAAAATATCCGCTACGACCGTCACATCTATCGTCAGATCGAGCCGGGTCTATTTGCCTATGTACGAGGCTATTCGGGCAGCGATCAGCGAGCGTCGTTCCTGGCGTTGGAGCAGTACAAGGGCAACCAGATGGTGGCTACGCTCGAAGCCGCCGAAGCTAAGTTCGACCCCGAAACACGCCATTGGACGGCCGAGCGATACACCACCCGCACGTTCGACATTGACCGCACGGAGCACTTCGAGAAACATACCAAACTCGATACGTTGATCAACCTCGACGCAACGGAGTTGGGACGTGTCAATGAGTTGATCAAGACGTTGAAAATCGGACCGTTGAGCCAATTCATTTCGCAGCAGAAGGCCAAGGGCTCGAATATGATCGGACTGATCGAGGTGGAGCGTCAAACCCGTTTTTCGTATCCGCTGGCGACCTTCATTCTGACGCTGATCGGCGTGGCGCTCTCGTCGCGCAAAGTGCGTGGAGGTATGGGTCTGCACATCGGTATCGGTATCACGCTCTGTTTCACCTACATTCTGTTCGGTCGCTTCTTCGAGGAGTTCGCCAAGAGCGGCGTGATGAACCCGACGCTCGCCGTCTGGATTCCGAATATGATCTATGCCGTCATTGCGATCTACCTCTATCGCAAAGCACCTAAATAGTAAACGATTAAAACCAAGATAGTTATGAGTTTTATTAAGAAGACATACGAGACCTTCCGCACCTCGCCCGCACTGCGCACGTGCGTGTGGATCGTGTTGGCAATCGCTGCAATGCTCGTTGCGGCGCACTACCTAATGTTGTTCGGCACACGCCACGGAGCACGCTGTGCGGTGCCCGATTTTACGGGCGTGGCAATCGGTGACGCCGAGCACTTGGCTAAGAAGCACGACTTGGAGATTATCGTCAATGACTCGCTCTATGTGCCTGTGTATGACGGCGGTATAGTCTTGGAGCAGAACCCCAAAGCCGACGTTGCCGTTAAGCCCGGACGCAAGGTCTACGTGACTATCAACTCGTTTGCGCAGAAGTCGGTCAAGATTCCCTACGTGACGGGATACTCGTTGCGTCAGGCAAAAAATAACCTCGAAATTGCAGGTTTGGAGATCGCCGAGCTGATCTACCAATCGGATATGGCGACCAACAACGTGTTGGAGGAGCGCTTCCGTGACCGTGTCATCTCGCGTGGCGACAACATCGAGGCCGAGGCAGGCTCGGGTATCACGCTCGTTGTGGGCGTGTCGGCCGAGAGTGGCGCCGTAAGCGTGCCTAAGGTGATCGGTTTCCCGCTCAAAGAGGCCAAGAGCCGCCTGTGGGAGGTGGGTCTGAATGTCGGTCGAATCGTCTATGACGAGGGTATCGAGGTGCTCGACCGCAAAGATGCACGTGTCTACGTTCAATCGCCTCAGCAGAATAAGGTGCTTCCGCTGGGTCAGCGTGTCGATCTGCACCTGACGCTCGACCCCGAGAAGATCGAGAAGCAGAGCGTGGCGTCGGATCGTGCCGCACGCCGTTTGGAGGGTGAGCGCGAGCTGCGTGAGGCGCAGATCACCGACTCGTTGATGGTCATCGAGGAGGCCTACAAAGCTGAGCGTCGCGCTGCCGATTCGTTGGCTGCTGTGGCTCGTGGCGAGCAGTATGTGCCCGAGGGCGAGGTCATCGCACCCGTTGAGGAGGCTGCCACAAGCGAGGCGACGGAAGAGACCACATTCTTTGACTAAACCGCTGTAACTCACCGCATATGATCAACGACGACGAGGATATTCTGTTGCTCGACGAGGAGGGCGACGAGGGTGCGGGCGAACGTTCGGGCGACGAACTATTCGAGCACTTTGCGCTGACGGTCGATAAAGGACAGGCGATGATGCGAATCGACAAATTCCTGACGATTCGTATGGAGCACGTGTCGCGCAACCGAATCCAAACCGCCGCCGACAATGGCAACATTCTGGTCAATGGCACACCCGCGAAATCGAGCTACAAGGTCAAACCGCTCGACCGCATCTCGATCGTGATGCCATACCCCCGCCGCGAGGTCGAAATCACCCCCGAGGATATTCCGCTCGATATTGTTCACGAGGACGACGATATCATTATGGTCAATAAGCACGCCGGTATGGTCGTCCACCCCGGTTGCGGCAATTGGTCGGGTACGCTGGTCAATGCGCTGACCTACCACCTGCGCAACCTGCCGATGTTCCAGGGGCACGATATGCGTGCGGGATTGGTCCACCGTATCGACAAAAATACGTCGGGACTTCTGGTTATAGCCAAGAACGAGGACGCCGCCGCACGCCTCGCCAAGCAGTTCTACGACCACTCGATCTCGCGTCGCTACGTGGCGTTAGTGTGGGGTAACTTCGAGGAGGACGAGGGCACGGTTACGGGACATATCGGTCGTAGCCGCACGCACCGTATGAAGATGGCCTGCTATCCCGACGGTAGCGAGGGCAAACACGCCGTAACGCATTGGCGCGTGCTGCGTCGCTATGGCTACGTAACGATGATCGAGTGTCGCCTCGAAACAGGTCGCACGCACCAGATCCGTGTGCATATGGAACATATCGGCCACCCGCTGTTCAACGACGAACGCTATGGTGGCGACCGCATTTTGAAGGGCACGACCTTCTCGAAATATAAGCAGTTTATCGAGAATTGCTTTGCGCTGATGCCGCGCCACGCCCTGCACGCCCGCTCTTTGGGCTTTGTGCACCCACGCACGGGCAAGGAGGTCTATTTCGAGAGCGAGCTGCCACCCGATTTCAAGGCTGTGGTCGAGAAATGGGAGGGCTACACCACCGCCCGCCCCTACATCGAATCAGACGAGGAGTAACTTTGCGCAAATGGCTTAAAACCACATAACGCTATGGACAACAACGATAAACATCACCACGTACATCACTATTATCACTATCAAGCGAATACGAGTTTAGGATTTCGTATTATGCGATTTTTTGTTACGATTGTGGTAATACTTGCGTCGATTTTATGTATCGCTATGCTTGTGAAGTTGATTGCTATGGCGTTGTTCGACTAAGCCCGCACCCCGCAATAACCGAAGGAGCCTACCAGCGTGGTGGGCTCCTTTGTTGGTTATAAGAAATCGCCAATGGCAAAATCTTCTATTTTGACACACCTTCGCGGGCTACTACGTTTTGCCAATACCTATCTTTCGTTCGGCCGCCCCCGAAGGTGCGCACGCCATATGGGCGGGACCTGCTTTTTTTGAATTGCAAACTAAATCTTTGGTAACAAAGGACTAATTTTGAATTTTGAATCTTGAATTTTGAATTGAAATCTGTATCTTTGCAGCCCGAAATTCAAACTAAACAATGGCGCAACAACAAGCAACTCCACTCTCGTTAGGTACCGACAATTTGGCAAAATTGCTCGCCAAATATGCCGTGCCCGCCATTGTAGCTACCGTAACCTCAGCACTTTACAACATCACCGACAGTATTTTCATCGGGCAGGGCGTAGGTCCGCTGGCGATGACCGCTCTCGGCATTTGTATGCCCATTATGAGCATTACCGCCGCATTTGGTGCGATGGTCGGTGTCGGTGGTTCGGCATTGGCCTCGATCCGCTTGGGGCAGGGCAACAAAGCCGCCGCATTCCGAATCCTGGGCAACATCGTGCTGCTCAACGTGATATTCGGTGTGGCGACGATGGCCGCCTGTCTGCTGTTCCTCGACAAACTGCTCTTTCTGTTCGGTGCGAGCGAGGCGACGATCGACTTCGCACACGAATATATGTCGATTCTGCTGTGGGGTAACGTCATCACGCACCTCTACCTCGGACTGAATGCGATCCTCCGCTCGACGGGCTATCCGACCAAATCGATGGTGGTAATGTTGATCTCGGTGGGCGTGAATTGTGTGCTCGATCCGCTGTTTATCTTCGGCTTCGATTGGGGTATTGCAGGCTCGGCATACGCCACGGTGATCGCCCAAACGACCGCCCTCATCTATGAGCTGGTCCACTTCGCAAACCCCAAGCACTTCCTCCATTTCCGTCGTTCGATATTCCGATTGCGCAAAGATATCACACTGAAAATCATCTCGATAGGTATGGCGCCGTTCCTCGTTCAGTCGTGTGCGAGTCTGGTGTCGATGCTCAACAACAACGCTCTGCGTGAGTATGGTGGCGACCTGCATATCGGTGCGTTCAGCATTGTCAATCGCATTGCGATGTTGTTCATTATGATCGTAAACGGATTGAATCAGGGTATGCAGCCCATCGTCGGCTACAACTACGGCGCGAAGCTCTACGATCGTGTGCTGAAAACGCTGCGAATGGGTATCGGCTGGGGCGTGACGATCACCACGGTGGGATTCCTCTGCGCCGAGCTGCTGCCGCGACAGATTGCGGGTTGCTTTGCCGACGCCTCGACGCCTATGGGTTTGGAACTGATTGACTTAGCTGCGCACGCAATGCGCATTGTGATGATGGCAATGCCGATCGTCGGCTTCCAGATTGTGGCGTCGAATTTCTTCCAGAGTATCGGCAAACCGCAACGTTCGATCATTCTTTCGATGACACGTCAGGTGCTGTTTTTGGTGCCGTTGCTGATCTTTATGCCGCGCATTTGGGGCATCGAGGGCGTGTGGTTCTGTATGCCCGTTGCGGACGTGGCGGCGGCAATGCTCGCAGGCGTGCTGCTCACGCTGCAAGTGCGTAAACTGCGCCACAACCCCGACTCCGAGAGGAGTATCTAATGCTTGTAATCTTGAATTTTGAATCTTGAATTTTGAATTCTTAGAACGTTGCCGAAGTTCTAAGGGACGGGGTCGTAGCCGCTACCGCCCCAGGGGTGGCAACGCGATAAGCGTTTGATTGTGAGCCAGCTGCCTTTGATTGGACCGTACTTACGGAGAGCCTCGATCGCATACTGCGAGCAGGTGGGCGTGTAACGGCACGACGGCGGCGTGAGAGGCGAGATACACCTCTGATAAAATCGCACCAAAAAGAGCAGCGGCGCTGCGCCTATGCGCTTACAAATTGCGACCGATTTCGCCCAAAATTCGCTCGACGGCATTGTTGATTGTCTTATATTCGTGAATCTTCTTCGTGCTGTAAACCAGCGCAATACGCACACGGCGATCGCCCACCACCTCGGTCAGAATCGTCTTGTTCAGGCGGTACGACTCCTTGGCACGACGACGCACTAAATTGCGTTTATTGGCACGTTTCAAAAAGCGTTTGGGCACCGAGAACATCACCTCGACACCGCCCGCAACGCCGTTCGAGCCGACGCTTGCGCCCTCGCCCTCGACCGAAGTCGAACTCGCCGAAGTCGAACTCGCCGAAACCGTGCCCGCTGAGCCCTCAGCCACAACAACCGAAGCACCTTCGCCCGCTGCAACCTCCACTTTTTCAGCGTTTTCCTCCTTCAACCAGATGTAGCGGAAGGGGTAGACGAACCCACTGCGCCCCTCCTCGAAGAGGCGGCGGATCACTTTGAGCGAGCGCAGTCGCTCGGCGCGGGTCAGGGTCTGTGCGGTCATTGTCATCAATCGAAAAAAGTCGGCGGTGGAAATGCCACCACCGACTCTGCATTTATCTCTGCCTCAGAGCGTTACTCGGCCTTTGCCGTTGCCTCCTTCTTCGTTGCCGTGCTCTTTTTCACGGTTGCGCTCTTGGTGGTCGAGGCCTTTGTGGTGCTCTTTGCGGTGGTTGTCTTTTTTGCGGCAGCGCTCTTTGTAGCGGTGCTTTTGGTTGCGGTTGCCTTCTTGGCGGTCGCTGCGGCTGCGGCGGTACCCTTGCGTGCACGGGTCTTTTTGGCGAGCTTAGCCTGCTGTGTGCGGATAAACTCCTCGTTGCCCTGGTTGTCGTTCAAAACTACGGGTGCAACCTCCTCGCCTGCTGCTAACTGACTGAGGTAGATGTCGATAGCCTTAGTCATCGAGGGTGCTGCGGGGGTGGGAGCCATCACATTGATTGTGATGCCTGCGCCGACTGCGGCACGTGCCGTAGCGTCGCCGAAGGTTGCCACCTGGGGCATCGGCTTACCCTCGTATGCGCTCTTGAACGCAGCCACGTCCGAGGGTGAATAGAGTGCCACGAGGTTGAACTCCGCAAGGGGCAGTTTCGACACGTCGGTCTGGACGGTCTTAGCCAGAATCACCTTATCGACATTGAGTTTCAGTCGCTCCAATGCCTCGGGCAGCTCGGGCTTATGAGGCTCGCTCAGTGCGAGCATATATTTTTCGTCTTTGTGCTTGATAATCAACTCCAAGAAGTTGGTAAATGAGCCGTCAGCGAAGAAAATCTTACGCTTACGATAGACGATATATTTTTGCAGATAGAGAGCCACGGCCTCGGTCTGGCAGATATATTTCATTGTTTCGGGCACGGTGATACGGGCCTCCTCGCAGATGCGGAAGAAGCTATCGACCGTTGTACGGCTGGTGAAGATCACTGCGGTATGTGTAAGGATCTCTACGCGCTGACCCCTGAACTCTTTGAGGCTCACGCCTTGAACTCGGTTGAAGGGGTTGTAATTGATTTCGACCTTATGCTTGCGTACGATTTCGAAGAAAGGTGATTTTTCGATAATAGCCGGTTGGGGCTGTGATACCAAAATTTTCTTAATGCTCATCTCTTATTAAAACTCTCTCATTACAGTCAGAACTATCAGACTGACAGGGAATAATTCCACGGTGCAAAGGTACAAAATCCAATGCAAAACAGAAATTTTTTTCGATGCAAACAAGACAAAAGTTTCGTACAAAAAGACCAAAAATAGCGCAACTACCTCAGCTACAATAATATACAAAAGCACTACGGAACTATTAATTTCGCTCAATGCATAGAGCAAAACCGTTGGTGTGCAGCAAATTGTGAAGATTGAGAAGCAAATTTTGCGCAAACGGAGCAGTGTCGAGGTGACGTCCGAGCACATTGCCGCGCGTCCGATGAGCCACAGCAGAGCGATTTGCACCGCCGTGACCACCACCGTTGTCACAAGCACCGAGGGCACCGCCAACGCCAGAATCCACTCCGGAGCCTCCACCGCGCCCATCACCTGCGGAGCCAGATCGGCGCCCTTGACCACCATAATGGCGCCGAGCAGCAGACCAACGCTGACGCTGGTCGAGAAAAAACGCCCATAGACGCTACTCTGGCTCGGATTAACTATCTCATCGACGAGGGCTTTGCGGTTGGTCAGCAGTTCGATGATATCGCTGCGGAAGCGGTAGAGCATCAGCACATAGAGCACCAGCAGAGCCAGCACACACGACTGAAAACCGAACGAGGCCGTCAGCGGTGTATTGACCACCGAGCGGTCGTGGTGGCGGGGTGCAACGCTCTCAGTCAGAGTGCCATAGATCGCCGCAGCCTCGGCCGTAGCCAACGAATCGCTCGCCACCTCGCGGTACATCACGCTATCGGTGCGCACCAACATCTCGCCCAACGCCTCGAACTCGATCACCGACGGTTGGTCGGTGCGAGTGGGGGCGGCAATTGAGTCGCTACTCGCGTGCGCGTTATTATATATGGTATTGTGCTGTGTCACCTGCTATTCGAAGATACGTTTCAGTGTTATACGGATCGTTGTGCCCTTGCCGATTTCGGAGTCGATCACCGCAATGCGACCCTTGTGATACTCCTCGATAATGCGGCGGCTGAGCGAGAGTCCCAAGCCCCAGCCACGTGTTTTTGTCGTGAAACCGGGCTCGAAGATTCGCTTCCAATTGCTGCGTGCGATGCCCTTGCCCGTGTCGCGCACATCGACAAAGACGCTCTCCGAATTGGACGAGATCGTAACCTTGATCGCACCCTGACCTTGCAGGGCGTCGAGCGAATTTTTCAGCAGATTCTCGACCACCCACTCGAATAGCGCCGTGTTGATCATCGCCTGCACGGGGGCGGTTGCCAGACCGTTGTAGTCGAGCGTAACGTTGCGGGGAATGCGCGTGCGGAAGTACATCACACAACCGCCCACAACCTCGTTGATGTTGGCCGAGGCGAGCACCGTCTCGGAGCCGATTTTCGAGAAACGGTCGACGATTTTCATCAGGTGCGTGAGGTCCTTATTCATCTCATCTACAACCGTTTGGTCTATCTCCTGCGTGCGCAGATACTCGATCCAGCCCAGCAGCGACGAGGTGGGCGTACCGAGCTGGTGGGCGGTCTCCTTAGCCAATCCGATCCAGACACGATTCTGCTCGTCCTGCTTGGTCGAGCTGAACGCAATGTAGCCAAACAAGATGAAAATCACAACCACAACCAACTGAACCAGAGGGAAATAGTACAACGTCCGCAGCAGACGCGACTCGCCATAGAAGATGTAGATATTATCTTGATGGTTCCAGCGGCTGCGGATCACAATCGGGGTATTTTTTTCGCTCAGCTGGTCGATCTTCTCGCGCAGCAGATCGGGGTGGTTGACCACGTTGTGCGGAATCAGGTGCGACTCCAACACACGCAGGTTATTGTCGGTGATAATCAGCGGAATATTGTTGCGTCCCGAGATGATCTCCTCCATCAGCGGATCGCCATCGACAAAGAGGCTCGTGCTACCCGTGCGCTCCATCGCCATCGCCCAAATCTGCACGTCGTGCTGCTCCTTCTCGCGCAGCGTCTGAGCCATACGCGAAGTGAAAAAGAGCGAGCCACACGCCAAAATCAAACCAATGACGATCACCGCCATTCGGTTGCGCGAGGTGAGTAGTTTCGAGAGTCGTTTCATCGTCCGTTGGGGCTATTGGTTTTTCCGTGTTTATTCGTTGCGTTTATGCTGACGCTGGGTGTCTTGCTCGCGCAGAATGCGCTCATACTCAGCCATATTACCAAGCAGCTCGACCGCCGCCGCAGCATCTTTATCGTCTTGCAGATTGTACTGCGCAACGCCCGACGAGTAGCAATATCGCAAGATTATCTGCGTGTTGATTGCGTCGAGCAACTCATCACGATGACGGCGCAGATTGCTCTCCATATCGCCCTTCAACGTCGCCTCCAAGCGGCTGATCTCGGCCAGCACGGTCGAGTCGTGCAACTCCTGCTCGGCGGCACGGCGCATCGCATCGGCATACTGACTGCTCTGCGAACGGTACTCGGTTTTGCGGTCACGCATCATATCGACAAACTGCTCGAACTCCTCGTCCGAGATCGTAAACGTCTTAGGATCCAACGTTTGCAGACGTGCGTCGTGCGCCTTTGCATAGTCGTCGGCGAAGTCCTCGATGTGACCCTCGGCGTAGATCGTCATCACAAATCGTGACGCATAATCCGCCTTGCGCGGCACGTCGGGCATCACGCCACCACCGTCGTAGACCTTACGACCGCCCTGTGTCGTGAACTCGCGGATCAGCGAATCGGGCACATAATCGACCGAGCCGTCGTCGTTGCGGTGGGCGTAGTCGATGGCCTGAATGCAGCGTCCGCTGGGCATATAGTACTTTGCTGTTGTGAGTTTCAGATAGTCGCCATAGCCGATATTGTGGGTCGATTGCACCAGACCCTTGCCGAACGTGCGACGTCCCATCAGCACCGCACGGTCCATATCCTGCAACGCTCCCGCCACAATCTCGGCCGCCGAAGCCGAGCCGCTATTGGTCAGCACAACGATCGGCAGCTTAGGCTCAATAGGCTCTTTATCAGTTCGATAGACTTGATCCATCTCCTTGTGGCGACCCTTCATTTCGAGCACCTTCGTGCCCTTCGGCAGGAACATCGACAGAATCTCGACCGCCTCCTGCACAATGCCACCGCCATTGCCACGGTAGTCGAGCACCAGACCACGCAGGCGTCCCGTCTGGCGCAGTGCCATCAGCTCACGGCGCAGATCGGCCGCGCACCCCTCGCTGAAATCGTCGTGGGCGATGTAGCCGATCGAGTCGTTCAGCCAACCCGCATACGAAATGCCCGAAATCGAGATTCGCTCACGGCGCAGCGTCAGCTTCACCTCGGCGTCATCGACCAGACGTCCGATCTTCAATCGCACCTCGGTATCGGGGTCGCCCTTCAAGCGGTTGCTCACCTGCTCGACGGTCATACCCTTGGCCGACTTACCGTCGATTTCGAGGATTCGGTCGCCGATCTTGATACCCGCGCGGTCGGCAGGACAGCCCTTGTAAGGCTCTGCAAAGCGCACATAATCACCCTTTTGGCGAATCAACGAGCCCACACCGCCATACTTGCCCGTGGTCAACATCTCGAACTCGCGCACCTCCTTTTCGGACATATAGGTCGTGTAGGGGTCGAGCGACGAGGTCAATCCCACCGCCGCATTTTGCATCATCTTGGCGGGCTCGATCGGATCGACATACATCACGCTCAGCTCGCGCATCATATTGATCAGCACCTCGATATGTCGCCCCAAGTAAAAATCACGCGGATGGGTTGCCATCAGCACCATCGCCCCGGCAACCACCGCCACAATCGTCGCCGCGCGACGAGTGAAATGTTTAAAGTTCTTCGCCATTTTCCTTACGCATATAGATTTCCGAGCGATAGATGATCTGCACCACCGCCGCACGGTGACCACGAATCATCGTTCGATCGCCCTCCGACCAGACCTCCAATTCGTCCTCCCACATCAGACGCACACGACGTGCCGGCGAGGTCGCACGATACAACAGCACGCCATCGCGCTCGCCCGCAGCCTCGAACTCGCACGCACGCATCGCCGCATCGATACCTACACGGTTGTTTTCCAACGAGATAGGCAACGAACGAGTCATATATCCGAATGCGGGATATGCCAACGCCAACGCACCAAAAACCGGCAGCAACCACTTTGCACGCGGATCGGCAAGCAACATCGCAACATACTCCTCGACGCTCATCGGCGTGCCCTCGAAATAGTACGCCAGCGCATAAAGCACCACGATCAAAACGATCAAAAGCACGAAATATTTTACGGCTCGAATCAGATAACGGTCAGTTCTCATATTCTTATTTTTACTTCTTCTTGTTTTTACTTCAAGGTTCAGGTTTAATCTGCCCTCGGCAATTTTTATTTATGTCGTTTTTTATGTTCTCTCTTTTCGGCGTCAAACTATAATCTTGAATCTTGCATTTTGAATTTTGAATCCTCAATATAGTCTGCCACCTTTTGCATTAGCCATTTAGGGGTCGAGGTCGCACCGCAAATGCCCACCGTCGAAGCTCCTGCGAGCCACTCCGCCTGCAACTCCGACGCCTCCTCGATATTGTAGCTCAGTGGATTAGCACGCTTGCAAACCTCAAACAGCACCTTGCCATTCGAGCTCTTGCGTCCGCAGACGAAGATCACTCGATCGACCGAACGTGCAAACTCCGAGAGTCGCTCCTCGCGCCCTGCCACCTGCCCACAGATGGTGTCAATCGCCTCAACCTGAGAGGGATCGGCTGCCCGCTGACGCATAATCTCCAAGATATGCTCGAACAGCGCACGGCTCTGCGTGGTCTGCGACAAAAACAGTATCGGACGCGCAAAATCGACCGCCGCCAAGTCGCTCTCCTTCTCGACCACAATGGCTCGACCCTCGACCTGTCCGGTCAATCCCACCACCTCGGCGTGACCGTGCTTGCCAAGTATAACCACTTGACCACCAACCTCTTGCATTTTGTCGTAGGCACGTTTCACTTTGCGTTGCAATGCCGCCACCACGGGGCACGTTGCGTCGATCACCTCGATTCCCAACTGCTCGGCACGAGCGTAGGTCGTCGGTGGCTCGCCGTGCGCACGAATGAACAATCGACGACCGCCCAAACGCTCCATATCCTCGTGCGTAACGGTCTGCAAACCAAGCTCTTCGAGTCGTTGTACCTCAACGCGGTTGTGTACGATGTCGCCCAGCGAATAGACCGTGCCGCCCTCCGCTAACGCCTCCTCAGCCCGCGAAATGGCTCGCACCACACCGAAACAAAAACCCGAATTATCGTCGATTATTACCTTCATTTTTCCAAATGCAAACCCTCAAACCCAATCTTGAATTTTGAATCTTGAATTTTGAATTAGCCAAAGCTTACTCAAACAGCCCGCCAAACTTCTCGTCGAACCACACCATCTGGTCGGCAATCGACATATAGCTGTTGTCGAGCACCACCGCGTCGTCGGCCTTGCGCAGAGGGCTGATGGCACGGTTCTGGTCGGCGATGTCGCGCGAGCGAACATTCTCCTCGATCTCCTCCATCGACACCTGCTCACCCTTGGCGGTCAGCTCGTCGTAGCGACGCTTGGCACGTACGGTGACGTCGGCCGTCATAAAAATCTTGATCTCAGCGTCGGGGAATACCACCGTGCCGATATCACGACCGTCCATCACGATACCCTTGTTGCGCCCCATCTGCTGCTGCATTGCCACCAGCTTCTCGCGCACCTCGCCAATCGAGCTGACACGGCTGACGCAGTTGCTCACCTCGATGGTGCGAATCTTGCCCTCGACCAGGTCGCCATTGACATAGATGTCGCTCGCACCTCGCTTGGGGTTGAATCGGAAGGCGATGTCGATCTTGGGCAGCAATGCCACGAGCGCCTCCTCGTCGACAATGCCCGAGCGAATAGCTCCATTTTCGAGCGCAAAGAGGGTCACCGCACGATACATCGCACCCGTATCGACGAAGATATATCCGAAGCGTGCCGCCAGCGCTTTGGCGAAAGTACTCTTGCCACACGACGAGAAACCATCAACGGCGATGGTCAGACGGCGGCGATTATTTTTATTCTGACTCATAATACAAAAACTTCAATAAATGTTGAGATGATAGTATATGCGCCGAGCGCACCGATCAGGCAGCCGGCAATACGGTTGATCCAGAGCATATGTCGTGGTCGGAAACGGTTGCGGAAGATACTGATGAGGCTCGTGAGGCAGAACCACCAGCAGACCGCACCACCGAAGAAACCGATCAGGTGAAGCGCACCGAGCAACACCGAGTTCATCGATACGGTCTCGGTTGTTTCGATGCTGAACATACCGAAGAAGACGAAGATATAGGGTATGATCATCAGCATATTAGCCAACGTGAATCCGAGCATCGAGACGAAATCCTGCCACAGATCGCTCTTTCCGGCGCGGTTTCGACGTATCTGCGTTACGGGGTTTTGGAGGAAGATATAGACTCCCACCGCCACGATCATAATGCCGCAGCTGACGCGCATAAACAACGCATATTGATCGAGCCACGACTGCATTACCGAGTAGCAGAAGTAGGCAACGGTAGCCAGCAGCGTATCGGCGCAGGCGACACCGACACCCGAAGCGAGTCCCGATTGTCGGGATTTACTGAGCGTACGCTGAATGCACAACACGGCGACGGGCCCGACGGTAATCGACGAGGCGAGTCCCACAAGCATACCGCGAAAAATAAGTTCGTACCACATATCTCGTTGTTCGATCTATTTTGTTCAGTTTTCTTTTTACGTTATAAAATGCAAAAATAATAAATATCTGATTAATATGCCTTAATAATATCAAAGTTTTTTATGCACGCGCGCGAGAAAGTTGTTTTCGTGAAGTCGCTGATTATTAAACCATTGCCCTCAAAATGCACAGACCGCAAGCTAATTCACAGCGCTGATTGCCAATCGTTTACGCCAAATTCGCATTCGATTGGATTATTTCTCGAAGAAGTTGTCCGAAAAAGTTTATCTATGCGCCGAGCTGCCAAACCGAATAAACGGCTGAAACTGACCTCCCAACACCGAGATTGAAATTTTAATTGGTCGAGGTGGCTTTTTTAACGAAAAAATCGCTAAATTTGTGATTGAGAATTGCGAGAATCATCAAACTAACTGAACTTAATATGAAAAAAATTTTGACTCTGACCACAATCTTCGTATTGTTGGTTGGCAACGCGTGGGCACAGAAAAAAGAGGAATTGGTTGCAGCCATCAACGCACTGAGCGCAAGAGAGGTGGTACTGACAAGCAAAATTGATTCACTATCGAAGACCTGCGTGGCTAACAAGCTGATTATCGAACAGATGGAGAGCGTCATCGAGATGTACAAGGCACAAGCCGAAACCTCCGAAAAGCTGCTCAGCAGCGTCGAGAAGATCCTCGCCACGTTCGAGAAGAGTGCCGCTATGGATCTCAATTTCAAGGGTACGTTGGCGAATGGTCTGATTGCCGCTCGTCAGGGAGCTTTGTACGGCTATGTCGACAAGGATTGCAAGTGGATTGTTGAGCCAAAATATGAGGACGCTTGGAATTTTTTCAACGGATCGGCCATCGTGCGCCGTGACGACAAGTGGGGCTTGATCGATACCACGGGCAAGGAGAGCATACCGTGCGAATATGCCGAAATCAGTCATTATAACGCTGATCTTTACATAGTTAAGGTCGGCAATCTTTTGGGTTTGTGTAAAAGCGACGGCACGATTGTTCAACCGATTAAGTTTACCGAGATTCACGCAATCACAAAAACTCCTCGTGCAAAGGTTTGTTGCGATGGACTGTTCGGATATCTTGATGCCGAGGGTTCGTTGGTGATCCCGACAATCTACAAGGGGGCGTCGAGTTTTGGCACTAATGGCACGGCAGGCGTAACCACCAAGAGTGGAGATTTTATCACGATCGACATCAATGGCAATCCGCAATAACGGCTAACCGCAGCGGACAATTTCAAGGTAGCGGACGATTACAAGTGACCCGACTCTCGGCGGTTGGGTCACTTTTTTTGTGATTGGGTCACACTTCGCCGCTGCCGCTGCCGATTTTCCGCAAATTTTTCATACCTTTGTATGTTGAGCCAAATTCATTAGGTCAATGGAGCAGAAAAAGCACTTTTCGTTGCGCGAGTTGCAGCTCGCTGTGCGCGAACGTCTTGCCGAGGCGTTCCCTCTGCCCGTGTGGGTCGCCGCCGAAATCTCCGAAATGAAGGTCAATTATTCGGGTCATTGCTACCTCGAATTGGTCGAAAAGGGTGGCGCAAACGGCGTGCCCGCAGCTAAGGCCTCGGCCGTGATCTGGCGCTCGCACTACGGTCCGCTGGCCTCCTATTTCGCCTCGAAAACGGGCGAACGGCTGGCGGTCGGAATGAAGGTGCTGGTGCGTGTAACTATCTCATATCACGAACTTTACGGACTATCGTTCCAGATTCAGGATATCGACCCGACGTACACCCTCGGCGATTGGGAGCAGCAGCGTCAGCAGACCATCGCCCGCCTACAAGAGGAGGGCGTGTGGGATATGAACCGCGAGCTCGGGGTGCCACGCGTGCCGCAGCGTGTGGCGATCGTGTCGAGTGCAAATGCGGCGGGTTATCAGGATTTCTGCAAGGAGATTGCCCGCTCGCCCTACCGTGTGGAACTCACTCTGTTTGACGCATTTATGCAGGGTCACGGTGCCGAAGATTCGATCATCGAGGCGTTGGAACGGGTAGCCGAGCGCGCTGACGCATTTGATGTGGTGGCGTTGATTCGTGGCGGTGGTTCGCAGAGCGATCTGGCGTGCTTCAATTCGTATCGATTGTGTGCGCACGTGGCGCAATTTCCACTGCCCGTTGTGACGGGAATCGGACACGACAAGGACGAAAGTGTGGCCGATATGGTGGCGGCGCAGAGGCTCAAAACGCCGACTGCCGTGGCGGCGTGGATCAACGATCAGCTGGCCGATTTCGATGGTGCGTTGGACGCCGCAGCGCAGGCTGTTGAGCGTTGTGCGACGGAGTTCCTTACGGCTGAGCGTCAGCGACTTGAACGCAATGCGGCGATGATCGCAACCCAATCCGTGGGGGCCACGCGACGCCTCGAATTGACGCTCGAACGCTACCGTTCGGAGTTGCGTCGGGCGGTCGAAAAGTTGCTCTCCGACGAGCGAAATCGCGTGGCGCGTGCCGACGAGAATCTGCGCCGTGCGACCGACTATTTTGTGCGCTCGGAGCGTGATCGTTTAGGCGCTATGGCTCAGGCGGTTGCGGCGCACGATCCGCAACGAATTATGGCGCTCGGCTTTGCGGTTGTGAGCGTCGATGGGCACGCGGTGAGCGACGCTCAGCAGATAGCCATCGGCACGGAGGTGAGTGTGCGATTGGCCAAAGGTAAATTGAAAGCAAAAGTTACAGATAATGGCAAAAACGACTAAGAAACAAGAGGTTAGCTACGCCGAGGCGATGGCCGAAGTGGAGCAGATTTTGGCGCGATTTTCGTCACGACAGATGGACGTCGATACGTTGGCGGCTGAGGTCAAGCGCGCCACCGAGCTGATTGCGCAGTGCAAGGAGCGCCTGATGCGTGCCGAGCGCGAGGTGAACGAGGTGCTTGGAACGGAGCAGGAGGAGGTACGATGAAACGTCTTATCCGCCTCATTCTCAACGCCGTACCACGTCCCGTGTTGCAACGTATGGCGAGCTGGGCGGTGCCGCTGCTCGGACTGCTCTATGTGGGGCGTGGGCGCGAGTGCCCCGTGTGCGGTACGAAACGACGTAAATTCCTGCCCTACGGATATGTTGTTTCGCGCGATAATGCACTGTGTCCCAACTGCTTGTCGCTCGAACGACACCGATTGTTGTGGCTTTGGTTGCAACGCGAGAGCGATCTGTTCGAGCAGCGTCCGCGATTGTTGCACGTGGCGCCTGAGGTGTGCCTGATGCGCCATCTGCGCCGAACATACGCGGGGGGGGGAAACAAGGCAGACTATGTTACGGCCGATTTGGAGAGCCCGCTGGCGGACTTACACTTTGATATTCAGCTCATTCCGTTGGCTGACGAGAGCTTCGATGTGATCTTCTGCAACCATATTATGGAGCACGTCGAGGACGATCGGCGGGCTATGCACGAGCTCTATCGCGTGATGCGTCGAGGCGGTTGGGGCGTTGTTTTGTCGCCCGTGGAGTTGGATCGCGCGACGACGTTCGAAGACGATTCGATTACTGACGAGGCGGAGCGCACCCGCATTTTTGGGCAGTACGACCACCGCCGAGTCTATGGTCGTGACTATGCCGACCGCCTGCGCGAAGCGGGATTCGAGGTCGAGGATCTGGACTATGCCGCCTCGCTTACGGACGACGAGCGTGCCCGCTATGCCCTCCCCGCCGACCACCTATACATTGTCCGCAAGAGGTAACAACTTTACCACCAAATAGATAACCCGCCCCAATTAGGGCGGGTTTTGCTTTTTTGAATTAAAGTTGGCTATTTCGTTGAAATCGACACACCTTCGTGGGCTCGCCCTTTGGGCGACCGCCCCAGCCCGCGAAGGAGCGTGTCCTCGGTGCGCCCAACTCGCAAAGTCCAATCACAAATTAAGCATAACGAAAAAGCCGTACTCGGAGCTCTCGGTACGGCTTTTTGTTAAATTTATTTCAGAAATATACGATCGTCGGAAACTACTCTTTTTCCGCGTTTGTCGTGCGGGCGAACTCACGGCACCAAGGGCGAATACCGCACTCATTACAGTGAGGTTTGCGAGCCGTGCAGACATATCGACCGTGAAGAATCAGCCAATGGTGCGCCTTCGGAAGAAGCTCGGCGGGGATATGCGCCGTCAGTTGTTGCTCGGTTTGGAGCGGCGTGCGGGCACGCCACGAGAGTCCGATTCGCGCCGCAACACGAAAAACGTGCGTATCGACCGGCATTACAAATTTGTTGTAAATGACTGCACCAACGACGTTCGCGGTTTTGCGTCCAACACCTGGAAGTCGCTGTAACTCATCGATATCATCGGGTACAACGCCTCCAAATTCGCTGACCAGCATTCGCGCCATCGCCGCCAAATTCTTCGCCTTATTGTTCGGATACGAAATGCTGCGAATGTAGGCGTAGATCTCGTCGGCCGTCGCCTCGGCCATCGCCTGCGGAGTCGGAAAACGCTCGAAAAGCGCAGGCGTGGTCAGATTGACACGCTTGTCGGTGCACTGCGCCGAGAGGATCACCGCCACCAGAAGTTCGTATGGCGACGAGTAGTTAAGCTCGGTCTCGACCTCGGGCATATTCTCCGCGAACCAATCGAGGACTCCTTCGTATCGCTCTTTGATGGTCATAGATTTATTAAATATTCTATTGTATTATTCTCAATTTTGCATACTTTGCCAGCAGGCTCTTTCGACCCACCTGCGGGTCGTCGAAGCGCACCGTAATCTTCGTATCCATCGACGACGGTTCAACGCCGAGCACCACGCCCGTACCAAATTTTGCGTGTTCGACGCGCATTCCCGCACAGAGGTTGCCCGCACTCGGAGCATTCGGAGCACCCGCAGCGCCCGCACCTGCCGACGCTCCCGAAGGCGCAGATGAGATTCGACGCAAGTTGCTCGGGCGCACCGGCTCGACAACCATCGAGGGGCGTGGACGTTGTTCGCCGCGCTCATCGCTACGATAGCCCTGCGTACCTCGGTTGCCTCGCTCGCCACGCTCCGAACGGCGTTCGTAACCACCGTGCTGAGCGTCCGCCGAGGGTTGCGCACCGTTCTTGTAACGGTAGTCAAATCGTTGGCGAAGTTGCTCAATAGCAGAGAGTTGCTCGCTACGATCGACCTGACGCTCCTCCTCCAAATCGAACGCAACATCGAGATATCGACGGTCGATTTCGCCCAAGAATCGGCTCGGGCGACAGAACTCCATATTGCCCCACTTGAATCGCGTCTCGGAGAACGACAGCACCGCACGGCACTTGGCGCGCGTCAGTGCCACATAGAACAATCGGCGCTCCTCTTCGAGCCCCTGCATCGACTCGACGGCGTGCTTTGACGGAAAGAGGTCGTCTTCCATTCCGACAACATATATATACTTGAACTCCAATCCCTTAGCTGCGTGAACGGTCATCAGCGTCACCCTGTTTCGGTCGTCGGGATCGTCCTTATCCATATCGGTCAGCAGCATCACGTTCTGCAACCATTCGTCGATCGTCGCCTCGCCTTCGCCCTCGGCCAATTCGCCATTGCGAAGTTGCGCATCGCGCTGTTCCTTAAATAGTTGCATCGAGTTCAACAGCTCCTCGATGTTGTCCAACGCGCTGGTCGATTCGGGTGACGGCGACATTCTGTACACGCCGATAATGCCCGAACGGGTCGCAATCTCCAAACCCAACTCGTAGATATCCTTCTCGGTGCGTGCCAACGACAGTTCACGAATCAACTGCACAAATTCGCCCACCTTCTTGGCAATCAGTCGGTTAGCGGGGTCTATTTCGGGTTGCGAAAGCAATTTATCGACCGCCTCCCACATACTCCGACCCTCGCTGGCCGCCAGCGCAGCGATCTTCGCCACGGTCGCCTCGCCAATGCCACGTGCGGGATAGTTCACAATGCGGCGGAACGCTTCGTCGTCTAACGGATTGATAACCAAGCGAATATATGCCAAAACGTCCTTAATCTCCTTGTGATCGTAGAACGAATTACCTTTGTAGATTCGGTATGGGATTCCGCGACGTCGCATCGCCTCCTCAACCACAAGTGACTGAGCATTAGTGCGATACAGCACCGCCGCCTCGCTCCACTCATCGCCTCCTTCGAGCACCGTCTGACGCAGATCGTCGGCCATCAGCTCGGCCTCTTCACGGTCGGTATAGGACTTGACCACGCGGATCTTCTCGCCCACTTCGCCCGCCGAAAAACACTCCTTATCCAATCGGTTTGAGTTGCGTTCGATGAGGCTATTTGCCGCATTTACAATGGTTTGCGTCGATCGATAGTTCTGCTCCAACTTGAAAACCTGCGCCATCGGGAAGTCACGCTTGAAGTTGAGAATATTCTCGACATTCGCCCCTCGGAACGAGTAGATGCTCTGCGCATCGTCGCCCACCACGCATACGTTCGGATTGTACTGCGCCAAGCGGCGAATGATGATGTACTGAGCGTAGTTAGTGTCCTGATACTCATCGACTAAGATATACTTGAACCGCTCCTGATAGCGCGCCAAAACATCGGGACAATCGCGGAACAAAATGTTGATTTGCAGCAGCAGATCGTCGAAATCCATCGCGCCATTGTGCTTGCAACGGCGGCAATAGATATCGTAGATCTCGGCAAAATGGGGCTGCTTGCGCTGGCGATCCTCGGCCGCAAAAACCGCATTGGCAGCGTATGCCGCAGGTGTGATTAACTTATTCTTAGCCAACGAGATACGCGAACAAACCTGTTGTGGTTTGTAGTTCTCGTCGCTCAGATTCATCTCTTTGAGGATCGTCTTGACGAGGTTGCGACAGTCCGACGGCTCGTAGATCGTGAAGGTCTGTGGGAAGCCGATACGCTCGGCCTCGACGTGCAAAATGCGCGAGAAAACCGAGTGAAACGTTCCCATACTGATGTAGCGGCTCTTGCCTCCGGGGACCATCTGCTCGATACGCTCGCGCATCTCGGCGGCGGCTTTGTTTGTGAACGTGAGGGCGAGGATCGAATGGGGCGCGACACCCTGTTCGATCATATAAGCGATGCGGGAGGTAAGCACTCGGGTTTTGCCCGAGCCGGCACCCGCTATGATGAGCGAGGGGGAGTTGTAATTGACCACAGCCGCCCTCTGTGCGGGATTCAGCCCCGCAAGAATTTTCGACTCCATATTGACCACAAAGGTACACAAATATAATTCAAGAATCGCAATTCACCGTCGTCGAATTATCCTTACTTATTAACAATATTGGCGGAGAGAATTGCACCCCGAAAAGGCAATCTCTCCTAAAACAGAAGTGCGTTTGTTGTATCACTCTAAAAATGATACATTTTCAAGGTTGAGAGGTAAAGCGGCACCTCATCTTGTGCCGAAATTTGGGTGTAAAGATACAAAAAAAAGAGCAGTCTTTCGAACTGCTCTTTTTTCTGTGCCACATCGTGCCAGACTATCGAACCTTTATAGATGACTACTTGAAAATCCTTGACTTCATCGATTGGTTAAAGGTTGCCTATCCCGAAAAGGCAGAGTTTCTCACAAAAAAGTCTTGACTTCGTATCCCTATTACCTTATAATGTTAGTAGGGATACCCCTAACTGCGCCGATGGTGTCGGCGTGGTTTTTAATAAGCTGTATAATTATAAATAGTAATGACGAAGAAAAATGAAAAGCGGTCATTTGTTATGTACGACTCCTTTTTGGAGGCAATGAAGCACCTCAACGATGCAGAGTTTCGTGAGTGCGTATTGAAAATTAGAGATTATGCGTTGGAGGGTATTGACGAGGAGAGCCAAAGTCCGTATGTTAATATCATTCTTGCAATGGCAAAACCAAATCTCGACTCGGCAAGACGGCGATATGAGGTGGCTGTTGAGAATGGTAAGAAGGGTGCAGAATTTGGCAAGTTAGGCGGTGCGCCGAAGGACAACCAGAACGCCCGCAAAAACAACCCCCAATCAACCCCAAAACAACCCCTTGATGTAGATGCTAATGAGAATGTTGATGTAAATGAAGATGAAAATGATGATATAGATGTATATGTTGCTGCCGATGGGACATCGGGTAAACAGGGTTTTTCATCTTCTTTTTCTAATTCTTCAAATAGTGTTTTAAGAGAAAGAGCGAACGATAGTGAGCGATTAAAGAAGAACGAAGAAAAGAAAGAACCTCCTACGGAGGAGCAACCATCGCACTCCAACACTTCGGTAGTTGGTGTTGCGGACAAGGGGAAGGGTGAAATCCCATTATATCCCAAGGATAGTTTTATTAGTTCTGCTCCGCGCGGCACTGGTTCTGTTGGGGAGGCAGGTAGTTCCGCCGCCCGACCCCGTCGCCGTGAGGTGAAAACTGGCGTGTATGACCAAGGCGAATATTATCGCTTGTGCTTTAATAACTATATGCTCGACCTTGTTGATATGCGTTTAGGCAAGCTACCCCAAGACGACAACTTATTTTGGCAAGCGGTCAATGTGTATCAAGCCATACTCGGCAATGACGATAAGAAAGAGGTAGCAAAAACCGTATCTCATATACTTTCCGAGTTGGTTAAAGCCCACAAATAGATGTATTCAACCTACGAGTGTATTCAGAAAAAACGGCAGCCACTTAATTGCGACTGCCGTTTTTCGTATTCGGATTATTCAAAGAATTATTTGAACTTAACAAAAACTTGTGTCCCAAGTTGAAATAACATAATTAAGATTCAATATTGATTTTGAGGTTTTTTAACGCGAAATTTGTGCCGAAATAAATTAAAATTGCACCCCGTCAGAAGACTAAACAATCCAATTCTGGCATTGAGTGTTGTTCGTTTTGAAAATTCTTTTTAATTTTGTAGTGTCGAGCAGATTGTTTGGCATTACATACGAAAAGTGTTTTCGCAGTCCTTGTTGAAAATGTGGAAGTTTTCTGAAGTAAGGGATTTACGAACAGCACTCATTTCTTGTATAGCTATGTGGCTATGCCTCTCTTGGCATATATCCCCATACTATCCAAGTGTGGGGCATTGTATCGTTTATTTTACTTCAGGTATTCCACAACCTTCAACAGATAAACGAAATCATCTCCACACTTTTCTTTTTTAGTATAATCCATATTAGGAGGTGGTATGGCAATGTCATTACATACGATATGGCGCTGATTGATATTGTAAAATGTGAATCAGATGGCAATAACTTTTGCCAAAAATTCCCATCAGAGGATTTGCGTGTTGGTAGCCAACTTGTAGTCTATACAGCGCAGACTGCTTTTTTTGTTAAGGGTGGAAAGATTTGTGATGAGTTCTTGGCGGGCACCTATACCATCAAAACTTCCAATATCCCACTGCTTAACAAAATTATCAACATACCATTTGGAGGTGATTCCCCATTCCAAGCAGAGGTGTGGTTTGTTAATCACATATCAAAGTTGGATATTAAGTGGGGCACTCCGCAACCTATTCAGATTGAGGAGCCTCGCTATAATATTATTATTCCTGTTCGTGCGTTTGGACAATATGGTTTTAGGGTTTCTAATGCCAGAAAATTCTTAGAAACATTAATAGGCAATATGCAGAGTTTTACAGCAGAGCAGATTGATGCCTATTTCAAGGGGAAAATACTATCTTCTCTTAATACGCTTATTTCAAAGAAAATATCTCTGGATAAGATTTCGATTTTCAATATCAATAATCATCTTTTGGAGATGTCTGAGTATTGTGAATCTCAACTTAATTCCGCTATTGAGAAATATGGCATTCAACTATGTGATTTTAGTATTATATCCATCAATACCCCTGATAACGACCCGAGTGTCATTAAATTAAAGGCAGCAAAGGATGAAGCTGCGCGATTTAACATCATTGGCAATGACTACTATCAAATGGATAGGAGTTTTGATGTTTTGGAAAAGGTTGCAGCAAATGAAGGCGCTGGTGGTCAATTTGTTTCTATGGGCGCGGGGTTAGGCGTTGGAATGGGTGTTGGTGGCGCTATTGGGGATATGGCGTCTAAGTGTATTAACACCAACCCTATACAGCAGACACCACCTTCACTACCAAACCAAACGACATATTTCATTTATGTAGATGGACAGCAATTAGGTGGGCAAACGGCGCAAAGCATTGAATCATATATACAACAAGGTGTTGTTAATGGAGATACTTTGGTTTGGACCGCTGGCATGACGCAGTGGGCAAAACTTGCTCAGGTGCCCGAGCTAGCCAAATTGCTAACCGCTCAAACCCCACCCCCAATTCCAACATTATAACTCGAAGATTATGAAAAACATAACTTTAATAATTGGAGGAACCTTATTCACGGTCAATCTACTTATTGGATTGTTGCTGTCAGTTTATCCTTTATTCAACTTGTTCTTTACTTCGATGGTAATCATAGCAACCACATTGTTGCTATATCTTCTATGTAAGATTGAAATGAAGGATGGCTTCGTTATCGGGTTGTACGCCTTCTTCGCATTCTTAGGCTTTATTGAATTGATATTGGGCATAATATCTCATGATTCGGTACAAGATAACGGATATTTAGTAGCATCTATAATCCTTGTCGCCATACAAGCGATGTCGCTTGTGATTTGTAATATAGCATCTAAAAATGTATAACTTAAAACAATAACAAAATGGGAAACTCAAAAACAATCGTTTGTCCTAATTGCGGCGCAGTTTCATCGAATCTTGATAATTGCGAATATTGTGGCAGCATCCTAGTAAAGATAGCGTCTGTTCTTGTGCCTTCTTCAGAAGATACAATGTCCGAGATGAAAAACTTGGGCTTTGGAAAGAGCGCATATGTAAGCCCTACAATATTGGAGGGGGTAGAAAAATGCATATCATTAAGCGAAAGATTTAATATTACAATAGTTATGCCTCTATTCCTTGAAACAAATCCGCTCCTATTTAGGATGGAGTTTAGCTATTCTCCTAAAACTTCTTGCGCATTGAAGCTTTGTTTTAATATGCAACATGCATGGGGCACTAGCTTATTTTCTATAATTGAACGTTGTGATATATCCGAAATATTTGAAATATCTCAGAATGGCAATTGGATGTATGGCTCAGTTGTACTTGATAATAACGCAAGAACAATTACGCAATTTATTCAGTATGTAGTAGGCAAACTTTATAAACAAACTTCTGATATAAGAATAGGCTTCTTGGCTACTTATTTTAATAATTATAAATATCTGTTTAGTAAAAACCTTGATGGTAGGCCTATCAAATTTGTATATAACTATAACGAAGACCTTGAAACATATGTAGATTACGACCACTATGTGGAATTTATAACCTTGAAAGGAGGTCGTTTGAATCAGCACTCCCTAAGTTACGTTTTTCCATATGATAAAGCGTTGTATGATATACTATCTGCTGACTCCTTTATGCGTTGCATACTTCGTACTACGGAGCACTATGCAGTTGATGTAGACATTCTTAATGCATTGGATAAGAAGGCAATATGGAGTTCTGAAGAATCCAAGCAGAAATATATTACAAGATGTAAAGAGGTATGTAGCAGATACTATTTTTGTAAAAATATTTTTCCACATGCAGGTGTACAAACTATCGAGAATGAGCCTAAACATTTACCAATGTTAGGCGACTCGTGCAGTTGTGGAAATAATGTTTTTGGTTTTATCAGCGAAGACTATGACCCGCAGGTATACGGACCCATTGAAGATTATATCAAAAAAGAGGAAGATAAGATACGACAAGAAGCGGCTTCTGATGTTGAGGAAATTATCAATGAGATGCAGAGACGTCATGTAGTTGCGCGTGTAGGAACATCTAAGGGCGGATGTCTACCTGTATTAATACCAATAGTCATTATTATGGGCATATTGGGATATGTCATCTTTTAAGTTGGCTGTATTAGGGATTAGAGAAGAATTTCTTACATGTATGATTCTTAATTTATAATTATATTGAATATGTCGAATGTTGATGTAACTGTTAGAGAGTTTATCCAGAACTATCTAATTGTGCAAATAGGAGAAATAAAGAATAATCAACCTTATTTTGCCTTTTTGTTAATGGCTGTTGGTATTGAGTTTTTAGGAAAATGTCAAAACAGCCATGATTGGGATGATTACGGAAAAGTTGGGCCTTATAAGAACTTTGAAAAGGGATTAACAATAGGACCTCTTCAAAAGTATATTAATAGGGGATTATATGGTACACTACGGAATGGTCTAGCTCATGCTCTATTGATAAAACAGGGAATAAAGGTTTCGCAAGGAGATTATCCCAATGCTCTCAATAGTGACACATTTTACGCCGATTTCAAGGAGGCGTGTGAAAGTGTTCTTAATGCCAAAGATAATGGTTGCGGTAAAATCTTGACGACTGATGGCATTGAAATTAAAAAGAATTTGGATGCTACATTTTTTACTATAACGGAAGGAACAAATAAAGAAGGTGAGTTTTTTTCAATAACCGCCACAACCCAAAGTAGTAAGGTTCAGCAGGTTAAATAAGTAATAGTAAAGTTGGTTTTATAAATGAATCCGAACATCTGCAACTTAGATGTTCGGATTTTCTTTTTTATTCTATATTTTGGTTACAAGTCCGCTCTTGAGAATTGTCTCTTTGATGTAGTCGTCAGTAAGTCGCTCGCTGGGAGAAAGGAGTGTGGCTTTTTCATTTTTAATCAAAGTAATTATTATTAACAGATTCTCCAAAGTAACATCCTCTAACCTTATCCAATTTGACTCATCGTAGATTGTGTCATTCTTGTTTGGGCATAAATACTCTACTTCGTCTTCATACCGCATATGACATATTTCTGCAAAGACATATGTTTCATCGAAATAATCTACCTGTTTGAGAGTCTTTCCAAGTATTAGGTTCCCATTACCAATGTAGCTCTTGATGATGTCAATTAATGCCTTTCGGCACTTATCAATATGCCTATCAGTCTTCCATATAACATTCTTATCCCAATTTGGAATTTGCGTTAGTTTTATCCCCTTGCGTTTCTTATTGGGCATCTGGACTCGTTCAATTAGCTTAATAACGGCATCTTCCTTTGCCTTTTCAGTACCAAATGGTGTTGTATATATCCCAGTATCTATTCCTAATTCGCAGCACAATTCATCTAGGGCTTCCAAATAAGAATCGCAAACCTCTTCGGGCATCTGTTCAAACTCCTCAACGGTGTGTCTTTTTAGGTATTCCATAACAATATATTTCTATAACTACTCTTTCTTTTCCACCTCGTCTATAAATCGCTTAACCGCATCGAGGTTATCGACCTTTACGATGCGACCATCACATTCCAAATAACCGCTCACGACCTTTTGGGCCGAGGCTGGTTTGAATAGCTCCGAAACCTCAACGCCCAATATCTCCGCAACCTCGGTAAGTCGAGAGAGGGTCGGATTTCCGTTGAGGCTATTCGATAAGTTCACACGACTGATGCCGACCTTTTTGGCAATGTCTGACATCGTTAGCCCTCGCTGGTGGGCTAATTCAACTACTCGTAGTTCCATAAAAGTAATATATTTCTCACAAAGGTAATTAAAATATCAATATATCATTAAAAAATCTATAAAAATCACAATAAAACATTACAAAAACTTGCATATATCAAAATAAAGTATTACATTTGTATTAGAAATAAACGATAAAGCATTACAAAAGACTATGGCAAAGACAAGACGATATAAGGTAGGTTGCAGCGGTTCTGGTTGGGGCGTATGGGAGATTGCAACGGGCAACAAGGTTCGTGGATTTGGCAGAAGCCGAATTGCAGCCCTTGAGTATTGGTATGAGTTGGAGGGTTGGAAGAAGCCCGCAGTTTGGTATTGAAAAAAGTGGTATAGTGTAATAAAAAATCTTACAGATATGACAACGATAGTAGCAATGACAAACCGAGATATGTACCGAGCAGCGGTAATCTCGCAGAGAGTTCAAAATGATTTCGTAACGGGTATGCAGGTGGCAAAACTAAACGAGTTGAAGGCTCGTATGCGTAGGGAGGTAGTAAAGTTCGCTTATCTCAAAAAGAGCGGCGAAGTACGCATCGCTTATGGCACGATGATGCCCGCTTTGGTCGGCGACCATATCAACGGTCGTGGCATTTGTGGCGATGCCCGCAAGGTTTGTACATATTTTGATGTGGAGTGCGGTCAATTTCGATGCTTCCAGATGCAAGCACTAATCCAAATTTGGTAGTAAAATTATCACCAAAAGATGATAAAAATGAAGGCAGCAGTAATCTATGCAAGGGTTAGCAGCACTGGCGAGCGTCAATCGACCGCTCGTCAGCTCGCTGACCTGACCAATTATGCAAATCTCAACGGATTGTCGGTCGTTGGGGTTTACGAGGAGCATATCAGCGGAGCAAAACGCAACGAGGAGCGCGCAGTGCTGACCGAGTGTATCGACTATGCAGTCACTAACGGCGTTGAGGTGGTGTTATTCTCGGAGTTGAGTCGTTGCGGGCGTGCCGTGTGGGAGGTGCTGGATACTATTCGCACATTGAAGGATAACGGTATCAATGCCTATTTCCAGAAGGAGGGTTTGTCGTTGTTCTCGGCAGATGGCAAAGAAAATCCATATCTGGCGGTGATGGTTAGCGTATTGGGAGTATGCGCCCAGCTCGAAAGAGAGAATATCACCTACCGCCTCAACAGTGGTCGTGCAAAGTACATCGCCGATGGCGGCAAGCTCGGTCGTAAGGTCGGTTCGGTCAAAAGCAAAGAGCGCAAGCAGGAGGAGTACAGCAAGGTTATCCGCTCGCTCCGTGCGGGTAAGAGTATCCGTGATACGGCTGCGATTTGCGGTGTATCGGTATCGACCGTACAGCGAGTTAAGAAGGAGTTTGAGATATAGGAAGGTCGATTTTTTGAGGTCTAAATTTTTGGAGAAAATATTTGGAAGCAATAGATAGGGGGGATATGGGGGAAAGCCCCCCGCCATAAAAAATCATCGGGATAACGCATAGCTACAAAAAACTTTTTCCACCCACCTACACCCCCTCCCCCTATCAAAAAACTACGATAAATTTTAATTCCAAAAAATGGTTGTAATGTGCAGTAAGTCAGTATGCTAATATATTTAGAGAAAATAAGCATCGGGGCTAATTAAATAGGAACTTAATTTCGGCGTGTTTATATGTAGATATTTGGAGCGATTTGGAAAATTCAAATAAAATTTGTAAATTAGTAGAGAAAGGTCTATTTGTTAATAGTAATCCGTCGTGTCCTTGCCGTTGTTTCAACGGAATAATAAGCCCATCGGGCAACTCTAAATCACTTTATCAAACATACATTTGAATAATCAGGGTCGCTGCACACCTGCCGACCAGAAGTCCCGCTCAATCAACCGTAGCGGGAGGCGCAGTGCAGCAATAACCCCTTCGGGGGATTGAAAATCCTATTTATAAATGTCTAATTATAAGGATTATTATGATAATTTCAACATCAGTGAAGAAGAAGGAATAATTTTAACAAACTACTTTGAGGCATTAGCCTTAATCGGTATTCAGTACCTAAATAATAAAGAGATAAACGATTACAAATATGACTAAAAACTGTTTTATATGGAGTAGAGTAAGTACAAAGCACCAGGAGGAGAATGGTGGCAGCCTCGATGACCAGAAGTGCCGCTGTGAAAGGTTTGCCCGTGAAAACGGCTATACTATCAAGGGTTATTTTGGCGGTAAGCACGAGAGTGCCAAAACCCCAGGTAAACTAATCAAGGAGATGATTAAGGCGGTCAAAAAGGATAAGAGCGTCAAATATATCATCGTCAATCACGCCGACCGTTTCAGTCGCAATGCGGGTCAAGCCATCAATATCATCAACGACCTCAATGCCCAGGGAGTTATTATCGTGGAGGCATTGTCGGGTACAGACACCTCAACACCCGAAGGTGTAATGATGATGCAAGTCAAGTTGTCCCTGGCTCAATGGGACAACACCAACCGTACCAATAAGTTTGTATCGGGTCGTAAGCACTGTATGAATAGCGGCGTATGGATTGGTAAGCGACCTTTGGGTTATGACAAGGAGGGTAAGAGCATCAACGCAAAATTCACCATCAATGCTACGGGTAAACTTATCCAAAAGGCGTTCAAGTGGAAGTTGCAAGGCGTGGATAATTTCCGTATTATGGATAGGCTGTCGGCAATGGGTTTGAATGTAAGCAAGCAGAAACTGCACAAGATACTCACCAACCCATTCTATGCGGGCAAAATTCAGAGCAAATTCACCGATGGGGAGATTATTGATGGCAAGCACCCCGCGCTAATCTCGTGGGTGGAGTTCCTGCAAGTACAAGAGATATTAAGCGGAAGGACGGGCGTTTACAAGGTCAAAGCGGAAACGCCCCGCTTTCCCCTCAAACGACATATCCGTTGCGCCGAAGATGGTCTGCCACTCACGGCATATACCGTCAAGCGCAAGAACATCGATTACTACAAATGCAACCGAACTGGCTGCAAGAACAATGTATCGGCAAAGAAACTGCACCGCCTGTATGCCGAGCTGTTGGATAGCTACACAATACCACCTATGCTGTTGGAGTGGTTCAGCGATGTGGTGTCTGGCATCATTTTCGAGGAGGATAGCGAGCATAAGGAGCAGCTGTCGCTTTTGAAGAAGCAGAAGAGCGAGTTGGAGAATAAGTTGAAGAAGTGCAAGGTCAGCCGTGGTATGGGCGATATTGACGAAGATATTTACACGACCACCGTGGAGGTTATCCAAGAGAAACTCGCCAAAATTGAGGTGGAAATGGCAAAGGTCAAAAGAAATTTATCGAACCTCACCTCAACGGTCGATGAAGTGGTTGCAACCTGCTGTAAATTAGGGAGTTTGTGGAGCGAATCGGAGTTGGAATTATGCCAGAAAATCCAAAATTTGTTGTTTCCGAGCGGAATTTTTTGGGATAAGGAAAATGAGAATTATCGAACCTTTGACTGCAATCAGGCACTCGATATAATTCAAAGAATATCAGATAGTTATAAAAATAAAAATGAGGAGAAATCCGAAAATTTCTCCTCAAAATTAAGATTGTGCGGATAAAGGGACTCGAACCCCCACGCCTCTCGGCATCAGATCCTAAGTCTGACGTGGCTACCAATTACACCATATCCGCAGAGTTTGTGCGCACAAAGGTATGAAATATTTTTTGAATCTTCAAAATCAATCCTCTATCCGATCAACGACATCACCGTCAGCGCGATCAAAAGCAGGTACGTAACCATCGAAAATCGGCTCTCGGCGCGCACGAAAAGCAGCGGCATCGACACCGACAGTGGCAACGACAGCAGCAACCACGTGCAACAATCCGATCCCGCCATCAGCAGCGACGCTAAGATCAATCCCACCAAAATCAGATAGAAGACGTGTATGCGGCGTGCTTTGAATTTGAGTGCGCCAAGTTCGATCAGGTAGACGCCCAGCGACATCAGCACCACAAACAGCACCGCGCCCATTGCCAGCAGGTCGATCAAGCGTGCGCCACCGAAGAGCGTATAACCCGATTCGGCGGTTGCGGCGGCCACGATCTGTTCGGTCATATATTCGATCGGGAATCCCATTCCCCACCACACATAGGAGCTGATAGCCAGCGGCAAACAGACTCCCACCACTGCTGCGGGGACCTCACGTGCGGGGCGGCGGAACAGGAACAGCAGCACGGGCAGAGCCACCAGCACGGTCACGGCGGGGGCATAGAGTAGCGGCACAAGACCTAAGAAGAATGCGCCACGGAAGGTTTCGCCGAAGCTATAACTGCGTCGGAAACCCGCCTCGAAATTTCGGCAGGCGAGTTGCAGCGTCACGAGGGTTGCCCAACTGCGCAGCCACTCCTCGCACCCGAACAGGCAGCACGCGCAGAGCGAGAACATCACCATTGCGATGTAGGTGCGGTGGGTGTAGAGGTCGTAGCGCACCGACGAACGCGTGGTCAGGTATGCCGCCGAGATCGCCGTCACGAAGACCATCAGCACCGCCCAGCCACGGTGGGCACGCTGGAACGCTGCAAGCATTGCGCCCAGAGGGGTCTCGACCGAGGTGGCGGGCAACGCAACATCGAACGGCAATCGGAACAAGAGTCCGAGCGCCGTCAGCACAAGCGAGGTCGCCAATGCCAACATCAACGGTTGGCGTGTTATGTCGATTTTCGAGGTCAATGCTCTGTGGTTTAGTTGTTTATAATTGTTTTGTTTCTTTTGTTTAATATTAAATTAGATGATAATTCAATATTAATTCACATTCTGCGGCGGTGAACAGGCGCACACTCGCGGGCTGCGGGGGTCGCCCGAAGGGCGAGCCCGCGAGTGTGTGTCAAAATCGAAGATTTTGCCAATTAAATTTTATCCGCAAAACCAAAAAATTGCCAACTCGCAACCCCCCAAACCCCAATATCAAAAAAAGCGGTTCGTGCGCACTCTTTCGGGCAACCTCGAACCGCTCAATTCTCTATGCCGAAGGGTTACTCCTTTCCGTAGCGCATCACGTCCTGACCGATGTCTCGACGGCAATACTTACCCTCGTAGTCGATCTGCTCGATGGCACCGTAGCTCTTCGCCAATGCCGACGGAATATCCTCAGCCTTCGAGGTCACTGCCAGCACACGACCTCCCGAAGTGAGCGTCTCACCCGCCTTCGTTGCCGTTCCTGCGTGGTAGATCTTCGTGCCCTCGGGCGTCGGAACGTCCAAGCCCGTGATCTGCTTACCCTTCTCGTATGCCTCGGGGTAGCCGCCCGAAACGCATACGACCGTAACCGCCGTGCGGGGATCGATACGCAGATCCACCTCGTCGAGCTGACCGAAGGCGATACCCTCGAACAACTCCATAATATCGCTCTCGATACGGGGCAGCACCACCTCCGTCTCGGGGTCGCCCATACGGACGTTATACTCAATCACATAGGGGTCGCCGCCGCAGTTCATCAGACCGATGAAGATGAAGCCGTGATAGTCGATCTTCTCCTCGGCCAGACCCGCAACCGTCGGGCGCACAATACGCTCCTCGACCTTGCGCATAAACTCCTCGTCGGCAAACGGAACGGGCGAAACAGCACCCATACCACCCGTATTCAGACCCGTGTCGCCCTCGCCAATACGTTTGTAATCCTTGGCAACGGGCAGGATCTTATAATTTTTGCCATCGGTAGCGACAAACACCGAGCATTCGATACCACTCAGGTACTCCTCAATGACCACGCGCGCACCCGCCTTGCCAAACTTACCATCGAACATCTGCTCCAACTCGCGGCGTGCCTCCTCCAACTCGTCGAGGATTACCACGCCCTTGCCCGCTGCCAGACCGTCGGCCTTCAAGACGTAGGGCGGACGCAACGTGCGCAGAAACTCAACAGCCTCCTCGACCTGACCCACACCGAACGAACGGTAGGCCGCCGTGGGGACGTTGTGGCGCATCATAAACGCCTTGGCATACTCCTTACTGCCCTCTAAACGAGCACCTTCGCCCGACGGACCGATCACGGGAATATGGTAGATCTCGCTATCGCTGTGGAAGAAATCGACCACACCGCGCACCAGCGGATCCTCGGGACCTACAACAACCAAATTGATATTGTTGCGCAGGACGAACTGCTTGACCGTACCGAAATCGGTCGGCGACAGATCGACATTTGTTCCTTCGAGCGCCGTGCCGGCATTACCGGGCGCGATATAGAGATTTGCGGTGCGGGGACTGCTCGCAATGCTGTGAGCAAAAGCGTGTTCACGGCCGCCCGAACCGAGCAGCAAAACATTGACTGATTGTGGTAATTTCATAATAGAGTGTTTGTCTGTTTCGACAAAGATAACAATAATTCTTTACCCTGCAAAATCTCGACCGAGAAACTCACCCACAGAATGCGGGTCGCAATTCAAAATGCAAAATTCAAGATTCCCGCCATATGGGCGGGTTTTACTGTTTTCAGTCTTGCGAGTTGTATTCAGTTTGCAAAACCAGCACCCTACTTGCGAATTTGCACGTTCATTTAATTTGCCATATGGGCGTGTTTTGCTGTTTTCGGTTTATTCTCAACATATCTCATCATTGGCGGGTGGGGGGCTCGGCCAAAGGCCGACCCGCCAATGATGACACGCTTTATGAAAAAGCGTGAATACATTTTCTTCTTCTTTTAATTAAAACATAAGGAAAAAATTTTGAATCTTGAATCTTGAATTTTGAATTCCGTTTGGCGATTTCTTTGAAATCGACACACGCGGTGGCGCCCGCGACTTTCAGTCGCGCCGCCCCACGCCACCGCGTGCGTACTCCTCCCGCAGAGTCGCTTGCAGAATTAATTGTGAATTGTGAATCAAAAAAAGCCACGTCCTTTCGGGGCGTGGCCTAATTTTGCGTTTGGGGTTCAAGTCACCAGCGCTCTACTCTTGCGGGTAGTCGACGTTGTAGTGGCAGCCGACCGACTCCTTGCGGTCGCGACCCTGCTTGATAACCAAGTACGCCACTGCGATCATATTGCGCAACTCGCACAGGTCGCGGTTGGGCGTGGTCTTGTTGTAGAGCTCCTCGGTCTCGTGCCAGAGGATCTCCAAGCGGCGCATTGCACGTTTCAGGTAGAGGTTCGAGCGCACGATACCCACGTAGTTCGACATAATCTGCTGCATCTCGCGCTTCGACTGAATGATCAGCAACATCTCCTCGGTGTTCGACGTGCCCTCGAAGTTCCAATCGGGAATACCCTCCTGAATCTCCGTGCGATCGAAGAGTTCGATGGCGTGCTTTGCAGCCTGATCGGCATAGACCACCGCCTCGATCAACGAGTTAGAAGCCAAGCGGTTAGCGCCGTGCAGACCCGTACACGAGCACTCGCCCAGAGCGTACAGACGCTTGATCGAGGTCTGACCGTTGAGATCGACCTTCACGCCACCGCAGCAGTAGTGTGCAGCGGGCGTAACGGGGATATAATCCTTGGTGATGTCGATTCCGAGCGACAGACATTTCTCGTAGATATTGGGGAAGTGGCTACGGATCGAGTCGGCGTCTTTGTGCGTAACGTCCAGATAGACAAACTCTTCGCCACTACGTTTCATCTCGCGGTCGATAGCTCGTGCCACCACGTCGCGCGGTGCGAGCGAGCCCATCGGGTGATACTTGTCCATAAACTCCTTGCCATTGGGCAGGCGCAGAATCGCACCAAAACCACGCATCGCCTCGGTGATCAGGAACGAGGGGCGCTCGCCGGGGTTGTAGAGCGATGTGGGGTGGAACTGAATGAACTCCATATTCGAGATCATCGCCTTGGCGCGGTGGCACATTGCAATGCCGTCGCCCGTTGCCACGATGGGGTTAGTCGTTGTGCCATAGATGTTTCCGCAGCCACCCGTAGCTACGACCGTAAAGCGCGAGAGCATCGTTTCGATACGTCCCGAATCCATATCGAGCACGTAGGCACCGAAGCAGGCCAAGCCGCGCGTGTGGCGTGTAACGAACTCGCCCAAGTGGTGCTGGGTGAGCAGGTCGATTGCGAAGTGGTGCTCCAAAACGGTGATATTGGGGTGCTTGCGCACGCTCTCGATCAATGCACGTTCGATCTCGGCACCCGTCAGATCCTTGTGGTGGAGGATACGGTGCTCGGAGTGTCCGCCCTCGCGGTTGAGCTCGAAGCGTCCGTCGGGAGTGCGGTCGAAGCGCGTTCCCCACGCAATGAGGTCGGCGATCAATTCGGGCGCACGACGTACGACCAAATTGACTGCCGCCTCGTCGCAAATACCTGCGCCACAGACCATTGTGTCTTTGATATGTTTTTCGAAGGTGTCGGGCTCGTAGGTAACCGAGCAGATACCGCCCTGAGCGTAATTGGTGTTACACTCGACCATTTCGCCCTTAGTAACGATCGTTACGTGGCCGTGTTCGGCAGCTTTGAGTGCGAACGAAAGACCCGCTGCGCCACTACCGATAACCAAGAAATCTGTTTTCATTCTTGTTGTGTGAGTTATAGTTGCACAAAGATAGCAAAATAGTAACACAAAAAGCACACCCGCGTGAAACTTTTTTCATCGGGGTGTGCATCACTCAGTCGGAACGAGCCTTTGTTTAGAATGGGAACTTGCTCGGGGTGTTGATATATCGGTTTTCGAATTGCACTTGTGTCATTGTGAGCATTAAGATTGCTTGTATCAACGACATAATGCTGAACACGGCGGCAGCTACGAAGCAGGTCAGCACGTCGACGACCAAGATGATCCAGCCGGCGGAGTTCTTGCCCAAGTAGAAATAGTGGACGCCCAATGCGCCGAAGAAGAATGCCAAGATAGCGGCAATGCCACGGCTGCGTCCGCTTTTGCCCGACGAGAAGAGGTCGTCAATGGCCGAGGGTGGCGATGGACAGTTGGGGTTGTATGTACCGCACGAGGGGCACGCAGTTGCCTTTTCGTTGTACAATGTTCCGCACTTTGTGCAGTAGATATTGCGTTCAATCGGTGCGCCGCACGAGGGGCAGGTGGTGGCTTTATCCGAAATTTGGTTGCCACACTCATTGCATTGGATCAACATAAATCTATTGGTTCGTTAAAGTTAGTTTCGGATTGCAATCTCAATCAGTTACGCAAATATAACAAAATTTTCCGAGAAAGTTTCACGGGCGCAAATTATTGAGTACTTTTGTGGAGAATTTTCGTTTGACGCAAAAATGAGTAGATTTCAAATAGATATTAACGACTACGCCTACGAACTGCCCGACGAGCGAATCGCCAAGTTTCCGCTCGACGAGCGACAGCAATCGAAACTGCTCGTCTATCGTGCGGGCGAGATTGCCGAGAGCCGCTTCTATCGCATTGGCGAGGTGCTGCCCGAGGGGGCGATGTTGGTCTTCAATAATACAAAGGTGATCCGCGCACGTATCGTGATGCACAAACCATCGGGGGCACGTATCGAGATCTTCTGCCTCGAACCTCACGCTCCGGCCGACTACGAACGTGCCTTTGCGGTGCGTGGTGAGGCGGAGTGGAGCTGCATTGTCGGCAACTCGAAAAAGTGGAAGGAGGGCGAGCTGCTGATCGACTTCGAATACGCAGGTCAGCCCACACGCTTGGTGGCCGAACGTGTTGAGAATCAAGGTCGTGAGAGCATTGTCCGTTTCCGTTGGGAGGCACCGCTCACGTTCGGTCAGTTGCTCGAAGAGCTGGGTCGAATCCCCATTCCGCCCTACTTGGGTCGTGAGAGCGAGGAGATCGACAACACCCGCTACCAGACCGTCTATTCGCGTTTCGAGGGCTCGGTGGCGGCACCGACTGCGGGTCTGCATTTCACCTCGGAGCTGATCGAGGAGTTGAAGGGCAAGGGCGTTGAGTTTGAGGAGGTTACGCTGCACGTGGGTGCGGGTACGTTCCTGCCTGTCAAGGAGGCCAATGCCGCCAACCACCCGATGCACACCGAGCATTTCGAGGTGCGTCTGGCGACCTTGCGCAACCTGCGTCGCAAGTATGGACGAATTATTGCCGTTGGTACGACGTCGGTGCGTACGTTGGAGTCGATTGCGGCTCTTGGCTACCGCGTAAAGTGCAGTGGCACACCCGATTGCGAGCGTACGGTGGGTCAGTGGGAGCTGTACGACATTCCTGCCGAGGTGGGTGGTGCGGAGCTGCTCGACGCGCTGATCGAGTATATGGAGCGCGAGGGGCTCGACCGACTGAAAACCTCGACGCAGATTATGATCACGCCGTGTGGCTATCGGTTCCGCATTGTTGAGGGTATGGTAACCAATTTCCATCAGCCGCGCTCGACCTTGTTGCTGTTGGTTTCGGCGCTGGTGGGCGACGATTGGCACGCGATTTATGACTATGCGCTGGCGAACGATTTTCGTTTCCTGAGCTATGGCGACTCGTCGATATTGCTAAATTCAAAATAAGCAGTTGGTAATTAATTATTTATAATAAAAACAACGTTATGTCCATATGGCGACACGCACCTTCGGGGGCTGGGGCGGTCGCCGAAGGCGAGCCCCCGAAGCAGGATTAATCCTGAATTTTGAATCTTGAATTTTGAATTATAAACGATGGCCTTTTTACCGACAACCGTTAAGGAGATCGAAGCTCTGGGTTGGGATTACGTCGATGTGATCCTGTTCACGGGCGATGCCTATATCGACCACCCCTCGTTTGGAGCGGCGGTGATCGGGCGTCTGCTCGAAGCCGAGGGCTACCGTGTGGCGATTGTGCCGCAGCCGAATTGGCGTGATGACCTGCGTGATTTCCGCAAGTTGGGCACGCCGCGTCTGTTTTTTGCGGTGTCGGGAGGCGCGATGGACTCGATGGTCAACCACTACACCGCCAACAAACGTCTGCGTAGCAACGACGCCTATACGGCAGGTGGCAAGGCGGGCTTCCGTCCCGATCGCGCGGTGAAGACTTATACCCAGATTCTCAAACGTTTATATCCGCACGTGCCCGTTGTTGTGGGAGGTATCGAGGCGTCGCTGCGCCGTCTGACCCACTACGACTATTGGGACGAGCGACTGATGCCCTCGCTGTTGGTCGATAGTGGTGCCGACCTGCTGGTCTATGGTATGGGCGAGAAGGTGATTCAAGAGGTGGCAGCGGCAATGCGTAACGGATTCAATGCCAAATTGTTGCGTCGTTTGCGTCAGGTGGCTTTCGTGGCCGATCGAGCGTATGTCGATCGCCTTGACGAGAAGCAGACCATACGCCTGCACTCGTTCGAGGAGTGCTGCCGCGACAAGCAGGCCTTTGCCGAAAATTTCACCCGAATCGAACCCCTCAGCAACCTGATGGAGCAGACGCAGACGCTGGTTGAGCCGACGGGCGATCGCTATGTCGTTGTCAATCCGCCACATACGACGCTGACACAGAGTGAGTTGGATCGCAGTTTCGACCTGCCCTACGAACGCGCACCCCACCCGCGCTATCGCGGTAAGGGCGATATTCCGGCGTGGGAGATGATCAAACACTCGGTCAATATCCATCGCGGGTGCTTCGGTGGTTGCAGTTTCTGTACGATTTCGGCTCATCAGGGCAAGTTTATCAATTCGCGCTCGGAGCGTTCGATTCTCGCTGAGGTTGAGCGTATTACGCAGATGCCCGACTTCCGAGGCTACCTCTCGGACGTGGGCGCTCCGTCGGCAAATATGTACCAGATGGGAGGTCGCGACCGCGAGCTTTGTCGTCGTTGCCGCCGCCCGTCGTGCCTCCACCCACGCCGTTGCCCCAACCTCAATAACGACCACCGCCCGCTGCTCGACCTCTACTCGAAGATCCGCGCGGTGAAGGGGGTCAAGAAGGCGTTTATCGGCAGCGGAATACGCTACGATCTGTTCGACGACTCGCCCTATTTGGCGACGGTCATCAAGCACCACACCTCGGGTCGATTGAAGGTCGCGCCCGAACATACCGAGGACGCGGTTTTGCGACTGATGCGCAAGCCGCCGTTTGCGATGTTCGAGCAACTGAATGCCGATTTCCACTCGGTGTGCCGCGCCGAAGGTCTTAATTATCAGTTGATTCCATATTTTATTTCGAGCCACCCCGGCTGCACCGAGGCGGATATGCGCGCGCTGTCGCAGAAGGTGCTGGGCAAGTTGCACTTTACGCTCGAACAGGTGCAGGATCTTACGCCCACGCCGATGACACTCTCGTCGGTGATGTTCTATACAGGTAGCGATCCTTATACGGGTGCGCCGTTGTATGTTGCTCGCAATCAAGACGATAAGCGACGTCAGAAATCCTATTTCTTCCGTGAGGAGCAACGCTCATCGCGTCCGCAGGGGACACGTTCGCAGGGGGCACGCTCGCAGAGTTCTCGTTCGCAGTCTGCCCGTTCTCAGTCCTCGCACCCGCAACGTCCGCCAAAGGGAACGCCCTCGCGCCGCAAACGGTAGAGCAATTCAAAATTCAAGATTCAAGATTCAAAATGCAAAATTAATCCTGCTACGCAGGCTTTTCCTCCTTCGCACCTCAGTTGAGTTCGAGTTTGCTCGACTCCGCATTCGGATTGGCGTCGGTTCAATATTAATTGGCAAAATCTCCGATTTTGACACACACTCTGCGGGTGGGGGCTCGCCCAAAGGCCGACCCGCCAATGATGACACGCTTTTGAAAAAGCGTGAGTACATTTTATTCTTACTATTCTTTTATTTATAAATAAGTAAAACAAAAAGCCACGCTTTTCGGAGCGTGGCTTTTTGTTTGCGGGGAGCGCATTGCGCCTATCTTACTTGCCGAATCGATAGCCGATGCGGAGCATTATGCCATTGCCGACATTATAGCCATAATTGCGTTGCCAAACGTAGGAAATCGAATAATCAAAACGTCGGTCCTCAACTCCAAACGTCGATACCATATAGGCGCCCGAACCTTGGTACTCACCGCCCCAATTCTCGGAAAAGATCTCGGAAATACCGCACGACACACCCGCACGCAGACCGAAATAGGGTTTAACCGACCCCCTCTTATTGGGGATAAATCCGCGCACCTCACCAAAAATAGGCATTGCCACCTCGTGAGGAACAAACCACGACAGCCCAACTCCGCCACCGGCATAGAGCCACCCATTGTGAATATATCCGTGCGAAGTCGCAAGGTCGAGATGACCCTCGGGAGATTGCGCACCTGCGGCAAACGTATATCCCAAATCGACATAACTGCGGTAGCCGCTGGCGGGCGATTGAGCCGAGGCGGCGATGGTTGCGCACAAAAACGCAATGAGTAGAAGTGTTCGTTTCATAGCCTTGGATTAGTTTTGATTAGCCTTTTATATTATAGACGCAAAATGCACCCGCTTCGTTGCATCGCGGGTGCATTTTTTTGCGTTTTTCTGAAAAATTTTCGTCCGTTACTCAGCGAAGCCGATCGAAACGTAGGTCAGAATATCGGGCAGAGCGGTCTGCCAATAGATCCACGAGTGACCGCCGTCGCGCACACGCAGCTCAACCGCAACCTTATGCGAACGCAGCGCACGCACGAAATCGATGTTGCCGTCGAACAGATAGTCGTCGTCGCCACAATCAACACGCCAACGCACCGTGCGAACAGCCTTTGCCTCGTCGTCGGTCAGCGCCGCAGCCAATTTCACGCCCGCAAGCGAGTCGAGTGTCGTGATGTATTCGTCGGTATATGAACGGTTTTTGTTACCCGGCGTGCCACTCATTCGGGCGCTGATCGGACAAGCCGACGAGAAGAGTTCGGGGTGGCGCATTGCGTAGAACGCCGTGCCGTAGCCGCCCATCGACAGACCCGCAATGGCGCGCGTGCGCTTGTCCGCCTTAATGCGATAAGTACGCTCGATGTAGGGGATAAACTCCTCGATGAAGAAGCGCTCGTAGGGCCAATTGGTCTGATCGAAGTAGCCGAAATTCAGACCGTTGTGATCCTCGCCCTCGCCCGAGGCGTCGGGCATCACGATCACCATCGGCAGCGAACGACCCTCCTTGATCACCGCGTCGATAATGCGCTTGGCATTGCCCGACGTGGGCCACGAGGTGTGGGTTCCGTTGGCACCGTGCAGCAGATAGAGAACGGGGTACGAGCGATCCGATTTGTCGTAACCCGAGGGCAGATAGATCGAATACTCCTTCTCCTTGCCGAGCAGTTTGCTCTCCATTTTGCACTCAATGAGGCGGCTCTGTGCCGAGGCCGCAAATGCCACGACAAGCGCAGCAACCAATAACATTAAACGTTTCATATTCATTCGTTTGCAAATTTATTCAAGATTTCGATCTCCTCTGCCCAACGGCTCTCGTCGGGGGTTTCGAGGATCAGCGGCAGGTCGTCGAAACGGCTGTCGCGGGCGATAAATCGGAAGCAATCCCAACCGATCTGACCCTCACCGAGCGGGGTGTGGCGGTCGATGCGACTACCCAGCGGACGCAGGGCGTCGTTGAGATGCACGCCACGCAGGTATTCGAATCCCACTTCGCGGTCAAACTCCTCGAACGTTCGCTCGCACGCCAACTCCGACGAGAGGTCGTAACCCGCTGCAAATGAGTGGCAAGTATCGAGGCAGACGCCCACGCGCGAGCGATCCTCAACGCCGTCGATAATCCTTCGCAACTGCCAGAAAGCGAAGCCCACGTTCGAGCCCTGACCTGCGGTATTTTCGATCACTGCGGTAACGCCCTTTGTTGCTCGCAGGGCGATGTTAATCGACTCAGCCACACGGTCCAAACACTCCTCTACCGAGATCTTTTTCAGGTGCGAGCCGGGGTGGAAATTGAGGCGGTCGAGCCCGAGCTGCTCGCAACGCTGCATTTCGTCCAAAAAGGCCTCGCGCGAACGCTCCAAACCCTCCTCCTCGGGGTGTCCGAGGTTGATCAGGTAGCTGTCGTGCGGCAACACGTGGCGGGGGTCGATCGCTGCTGCGGCGAGCTCACGACCGAAGGCCTCGATCGACGCTGCCGAGAGGGGTGCCGAACGCCATTGGCGCTGGTTCTTGGTGAATAGCGCAAAGGCCGTTGCACCTATGGCTGAGGCGTTTCGGGGTGCATTCTCGACACCGCCCGACGCACTTACGTGTGCTCCAAAAAACTTCATAATTGTCTATCGTTTTTTTCGGTTTTCTCCTACAAAGCTACGATAATTTTGCAATATTGCTATCGTTTGCCACTCGGATTTTCCTTCTGCGGGTTGCGGTTACGGTTGAGCACCTTGAACACGCAACGACGCAGGTCGCCCTCGGCATTGTCGCCCTCGTACGACCAATACATTCCGCCCTTCAACCCCTGTTCGAGGATATACTCGGCTTTGATTGCCAGCGAGCTCTCGTTCTCGTAGCCGAAGACCAGCTCGCCACTCGCATCGACGATGTAGGGCACCTGTCCCTTGGGGTCCCAACGGAAGGTGTAATCGCCCTCAACCAAGTGAGCCTGAGTCAGATCGCGCTGGCGGGGGAAGCCCTTCTTGCCACGACCGTAGAACGCCAGACCGAGCACCATCTTCTCGGGTGGCACGCCTGCGGCGAGGTGGTTTTTGACCGCGTCATCGACACAGATTTTCTCCATATGCTCCGTCTGATAGAGTGGCGAATTGTGGTACGGCGCCCAACCCAAATCGTAAGCCATCACGTTGGTGTAGTCGATATATTGGTCGATCGCGCGGAAATCGATGTAGTTGCCCGTGGCGGACGTTGCGTGCGTGAGGAGCTTGTCCGAGCCGATCGCACGACGGATATCGCGCATCATAAGTGTGTAGTTATCAGTATCTTCGGGCGAGTATGAGATCTTCGCCACGCCCGAAGTAGGATACTCCCAATCGATGTCGATACCGTCCAGCTCGAACTCCTCAACCTTCGCTGCGCAATCCTGCGCAAAGCTCCAACGCAGCACCGAGTCGGAGGCCATCTCGCTGAAATTGCCGCTGCCCCAACCACCGATCGAAAGGAGCACTTTCAGGTGGGGGTGGCTCTTTTTGAGCTGCACGATTTTTCGCAGACGCTTGGGGTTGTCGACGCGCACACGGTCGAAGGTCGAATCGACGTGACCGAAGGCGTAATTGATGTGCGTAAGATACTGAGGATCAACATCGCGCTTCGACCACGAGGTCACATAGGCGATGAGGACTTTGTTCGGTGGTGCGACCTCGGCTTGGGGCTTTTCCGAGCACGATACGGTCACCAAAGCGAGCAGTGCGACGAGTAATTTTTTCATTGTGCCAATTAATATGTTAGTTAGAAACGTGTGTGTCGTGTGTGTTGTGGCGATAAAATTTTTGTAAAATTACAGAAAATTTTTGAATAGTTAAAATATAAATAGATATAAGATTGGCGACAAGCACACTCGGTGGCTGGGGGGGCGTGCGACAAGTCGCACGAGCCACCGAGTGTGTGTCGATTTCAGAGAAATCGCCAATGATGAGATTCAAAAAGCAAAATTCAAGATTATTTACTTTGATAAAATCTATAAAAGAATATTGGCAAAATATCTGATTTTGCCACACACTCGCGGGCTCAGCCGAAGGAGGAAAAGCCTGCGTAGCAGGATTAATCTTGAATTCTCAATTTATCCTGCGTTTATATTTTCATTTTCGAGTGAAAATTGCTACCTTTGTTCGAATGTTTACCTATATGAAATAAAAGCGCGATATGAACAGAAAAGCACTATACACACTCTTTGCGTTGGCGGCTCTGGTGGCTACCGAGCGAGCACAGGCGCAGTTTACCATCGACAACGTCAAAACCCGTCCCACCTCGAAGGAGGTTGTGAATCACAAGGACACGGTCACCCGTTCGGAGGTGAGCACCGAATATTTCAACCAGGCTCGCTACCGTGCCGAGCGTGCGGCGATCCGCAAGGAGCGCAACAAGTTCGAGTTCACCGCCTCGATTCAGGGCACGATGACCTCGTACAACGATGCGTGGATCGAGAACTCGGGTGGTGACAACGCCGTGGCAGCTCTGGCAAAGGTTTTGCTCAAACACGAATTCAAAAAGGGTAAGTTTGTGATCAACAATAAGGTCGATGCCAAGTTCGGCTACAACCGAATGAAGGTCGAAACCAAGCTCGAAGACGGTACGGTCGACAACAAGGGTATCTGGTTCAAGAATCAGGACGAGTTCCTGCTCGAAACCAAGCCCGCGATCCAGTTCTCGAAGAATTGGGATTTCAGTTCGATTATCAAGTTCCGTAGCCAATTTGCGTCGGGCTACAAGTCACGTATCGAGCAGGAGCAGCAGCACCGCAAGAGCGCATTGCTCTCGCCCGCCTACTTCGATGTGTCGCTCGGTTTGACCTACACCTGCCCCAAGAAGGGCTTCCCGATCAAGATCAACTTGGCACCTTTGGCGATGAATGCAACCTTCGTGCGCAACGCTTTGGTGCGTGAGAATGGCTACCTGTACGGTCTGGCAAGCGCCGACAAGACCTCGAAATGGGAGGGTGGTTCGTCAATTCAGGTCGACTTCGACCGCAAGTGGGGCAAGAACGAGTGGTTCCGCTACCGCACTACGCTCTACTCTTTCTCGGGTTGGATGACCAACATCGGACTGGACAACAAGGTGCGTAAGTATGGCGACTACGTAGCCGCTGTCGATCAGTGGGTTGCCGACGGTAAGGTTGCGGACAAGAAGCCCGTGCTGCCGATCCACCCGACGGTTCGTTGGGAGAATACGGTGTCGTTCAAGGCGTCGAAATATTTCACTACGGACATCTCGTTCCAGCTCTACTACAACCGCGCTCAGCACCTTAAAGTGCAGACACAGACGCTGTTGAGCGTTGGTTTGAGCTACACGTTCAAGAATAAGTAGGTCACCGCACGCCCTCACAAGTAACCGAAGAAAACGAAATGTATAAAAATTCACGAAATAAGGTCATCTTTCCGTTGTTGCTGGCCGTAGCGGTTGTTGCGGGATTGGTTCTCGGGCAGTCGATGGGGCGCAATTCGGCCGAGTCGCAGTTCCGTCGTGTGCTGACACAGCTGCGCCCGCCATACGAGAAGCTCAACCAGACGATGGCGCTGATTCAGAACGAGTATATCGACTCGCTCGATATGGATTCGATCACCGAGCGGGTGATGCCGTTGCTCGTTCAGCAGTTGGATCCCCACTCGATGTATATCCCCGCGCAGGCAATGGAGGCGGTCAATGAGCCGCTCGAAAGCGAGTTCGACGGTATAGGCGTGGTGTTCAATATGGCGACCGACACGGTTGTGGTGCTCAATGTTGTGCCGTCGGGACCGAGCCAGAAGGCGGGTGTGCAGAATGGCGACCGAATCCTGCGAATCAACGCCCGCGAGGTGGCGGGACAACGCATTCCGCAGGATAGCATCGTCAAGATGTTGCGCGGTCCGCGTGGCAGCGAGGTGCGCCTGACGCTCGAACGCCGCACGATCAATGACACTGTGTGTGTGACGGTTACGCGCGACGCCATTCCGTTGAAGAGTGTCGATGCGTCGTTTATGCTGACCGACAATATCGGCTTTATCCGCCTGTCGGCCTTCGCCAAAAATTCGTATGCCGAGGTGCTGCGTGCGCTGATTTTCCTGCGTGCCGAGGGTATGGAGAAGCTCATCTTCGACCTGCGAGGCAACACGGGCGGATTCCTGGATCAGGCGATTCTGATTGCCAATGAGTTCCTGCCCGCCGATCGAATGATCGTCTACACCGAGGATCGCCACGGCAAGCGCACCGAGGAGTACTCCGACGGACGTGGTGCGGCGGCGGACATTGCGGTGGCGGTGCTGATCGATGAGGAGAGCGCTTCGTCGAGCGAGATTCTGGCGGGTGCGCTGCAAGATAACGACCGAGGTCTGATCGTCGGAAGACGCTCGTTCGGCAAGGGTTTGGTACAGCAGCAGATTCCGTTTGCCGACGGCTCGGCGCTGCGACTGACCACCGCCCGATACTTTACGCCGACGGGTCGCTCGATCCAAAAACCGTACAAGACGGGCGACACGGAGGGCTACGACCGCGAGATCTATGATCGATATACGCACAACGAGATGTTCTCGGCTGACTCGATTCATTTTGCTGATTCACTGCGCTTTACCACGCCAGCAGGTCGCACGGTCTACGGCGGTGGCGGCATTATGCCCGACCGCTTTATCCCGATGGATACCACCGACGTGACACGCTACTACGTCGAGGTTGTGGGTCGCAATATCCTCTATCGCTACACGCTCGAATATGGCGATCGCCACCGCGCGGCACTCAACGAGGTGCAGACCATCGAGCAGCTGCGCACGTTGCTCGACGCGGATCGTGGGCTGCTGAGCGACTTTGTGGCATACGCTGCCCGCAATGGGGTGCGCCCTGCGTGGAACGATATCCGCCGCTCGCGCGAGCTGTTGGAGGCGCAACTGCGTGCGCTGATTGGTCGCAACACGGCGCTCGAAGATGCGGGCTACTACTCCGAAATTCACTCGGTCGATACGGTCATTGAGGCTGCTATCGAGGAGTTGAAAAATATTGATAACACACTTAAACCCAACGAGATAGAAAATGGGAACTAAGATATTCGGCATCATTGCGTCGGCGGCGATCGTGGTTGTGATTGCCTTTGCGTTGCTCAACTTCGACAACTATCACACGCTGCTGCCCGAGCGTGCAGAGCCTGTGGCGGAGGCGACCGAAGAGGTTGCCGAGGTCGATACGACGGCGGTCGAGGCAGATGTCGCCGAGGCAGATTCGACGGCAGTCGAAGTGGTTGATTCACTGACGCTTGCACCGACCGACACCCTTCAAATTGAACAATAAAACGAAAAATAAAAACATAAAACTACCCGACCTATGTTAGAGGCACAATACAAGTCATTCTATGATGAACTGCGACGAGGCGGAATCGACCGCAAACGCTTGATTACCGATCCGTTGCGACTTTTTGCGCTCGGTACAGACGCAAGTTTCTATCGTCTGTTGCCGAAGCTGATCGTGCGTGCAACCACGACCGAGGAGATCCAGAAGATCGTGGCTGCGGCAACCCGTTATGATGTCCCCGTGACGTTCCGTGCGGCAGGTACGGCACTGTCAGGTCAGTCGGCTACCGACTCGGTGTTGGTGCTGACGGGCAAAGATTGGGAGGGAATCAAGATCGACGACACGGGCGAACACGTTGAAGTTCAACCCGGTATCATCGGTGCGCGTGTCAATCAGCTGTTGGCACCCTACGGTCGTAAGCTCGGTCCCGATCCCGCGTCGGTGCGCTCGGCGATGATTGGCGGTATCGTTGCCAACAACGCCAGCGGTATGAACGGCACGGACGAGAATAGCTACAAGACCATCGACTCGGTGCGTATCGTGTTGGCCGACGGTACGGTGCTCGATACGGGCAGCCCTGCCAGCCGCGATGAGTTCCGCCAGACGCACCCCGAGTTCCTTGCTCGTTTGGAGGAGATTCGCCGCCGTGTGGCTGACAATGAGGCACTTACCGCGCGCGTACATAAGAAATACAGTATCAAGAATACGACCGGTCTGGGTCTTAATTCGTTGGTTGATTACACCGATCCGTTCGATGTGATCACCCATCTGATGGTCGGCTCGGAGGGTACGTTGGCGTTCATCGATCTGGTACGCCTCTCGACCCTCGAAGCGATGCCCTGCAAGGCCAGCGCAATGCTCTACTTCAACGATATGCGCACGGCGTGCGAGGCTGTGCAGCAGTTGAAGGGCTCGCCCGTGGGTAGTGTCGAGCTGCTGGACCGTCTGGCAATCCGCTCGATCGAGCATATGGAGGGTATCCCCGCATTTATCCATACGCTGCCCGAGGACGGCACGGCGCTGCTGATCGAAACAACCGCACGCGACAAGGCTCAGCTCGACGCTAACATTAAGGCTATCAATGCGTTGATTCACCCCGAACAGCTGGCTGCGCCGATCGAATTTACGGACAAACCCGAGGAGTATTCGAAGTATTGGAAGATGCGTTCGGGCGTGTTCCCGTCGGTGGGTGCGATGCGCCAGCCGGGTACCTCGTGCCTGATCGAGGACGTTGTCTTCCCGATGGAGGTGCTGCCCGATGCTACGATCGACCTGCAACACAAGATCGCTGAATATGGTTACGAGGACGGCGTGATCTATGGCCACGCAATCGAGGGTAACTACCACTTTATCATCAACGAGGACTTCTCGAATCCCTCGCGCGTCAATCACTTCGACTGCTTCCTGCACGACATCGCGCGTCTGGTGGTCGAGAAGTACGACGGTTCGCTCAAAGGCGAGCACGGTACGGGTCGCAACATCGCTCCCTACGTAGCTTACGAGTGGGGCGAGGAGCTGTGGCAGGTGATGAAGGACGTGAAGGCGCTGTTCGACCCCAACAACGTGCTCAATCGTGGCGTGATCTTCAACGACGACCCCAAGTGCAATATGAAGAACTTGAAGTCGATGTCGCTGACCAACAAGAACGTCGATCGTTGTATCGAGTGCGGATTCTGCGAGGTGAACTGCCTCACGTGCGGCTTCACTCTCTCGGCACGTCAGCGTATCTCGTCGCAGCGCGAGATCTCGCGTCTGCGCGCATCGGGCGAGAACCCCGAACTGCTCAAAGCATATCTGAAAGAGTACCGATACTATGGCGAGCAGACCTGCGCAGGCGATGGTCTGTGTTCGACCTCGTGCCCCGTACAGATCAATACGGGCCACCTGACCCACGACCTGCGTGAGGCTCAGGCAACCCCCACCACCAACAAGATTGCACAGTGGACTGCCGACAATTTCTCGACCATTACGTCGGCAATGCGCGTGGGTTTGAAGGGCGTCAATGGTCTGCGCGTAGTGTTTGGCAGTCAGCTCTTTGGCGCTATGGCACGTGGCGTTCGTGCGGCGAGTGGCGGTCTGATTCCGCTCTGGACACGCTCTATGCCGCGCGGCTCGGACGGTCCAAAGCAGGGCGAGGTGAACGAGGCAAATCCCCGCAAGGTGGTCTATTTCCCGAGCTGTATCAACCAGGTGATGGGTACCTCGGCGATGGACTCGACCAAGGAGCCTCTGCACCGCGTGATGGAGCGCGTGATGCGCCGTGCGGGATTCGAGGTGATCTACCCCGAGCGTATGGAGCACCTCTGCTGCGGTACGATCTGGGAGAGCAAGGGCTTCCCGAAGCAGGCCGACGAGAAATCGGCTGAGTTGGAGGCGGCACTCCGCAAGGCGTCGAACGACGGCGAGTACCCGATCGTGTGCGACCAGAGCCCCTGTCTGTACCGAATGAAGAGCGTGATGAAGGGCTTGAAACTCTACGAGCCTGCCGAATTTATCGTCGAGCATTGTGCTGAGCGTCTGACCTTTAAGCCTGTCAATGAGCAGATCGCACTGCACTACACCTGCTCGATGCGCAAGATGGGCAAGACCGACTATCTGATGCGTTTGGCTCAGATGTGTACTTCGGGTGCGATGGTTCCCGAGGAGGTTGGTTGTTGCGGATTTGCGGGCGACCGAGGCTTCAACTATCCCGAGGTGAACGCCTATGCGCTGCGTAAGTTGCGCCCGCAGGTTGAGGCAAAGGGTATCAAGGCGGGCTACTCGAACTCGCGCACCTGCGAGATCGGTCTGGCGACCAATTCGGGCATTCCCTACTCGTCGATTGTCTATCTGGTTGATCGCTGCACCGAGTAAGCGAACCATACCTATATATAATAAAGCCGCTCTCCGTTGCCGAGGGCGGCTTTTTTAATGAAAAATTATTCCTTTGTTTCAACATATTTTGTAAGATAAATAAGCACGAAAAACGCTTCTAAATTTATGGCGTGCGCACACTCGCGGGCTGCGGGGGTCGCCCGAAGGGCGAGCCCGCGAAGGTGTGCCAAAATCTTCGATTTTGTCAATATGCGTTTGCAAACCACCAACAATCGTACAACCGAAAACAATAGAACCCGCCCATATGGCGAGGGGGAGATTTTGGTTTTTTCGCAAAAAGTTGTATATTTGTAGATTGACAACGTGTGCGCAGGCGCGTACGCAATAATTTGATAGCGATGAAAACCAAAATTTATAACCTCATTCAGTCGGCGCTGACGGTCTTGGCGATCGTTGCTGCCGTCGCATTCACATCGTGCGGCAAGGACCCCATTCCCGAGCCCGATCCCTCTGAGCCTGAGGACGTTCAAGTCAATAAGTGGACCTACCAGATCCTGTCGTATTACTACCTCTGGAACGAGGAGGTCAAGAGCATAAAGCCCGCATACGAGAATGATTATCAGTCGTTTCTGACCAATATCCTGAGCGCGATAAAGACCAACACGCTCGACGGAAAAACCTACAACGGCTCGCGCTCGTTCTATTCGTACATCACCAGCTCGCCCGTCACCCGCGCGGGCAAGGCGACCTTCGCGCCGACCTACGGAATGAGCATTCGCGCCTATGCGTTCAATATCCAGTCGCAGACGGGCACGACACTGCGCTATTTCGCACGTATTCAATACGTTACGCCCAACTCACCCGCCGCAAAAGCGGGCTTGAAGCGTGGCGATTGGATCGGTCGTATCGACGGAAAACAGATTTTGGCGGGCAATTTCAGCGACATCAATAAGCTGCTGCCGACCAATTCGTCGTCGGTCAAGGTGTTGAAGTGTTCGTTCACGGCCAATGCGACGGGCGATGGCGTGATCTTTAAGGAGGATAGCGAGTCGAATGCCGTGACGCTCACGCGCGAGACGGTCGAGGAGAATCCGATTCACACGCATAAAGTGCTGACAACCAGCGGCGGAGCAAAGGTGGGCTATCTGCTTTTCAACCAATTCAAACGCGGCTACGACGAAACCGATTTGGCAAATTCGAACGAATACGAACAGCAACTGCGCACGGTTTTCAGCGAATTTAAGAGTACGGGCGTCGACGAGCTGGTGCTCGATCTGCGTTACAATCCTGGTGGCTATGTATCTACGGCTCAGCTACTTTCGAGTTTGATTGCTCCAAGTTCGAAGCTCGGCACGAAGTGGTTGGAGTGCCGCCCCAATGCCTCGCGCAAATCGACGTGGTACAACCTGCTCGAAGCCTCCGAGGTCAGCGATTGCAACCTCTCGCTCGACCGCTTGTATGTGATTGCGTCGGCGAGCAGTGCGTCGTGTAGCGAGTTGATGATCAACAACTTGCGAGCGCTGGACGTCGAGGTCATTCACATCGGCAGCACCACCGAGGGTAAGGTTGTCGGTATGGAGGTAATCGACCATCTGTTCAACAGCACCGACAAGGCGATTTTCGGCAACTATCAATATACGCTCCACCCCGTGAGCTTCCGTTCTTACGACGCAAAGGGCACATCGGACTACGGTAACGGCTTGAAACCCAACCATTTCTACGACGAGTATATGGACGAAAACTCACTTCGTTGGATCGAGTGGGGCGAGTTGGGCTCGGCATCGGAGCCGATGTTGGCGATTGCGCTGGCGAAGATCGACGGCGTGGCGACGACTCAGGTGGCGAGCCTTGCAAAACCGATCGACGTGGGTGCGGTTGAGTGCGATAACTCGCTACTGCATAACGGTTTGCGTGGTACAATCGTAGCCCCGACCGACAATCACTACACCGAATAATAACGAAAACTAACCAAATAGAATGAGCAACAACGCTAAGGAGGTCGTGCTTTCGACCGAAGATCTCGACCGATTGAAATTGATGTTGGCTCCCGCAGAGCAACGAATCATAATCCTCTCGCACACCAATCCCGATGGCGACGCGGTGGGTTCGTCGTTGGCGTGGTGCCGAGTGTTACAGTCTATGGGTCACACGGTTACGTGTGTGGTTCCGACGCGTTATCCCTACTTCCTGAATTGGATTTCGGGCATCGACGAGATCGAGATTTTCAAGGAGAAACCCGAGGAGATCGCCGCCACAATCAAGCAGGCCGATCTGATTTTCTGCCTCGATTTCAACACGCTCTCGCGCCTCGAAGCGCTGAGCGACGCAATCAACGAAAACAGCTCCGCCAAGCGCATTCTGATCGACCATCACCTCTCACCTCCAAGGAGTTACGACCTGATGTTCTCGCACCCCGAGTCGAGTTCGACCTCGTATATCGTGGCGCTGATGATCGAGCGAATGTTCGGCTGGAAGGTCGTGACGCGCGAGATGGCCGAGGCTTTGTACGTAGGTATGATGACCGACACGGGTAACTTCTCGTTCTCGACCCTCACGCCCGAGCTGTTCCGCACGGTGGCGAAGTTGCTCGAAACGGGAATCCACATTCCGACGCTCTACAACAACGTTTATAACGGTTACACGGAGGGTCGCGCGCGTCTGTTTGGCTACGTGATCGACAAGAAAATGGGTATTATGCACAACGGCGAGGTGGCGTATATGTCGCTGAAAGAGAACGAGATGCGTCGCTACGGTTTCCAGCAGGGCGACAGCGAGGGCTTTGTCAATTACCCGCTGACGGTCAAGAAGATGAAGATGTCGGCGATGTTCCTCGCAACGCGAAAATTCATACGTGTTTCATTGCGTTCGCGCGGTGCGGTCGATGTGAACGTCTTTGCGCGTCGTTACTTCGAGGGTGGTGGCCACGCCAACGCTGCGGGTGGCAAGTCGTTCCGCACGATGGAGGAGACGATCGAGCATTTCCGCGCGTCAGTCGAGGAGTATTTTGCCGAGATCGAGGGCACAAACGGCGCTGCTACCGAGAGCACACGCGCCGCGACCGAGGGCGAAACGAAGTAAAACCGAACCCAACAAAATCGCTATGAAACGACTCTTTTTGGTCGATGCTTATGCATTGATTTTCAGATACTACTACGCATTTATGACGCGCCCGATGCGCAACCGCGAGGGGTTGAATACCTCGCCCGTTTTCGGGTTTGTGAAGTTCCTGCGCGACATCTTGCGACGCGAGCAACCCGACTGCCTGGGTGTCGCTTTCGATCCGAAGGGAGGCTGTTTCCGCCGTGAGATTTTTCCCGAATATAAGGCTAACCGCTCGGCCACGCCCGAGGATATCCACGCCGCTGTGCCCTACATCAAACGTCTGTGCGAGGCAATGCGGATACCGGTGCTCGAAGTGGCTGGTTATGAGGCAGATGACGTGATTGGAACGTTGGCGCACAAGGCTGCTGCCGAGGGTTTTGAGGTCTTTATGGTCACGCCCGACAAGGATTATGGGCAGCTGGTGACCGACCGCGTGAAGATCTATAAGCAGAAGGGCGAAGGTGTCGAAATCGTTGACCGTGAGGCGATTAAGGAACACTATGGATTCGACGATCCGATTCTTGTGCGCGATGTGTTGGCGCTGTGGGGCGACGCCTCGGACAACATTCCCGGTGTGCAGGGCATTGGCGAGAAGGGCGCGATAAAGCTTGTAAATCAGTTCGGTACGGTCGAGCAGATCCTCGAACACACCGACGAATTGACGCCCAAGCAGCGTGCAAATGTCGAGGCGGGAGCCGAGCAACTGCGCCTGTCGAAGCGTCTTGCGTCGATCGTTCTGGACGTTCCGATCGAGTTCGATGCCGAGGCGCTGCGTGTCGAGCAACCCGACGTGGACGCTCTGCGAAAGTTGTATATCGACTTGGATTTCAATATGTTCGCACGTGAATTGCCCGCTGATCCGAATGCTCCTGCCGAGCCTCCTGCACCCACACAGGCCAAGCAGACGCAGCTCATTCAGGCGACGCTCGAAAAGTCGCGTGCTAAGCGTGCGGCGTCGTTGGCGGGTCAGGGCGATATGTTTGCGGCGATGGAGGCTGCGACTGCCGATTCTGATACGACAACGCCCGAATCCACGTCCGACGAACAACCCGCAGCGGACGTACAACAATCTCTGTTTGAGGGCGATGGAATCTACGCTACGGCTGCGACAACACCCCATAAGTACCATATTGTTCGCACGGCCGAAGAGCTCAGCGAGTTGGTTGATCGTTTGTCAAAATTCGAAGAAATTTGTTTCGATACTGAGACTTCGGGTCTTGATTTTTTCAATGATCGATTGGTCGGAATTTCGTTTGCCGTCGAGCCCCACGAGGCTTGGTACGTGGCTTGGCAACCCGAATTTGCCGAGATCGTTCGCCCGCTGATGGAGAACGACCAGATTGCCAAAATTGGCCAGAACATCAAGTTCGACGCGATGATGTTGCGTGCGGCGGGTATCGAGGTGCGAGGAAAGAAATACGATACGATGATCCTCCACTATCTGCTCGATCCCGAGTCGCGTCACAATATGAATGTATTGGCACAGAGATACTTAAACTATTCGCCAATCGAGATCGAAACGCTCATCGGTCGCGGTGCCAAGCAGCTTACGATGGATATGATTGCCGTCGATCGTGTGGCCGAATACGCCGCCGAGGACGCCGATGTTACCTTGCAGTTGAAGCAGGCTTTGTGGCCGAAGGTGTGCGACGAAGGGTTGCAATACCTCTACGCCGAGATCGAGGAGCCGATGATCGACGTGCTCGCCGATATGGAGTGGACGGGCGTGCGAATTGACACTCAATCGTTGGCCGAATACAAGATAGAATTGCAAAAAGAGCTCACCGACCTCGAATGGAAAATCCGTGAGCTGGCCGACGAGCCGACGCTCAATGTCAATTCGTCACGTCAGCTGGGCGAGGTGTTGTTTGCGAAGTTGCGCATCGACCCCAAGCCGCGAATGACCAAAACCAAGCAGTTCCGCACCGACGAGGAGTACATTCAGTCGCTCGCGTCGCGTCACCCGATTGTGGGTTTGATCCTTGAATATCGTGGCGTGAAGAAGTTGCTTTCGACCTACGTCGAGGCGTTGCCGCAGCTTGTAAATAGCCGTACGGGGCATATCCATACATCATATAATCAAGCAGTTACGGCTACGGGACGACTGTCGTCGGCCAATCCTAATCTGCAAAATATTCCGATTCGTGACGAGCGCGGGCGACGTATCCGTGCGGCGTTCATTCCCTCGGACAGTGACCACGTGCTGCTGTCGGCCGACTACTCGCAGGTCGAGTTGCGACTGATGGCGCACCTGAGTGGCGACGAGAGTCTGATCGAGGCTTTCCGCGAGGGTCAGGATATTCACAGCGCAACCGCATCACGTCTGTTCCACGTTGATTTGCAGTCGGTTACAAGCGAGCAACGTCGTCGGGCGAAGACCGCAAACTTCGGCATCATCTACGGCATTTCTGCGTTTGGTCTGGCGCAGCGACTGGACATCTCACGCACCGAGTCGAAGGAGATTATCGATGGCTATTTTGCGTCGTATCCGAAGGTCAAGGAGTATATGGATCGCGCGGCGGAACAGGCTCGTAATGAGGGATTTGTATCGACAATTTTCGGTCGTCGTCGCTACCTGAACGACATCAATTCGCGCAATGCGGTGGCGCGTGGCGTCGCCGAACGAAACGCCATCAACGCCCCGATTCAGGGTAGCGCTGCCGACATTATGAAGCTGGCGATGGTCGAGATGTATCGAAAAATGCGTGCGGCGGGTCTGCGTTCGCGTATGATTTTGCAGGTGCACGACGAAATCGTAATTGACCTATATCGTCCTGAACAAGAGGCGGTTGCGAAGATCGTTGTCGAGGCGATGGAGCGTGCTGCACAGTTGAGTGTTCCGCTGACGGTCGATTATGGCGTGGGCGAGAATTGGCTCGAAGCACATTAAAATATAAAATTGTAAAAAACGATGCGACTTTTAATACAACGTGTACGCGAGGCGTCGGTGACAATCGAGGGCGAGGTGCGCTCGCAAATCGGGCAGGGTTTGCTCGTGTTGGTGGGTATCGAGGAGGCCGATGGCGACGAGGATATCGAGTGGTTGGCGGGTAAATTGTTGCGCCTCAGAATATTCGACGACGAGCAGGGCGTGATGAATCTCGATGTACAGCAAGTGAGCGGTGAGTTGCTGATTGTCAGTCAGTTCACGCTGTTTGCTTCGACGCGCAAAGGCAATCGTCCGTCGTATATTCGCAGTGCGGGCGAGGCTATTTCGCGACCTTTGTACGAGCGTTTTGTGCGTCGGGTCGAGGAGCTTGCGGGGCGCACGGTAGGCACGGGCGAGTTCGGTGCCGATATGCAGGTTGCGCTTGTGAACGACGGTCCCGTAACCATCTGGATCGATTCGCGTAACCGTGAATAACGAGTGAATTTTTTTACATTTTTAAGATAAAGCCGTACCCCGACTTGGGGTGCGGTTTTATGTGGGATTTACTATTATTAATTGTGAATCTTGAATTTTGAATTGTGCTTTGGCGATTTCTCCGAAATCGATACACGCGGTGGCGCCCGCGACTTTCAGTCGCGCTGCCCCACGCCACCGCGTGCGTACTTCTCCCGCAGAGTCGCTTGCAGAACTAATTGTGAATCAAAAAAAGCCACGTCCTTCGGGGCGTAGCTTTTTTCCTCTTTTAGCTTTTGCGAGCAACGAGATTTTCATTACACAATCTCGGCGACGGTGAAGGTGCTGCCGCCAATGAAGATTGCATCGTCCTCGGTGGCTAACGTGCGGGCGTGGGCAACCGCCTCGCGCACCCCGCGAACAACCTCGCCCTGCAATCCAAACTCCGACGCACGGCGTGCCAATTCATCTGCCTCCAATGCGCGCGAAACCGACGCCTGCGTGAAAATATAGTGCGCTTCGCGTGGCAAAAGCGGTAAAACCGCCCCGAGATCCTTCTCGCGCACAACGCCCAAGACTATGTATAATTGTTTGCAATTCAATCGTTTGAGTTGCTCGCTTACGTATTGCAGACCGTGCGCGTTATGTCCCGTATCGCACACCACCGTAGGGCGTTCGCCGAGCCTCTGCCAGCGTCCTTGCAGTCCTGTCGTTGCGGCTGCGTCGCGGCAACCCTCAACCAACGCGCGGGTCGAAATCGACACCTGCGTGCGGCGGTGCAGCACCTCCAACGCTCCGAGCGCCGTGATGATATTGCGACGCTGGTACTCGCCTCCAAGATCGAGGTCGAACTGGTACTCGCGTTCGTCCCCCACGCGACGCACGCAGAAGCGACTTCCCTCCGCGTTGCACTCGCCCGAAACAAGTTCGAAAAGATCCTCAGCGAAGTAGAGATTCGCCCCAACCTCGCGTGCCGCACGCTCAAAAACCGAGTCGGTCGCCGCGTCGTGTTCGCCAATGATGACGGGCACTTCGGGCTTGATGATACCCGCCTTCTCGGTGGCGATTTCGGCAAGCGTCGAGCCGAGTAAGTCGGTGTGGTCCAGACCGATATTGGTGATGACCGAGGCGATTGGCGTGATGATATTCGTGGCGTCGAGGCGACCTCCCAAACCCGTTTCGATCACCGCAACCTCGACCCCCTCACGGCTAAAATGTTCGAAGGCCATTGCGGCGGTCATCTCGAAGAACGACAGCCCGATACGCTCCATCGCCGAGCGGTGCACATCGACAAATTCGACCACTTCGCGCTCCGAAATCTGCACTCCATCGACACGGATTCGCTCGCGGAAATCGTGCAGGTGGGGCGAGGTGAAGAGTCCCGTGCGGAATCCCGCCGCCTGCAACACCGCAGCAATGATGTGCGAGGTCGAGCCCTTGCCGTTAGTGCCTGCGACGTGGACCGTGGCGTAGTGGCGGTGCGGGCGACCGAGGTAGGTCATAAAGCCCTCGATACGCTCCAAGCCGGGTTTATAGGCATCGCTTCCCGCGTCCTGAAACGAACGCAGCGACGAGTAGAGATAGTCGAGTGTTTGGGCGTAGTTCATCGTTGGCGGTGGGGTTAATTTACGAGGTGGTTGCGACGTCGAACGCGATACGCAACGTAGTATAACGCACAGAGTAACAGCAAGTAACAGCTCAGTCGCGCGATGTAGTCGCCATAGCGCGTGTAGAGCGTCAGTCGGCTCTCGACGGACACTTCGGCCGTGAGCACACCACGCTCGTCCCACCCCAGCGACGAGATCACACGACCGCGCGGATCGATGAATCCCGAGATACCCGTGTTGGCACTTCGAGCCACGCTGCGACGGGTCTCGATGGCACGCAGACGCGAGTAGGAGAAGTGTTGGCGGTGGCCGTTTGTTTCGCCCCACCAGCCGTCGTTGGTGATCACCGACATCACCTTTGCGCCTCGGCGCACGAAGTCGGCATAGAACTCGCCATAGACTGATTCATAGCATATTGCGACGCCAATGGGCACCTCGTCCGAGCCGAAAACCGTAGGCTCGGGGTCGGTTCCGAGTTGTCCCGACGAGCCGCCAAGCTCTACGATCAAACCCGAGATAAACGACATCAGTCGCGGATAGGGCACCTTCTCGGCACCCACGACTAACTTGATCTTATGGCGCACGTCGAACTCGCCCTGCGGAGCAAATTCCAAAGCCGTATTATAGACATCGTAGCGCATCGAGCCACGCACACGGGCAGTCGCCGACGCGGGCACGCCGAAGGGATACAGACGCAGTGTGCTCGCACCCGTAATCACCGATCCCTCAGGCATATGTGACTCCTGCACCGAGCGCATATTCTGAATCGCCGCCGCCGACCAATCGTTCTCCCAGATGGCGCTATTTGCACCCAGAGCGGTCTCGGGCAACAACACATAGCGACTATCCGAGGGGCATTGCTCGATCAGCGCACGGAAAATCGAATCCTGCACCTCATCGGGCAGGTCATATTTTTGACCGATGGGGAAGCACGAAAAGTTGGGTTGCACGACGCTGATCTTCACTCGCTCGTCGCTCTCGTCGTAGCCGAACCACACCACCAGCGACACCACAATGGGCACCACCGTAGCCACCACACCCGCCACCGCACGGCGCACCGAGCGCTGACGTAAAGCCTCGAAAAAGAGCAAGTTACAAACGAGCACCCACAGCGAGCCGCCATACACGCCCGTCCATTCGTACCACTGCACCGCCCACACCTCGTTGGCGAATCCGTTGCCTAATGTGAGCCACGGGAACGAGGCCTCGGTGGTCAGGTAGAAGTACTCCAAGGCGATCCACGCCCCGACCAGCGTGCAGTAGGCGAGCGAGCGTGGTGCGCGTTTGGAAACGTAGTGGTACAACATCACCGCCACGGTGGGCAAAGTCGCGGTCACGAGCAGCGCCGCCACCGCACCTGCGGGGGTCGAATTCCATATCCACCAGCAAGTTACGATAGCCCAAGCGAGGAGCGTGAACCACGTCCAGCCGACCATTCGCCAGAACGATCGACGTGAGGCGTCGTAGCCCTCCGAGATCCACAACAGCGGCACCAAAGCCACGACGAGCGTCAATCCGGTCACGCGCAGCCACCCCAACGAGAGCAGCACGACGGTCAGTGCGACCAGAAATATTTTGTTTCGCATAAAGTTTTGCATTTTTCCGTACGATTTTCTCTGCAAAGATAGAAGATATTTGGTTAATATCCCGATTACGCCGACAAATAAAGGGGGCTTTCGGATTAAGTTGCTGATTGTCAGCCGAATATCTTTGAATATCTGCTGCGCGTTTTTGGCAAAAAGCCTAATAATCAAAAAGTTAAAAGGGGAGAGGTTTTACACGTGCGTGCAAATTCTTTGTGCGGCGTAAAGCAATGTTCAAAATTTTCGTTATCTTTGCCCGCAAAAGAAAACAATATGGCAGACAATTCAATACTTACGCGACTCGACGGCCTTAAACTCAAATATGAGGAGATGGGCGAGCAGATGACCGACCCCGAAGTTATCGCCGATGTCAAGCGTTTCATTCAGCTCAACAAAGAGTACAAAGAGCTCGAACCAATCATCGCCGCAAGCGAACAATATCGTACCGCTATCGCTAACCTCCAAGAGGCTAAGGACGTGCTGGCGAACGAAAAAGACGAGGAGTTCCGCGAAATGGCTCGTATGGAAGTCGCTGAGCTTGAGCCTCGTATCGTGCAACTCGAAGAGGAGATCAAGCTGCTGCTGATCCCGAAGGACCCGCAAGACGACAAGAACGCAATCGTCGAGATCCGCGGTGGTACGGGTGGCGACGAGGCTGCAATTTTCGCGGGCGACCTGCTGCGTATGTACACCAAATTTATCGAAAGTCGCGGCTGGCGCTACGAGATCAACTCGTTCAGCGAGGGCGCTGCGGGCGGCTATAAGGAGGTCGTGCTCAAAGTTACGGGCGCGGGCGTCTATGGCGTGTTGAAGTACGAGTCGGGTGTGCACCGTGTGCAGCGTGTGCCCCAGACCGAGACGCAGGGTCGTGTTCATACGTCGGCAGCGTCGGTGGCCGTACTGCCTGAGGCTGAGGAGTTTGACGTCGAGATCTCGATGAACGATATTCGTAAGGATATCTTCTGCGCATCGGGTCCGGGCGGTCAGTCGGTCAATACGACCTACTCGGCAATCCGTCTGACCCACATTCCCACGGGTATCGTCGTGCAGTGTCAGGACCAGAAGTCGCAGCTCAAAAACTTCGATAAGGCGTTGGAGGAGTTGCGTACGCGCGTGTTCAACCTCGAATATTCGAAGTATCTGGACGAGATCGCATCGAAGCGTAAGACGATGGTTTCGACGGGCGACCGATCGGCTAAGATCCGTACCTACAACTACCCGCAGGGACGTATCACCGACCACCGAATCAACTACACGATTTACAATCTTTCGGCGTTTATGGACGGTGATATTCAGGACGTTATCGACCACCTGATCGTAGCCGAGAACGCCGAGCGATTGAAGGAGAGCGAGCTGTAAGCGATACATTTGCACGCGCCTCAGTCGGCCGAAATGCAAGACCACGCTGCCCGTTTGGGTGGCGTGTTTTTTTATTTGGCGAGGGGCAGTAGGGGTTCTATGTAATTTTAAATCGAGAGAAGAACAAAGCGACACGCACCTTCGGGGGCTGGGGCGGTCGCCCGAAGGGCGAGCCCCCGAAGGTGTGTCAAAATCGCAGATTTTGCCTAATTTTATTCTTATTATAATTTATTGATTAATATTTAATTAAGTACAATCAAAAAAAGCCACGCTTTTCGGAGCGTGGCTATAATCTTGTGTTTCGAAAAACCTAAGTTACTGCTTCTCCTTATAGAGTTCGCGGAAGCAGTGGCGGCAGATCGGCTCGTAAGTATCTTTCTCACCGAGCATTACGAGTTTATCGTCGGCGGTCAGGCGGTGCGAGTGGTGCGCCAGATTACCGCAACGAACGCAGATCGCGTGCACCTTCGTAACGTACTCCGCCGTTGCCATCAGCGCAGGCATCGGTCCAAACGGCACTCCGCGATAGTCCATATCCAAACCCGCAACAATCACACGCACACCATTGTCGGCCAGCTGGCGGCACACGTCAACCAGATTCTGGTCGAAGAACTGCGCCTCGTCGATTCCAACCACATCGACATCGGCCGACATCAGCAGAATGTTGCCCGACGAATCGACTGGCGTTGAGCGAATTGCGTTGCTATCGTGCGACACAACGTCCTCGTCCGAGTAGCGCACATCGATCTTGGGTTTGAAGATTTCGACGCGCTGATTGGCGAACTTGGCGCGTTTGAGGCGACGGATCAGCTCCTCGGTCTTGCCCGAGAACATCGACCCGCAAATCACCTCGATATAACCTTTGCGGCTGGCATTTTCCAAAAACATAATATCCTTATTTTTACGTATTTACAACTTTTGCTCATCATCTGTGGCTGGGGGGGGTCGCGCAATAAATTTTGCGCGAGCCACAGATGATGACGGACTCCAATGGAGTCCGCATTTGTCCGTTCACTAACGTAACTCATCGCAAAATTAGCACAAATATTCTGCTCGTGCAATAGCTGTCGGCGGTTTGAATTGTGGAAAATATATGTAAATTTGTATTCGTCAAAACGAACTAACAAAAACTACCGATATGAACCGACGTGAAATGTTGAAGGCGACCGGCACGTTGCTTACCGGTGCGACCCTGTTCGGAGCTGAGGCGTTCGCCGCCGAGCCGACCGAAAACGCAAACGAGAACCCAAATGCGCCCACCCAATCGGGCACGAAACGCAAGGCACTTGTGATCGGTGCGCACCCCGATGATCCTGAAAATGTGGGCGGTACGATGCTCCTGCTGCGTGAAGCTGGCTGGGATGTTGCGGCGGTCTATATGACTCGCGGCGAGGGCGGTATCAAGGGCAAAACGGGCGAGGAGGCAGCTGCAATTCGCACCGAGGAGGCGATCAAGGCGTGCGAGATTCTCGATGTGCGCCCGATATTTATGACCCAAATCGACGGCAACACCGAGATCAACAAGGAGCGTTACGCCGAGATGCGCGAGGTGATTGCGGCCGAGAATCCCGACCTGGTGATCACACATTGGCCCATCGACGGTCACCCCGACCATCGCGTCTGCTCGTTGCTGGTCTATGACGCTTGGCGCAGGCTCGGATACAATTTTGAATTGTATTATTTCGAAACTATGACGGGTACGCAGACCCAATATTTCCAGCCGACCGACTACGTCGATATTTCGCGCGTGGCGGAGCGTAAACACGACGCCTATTTTGCGCACGTGAGCCAAAATACGACCAAATCGTTTGCACGTTATCACGACCGTGTCGAGAAGTTTCGCGGTATCGAATTCCGCTGCGAACGCGCCGAGGCGTTTATCCACCTGCGCCGAAGCAACAGCGATATTTTCTAAACGCAAAATGCAAAACTAAGCCACGCCCCCGAAGGACGTGGCTTTTTTGATTGTACTTAATTAAATATTAATCAATAAATTATAATAAGAATAAAGTAAGGCAAAATTTTCGATTTTGCCACACCTTCGTTGGCTCGCCCTTCGGGCGACCGCCCCAGCCCACGAAGGTGCGCACGCCATATGGGCGGGTTTTGCTGTTTTCGGTTTGTTTTCAAAATGCGCACGCGGTGGCGTGGGGCGGCGCGACTGAAAGTCGCGGGCGCCACCGCGTGTGTCGATTTCGTAGAAATCGCCAAAGCGCAATTCAAGATTAATCCTGCTACGCAGGCTTTTCCTCCTTTGCGCCTCAGCTGAGTTCGAGCTTGCTCGACTCCGCATTCGGCTTGGCGTCGGTTCAAAATTTATAGGGAAAATCTCGTTTTTTGAGGGGCGAAATTTGATTTGACAACGATTTTTTATACCTTTACACCTCAAACACCTATTTTGATATGGCTAAAAAAGAGTATAAATCGTCGGCAGAGAAGAATCGTGAGGCGTTCGAGGCACTCACCGAAATCGCTGGTACCGTGCCCCCTCAGGCGCTCGAACTCGAAGAGGCGGTGCTCGGTGCCCTGATGCTCGACAAGGATAGTATCGTCACCGTGCAGGAATTCATCACGCCCGAGGCGTTCTATGACCCCGTGCACCGAACCATCTACAAGGCGATCGAGGATCTCTCGCGCGAATTGAAACCCATTGACCTTTACACAGTTACCGAACGTCTGAAATCAGAAGGTAAGCTCAAAGAGGTCGGTGGAGCGCCATATCTTGCGCAGCTGACGCAGAAGGTCGGATCGGCGGCGCACGTCGAATTTCACGCTAAAATCATCGCTCAAAAATATGTTCAACGTGAACTGATCCGCTCGTCGACCGAGATTCAGCGTATGTCGTACGACGAAACCAAGGACGTCACCGAGTTGATCGGTTTTGCCGAAAAGGAGATTTTCCGCGTGGCCGAGGGTCACGTCAAGCGTTCGGTTATGGACGCTAAGTCGGTGTTAGCCAAGACATTAAAGTCGATCGAAGAGGCGGGCAAGAATACCGATGCGTTCAGTGGTGTGCCGTCGGGATTTGTCGGTATCGACCGCGAAACGCTCGGCTGGCAACCCTCGGATTTGGTGATTTTGGCGGCGCGTCCCGCGATGGGTAAGACCGCATTTGTGCTTACGATGGCACGCAATATCACGGTCGATCACGAGCGTCCCGTAGCCTTTTTCTCGTTGGAAATGAGCGCCGAACAGCTGATGAAGCGATTGATTATCGCCGAGTCGGGACTGGACGGCACAGCGGTCAAAAGTGGTAAACTGACGCCCGACCAATGGCGACATTTGGAGGTGTCGACCAAGCCGTTAGGCACGGCGCCGCTCTACATCGACGACACTCCGGCGTTGTCGGTCTACGAGTTCCGCTCGAAGGCGCGTCGATTGAAAATGCACCACAACATTCAGCTGATCGTAATCGACTACTTGCAGCTGATGACCACGGGCGAATCGAGCGCCAAGGGCAACCGCGAGCAGGAGGTTGCGACCATCTCGCGTACGTTGAAGGCGATCGCCAAGGAGCTGAACGTGCCGATCATTGCGCTGTCGCAGTTGAGCCGTCAGACCGAGCTTCGTGGCGGTAACAAACGACCGCAGTTGAGCGACCTTCGTGAGTCGGGTGCAATCGAGCAAGACGCTGATATTGTGGCATTTATCCACCGTCCCGAGTACTACGGTATGACCGAGGACGAGAATGGTCAATCGACCGCAGGTATGGCCGAATTCATTCTGGCCAAGCACCGTAACGGCTCGGTCGGAACGATCAACCTGCGCTTCCGCAAGGAGCAGGCACGCTTCCTCGACTACGACGCCGACACCGCAACCGAGAATTTCAGCTACACCGATAGCTCGATGGGTGCGCCCGCAGGCGGCTCAGGCTTTGGCGGAGGTTCGGGCGCAGGTGCTGGTTTTGCCGACGGCTCGGGCCTTGGTGGTGGCACGTTGGCAGGCGGCTTGGCGGGTGGTTTCGGCAACGAGTTCGATATGCCTCCCGCAGGTGCTCCAATGACGGGCGGCACAATCGGCGGCTCGGTGGGCGGCTCGGTGGGCGGCTCGGTGGGCGGTGGTCTGCCGAAGAGCCCCAACACGGACGAAGCTCCATTCTAAAACGCTATAAATCAATATGTTCGTTAAGACCTATGCTGGCACAGTGATGGGTATCGACGCCGTTATGGTCACCGTCGAGGTGGACATCACGCGCGGACTCGGTATGTACATCGTGGGCCTGCCCGACAACGCCGTCAAGGAGTCGCAGGAGCGTATCCGCGCGGCGTTCGAAAATAGTGCGTTCCGTATGAGCGGCCGCAAGGTGGTGATCAATCTCGCACCCGCCGACCTGCGCAAAGAGGGCTCGTTGTTCGACCTTCCGATTGCGGTGGCACTGCTCGCTGCGTCGGGACAAATGGAGAGTGAACAGTTGGATAAGTATATGATTCTCGGCGAGTTATCGTTGGACGGAACGCTGCGACCAATCAAGGGAGCGCTACCGCTCACGGTGCGTGCCGCAAGCGAAGGTCTGCGGGGTGTGATCCTGCCCGTGGAGAATGCGCGTGAGGCGGCGGTAGTTGAGGGGATCGAGGTCATCGGTGTGCAGACGCTGGCACAGGTGGCGGCGTTTTTGTCGGGCGAGGAGGAGATCGAGCCGACCCACGTCGAGATGACCGAAGTGTTTGAATTTGAGTCGGATAGATTCAGCGAGGACTTTGCCGACGTGAAGGGTCAGGCGCAAGCCAAGCGAGCCTTGGAGATTGCGGCAGCGGGAGGTCACAACGTGATTATGGTCGGTGCGCCGGGCTCGGGAAAGACGATGCTGGCTCGTCGAATGCCCTCGATTATGCCTCCGATGACGCTCAGCGAGGCGCTCGAAACGACTAAGATTCACTCGGTTGCGGGTAAGTTGGGCAGCGAACGTGGGCTGTTGGCTCGTCGTCCGTTCCGTGCGCCCCACCACCTCACCTCGCAGGTGGCGCTGATTGGTGGCGGTACGTCGCCACAGCCGGGTGAAGTTTCGTTGGCGCACAACGGAATTTTGTTCCTCGACGAGCTGCCCGAATTTGGACGCAACGTGCTCGAAGTGCTACGCCAACCGCTTGAAGATAAGCGTATTACCATTTCACGTGCAAAATATAGCGTCGAGTATCCCGCCAATTTTTCGCTGGTTGCCTCGATGAATCCCTGCCCCTGCGGCTACTACAACCACCCCACGAAGGAGTGTACCTGCGCGGCGGGCGCCGTGCACCGTTATATGAACCGAATTTCGGGTCCGCTGCTCGACCGAATCGATATGCACATCGAGATCGTTCCCGTGTCGTTGGAGGAGCTTTCGAGCGACCGCACCGAGGAGTCGAGCGCCACGATCCGCGAGCGCGTGATGCGTGCGAGGGCGATACAAAATGCTCGTTTTCAGGGTATTGAGGGCGTGCACACCAACGCAATGATGAATAGTCGAATGTTGCGCGAGTATTGTCCGCTGGACGCGTCGGCACGCACGTTGTTGGAGCGCGCGATGGAGCGTCTGAACCTCTCGGCACGTGCCTACGACCGCATTATCAAGGTCGCTCGCACGATAGCCGATCTGGCTGGCGATGAGCAGATTACACCCGCCCACATCGCCGAGGCAATCACCTACCGCAGCCTCGACCGCGAAAGCTGGGGAAGGTAGGGTTGGTGATTCACAATTCCCGCCATATGGGCGGGTTTTGCTGTTTTTACTTTGTTTTAATTAAAAGAAGAAAAGATAAAATCAATATTCAAAATTAATTGGCAAAATCTTCGATTTTGTCACACCTTCGTGGGCTCGCCCTTTGGGCGACCGCCCCAGCCCACGAAGGTGCGTGTCGCCAATGATGACACGCTTTTTGAAAAAAGCGTGGATACTTCTTCTTATTTTATTATTATAAGTATTAACTAAAAAGAAAAAAGCCACGCTTCGAAAAGCGTGGCTATAATTTTGAACTGCGCTTTGCCTCCTGAAACCGCCTGAAACCGCTGAAACTCAGAACACCTCGCGCAGGATCTCGACCGAGCGGACGCGGTGGATTGCATCGAGGTGGTAGCCGAAGTAGACGAGCATCGAATTCAGAAACTCGACACGTGCCGTGCGGTTCAGACCGATGGTCGCCAGCTCCCCAACTTCGCACTCGACAAACTGATTGAACAGCCGTGCATTTGCCTGATTCATAGCCACTCCGTGCAGTGGCGGCGTCGTGAGATAGATGCCCTCGCGGATATCGAAATAGCTCCCTTCGCGGTACTCGTTACCCGGGAAAAATCCCAAAAATCGGCTCAGCCCGACCATAAACCACAGGTGAAAATTGGCCACGCCCTCCTCGATCGTATCGAGCGCCTCGACCGAATGCCACACGAAATCGAACAGCGGCGAGTTGGGCTCGGACTCCTTGATCAGCCGATAGATGACCTCGGCCATAAACATCGCAATGGTCGATTTTCGCACGTCGAAGGGCATCGACTGCAACGGAAAAGCCAGCACCGCCTCGCGAAAGCGATGCATCTCGGTGCGGGGCGACTCCAAACCCTCGATCGACAGCGGGAACATCGGTTGCAGCAGCGCCATCTTGTTGCTGCGACCCTTGCCCGAACCGACGCCACCGACCATATAGGTCTGCCGTCCGAGCGTGTCCGTGAGCAGGTAGGCCACGACCGATTTCTCGCCGTAGCGCACCGTGTGGAGCACAATGCCGCGCGTCTTGTAGCTCTTCATCGAGGCTGAATATCAATGATTTATCGTTTCACGCAACGCATTACTGCCCAACCATTTCGGAAGCGTGCACCGTCCATCTCGATACCAAATTCGGCTGCTCGCAGACGCACGTCCTCGACATCGCGTTCGAGGATTCCACTCATATACAGCTCGCCGCCCGAGCGCAAAGTTGCGGCGTAGCGAGGCATATCGGCGATGAGAATATTGCGGTTGATATTGGCCAAAATGAAGTCGTACTGCTTGCCCTCGATGGCCGAGGCGTCGCCCAAAATCGGCACAATGCGGTCCGAAACACCATTCTGAGCGATGTTCTCGATGCAGTTCTCGTAGGCCCAATCGTCGATATCGACCGCATCGACACGCTCGGCGCCGAACTTGGCTGCGATGATCGCCAGCACGCCCGTGCCGCTGCCCATATCAAGACCCACGCGACCCGTATAATCGCGTCCGATCATCTCGCGGCTCATCAGGTAGGTCGTGGCGTGGTGACCCGTGCCGAACGACATCTTGGGCATAATGACCACTTCGAGCTGGTAGTCGGGTTGTGCGGGGTGGAACGGCGCACGAATCAGGATTTTACCCTCGACATCGACGGGGGTGAAGTTGCTCTCCCACAGCGCGTTCCAATTCTGCGTTTCGATCTCGATGTAGCGTGCGCCCTCGACGCCATACGAGGCCAGCAGAGCGTCAACCTCGCCCATACAATCGACCAAACGCTCGCGTTGAATGTATGCTTTGAGCGACTTGCCCTCGTTTTCGAAGCTCTCGAAGGGCCACTCGGCCAGCTCGGCAACCAAAATCTCCGACTGCTCGGCCGACGTGCAGGGAATATTGAGTTCTACGTAGTCCATATTTAATAAATTTTTAGTATCTTCGCATTGTGACTGAGCGCGTTGTGCGCTTTCCGACCTCAAAGTTAATGGTTTTATGGCAGATTACAGCAAAAGTTGGAAGGAAATTTTAAGTCGATTCCGCACCTATGTCGCCGTCGAGAAACGGTTGTCGAAAAATACGGTCGAGGCTTATATGCGTGACGCTGAGCGTTTTGCAACCTATTGTTCGTCGCTCAACGAGCCGATTACACCTACACGTGTGACCTCCGAGGTGATCGAGGCGCACCTGGCCGAGCTCTTCGATCGAGGGTTGGAGAAGCGGTCGCAGGCACGTGTGCTCAGTTCGTTGCGCAGTCTGTTCGGGTTTATGATGCTCATCGACCGCATCGAAAGCTCGCCCGTCGACGCTATCGAAGCGCCCAAAGTCGGACAACATCTGCCTGATGTTCTGTCGGTTACGGAGGTCGATTCGATCATCGAGGCGATCGATCCGACCACCGCTCTCGGCGTGCGAAATCGAGCCATCATCGAGATGTTGTACAGTTGCGGACTGCGCGTGTCGGAGCTGGTCGAACTGCGTTTCGAAGACCTCGATTTAGAGGAGAATTTGGTGCGCGTGGTGGGCAAGGGCGACAAGCAACGCTTTGTGCCACTGGGAGATATGGCACGCCAACGCTTGGAGGCGTATCTGCCCGACCGATTGGCGATGACGCCTGCCGACCGCGAAAGTGCCAACGTCATTTTCCTCAATCGTCGAGGCGCAAAACTCACACGTGTGATGATCTTTACGCTTGTGCGTCAGGCGGTTGCGGCGGCAGGGATCGACAAGACGGTCAGCCCGCACTCGTTCCGCCACAGCTTTGCGACGCACCTGCTTGCGGGCGGTGCCGACATTCGACAGGTGCAGGTGCTGCTCGGACATAGCGACATCACGACGACCGAAATCTATACTCACCTCGACCTCAGCCACTTACGACGTGCGGTCGAGGATCATCTCGATATCTGATAAGGGCGCACGAACGCTCTCAGAATACGCTTACAAACACGTTTTCAACGCCCCGAAAACGCCCCAAAATCTCAAACTCACAAACGCTCCCGAACGATGAAACCTCGACCCTCGCGCCCACCGATGTTGATCCTGCTCGTGGCGATGACGGCGGGTGTGGTTTTGGGACTGTGGGTCGATGTCCCCGTGTGGTGCGCAATCGTTTGTCTAATAGCATTTTACATCGTTTCGCTCGGTCATCAGCGCTCGGCCGAGCTGACTCTGCTGGTTGCATTCGCAATGGCGGGTGTGGTGCTCGCACGTACCGAGCAACGAGGAGCGCAACCCACACTCAATGAGCCACTTACGATGATGATGACCATCGACGACAACACAATCGATAGAAGTGCGTGGCAACGTTCGTCGGCAACGCTCCGCGCGTTCCGCAAGGAGGGCGACAGCGTGTGGCACGACACACGTTGGAGGGTGGTCGTCAATCTCGATTCGACAATGCAACTCGCACCAAATCAACGTATTGCAATTCACGCAATGGTGCGTCCGCTCGCCGATAGTACCAATAGTTATGTGCGGTTGATGCGCTCGCGCGGGTATGTGGGGCGGGTGTCGATTCACCGCTCGACGCCACTCGCCGATCTGGGCGTGGGAGGGGCGCTGCGAACCGCTTCACGAAAGTTGCAAAATTGGGGTGTCGAACGCCTGCAAGCGACTCAGTTACAAGGAGATCAGTTGGCACTTTGCACCGCCATTGCAACGGGTTCGCGGGCAACGATGAGCGCACCTCTGCGCGAGGCTTACACACGGAGCGGGTCGGCTCATCTGCTGGCGGTATCGGGTCTGCACGTGGCGATTATCTTCGTGCTGGCGAACTTTTTGTTGCGCTGGCTGACCCTCTTCGGGCGAGGAATTCAGATGCTCAACGTGGCGGTCATAGTGGTGATTTGGGCCTATGCCGCCGTGACGGGTTTGGCGGTGAGCGTGGTGCGTGCAGCGCTGATGTTCAGCGCGTTACAGATTGCAATGGCGAGTGCATCGAGCTATCGTTCGGCCAACGTGCTCGCGACCGTGGCGATGGTGATGATCGCCGTGCGACCGAGCGTGGTGCTCGATGTCAGTTTTCAACTTTCGACCGCCGCCGTCGCAGCCATAATCTATTGGGTTGCACCGATTTACAAACAAATTTATACCCGCTCGCACACTCTCAACACGCTCCTCTCGACGATCCTCGTCGGCGTGGTCTGCACGCTGGCAACCGCACCCCTCGTTGCCTATTGGTTTGGACGTGTGGCGGTGGTGGGTGTGGTGCTCAATCCGCTGGTCGTGGCGTTGGGCTATGGGCTTGTGACTCTGTCGGTTGCAGCGATGATTCTGCCCTCGTCGTGGCATTGGGTCGCGTGGGCGGCGGGTGCATTTGCCGAGGCCGAAAATCGGTGCGTCGCCATCGCCTCGCAACTCGATTGGGCGAGCACCGAAGTGAGGCTCGACAGCTGGCAGGTCGCTGCAATTTATGCGGTCGCCGTAGCTATTACCGAGCTCATACGACGAAAAACCCGAAAAAATCGCTATCTTTGTAATCGACTATGACTTACGACGAACTTGACATATTGCTGCGCGACGAGGTGCAGGCGGCAATCGAGGCCAATTTGGAGCGTGATCCGTTGCGGGTGGCGCTCGATCGGTCGGTGCCGTCGGCGTCGGTGGTGGCTTCGGCGGTCAAATATTTGCAGCGTGCACGACGCAAGTTGCCCTCGTATTTTGCCGCGCGGTGTGTGATTCCGCAACGCGCTTTCGAGCAGTCGTCGAGCGAGGAAACAGCCGCACACAAACGTGGCAAAGGTGCTCATTGTCTTGACCTTACTTGTGGCTTGGGTGTCGATGCACTGTATCTTTCGAAGCGCTTCGAGAGGGTGACGACCGTCGAGCGCGACGAGGTGCTGGCGGCCATTGCGCGCGAGAATTTCCGACGCCTCGGAGCCACCAACATCGAGGTCGTTTGCGGCTCGGCCGAGGAGGTTGTGGCGGCAGCCAACGAGGGCACGTTCGACCAGATTTATGCCGATCCCGACCGTCGTTCGGCCAACGGACGACGACAGGTGTTGTTGGAGTGCTGCTCGCCCGATGTAGTGGCGTTAATGCCTCGCCTTCAACAACTTGCGCCACGTGTGGTGATCAAAAATTCGCCTTTGTTCGATGTTGCCGAGGCCGAGCGAATGTTCGGCTCGCAGTGCCGTGTCGAGGTGGTTTCGCTGGCGGGCGAATGCAAGGAGGTCATAGCCGAATGGGATCGCGCGTTCGATCATAACACACTGACTGCCACTGCAATAGGCGTTGGCGAATATAGCTGCACGAGCGGCACTCTCGTAGCTCCGACGCTGGCCACCGACCCGCTCGCGGCGCGCTACCTGCTCTCGCCCGACGTGGCGCTACGCAAAGCTCGCCTCTGCTCGACCCACTTCGCCGAGGTCGCACCCACGGCGCAGGCGTGCACGGCCGACGGATTCTACCTAACCAGCGAACGACCCGAAGGCGTAGCGTTAGCACGTGTGTATGAGATAGTTACGGCACAACCATTCGCACCCAAACAGCTGAAACGCGATTTGGCACGTCGTTCGATACGTCGACTCACGGCACTCAAACGCGACCTCGCACTCTCGTCGTCGGAGATCTGCCGACGCTTGGGCGTCAGCGAGGGCGGCGACGCTCTGTGGGCATTCACCGAGTGCGGCGGTGCGGTGTGGGCATTGGAACTGAAAGAACTCACAACACAATGATAAAGAGATTGTTACACTTTCTGACGGACGGCATTTTTCGTCTGCGCGAGGAGGAGGTTCACAGCCGCCTGCTGCGTTGGGCGCTGCGTCAGTACAAGCTGATCTACTACACCGCGCGCGGGGTGATCGAGCACGATACGCTGACCCGCTCGGCCTCGCTCACCTTCTACACGCTGATGGCGATTGTGCCGCTGGCGGCGATCATTTTCGCGGTGATGAAGGGCTTCGGAATGGCCGAAAACCTCACCCGCGAGCTCCACAATGCGCTGCCGCAGTTCCCCGAATTTATCAACTACATCGTCGGATTCGCCAACAACGCTCTCGCACGTACGCGCGGAGGTCTGCTCGCAACGTTCAGCGTGCTGGCTCTGTTTTGGGCGGTGATGCAGGTTTTCTCGTCGATCGAGGCGGCCTTCAACAACATCTGGGAGGTCAAACGCTCGCGCGGTTTCGCCCGCCAATTTTGCGACTATATCGCTGTGGTTGTGATAGTTCCCGTGTTGTGGGTGTCGTCGAACGCCGTGGCTCACTACCTCCACCAATGGCTCGGAATCAACGACTCGACGTTCTATCACATCTGGTCAAATGCGGTGTCGCTCGTGCTGATCTGGATAATGTTCACCTTCGTCTACATCGTGCTGCCGAACACCAAAGTGCGATTCACAAGCGCCCTGACCGCCTCCCTTGTGAGCGGTACGTCGTTCCTGCTGTTCCAATGGGTGTACGTCTATCTGCAATCGGCAATGAGCTCATACAATGCGATTTACGGTAGTTTTGCTGCGCTACCGCTGTTCCTCATCTGGCTGCAAACGAGCTGGCAGATTGTGCTCTTCGGCGGCGAGTTGGCATTCGCCTACCAAAATATTTCGAAGTTCGAACAAGAACGCGAATCTCTCCGAATAAGCCACGACAACCGCCGTAAAGTGATGTTAGCCACGATGTTAGTCATCTCGCGCTCGTTCACCTCGGAGCAGGGTCCCGTCTCGTCGGAGCAGATCAGCCACCGCCTGAAACTGCCCGTGCGAATCGTCCGCGACGTCATTTTTGAGCTCGAACAGGCAGGTTTGATCCTCCAAATCAAGGGCGACGAAAACGATAAAGTGGCCTACTACGCACCCGCAAAAGATGTCCACAACCTCTCGCTCTACGACGTCATCACGACCGTCGAACAACACGGCGAACAGGGCGTCGAAATCCTCGAAAGCGACGAGGTGCGACGTGTGTCGGAACTGCTCGACGAGATCACCGACGAGGTGTTCAAATCGGCTAAAAACCAACGATTTACCGAAATTAAATAGCTTAAATATATGGGAAATTTCAAAGAGGACATTGCACGCGTCAAGGCGTTCGTATTCGATGTCGATGGCGTGTTCACCGACGGCGGAATTATGCCGCTGCCCGACGGTGATTTCATTCGCAAATACAACGCCAAGGACGGCTACGCACTGGTCTACGCCAACCGAATGGGTTACAAAGTTTGTATCATCACGGGCGGTCGAGGCGAGCTGCTGCGACGCCGTTTTGCCTACTACAAAGTGACCCGTTTCATCGACGGCTGCACCGACAAAATCGCTGAGCTTGAACGATTTATGAAGGACGAAGGGTTGGATCCGTCGGAGGTGATCTATATGGGCGACGACATTCCCGACTTGGAGTGTATGCGCGCCGTGGGGATCCCCGTGGCACCCGCCGACGCCTGCTCGGAGGTGATCGAGGCGGCACGCTACGTGTCGGAATTCGCGGGCGGACGAGGCTGCGTACGCGACATCATCGAACAGACCCTGCGCGCCCAAGATTGCTGGGCGAAAAACTGCGAAGGCGTCGCCGGCGATGTGACCTCGGCGTAGAGCGAGGCGCCAAGGCGCAATTCACAATCCACGATTATAGCCTCGCTCAAAAAGCGAGGCCTTTTTGTACTTATTTATTAATAAAATAAGAATTCATACGACAAGTGACACGCACCTTCGCGGGGTCGAGCAAGCTCTAACTCAGCTGAGGCGCAAAGGAGGAAAAGCCTGCGTAGCAGGATTAATCTTGAATTGCGCTTTGGCGATTTCTACGAAATCGACACACGCGGTGGCGCCCGCGACTTTCAGTCGCGCCGCCCCACGCCACCGCGTGCGTATTTTGAAAACAAACCGAAAACAGTAAAACCCGCCCATATGGCAAAAAAACCGCAAGGGGCAGGTATGCAAGGAGGTTGCTGGTTTTGCAAACTGAATATGATTTGCAAAACCGAAAAAAGCAAAACCCGCCCATATGGCGGGAATTTAGAATATCGCCGTGATACCCTCGAAGAGGCCTAAGATTGCGGCGTAGCGGAGGGCTTTGCCGAGGGTCATCGACGTGAATGTCAACAACATATTACTGCGCATAAGACCCAACACCACCGCAATCGCCTCGCCCACGTAGGGCAGGAACGCAAAGAATCCCATCACCGCACCCCGACCCGCCAAAAAGCGTTCGGCACGTGCCAATTTCTCGTCACTCACACGCAGGTAGCGCGTCACCCACTCGCGCCGACCCGCCATTCCGATCCAATAACAGGTCATTCCGCCAAGGGTATTTCCCGCCGTCGCCGCCGCCAGGCAACCCCACTCGTTCAACCCCATCTCGATGAGCACGACCATCACCGCCTCCGAGCTGAATGGCACGACGCTACCCGCCACGAAGGCCGACAAAAATAGCCCCACGTAGCCCCACTCGACAAAAAATTCGATCAGTGCGTCCATCGTAAACGTTTGAAAATATGTGCTTTGCGGGCGAACGAAAACTCGCCGTTGCTCGTCCTACGCCTCTTTGCGTCCAAAGACATTGAATCGCGCCAGCAGAGGATTGCGGCGGTCGAGAATCAGCCACTCAACGAGCAGCAACAGCAACGCAACCACCAGCGGATATTGATATTGCTCGTCGAAAGCCTCGAAGCGTGTAGTTGCCAAGTCGCTCTCGTCCAGCTCTTTAAGTCGGTCGATGATCTCCTTCAAGCCTATCGACTGTTTGGTCGCACGCACGTATGCGCCGCCCGTTGCCGAGGCGATCTCCTGCAACATCTTCTCGTCGAGCTTCGACACGACCATATCGCCATTTTCGTCGGTCAGGTACTCGCCACCTATCATCACGGGCGCACCCTCGGGCGTGCCGATACCGATTGTATATATGGCGATTCCCTTCTCGGCGGCCGCCTGCGCAGCCTCCAAAGCGTCCGACTCGTGATTTTCGCCATCGGTGATGAGAATCATCACGCGGCTGCCCTCGCTCTGCGACGAGAACGACATCGACGCCAACTTAATCGCCGCACCGAGGTCGGTACCCTGCGTGCGAACCAGCTGCGGCGAGAGTTTACGTGCAAAGGCGCGCGCCATTCGGTAGTCCGACGTGATGGGCAGCTGTACCTGCGCCTCGCCCGCAAATGCCACAACGCCAATGCGATCCTGCTTCATACTCTCGACCACGCGGTCGATTGCGAACTTAGTGCGGTCCAAGCGGTTAGGCTCGAAATCCTCGGCCAGCATCGAGTTCGAAACATCGACAACCAACATCATTTCGATACCTTTATGGTGCTCCTCGCGCAGTTTCGAGCCGACCTGCGGGCGTGCAGCCGCCACGATCAGGAACACGAGCGCAAAGAGATAGAGCACAAATTTGGTGCGGATACGTGCGGGCGAGGCGCTCGGCGTGAGCACCGCAAGCAGCGACGATGAGGCGAAACGCTCCAAGCGACGACGGCGCTGACGTTGTGCGATGATGAACAACGCGATGGCTACGGGCACCGCAAACAGCAGATAGAGAATATGTGGATTTGCAAATCTAAACATAACAGTTTCAATCTTTTACGTAGATCATAACTCGCACTAAGGAATTCGACGCAGCCACAGCTGACCGATCAAAAATTCGAGCAGCAGAGCCGCCAAAGCCGCCAACAAATAGGGCAGGAATCGCTCGGTGTAGGTTGTAAATTCGGTCACCTCGACCTCGCTCTTTTCGAGCTCGTTGATACGTTCGTAGACCTCAGCAAGCGCACCCTTGTCCGTTGCACGGAAGTACTCGCCACCGGTCATCTCGGCGATCTGTTGCAGAGTCTGCTCGTCGATCTCGACGGGCATAGGCTGGTACGAGATGTCGCCCCACATATCCTGAACGGGGTAGGGAGCCATTCCGTTTGTACCGACGCCGATCGTGTAGACCTTGACACCCAGCTTCTTAGCGATCTCGGCGGCGGTCAGCGGAGCGATCGTCGTGCGGTTGTTCACGCCATCGGTCAGCAGGATCACGACCTTGCTCTTGGCCTCGCTCTCGCGCAGGCGGTTGAGTGCCGTTGCCAGACCCGTGCCGATCGCCGTACCGTCCTCAATCAGACCACTTTCGATCTGTCCGAGCATCGTCAGCAGCGTCGGCTGGTCGGTGGTCAGCGGAGCCTGCGTATAGGCCTCGCCCGCAAAAATCACGATACCGATACGGTCGCCACGACGATCGACGATGAAGTTACCTGCCGTCTCGCGGGCGGCGGTGATTCGGTCGGGTTTCAAGTCGCGGGCGAGCATCGTGCCCGACACGTCAATTGCCAGCACGATATCGATACCTTCGGAGGATGTGCGGCTATTGTGTTCGACATCTTGCGGGCGTGCCAATGCGATGATAACCAACGCAATAGCAACGCAACGCAACACGAACGGAACGTGGCGCAACCAATAGCGTGCGGTGCGCGGTGCACGTGCCATTGCGCCGATGGTCGACACGTGGATCGAGGCTCCGCCACGGCGTGTGCGGTAGATGTAGGTCGCCACGATGGGCACCAACACGAGCAGAAACCACAATGTATGAGGTGATGCAAAATGTGTCATACGCTTACCAATTCTTACCCGATCGAACTACACCGTGACCAACCTTGGCATTGACCTTGTCGCGGGTCTTATCCTCCTCACCCTGAATGGCGTCCAACATTCGCTCGGCATCGTTCTGCGACAGTCCCGAAGGCTGAGGCTCGCCCTCACCATTGCCCTCGTTGGGGTCTTGGTTGGGGTCTTGATTGGGGTCGTTTTCGCCGTTTTGGTCGCCCTTGTTGGGATCGTTTTCGCCATCGCCCTGCTGGTCGTTTTGGTCGCCCTTATTGGGATCATTTTCGCCATCGCCCTGCTGGTCGTTTTTGTCCTGCTGGTCGTCCTGTTGATCGTCATTCTTGCCGTCGCCATTGCGATCTTGGTCGCCCTGGTTCTGGTCGGAATTATCGTTGTTCTGATCGTTATTATTCTCGTTATTTTGGTTTTGATCCTTGTTCTGATCGTTGCCGCCGCCCTGCTGGTTTTGATCCTGATTTTGGTTGTTTTGGTTTTGATTGTTGTCGCCACCGCCGCCGCCACCTTGCTGATTATCATCGATATACTTCTTGGTGTAGGCGTAGTTATATTTGGTTTCAAGATCGGCAGGATTCAGTCGCAATGAGCGCTTGAACGCCGACAAAGCCTCCTGATACTTCTTCTGCTGAAAGAGCGAGTTGCCCAAGTTGTAGAACGAGTGGGCACGGTCCAAATCCGAGCGGGTCGAGTCGGCCGCCAACGCCGCAAAAATCTTCTCCGCCTCATCATATCGCTGCTGCTTGTAGAGCGCATCGCCCAAGTTGAACTTCGCCTCGAAACACGAATCGCTCAGCTCCTGCGCCTGACGATAGCGCGCCTCGGCACGGTCGTAATCAAGACGCTCATAGGCACGATTTCCGCGACGAACCTGACGGCGTTCGGGCCACTTCTGAGCCTGCGCGGGAAGCGAAAAAACAAGCGCTACGAGCAATGTAACTATCAGATATAGTGTTCGTTTCATCTTCATCTGCGTTTAATCGTCAATCTCTTTTCGGGTTTCGTCGCTCTCGGCCTCGATCACCTCGACCGCCTTGGTCTCCTCGACAAAATAGTAGGCGTCCAAGTAGGCCTGCTCGTTGTACTGCTCGTCGGGAATCGCCTTGGCAAACTTCACCAAATCGGCCGTGCGAAGAATCTCAACCAGGTTGCGACGCGACTTGTCGGGCATCTCGATCGAGGCCACCGAGGCAACGATCTCGTCGGTGGTCATCTCCATCGCACCGAACTCGTAGCGGTCGGCAAGGTAGCGACGCAAGATGTCCGTTACGCCCGAATAGTAGTCCTTATGACGGTTGTTCTGCCACAATTTCTGGTGGTGCAACGCTTCGAGCGCCTTGATCGCAACCACGTGGGGAGGCACCACCTCCTTGGGTCGGAAGGGGTTGGGAAGGCGCAGACGATACTTGTGTATCAGCCACACAATCAGCGCAATAAGTGCAACAATGAGCAACGTCAGCACCGCACCGCGCCACAGGTAGCCCGAAATCTCGCCCCAACGCAACGGCATCTCGCGCGGACGTTTCACGTCGTTGATTGTCATCGTGGTGGTGTCGATCACGATCGGCTCGATGTACAACACCAACGAGTCGGCACTATAAATCGTGTCGTTGATATTCTTGTCGAGGTAGAGCAGAGGCGTGCGACCCAACGCCAACGTACCCTCGCCGTATGCCGCCAAGCGGTAGCGTTTGCGCAGGTGCTGACGGCGACCATCGCGCTCGACGGTATCCAGCGGCAGCTCCTCGATCAGCTCCAACTCGCCATTCTCGCCCGTGTCGAAGGTGGGAAAGCCGATGACTTGCACCTGATCCTTGCGCACGTCGATCGTCAGCAACACCTCATCGCCCAGCAGCACGCTGTCGGGCGTCAGCGTCGCACGCACCTCGGGGCGCTCGCTCTGTGCCTCGGCCGACACCGCAACAAGCAGCGCTGTGAGCAGAAATATATTTCGTAATCTATTCATCTTCGATCGATTATCTCTGTTTGAAAAGTTTGATCAACGCCGCTACATAGTCCTCGTCCGTAGCCACCGTAGCCGTATCGACGCGATTCTGTTTGAGCACCGTCTCGATACGCTGGTTGCGGCGTGCCCAATCGTTAGCATACGCCTCGCGCACACGACGCGACGATGAGTCGATCCACACCTTTTCGCCCGTCTCGGCGTCCTCCAACTCCACGATACCCACATCGGGCATCTCCTGCTCGCGCTGGTCATAGACGCGGATTCCAACCAGATCGTGGCGACCACTCGTGATCTTCAACGCCTCCTCGAACGCCACAGCATCGGCCTCGGAATCCATAAAATCGGACAACAGGAAGGCCGTCGTGCGCTTCTTGCTCACCGCCGCGAGGAAACGCAACGGCTCCGAGAGCGACGTGCCTCGACCCTCGGGCTTGAAACCGACTAACTCACGGATAATCATCAAGATATGCTGGCGACCCTTCTTGGGCGGAATGAACTTCTCGACACGATCGCTGAAAAAGATACAACCCACTTTATCGTTGTTCTGCGCCGCCGAGAAGGCCAACACAGCCGCAATCTCGGTGATCACATTCTTCTTCAACAACTCGTTCGAACCGAACATACGCGACCCACTCACATCGACCACGAGCATCATCGTCAGCTCGCGCTCCTCCTCATAGACCTTGATGTGGGGCTTGCGCGAACGTGCCGTAACGTTCCAATCGATATCGCGCACGTCGTCGCCCACGCGGTACTCACGCACCTCGCTGAACGACATACCGCGACCGCGAAATGCCGTGTGATACTTGCCCGCAAAGATCTCGTTACTCAGACCGCGCGTCTTGATCTCGATCTTGCGAACACGCTTCAAAATGTCGTTTTCGACGCTCATCTCGATTAGGGTACTACGACGTTATTCAGGATATCGGTGATGATCTCTTCGGTGGTAACATTCTCGGCCTCAGCCTCGTAGGTCAGACCGATACGGTGACGCAGAACATCGTGGCACACCGCACGCACGTCCTCGGGGATAACGTATCCGCGACGCTTGATGAAGGCGTAGCTGCGTGCCGCCTTTGCCAACGAAATGCTCGCACGGGGCGATGCACCGTAGCCGATCATCGACTGCAACTTCTGCAAATTGTACTCCTGCGGCTCGCGCGTTGCGAAGATGATGTCGATGATATACTTCTCGATCTTCTCGTCCATATAGACGTCCTCAACCACGCGGCGCGCCTTGACGATATCCTCGGGCGTGATCACCTTCTGCGGCTCGGGCATACCCGCACCCGACAGATTCATACGCACGATGTCGCGCTCCTCCTGCTTGTTGGGGTACGAAATCTTCGCTTTGAGCATAAAACGATCGACCTGCGCCTCGGGCAGAGGATAGGTACCCTCCTGTTCCAGAGGGTTTTGCGTCGCCATCACAAGGAAGGGCTGAGGCAGTGCGTAGGTCTCGTCGCCGATGGTAACCTGACGCTCCTGCATTGCTTCGAGCAGTGCCGACTGCACCTTTGCCGGCGAACGGTTGATCTCATCGGCCAGCACGAAGTTGGCGAAGATCGGACCGCGACGCACGGTGAAATCCTCATTCTTCTGCGAGTAGATCAGCGTACCGATCAGGTCGGCAGGCAGCAGGTCGGGCGTAAATTGAATACGGCTGAAACGCGCATCGACAGCCTTAGCCAACGTAGTGATAGCCAACGTCTTAGCCAAACCGGGAACACCCTCCAACAGAATGTGACCGTTCGACAGCAGACCGATCAAAAGGGTATCGATCAGATGTTTTTGACCGACGATGACCTTGCTCATTTCGGCGTTGAGCGTATCGACGAAGACGCTTTCGCGTTCGATACGCTCGTTAAGTTCCTTGATGTTAATTACTTCGCTCATAGGTATTTATCTCAAATTTTATTGTTTTTTATCGGAAAAAGTTGCGGGCTTCGCCGCCCTACCTAAATAAGATAAACGCGCGCGACCCCAAAATTATTGCAAAGATAGGTAAATATAATTCAGAATTCACAATTCACGATTCAAAATTCCCGCCATATGGGCGGGTTTTGCTGTTTTCGGTCTTGCGAGTTGTATTCGGTTTGCAAAACCAGCACCCTACTTGCGAATTTGCACGTTCATTTAATTTGCCATATGGGCGGGTTTTACTGTTTTCTGTTTATTCTCAACATATCTCATCATTGGCGGGTGGGGGGCTCGGCCGAAGGCCGACCCGCCAATGATGACACGCTTTATGAAAAAGCGTGGATACATTTTCTTCTTCTTTTAATTAAAACAAAGGAAAAAAATTTTGAATCTTGAATTTTGAATTTTGAATTAAAGTAGGCGATTTCTTTGAAATCGACACACGCGGTGGCGCCCGCCGAGCAGGGTAACCGCAAAAAATTTTATTGTTTTTCGATAAATTTTGGACGAAAAACGGATTTTTAACAAAGAATTGTTTTATCTTTGCGCTAAGGCTGGGCGAGGACTACGCAAAATCCGAACAAGGCGTCGCCCCGCGAATACGTTTATTATCAAAAATTCTACAATATTATGAAACGTACTATCCTAATTCTCACGATGTTACTTGCGTTGAATCTCTCGGCTTTGGCGCAAAAGGTTCAACTTTTTCTAATTCCCGACACCCCCACGATGACTTATCACGTTGGCGAGCAGGCACGTATGAAGGTCATTGCCCTCGACTGCGGTGTGGCGATTTACGACGCTGAGGTGAGCTACGAGGTGAGCGAGGACCTGATGCCCGCACACGAAAAGAGCTCGGTCAAACTGAAAGGTCCCGAGGCGGTGATCAAGGTCGGAACGATGAAAAAACCCGGTTTCCTGCGTGTACGTGCTAAGATTGAGTACGACGGTCAGAGCTACTCGACGACCTCAACCGTCGGCTTCGATCCCGAAAAATTGGAGCCTACAACGCCGATGCCCAAGGATTTCGACGAGTTCTGGCAGGAGGGTTTGGAGCAGCTCTCGAAGGTTAAGCTCAACCCCACGATGGAGCTGCTGCCCGAGCGTTGCACCGACAAGGTGAACAGCTATCTGGTTTCGTACGGAAACATCAACAATACACGTATGTATGGCATTCTGACCGTGCCCAAGGCCGAGGGTAAATATCCCGCCATTGTGCGTCTGCCGGGTGCGGGTGTGCACGCCATCGGTGGTGACACGAAGAACGCCGCTAAGGGTGTGATTATCTTGGAGTTGGGTATTCACGGAATACCTGTAAATTTCGACTCGGAGGTCTATGCTGCGCTCAACCGCCAAGCATCGCTCCGTGCCTACCACACGATCAACATCGACGACCGCGATACGTACTACTATCGTCGTGTCTTCTTGGGTTGCGTGAAGGCGATCGACTTCTTCGAGACGCTGCCCCAATACAACGGCAAGGTGGGTACGTTAGGCGGCTCGCAGGGTGGTCTGCTCTCGATCGTGGTTTCGCGCCTCGATCCCCGTGTGAAGGCTTCGGCGATCTACTTCCCCGCATTCTGCGATCAGGAGGGTTACATCAACCGTCGTGCGGGAGGCTGGCCTCACACCTTCAAGAGCGACAACAACCGCACCAAGCAGATCATCGAGACGCAACGTTACTACGACGCTGTGAACTTCGCTCGCGGATTGAAAGCGCCTGTGTTCTACGCATTTGGCTACAACGATGTGACCTGCGCACCGACCACAACCTACACTACTTATAATATTATCGAGGCTCCCAAGCAGCTCTGCGTAAGCCCCAACACGGGTCACTGGCTGCCCTCGGAGCACGTTACCAAAATGTGGAATTGGATTATCGACGAGTTGAATAAATAGGTCGAGCCCAACAAACCGAAACAGAACAATTAACAAATAAAAACGATAGAGATTATGAACTTTTTCAAGACCTTTTTGGCGTCGTTATTGGCATTTATCGTCGCCAACTTCGTATGGTTTTTCCTCTTTATTATCATCATTGCGGGCGTGGCTGCAATCGGTTCGTCGACCACGATCGTCGAGCCTAAGTCGGTATTGAAGATCGAACTCTCGGAGTCGATCGTCGATCAGCCCGTCAATGACCCTCTGGCAGGCTTCGACCCGATGTCGATGAACGTGCAGAAGAGCGTGTCGAATATGCAGGTTATGCGCGCTATCGAGGCTGCGTCGATCGACGACAACATCGAGGGTATCTACATCAACCTGACGGGTGCAGGTACCGCCTCGGCAGCTCTGTTGGAGGAGATGCGTGGCTACATCGAAACCTTCAAGGGTGAGGGTAAGTTTGTGATTGCCTACGGCGAAACCTACTCGCAGGGTGGTTACTACCTCGCTTCGATGGCCGACAGCATCTACCTCAACCCCGTGGGTGAGATGGATTGGCGCGGTATGGCTATGCCCGTTGTATTCTACAAGGGTGCGCTCGACAAGCTCGGCATTGAGCCGCAGGTGTTCCGCCACGGTACGTTCAAGTCGGCCGTTGAGCCCTACATATTGAACCGTATGAGCCCCGAAAACCGCACTCAGATGGAGACCATCGCAAACTCGATCTGGGGCACGATGGTCGAGGATATCGCCGAGGAGCGCAACCTCTCGATCGACTCGCTCAATATGTTTGCAACCGACCTGACGGCAATGATGGCCGAGGACGCGCTGGCAAACCGTATGGTCGACGGTCTGAAATATGAGGACGAGGTTGAGGATATTCTGCGCGAGATGCTCGAATTGGACGCTGACGAGGATATTCCGATGGTCACTTTGGGCGAGTATATCGCTGCAAATCCCTATACGCCAACCTATTCGGACAACAAGATCGAGGTGATCTATGCCGAGGGTCAGATCGTGCAGGGCACCAGCGAGCAGGGCACTTTGGGCTCTTCGACGCTGGCCGATCAGTTGGCTGAGGCTCGTCTGGACGAGGAGGTGAAGGCGGTCGTTCTGCGTGTCAATTCGCCCGGCGGCTCGGCTTTGGCGTCGGAGGTTATCTGGCGCGAGATGGAGCTGCTGCGTCAGCAGAAACCCGTCATCGTTTCGATGGGCGACTACGCTGCAAGTGGTGGTTACTACATCTCGGCACCCGCTGATGCTATCATTGCCGACGCAACGACGCTGACGGGTTCGATCGGTGTTTTCGGTCTGATGTTCAACGCCGAGAAGGCCCTCAACAATAAACTTGGTATCACTATCGACGTTGCTAAGACCAACCCTTCGGCCGATATGGGTATGCCCTTCCGTGCCGTTAGCAGCACCGAGCGCGCGAAGATTATGCGCAGCATTGAGCAGGTCTATTCGACCTTCGTAAATCACGTTGCCGACGGTCGTAATATGACCTTCGACTCGGTTGACGCCATTGGTCAGGGTCGCGTATGGACGGGTAACGACGGCAACCGCATTGGTTTGGTTGACGAGATTGGCGGTCTGAAATATGCTATCGCCGTTGCAGCCGACAAGGCAGAGTGCTCGGACGACTTTATGGTACGCGAGTCGATGGGCGAGCCGACCGGTCTGGCAGCTCTGCTGAGCAGCTTGGAGGCTCACATCTCGGACCGCAAGATGCGCAAGGAGATGGGTGCAATGTACGACGAGTATCGTTCGTTGCGCGCGTTGATGGAGAACGAGGGTGTGCAGGCATTGGCACTGCCCATCGAGATCCGATAAGATTGATCAGGGTTCCGAAACCCGTTGAAAAATGGCTTCTACTGCGGTGGAAGTCATTTTTTTATGCGTTGTTCCAAAGAAAATTCGTATATTTGTAAGTTGGAGAGAAGTTTTTAATTCACAATTCACAATTAAAAATTCACAATTATTTTTTTTCTTATACTTAATAAATAAGAAATAGAAGAAGAAGAAAAAAGCAAAACACGCCCATAATGGCGTGTCATCATTGGCGGGTCGAGTAAATCGATTTCGATGAAATCGTCAAGTTCGGTGGCTCGTGCGACAAAAGTCGCACGCCCCCCCAGCCACCGAACTTGGATTAAGTCGAAGCAAAATCCTCCAATGATGAGAATAAATAAAAAATAGAATATTAAAATAATTAACAACAATATGAACAAAGAACAGTTAATAAACATTCTCTCGTCGATCGTTCACCCCGAAACGGGTAAAAACCTCGTTGAGAGCGACTTGGTGTCGATGGCTGAGCTCGATGGCGGTAAGGTCGTGCTCAACCTGATGATGGCTAAGCCGCGCGATCCGTTTGCTGTGAAGATCAAAAACCGTATCGAGGAGATGGCAGCCGAGGTGCTCGGTGCGGAGGCCGAACTGCTCACCGTCATCGTGCGCGAGCAGGCTCCCAAGCAACCCAAACCGCAACCTCGCTCGGCAGCCGAACAGATCCGCAAGGTGGTTGCTGTGGCGTCGGGTAAGGGCGGTGTCGGTAAATCGACCGTGACGGCAAACTTGGCTGTGGCACTGCGCAATGCGGGCTACAAAGTGGGTATCTTAGACGCCGATGTCTATGGACCGTCGCAACCCAAAATGTTTGGAGTTGAGGAGTATATCCCCGAGATGGTCGAGCGCGACGGTGCGGAATATATGGTGGCAGCCGAGGTGATGAGCATCAAGATTATGTCGATCGGATTCTTCATTGCGGCTGACGATGCGCTCGTGTGGCGCGGTCCGATGTCCAACAACGCCCTGCGTCAGATGATCCACCAGACCGAGTGGGGTGCGTTGGATTATCTGCTGATCGACTTGCCCCCGGGCACGGGCGATATCCACCTCAGCGTGATGTCGGAGCTCACGATCGACTCAGCGGTGATTGTTACCACGCCCCAGCAGGTGGCTCTGGCGGACGTGCTGCGCGGAATACGTATGTTCAAGGCCGAGAAGATCAACATTCCCGTAGCGGGTCTGATCGAGAATATGGCGTGGTTCACTCCGCGCGAGCTGCCCGACAACCGTTACTACATCTTCGGTCGCGGTGGCGGTCGCGCACTGGCCGAGAAGGAGGGTGTCGATTTCTTGGGTGAAGTTCCTATTATTCAATCGGTTATGGAGGGAGCTGATTGTGGTCGTCCCGCCTCGTCGTTCGATGTCGATACCGAGAAGTATTACCGTGAGATCGCCACGCGCCTTGTCGAAAAGGTCGGTTAGAGTTGTTGATAATGTTCAAAAGTGGTGTTGAAAGTTGTGAAATAAGTGGTCGAAAACTTTTCACAAAATCAGCCCTCGAAAATTTGGAACTTTACGCCCGACACTTGTATAGTGGAGCAGTCGGATTTTCCAAATCAAATTCTTCAAAAAGGATTGACAACGACTCACACGCAAAAACGGAACAAAATGTTGAAACAACAGCTCTGTTCACTTGTCAATAAATGATAATAACAACTGTTGATAATGATATTTAAATAATTAAAAATAAAGAAATTAAAGAAGAAATTGACTGTTTATCGAAAGTTGATAAACCACAACGGTCGGCAATCGACACCGAGTTATCGACACTTTCAACAGGCTTTATTCTTATTCTTTTTTTATTTATTATTTTATAATGTATAAAAATTAAAAACAATAAAAAGCTATGGCTGACAACTCACTCCTCGCTCAAAAGATCGCAGCACTCAAAGCCGAGAAGCAAGCTGTGATCCTCGCTCACTACTACACCGCACCCGAGGTGCAACAGGTGGCCGACTTTGTGGGCGACTCGCTTGCGCTGGCTATCGAGGCGGCAAAGACCGACGCCCGTGTGATACTCTTTGCCGGTGTTCACTTTATGGCCGAGACCGCAAAGGTGCTCTGCCCCGATCGCAAGGTGTTGATCCCCGACCCTGAGGCTGGTTGCTCGCTCGCCGACTCGTGCCGTGCCGAGGATCTGGCCGAGTTCCTGCGCGACTACCCCGACCATAAGGTGGTGTCGTATGTCAATACAACCGTCGGTGTCAAGGCGCTCACCGATGTCTGCTGCACCTCGTCGAACGCATTGAAGGTGGTGCAGTCGATCCCCGCCGAGCAACCGATCGTCTTTGGTCCCGACCGCAACCTCGGCTCCTATATCCAGAAGCTCACAGGTCGCTCGAATATGGTGCTGTGGAATGGTGCCTGCCACGTCCACGAGGAGTTTTCGTTGGAGGCTATCGTGCGCTTGAAGGCGGAGAACCCCGAGGCGAAGGTTGTTGTGCACCCCGAGTGCAAGGCGGCGATTGTCGCGGTGGCGGACTATACGGGTTCGACAGCAGGTATTTTGGAATATTGCCAAAAGAGTGATGCACAGACATTTATCGTTGTAACCGAGGCAGGTATTCTGTTCGAGTTGCAGCGTCGTTGTCCCGAGAAGAGGTTTATTCCCGCGCCTCCTGCTTCGCCCGCTGTGGGTTGTGGTTGCAACGAGTGCGCCTATATGAAGATGGTAACCTTGGAGAAGATCGTGTCGGCGTTGGAGAACGAGCAGCCCGAGATCGTCCTCGACGAAGAGGTGCGCAAGGCGGCCGAGCGCTCGATCCGAAATATGATTGCGATTAAATAGGATTCAAGATTCAAAATTATTTTCTTTTATTATTATTAAATTAAAAAATAAAAAGAAGAAAAAATATAGACTCTCAAAATGCGCACTCTGTGGCGTGGGGCGGCGCGATTGATAATCTTTTCATCGGAGGGTGGGGGGCTCGCCCAAAGAGCGACCCCTGATGATAACACGACTTTTACGAAAGTCGTGGATTAGTTAGTTCTTCTTTTACATATTCTTATTATTTTTAATTTAATAATATAAATAGAAATAGAAGAAAAAGCAGATTACTCTCGAAAAGAGTAACAATTTCGGTGGCGAAGTATTATCTTTGCAACTAAACTTATAGCGCAAAACAACAAACAAAAACAATAGAAAACTATGAAACTCAAACATTTAATCGTTTCGTTGATCGTGGCGGCGGCTATTGCTGTGCCCGCACACGCTGACGAGGGTATGTGGCTGCTGCCCTACCTCCAAAAGATGAACATCAAGGATATGAAGGCTAAGGGTCTCAAACTCTCGGCCGAAGATATCTACTCGGTCAATAACAGCGCGCTGAAAGATGCAATCGTGATCTTCGGTGGCGGTTGCACGGGCGAAGTGGTGTCGAGCGAGGGTCTGCTGCTCACCAACCACCACTGCGGCTACGGTTCGATCCAAGCATTGAGTAGCGTCGAGCACGACTACCTCAAAAATGGTTTCTGGGCAATGTCGCGCGAGCAGGAGCTGCCCGCACCCGGTTTGCAGGTGCGTTTCGTGCGCCACATTATCGACGTTACGGCCGAGATGGTCGGCAACGTGCCCTCGACCGCAGGTCAGGCTGAGTATGAGAAGATCACCAACGAGAACCGTACAAAGTTGATGAAGGAGCTCGAAAAGAAGTATCCCGATATGGAGCTGTCGGTTAAGTCGTTCTTCGGTGGTAATCAGTACTTTGCATTTGTGATTGAGGTCTTCTCGGACGTGCGTCTTGTAGGTACGCCTCCCACCTCGATCGGTAAGTTCGGTGGCGATACCGACAACTGGATGTGGCCCCGCCATACGGGCGACTTCTCGATGTTCCGTATCTATGCCGACAAGAACAACAAGCCCGCGGCTTACTCGCCCGACAACGTGCCCTACAAGCCCGCAAAGCACCTGAAAGTGTCGTTGGCGGGTGTCGAGGAGGGCGACTACACGATGATTATGGGCTTCCCTGGCTCGACCCAGCGCTATATGACCTCGTACGAGATCGACGAGATGTTGAAGGTTACCAACCCGCAGCGTATCTATATCCGTGGCGAGCGTCAGGCGATCCTCAAAGAGGATATGCAGGCAAGCGACAAGATCCGCATTCAGTACGCCTCGAAATATGCTTCGTCGTCGAACTATTGGAAAAATTCGATCGGTATGTCGCGCGGTGTCGAGAAACTCAACGTGAAGGCTAAAAAAGAGGCTCAGGAGCAGTCGTTCCAGAGCTGGGCGAATGCCAATACGCTGCCCGAAGAGGGTTACATCGACGCTCTGTCGAAGATCCGCGAGGCGGTAGCCGAGCGTGAGGAGGCAACCGCTACGTCGCAGTATCTCTCGGAGGCGTTCCTGCGTGCCGTTGAGTTTATGATGCCCGCGCTGCGTTATAGCAATATGAAGCAGATTGCCAATGTCGATGTGGCTCGCAAGCAGGCTGAGGCATTCTTCAAGGATTACAGCCCCTCGACCGACCGCAAGGTAACCAAGCGTATGCTTACGATCGTGCGCGAGAATATGAAGACGCTGCCCTCGTTCTATGCCGAGGAGGTCGATGCCAAGTTTGGTGGCGACGTGAATGCCTATGTTGATTATCTGTTCGACAACTCGATCTTCGTCGATGAGGCCAAGACGATGGCTCTCGTCGAGAATTTCGACGCTGAGAAGGTGGCTGCCGACCCCGCAATTCCGATGGTTAAATCGGTCTATGAGATGTACTACAAGGCTGCAATGAGCACCCGCGAGTCGGGCGCAAAGTATGCCGAGGGACACCGCAAATATATCGCTGGTCTGATGCAGCAGCAGCCCGACAAGATGTGGTACTCGGACGCTAACTTCACGATCCGTCTGACCTACGGTAACGTGGGCGCATACGACCCGAAGGACGGCGTTATGTATAAGTATTACACCACTTTGCGCGGTGTGATGGAGAAGGAGGATCCCTCGAATCCGATGGAGTTCACCGTGCCCGCACGCTTGAAGGAGCTCTACGAGGCTAAGGACTTCGGTCGCTATGCCGACAAGAATGGCGAGCTGCGCGTTGGTTTCATCTCGAACAACGACATTACGGGTGGAAACTCAGGTTCGCCTGTGATGAATGCACGTGGCGAGCTTATCGGTTTGGCGTTCGACGGCAACTGGGAGGCTATGAGTGGCGACATCGCCTTCGAGCCCGAGTTGCAGCGCACCATTTCGGTCGATATCCGCTACGTTCTGTTCGTGATCGACAAGTTTGCCGGCGCAGGTCATCTGGTTGACGAGATGACATTGACGACCAAGTAGGCTAATTCAAGATTCAAGATTCAAAATTAGGCCTCGCTTTTTGAGCGAGGCTTTTTTTACTTAATTAAATATTAATCAATAAATTATAATAAGAATAAAATAAGACAAAATCCGATGGTTTATTAATAAGTATAAAAAAAGGTCGCCCACAAAGGAGCGACCTAATTTTGGTATCAAGATAAATCTTGAATTTTGAATAACGCTACTTGCTCGTGCGTCGTTTGATATCCTTCACGCGGAGCTGGGTCGAAACCGTGCCACGGTAGTGATTCTCAACGATCGTATAGCAGACATCAATCGGACGACCGCTGCGGATCCACTCGAAGTGGGTCGGCTGCTGGAACGCTATCGCCTGCAACGAATCGACACGATTGCTGTGCTTGTTGTGCTGCATCAGCTCCATTCGCAGGTGCTCGCACTCGGCACCCACCAAGCTGGTGTTGCTGCCGCTGATGTTGTGCGTAACGAACACGGGCGCAGTGTTGCCCGGACCGAAGGGCTGGAAGCGGTTCAAGTCACGACGGAACGCTGGCGTGATGTCGCTCAGGCTCAGCTCTGCGTCGATATCTACTTGCGGTTCAAGCATTTCGGGTTTGATATGCTCCTCGACGTAGGCGTTGAATCGACGTGTAAACTCCTCGACATTCTCGGGTTTCATCGTCAATCCCGCAGCGTACATATGTCCGCCGAAGTTCTCCAACAGATCGGCACACGACTCCACAGCCTGATACAGGTCGAAGCCCGGAACACTACGTGCCGAACCCGTCGCAAAGCCGTTGCTCATCGTCATCACAACCGTCGGACGATAGTAGGTCTCGATCAGACGCGACGCCACGATACCGACGATACCCTTCATCCACTTGGGGTTGTAGATGACCGTACTCTTGCGGTTCTTCAACTCGGGATTCGACTCGATCAACTCGTGCGCCTCGATGGTCACCGAGCGGTCGATACTCTTGCGATCCTGATTGAAGGTATCGATCATCGAGCCAAAGTTCTCGGCCGCCTTCTCGTTGCGCTCGATCAGCAGATTGACCGCTGCGTGACCGCCCGAGGGAGCTGCATTCTCGTCCTCCTCATCGACACGCATACGTCCTGCGGCGTTGATTCGGGGACCGATCTTAAAGACAATATCGTCGATTGTGATCGTGTGCTTTTCGAGCTTGCAGATCTTGATGATCGACAACAGTCCCTTGCTGGGTGTCTCGTTGAGGCGTTTGAGGCCGTAGTGCGCCAAAATGCGGTTCTCGCCCGTCAGCGGGACGATGTCCGAGGCGATACTCACAACGACCAAATCGAGCAGTCGCTCGACCTCCGAGAACGGAATGTTGTTGCGCAGGGCATAGGCCTGCACCAATTTGAAACCTACACCACAACCCGACAGCTCCTTGAACGGATACTCGCAATCGTGGCGTTTGGGATCGAGCACGGCGACCGCCTCGGGCAGATGATCTGCGGGCAGGTGGTGGTCGCAAATGATGTAGTCGATACCCTTTTGCTTGGCATAGGCCACCTTTTCGGACGCTTTGATACCGCAATCGAGCGTGATCACAAGGCTCACACCCTTGCTTGCGGCGTAGTCTATACTCTTGATCGACACGCCGTAACCCTCGTTATAGCGGTCGGGAATATAGAACCTCAGGTTGTCGTGTCCCAGCCTTCTGAGGAAGGTGTAGACCAACGCAACCGCCGTCGTTCCGTCCACATCGTAGTCGCCATAAACCATAATCTTCTCACGGTTTTTGACGGCCTGTTCGATTCGATCTACCGCGCGAGCCATATCCTTCATCAGGAACGGATCGTGTAACTCTTCGAGTCGCGGATTGAAGAATCGCGATGCCTTTTCATTTGTGTCTATGCCCCTCTGTACAAGCAGGTTAGCCAACACCGGGGAGATCTTCTGGCTCGCAGCCAATTCAGCCACTGCCTGCGCCTCGCCCCGAGATTTGACTGACCATCTCTTCTCTAATGGCATAACGTTTAATTTTTATATATTTTAACATTCAAATTTTTCTCTAAACAGTTAATAATCTTCTCCTTCACCTCTTCGATGCTGACCTTGTGGCCCACCTCGCTCTCGATCGAGCAGACCCCACGATCGGCAAAACCGCACGGATTGATGTAGGTGAAGTAACGCAAATCCGTTGCGACATTGAGCGCAAATCCGTGCATCGTCACAAACCTCGACGAACGCACCCCGATTGCGCAAATCTTGCGCGGTGCACGACCCTCCTCGACGATCCAGACGCCTGCCGCGCCCTCCATACGACCCGCCTGAATGCCATACTCCGCCACGCAATCGATCACCGACTGCTCCAACGCCGAAATATAGTCCCTCAGTCCGATACCCAACTTCTCCAAGTCGATGATCGGATAGCCCACAATCTGCCCGGGTCCGTGGAACGTCACATCGCCACCGCGATCTATGTGATAGAACGTAGCCCCGATCTGTCGGAGCAGCGCCTCGGTAAAGAGCAGATTCTCCTTGTGACCGCTCTTTCCAAGCGTATAGACGGGCTTATGCTCGCACAACAGTACGTAGCCAGCCTCGTCGGACGACAGCGCCTCGGCGGTCGTCGCTTCATTCACTACGTTGCCCTTTGCGTTCGGCTGAGCCTTGCGCGCCAGCAGACCCTCGAACAGTGAGCGTTGCAGCTCCCAAGCCTGTTCGTAGTCGATGAGTCCCAAATCTCGGTACTCGGCGCGTGAAGTTTTCATTGCTCTAATCTCCGCATTTGTCCAGCGCGCGTTCGGCCATATATGACGAACGTACCAGCGGTGCGCTGGCTACGTAGTCAAAACCTAAACGCTCGGCTTGGGCTTTGTAGTATTCAAATTTTTCAGGTGTAATAAATTCAGCAACCGGATAGTGCTGCTCGGTGGGTTGAAGATATTGACCCAACGTAACAATTCGACAGCCGACCTGGCGTAAATCCGCCAAAGTTTGTACAATCTCGTCGTCCGTTTCGCCCAATCCAACCATAATACCACTCTTGGCTTTCACCCCCGACTCGGCAATATGACGCAACGTCGAGAGCGAAGTGTCGTACTTCGCACGCGCACGTACAAGCGGAGTCAGACGACGTGTGGTCTCGACATTGTGACCAACGACGTCGGCACCGGCTGCCAACACGATATCGATCAGCTCTTTACGGCCGTCGAAATCGGGGATCAAAAGTTCAACTGCAGTGTTTGGATTACGCCGTTTGATAGCGCGCACGGTCTCAGCCCAATGTTCGGCACCGCCGTCGGGCAGATCGTCGCGCGTAACCGATGTGATGACTGCATAACGCAGCCCCATCAGTGCGACAGATTGAGCAACTCTTTCGGGTTCCTCAGGGTCGGGAGGCAAAGCTCGCCCCGATTTTGTGGCACAGAAACGACACGCTCTGGTACATACGTCGCCCAAGATCATAAAAGTCGCTGTACGGCGGCTCCAACACTCGGCTTTATTAGGGCACATACCACTGCTACAAATCGTGTGTAGGTGGTGTTCCCTGACGATACGTGCTACATCTGCATACTCTTCGTTTCCTTTTAGTCTGATCTTCAGCCAATCGGGTTTAGACCTCGCATTTGCCTTGTCAAAGACTTTCGGCATTATAAATTTATTACTTTTCCAATTGACGCAAAAATATAAATTTTTTGAAACAAATCCTAATAAATCCGCATTAAATACACAAATTTTCTAAAAATAGGTCTTTCTACTCCCAAAATTTGAAAAAGTGTAGACGTTTTGACCTGCGGCGTGTGACGCGTACAAATTCAAAATGCAAGATTCAAGATTCAAAATTTTTTCCTTTGTTTTAATTAAAATAAGAAGAAATAAATCAAGATTGAGTTTGAGGGCGACACGCACACTCTGCGGCTGGGGGGGCGCGCGACTACGTTCGCGCGAGCCGCAGAGTGTGTGGCAAAATCGATTTTGCCATTTAATTGTGAATTGTGAATCGTGAATTGTGAATTGTGAATTAAAATGCCTATATTTGTATGTTTATTGGATAATTATATTCTGACATCAAAAAATGAAGAAAGAGTTTAAACGTTATTTGGTTACTTCGGCGTTGCCCTATGCCAATGGTCCTGTGCACATTGGACACTTGGCGGGTGTATATGTGCCCTCGGATATCTATGTTCGTTATTTGCGTCAGCGCGGTGCTGATGTGATCTCGGTCTGCGGTAGCGACGAGCACGGTGTACCCATCACTATCAAGGCTCGCAAGGAGGGCGTAACCCCCCAAGATATTGTCGATAAGTATCACAACATAATCAAATCGTCGTTCGAGCGTCTGGGTATGTCGTTCGACATCTATTCGCGTACCTCGTCGGCGACCCACGCCAAGACCGCGTCGGATTTCTTCCGTACGTTGTACGACAAGGGTGAATTTACCGAGGCAACCTCGCAGCAGTATTACGACGAGGAGGCTCAGACCTTCTTGGCGGACCGCTACATCACGGGTACCTGCCCCAAGTGCGGCAACGATCGCGCCTATGGCGACCAGTGCGAGAAGTGCGGCTCGACGCTCAATGCGACCGATCTGATTGATCCGAAGAGTGCTGTTTCGGGTTCGAAGCCCGTTATGCGCGAGACGAAGCATTGGTATCTGCCGCTCGATAAGCACGAGCAGATGTTGCGCGAGTGGATTTTGGAGGGTCATAAGGAGTGGAAATCAAACGTTTATGGTCAGTGCAAGAGCTGGTTGGACGGTGGTCTGCAACCGCGTGCCGTGAGCCGCGATTTGGATTGGGGTATCCCCGTTCCGGTCGAGGGCGCCGAGGGTAAGGTGTTGTACGTCTGGTTCGACGCGCCGATTGGCTATATCTCTGCTACTAAGGACCTTACGCCCGATTGGGAGAAATATTGGAAGAGCGAGGATACCAAGATGGTTCACTTCATCGGTAAGGACAACATCGTGTTCCACTGTATCGTTTTCCCGTCGATGTTGAAGGCTCACGGCGGTTATATCCTGCCCGAAAATGTGCCCGCAAACGAGTTCCTGAACCTCGAAGGCGATAAGATTTCGACCTCGCGTAATTGGGCTGTTTGGCTACACGAGTACCTCGATGAGTTCCCCGGCAAGGAGGACGTGTTGCGTTACGTGCTGTGCGCCAATGCACCCGAGACGAAGGATAACGACTTCACGTGGAAGGACTTCCAGGCTCGCAATAACAACGAGCTGGTGGCTATTCTCGGTAACTTTGTCAACCGTGCGCTGGTGCTGACGCAGAAGTATTACGAGGGTGTTGTTCCTGCGGCGGGCGAGCTGACCGACTACGACCGCGAGACGCTGGCCGAGATGCCGAAGATCCGCAAGGCGTTGGAGGAGAACATCGAGGGCTACCGCTTCCGCGAGGCACTGAAAGAGGCTATGAACCTCGCCCGTTTGGGTAATAAATACTTGGCCGACACCGAGCCGTGGAAGGTCGTAAAGACTGATCCTGAGCGTGTTAAGACCATTCTGAACATTGCGTTGCAGATCACTGCCGAGCTGTCGATCGCCATTGAGCCGTTTATGCCTTTCTCGGCCGCGAAGATTATCAAGATGCTCAACATCGAGAAGTTGGATTGGGAGCGTCTGGGCGACGCTGAGGTGCTGCCCGCAGGCCACGTGATTGGCAAGGCGGAGCTTCTGTTCGAGAAGATTGAGGATAGTGTTGTTGAGGCGCAAGTAGCTAAGTTACAGGCAACTAAGGCTGCGAATGAGGCTGAGGCAAAAGAGGCTGAGCCGCAGAAGGCTGAGTGTTCGTTCGACGATTTCCAGAAGATGGATATCCGCGTTTCGACCATCGTGGCTGCCGAGAAAGTTGCCAAGACCAAGAAGCTGTTGAAGCTGACCGTTGATACGGGTATCGACACCCGCGAGATCGTTTCGGGCATTGCCGAGCACTTCACGCCCGAGGAGCTCGTTGGTCGTCAGGTGCTTGTTCTGGTCAACCTCGCCCCCCGCGAATTGAAGGGTACGCTCTCGCGCGGTATGGTGCTGATGGCCGAAGATGCCGACGGTAAGCTGGTTCTGCTCTCGCCCGAAAAGGCTGTCAAGAGCGGATCGATTGTTGGTTAACCACCTAAAACACAATATTTTATGCAAGAGCTGGATTGGGGATCTTTGGGATTCTCATACACCAAAACAAATTACAATGTTCGCGCGGTGTACCGCGATGGCGCGTGGGGCGAAATCGAGGTCAGCGATAGCGAATACATTCCGATGCACATCGCTGCGTCGTGCCTCCACTACTCGCAGGAGGCTTTCGAGGGTTTGAAAGCCTACCGCGGTGTCGATGGTAAGGTGCGCCTGTTCCGTGTCGAGGAGAACGCTAAGCGTCTGCAACGCTCGGCCGAGTACCTCTGTATGGCTGTGCCCCCCATCGAGTTGTTCGTCGAGGCGTGCCGCAAGGTTGTCGAGATGAACCTCGATTTTATGCCTCCCTATGGCACGGGTGCGTCGCTCTATCTGCGCCCGCTGCTGATTGGTACGAGTGCGCAGCTCGGCGTTGGCCCTACCAAGGAGTACACGCTGATCGTCTTTGCGTCGCCCGTGGGCCCCTACTTCAAGAGCGGCTTCAAGCCTATCCGCGTGATGATCGACCGCGACCACGACCGCGCTGCACCGAAGGGTACAGGTCACGTCAAGGCGGGCGGTAACTACGCTGCGTCGATCTACTCGGGCGTGCAGGCACACGACAAGGGCTTCGCAAATGTGCTCTATCTCGACGCTGCCGAGCGTAAGTATATCGAGGAGTGCGGCGCTGCCAACTTCTTCGGTATCAAGGAGGGTAAGTACATTACGCCCAAGTCGGGCTCGATTCTGCCGTCGATCACCAATATGAGTCTGCGTCAGATCGCTGAGGATATGGGACTTACGGTCGAGCAGCGTAATATTCCCGTCGAGGAGTTGCCGACGTTCGACGAGGTTGGTGCTTGTGGCACGGCGGCTGTGATCTCGCCCATTGGCACGATCTACGATCCCGTTTCGGACGAGTCGATTGTCTATGGCGACGGCACTGAGGCTGGCGAGATGAGCGTCAAGATGTACAACGACCTGCGTGGTATCCAGTATGGCGAGGTCGAGGACCGTCACGGCTGGTGCACGATCGTCGAGGGCTAAGCCCTTTGGTAATTCAAGATTAAGTCGCGCTCTATTTTGAGCGCGGCTTTTTTTATTTGTTATAAGATATTGTTCCACGTGGAACGGGTGCGGCATTGCGCTTGGGTGTGTCGAAACAATATAAAGAAAAACCCGCCCATATGGCGGGTTCCACGTGGAACGATCTGTTGCGGGAGATTTGCTGTGAGGGTTGTGGCTTTGCAAAGTTGTTAAGCCCTGCTGAACCGAAAACAGCAAAACCCGCCCATATGGCGGGCTAGCGTCCGAAGTAGACCAGCAGCACGTTGATGTCGGCGGGTGATACGCCCGAGATGCGCGAGGCTTGACCGATGGTGGCGGGGCGGATCTTCGTCAGCTTCTGGCGCGCCTCGATGGTCAGCGACTGCAACGAGTGGTAGTCGAAATCGTTGGGAATGGTGATGTCCTCCAAGCGGCGCAGTTTGTCGGCGATATACTTTTCGCGCTCGATGTAACCACGATACTTGACCTGAATCTCTGCCTCCTCGATCTCTTCGGGCGTGGTGCCTTCGCGTTCGATGTAGCGAGCGAGCTTCGGAAAATGGTCGGCAAGACCCTGAATCGTCACATTATTGCGCAAAACGAGGTCAAAAAGCTTGCGACCTTGCGTTAATGGCGTCTGTCCGACCGAAATTAAATAGTCCTGAATTTCGCTTGGAGTGATGCTGCGCCCACGAAGATAATTTATAAGCGATTCTACGCGCGTCTTTTTTTCTTCGCAAATTGCCATTCTTTTCGGCGGAACGAGTCCGATTTCGAAGCCTTTTTGGGTCAAACGTATGTCGGCATTGTCCTGACGCAACAAAATTCGATGCTCGGCGCGCGAGGTGAACATTCGATATGGCTCATCGACACCCTTCGTAACGAGGTCGTCGATCAGCACACCGATGTAGGCCTCGTCACGTCGCAGAATGAACGGCTCCTTGCCAGCGAGTTTGAGGTGGGCGTTGATACCCGCCATCAGACCCTGCGCTGCGGCCTCCTCGTAGCCCGTCGTGCCGTTGATCTGACCGGCGAAGTAGAGATTGTCGACCAGCTTGGTTTCGAGCGTGTGGTGGAGCTGCGTGGGTGGGAAATAGTCGTACTCAATGGCGTAGCCCGGGCGGTAGATATGCACGTCCTCCAAACCCTTAATCTTCTGTAAAGCAGCCACTTGCACTTCAAAAGGCAACGACGAAGAGAAGCCGTTCAGGTAGTACTCGTTGGTGTTACGACCCTCGGGTTCGAGGAAGAGTTGGTGTTGCTCCTTGTCGGCGAAGGTGCGCAATTTGTCCTCAATGCTGGGGCAGTAGCGCGGACCGCGACCTTGAATCACGCCCGTGAACATCGGCGAGCGGTCGAAACCCTTGCGCAGCTCCTCGTGAACTTCGGGCGTGGTGTAGACCAAAAAACACGGTAACTGATTCTTAACAGGCTCAGTATCAGGCATAAACGAGAATTTCGAAGGCTCTTCGTCGCCATATTGAGCTTCGAGCGCATCGAAATCGATCGTGCGAGCGTCCAGGCGTACGGGCGTACCCGTTTTCATTCGGTCGACCTCGAAGCCCATCTTGACCAGCGACGCCGTAACGCCGTGCGAGGCTGCATCGCCCGCGCGACCGCCCTCGGCTCGATTCAATCCGCAGTGCATCACCCCCTCCAAGAAGGTGCCCGCCGTCAGCACAACCGCACGTGCACGGAACTCGACACCCATCTGCGTGCGCACGCCCACAACGCGCGGACGTGTCGCAGCAACGGTCGCCTGCTCGTTCGTAACATCTTTATTATCAGCGTTTTCGTTCTCGAAAATCAACTCTGTAACACTATCCTGCCACAGGTACAGACGCCACGTATTTTCGAGCGTACGGCGCCACTCAGCCGAAAATTCGGCCTTGTCGCACTGCGCTCGCGGACTCCACATAGCCGCACCCTTCGAGCGGTTGAGCATACGGAATTGGATCGTCGTCAGGTCGGTGATTCGACCCATCTGACCTCCCAGAGCGTCGATCTCGCGCACGATCTGTCCCTTTGCCACACCACCCACCGCGGGGTTGCACGACATCGAGGCGAACTTGCTCATATCCATCGTGATAAGCAGCGTGCGCGAGCCCATATTGGCCGCAGCAGCAGCCGCCTCGCAACCTGCGTGTCCACCCCCGACAACTATGATATCGTACTCGGTTCTCATCGCTTCCAGTAGGCTAAATATTTATCCTCCTTGCGGTGCATTTCGCGCTCGGCGCGGGGCGTTTTGTCCTTCTGTCCGCAGAGGTGCAGCACCCCGTGAACAACCACACGACGCATCTCTTCGAGGCGTGTGGCACCGAACTGCGCCGCATTGTCGGCAACGGTCTCGACATCGATATAAATTTCGCCATTTATCACCCCCTCGCCGCGCAGATCGCTCTCGTCGAAGGTGATGATATCGGTGTAGTAATCGTGACCGAGAAACTCGCGGTTGATCTCCAAAAGTCGCTCGGCAGAGCAGAAGATGTAGTTGATCTCGCCAACCGCATACCCCTCCTCACGAGCCACCTCGGTGAGCCACTCTCGGGTGCGTCGTTTCTCGGGCAGACGGTAGCTGCACGAATCGTTGAAATATCTGATAGCCATTGCTTTAAGTGTTTCGAATGTTACTTTAACCATTGGTCGGCATCGAGCGTATCGCCATTCGGGGCGAAGAGTCCGAAGACCAATTTATACTCGGTTCGACCCGTCGCATTGACGCTCTGGCCGATGGTTCCGATGGCCTGTCCGACCGTCACTTTCTGACCCTCCTTGACCGTCGCCGTGGCCATATTCGAGTAGGTCGTGAAGTACTGACCGTGGCCGATCAATACAATGTAGGATTTAGCATTTCGGTTGTACGAAACGCGCATAACCTCGCCATTGAAAACCGCCTTCACCTGCGCTCCCTTGGCGCCCGTGATCTCGGCGATGTCGCTGCCATTGGGCTTCAATTTGCCACCAACAACGGGCATCGGCAGGCGTCCACGGTTGTCCTTGATGTTGCCGCCGACCTTGGCACCACCCTTCGATTTGCGGGTCGAATTGACCAAACGTTCCAGCTCTCGACGTTGCTCCTGCTGAGCCTTCAAAACACGCTTCTCGCGCGACGAAAGCGTGCTCAGGCGCTTCTTGTAATCGCGCTCGTTGGCCGACAATTTCTTCAATTCGCTATTGTGGCGATTGCGGGTTTCTTGTAACGCAAGTTTCTCAGCGTCAAGAGTTTTGCGTGTGCTGTCGAGCTGCACCGTGAGCGAATCGATCTCGCGCACTTTGCGCTCACGGGCGTCGTTCACAAGGCGAATCGCAGCGATACGCCGCGTGGCCGAATTGAAATCATCGGCCGAAAAAAGATAGGTCGTGAAGTTTTGCTGACGGTAGTTGCGGTAGGCCGTGCGCACCATATCGGCATATTGCACCTGCAACTGCTCGCGCTCGGCCGTGAGGCGGTCGATCTGACGCGTGAGGGTCGAGATGTTGCTATTTAGGGCGTTCATCTGCGTGTTGACCTCGCCCACCAATTTGCGACGTTTGCCGATCAAGCGTGAGAGCTTATTCACCTCAGCCTGAGTCGATTTCTTATCTTTTCGTATCGATTTGATCTGACGCTCGTACTCGGCAATCTGCGAGTTGAGCTGGTCGATACTCTTCTGTGTCGAACGATTTTGCGCCTCGGCCGTCGTGAGTGCAACGGTCGTGGCAATGATGAGGGTCAGGAGTATGCTAATGAGTTTACGCATAGTGAGTTACGGCTTTTTGAGCTTTGCTAATCGACTCTCGATTTCGGTCTTGTCGTAGCCGCCATCGCGCGCCTTCTCCCAATAGATTCGAGCCATAAAATTCTCGCCCATAGCGTGGAGAATGTCGCCATAGTGGCACATCAGCACCTCGCTCTGCGTCGGATCGAGCGCAATCGCCTGACGCATAAAGCGTTTGGCCTCGTCGTAACGACCCAATTTGTAGAGAATCCAAGCGTACGTATCGAGGTATGTCGAGTTGTTCGGGACAATTTTTATTGCGCGCTCGCTCATCTCCAACGCACGCTCCAAATCGCGGTCAAGCTCCGAAAGATAGTAGGCATAATTGTTCAGCACACCCGCATCGTCGGGCAGCAGTCGCAGCGCCTTCGAGTAGCTGCGGAAGGCTGCACGCGGACGCTCGGTGGCGTACTGCACGTCGCCAATCAGACCGTAGGTCGCACCTCGCAACGAGTCGCTCTTGATCTTGCGCAGGGCGTCGCGCAGGGCGCGTTCAGCCTCGCTATATTTGTCATTTACAAGGTAATACGTTCCACGACGCAACAGAAATTCGTGGTGGTCGGGCAGGCGTTCCATCGCCAGACGGGTGTAGTGCTCGACCGAATCGGGACGCTCCTTGAAGCTCTCGATGTCGAGAATCGTGTTGAACACCTCGGCACGTGGCAGCGAGTCCTGAGCGTGCGATTTGTAGATTTCGAGTGCACGATCCAAGTCGCCCGTGGTGATCAGGTGCGAGGTGTAGCAGTCCAGCGCCTCGTAGTCGTCGGGGTGGGTTACGTAGAGCGTCGTCGCCAAGCGATTGAGCTGCGAATAGTACTCCTTGTAGTAGTCGATATCGCGCGTTAAGTTCTTGAAAATCGAGATTTTACGCTCCAACGACACCTCCCTCGACCCGAACAGCGTGACCATCGTGCGCAGGTAGTTTGCCTGGTCGCCTCGACGGCCGTAGAACTCGTTGAGCGAGCCCAGCACATCGACACTCGTCGAGTCCATCGCCAACGCCTGCTCATAGTGGACCATCGCCAGCGAATCCTTCTTTGCGTGGGCGCACAACTCTGCCGCAATTACGTAATTATCAATGTTATAGGGATCAGACGCAATCAACTCCTCCGACAGTTCCAGCGCTCGGTCGTACTGTCCCGTTTTGATCAGCAGCTGGCGTTTCAGCGGCGAAATCGCGGGGTGAACTCCGAAGCGTCGCTCCGCCGAATCGAGCACGATGATCGCCGAATAGGGCTGCTCGTTCTCGTTGTAGACCATCGCTAAAATGCGGTGATTCTCAGGCTCGTGACCTTGCAGGCGCACCATCTCGTTGAAGAAGTGGATAGCCTCCTCGTAGTTCTCGTTAAGTATCTGAAAACGACCTAATTGCGAGTTAAACCACACCTCGTTTGTGTCGGTGCGGTAGGCTCGGCGGCTGTATCGTTCGCCCTCGACATTGTCGTTCAACATCAGCATTGCCGCCGTGTGGTAGGCCGCAGGTGCGTAGTTCGAGTCGATCGCTAACGCCTTCTCATAATTCTCGCGTGCGCGAGCCGAATCCTCCCACAATCGAACAGCCTTCAAACCCTCGATATAGTACCAAAGTGCGTGATCCTCAGCGGGATAATGGCTCGGTGGAACGCTATCGTGAATGAAAACAATATCGTTATTGACCACCTTCGCACGCACGGGAATCGCCCGACTCAGGTCGTTCAGATAGGAAAAATCGGGAACGGGCAACGTCCTGCACGAGAACATCGCCAACATCGCTACCACCACGAGGGTGCGTATCACCGTCCCTAAACGCATTGCGTAAATGGTTGAATATATGATTGTTCCGCGCAGCCGACTGACCACGCGGAACATCTCATTGTGCAATTAGAGTGCCGAGTCGAACTGGCGCAGGAAGCGCACGTCGTTCTCGAAATAGAGGCGCAGGTCCTTCACGCCATATTTGAGCATTGCGATACGCTCAACGCCCATACCGAACGCGAAACCGCTATACTCCTCGGGGTCGATACCGCTCGCTTTCAGCACGTTAGGATCGACCATACCGCAACCCATAATCTCCAACCAGCCGGTGCCCTTGCAGACATTACAGCCCTTGCCGCCGCACAAATTGCACGACACATCGACCTCAGCCGACGGCTCGGTGAACGGGAAATACGACGGACGCATACGGATCGTTGCGTTCTCGCCGAACATCTCCTTGGCGAAGTACAAAATCGACTGCTTCAAATCGGCAAACGACACGCCCTTATCGATATACAGACCCTCGACCTGATGGAAAATGCAGTGAGCACGGTACGAAATCGCCTCGTTGCGGAACACACGACCGGGGCAAACAACGCGAATCGGCGGACGCTGGTGCTCCATCGTGCGCACCTGAATCGACGAGGTGTGCGTGCGCAACAGCACATCTTTCTGGTTGGGCTCGCTCGACGCCTTGTCCACAAAGAAGGTGTCCTGCATATCGCGTGCGGGGTGCTCCAAGGGGAAATTCAAAGACGAGAAAACGTGCCAATCGTCCTCAATCTCAGGACCATCAGCCACCGTGTAACCCAAGCGCGAGAAGATGTCGCAGATCTGGTTGCGAACCAGCGAAATCGGGTGGCGCGAACCGAGCTGCTCGGCTGTGCCCGGGCGGGTCATATCGCCAATGAGCGACGCCGCATCGGCAGCACCTGCCTCAGCCTCAGCTTTGAGCGTTGCGATACGCTCCTGAGCGAAATTTTTGAGATGGTTGATCTTCTGACCCATCTCGCGCTTCTGCTCCGCAGGAACGCTCTTGAACTCCTCCATCAAGCGGTTGAGCTCGCCCTTCTTGCCCAGCATCTTAATTCTAAATTCCTCAATCTCAGCGGGTTTGTTCGAATTGAACGCCTCGACCTCGGCCATCATTTGGTTGATCTTCTCTACCATATATTGTCAATTTTTATGATTATTCGTGACTTTACGGACTATTACCAAGCTACAAAGTTAAAAAATTATTTGGATATGCCCTAATGATGACGCGCCGAAAGAGGTGCTTTTTTGCGCATATTTATAATATAGGTAGGCCGAGAATTGGAAATCGGTTTTCGGAGAAATCGCCAAAGCGCAACTCAGTATGCGCACGCGGTGGCGAGGCGCCAGCAAACTCAATCTTGGTTTTATATTTTCTTAAAGCAAAGTCCTTTGAAAAGTATTGATAATAAATGTTTTACTTGCCGAAACGGAAACCGAGCGAGATAGTTACGCCGTCGGAGGTTTGCGCAAAAACATTTTGATTCATATAAGAGATCGAGGCGTGGTATCGACCGAACTCGACACCGAAGATCGGCTCCAAGTAGCCACTATTATCGACTTTTCCGTCGCGGTAGCGTCTTTGCGCCATCACCTCAAATGCAACTCCGAAACGAAATCCCAGATAGGGTCGCACCTTGCCATTACGTCCAAACAATGCGCGCAACTCCCCAAAAACGGGCACAGCAAGTTCGTGCTTGCCCTTGTTGCCGACGCCCCAAATCAGACCCGTGCCACCGCCCGCATAGAGCCACTCGCGGTGCAGATAGCCGTGCGACGTGATCAGGTGCAGGCACGCGTCACTGCTGGTATCGAATTCATCGAACGTACCTTTGATATCCAAATAGCTGCGGTAGCCACTAATGTAGATCGGTTTTTCGTCTTGCAGATATTTCTCGATGTAGCCCTGCGCAGCGAGGGGCGAGAGCGCAGCCGTGCCAAAAATAAGACCGACTAACAACACAACAATTCGTTTCATACACATCTTTTTTCGTGGTTTTTGTAAGTATAACGCCTGCAGTTTCAATTTATTATGTTGTGAGAGATTTATATGTATAATATTGAGTTCTGATTGGCAAAATCTTCGATTTTGACACACACTCGCGGGCTCGCCCTTCGGGCGACCGCCCCAGCCCGCGAGTGTGCGCACGCAATCATTGGGACGGAGTTTGCTTTTGATTTACTTTTAATTCTTCTTTAACTTTTAATTTTGAAGCAAAGGAATAATTTTGCATAAAAAAGAGCCACCCACCGAAGTGGATAGCTCTGTTTTGGCGTTCCGTCCTACGCGAATTAAGCGTACTTGAAGGTAGCCTCGTCCGAAACGGTCAGCTTCTTGCGGCCCTTTGCACGACGTGCAGCCAATACCTTACGACCGTTAGCAGTTGCCATTCTCTGACGGAAACCGTGCTTGTTGATTCTCTTCCTGCGCGAAGGCTGGAATGTTCTTTTCATCGCCATAACTCTATCTTTTTATATTTTGTTATCAAAAAATTGTCCTTTGCGGAGTGCAAAGGTATAACATTTTTGGCTTTTCCAAAAATTTTCTCACAATATTTTGATGTTTAGGCACTGAATTTCACATTACAAGCCCCCTCGATGAGTCGAAATCACCGATTTTAACCTCAAAATTCATATTTTTGTGTGCACGAGCGTTCTCTTAGGCTTCGCCCACGTTGAAGCCCATCGCCACTACATCATCACTTGCAGGCTGCATATGGACCTCGATCTTACCCATCGCGCTCTCGTAACGGGTGATATTGTCTTGCAGCGTCATCATCAATCGTTTGGCGTGCTCGGGCGTCATAATAATGCGACTCTGCACCTTTGCTTTGGGCAGGGCGGGCAACATCGACGCAAAATCGAGCACAAACTCCGATGCCGAATGGGTCACAACAACCAAATTCGAATATCGACCCTGCCCTGTCTGCTCGTCAATGCTGAGCTCCAAACCCAACTGTTTTGCTTCTGCCATAGAAACTGATTTTGGTTGTGCAAAAATACCCATTCGCCCCTAACAAAAACCGTTCCCACTCCAAAATTTATCTACCAATTATTAACAATTTTGAAAAAACGGAGGTGGGCTTTGCTGTTTGCGGGCGGAGGCTCGCTCAAAGGGCGACCCGCCAATGATGACGAAATTCCGAGAATTTCGATTTTGTTTTAATTCTTAATGCTAAGAGTAGAAGAAAAATATTTGGCAAAATCTTCGATTTTGACACACACTCGCGGGCTCAGCCTTCGGCTGACCCCCGCAGCCCGCGAGTGTGCGTGTTGCCCGCCAATGATATTCGATTTCTTCTTCTTTTATTATTAATAAGTGTTAAACAAAAAAGCCACGCTCAGCGAGCGTGGCCTAATTGTGAATTGTGAATTGTGAATCGTGAATTGTGAATTGTGAATTGTGAATTGTGAATTGTCGTTAGAACTCCGATGTGAAGTGGAAACGGATATCGGGGAAGTTCTCCTGAGCCAATGCCAGCGCGTAGCTCGTATCGGCTAAAAAGACGTCTCGACCGTGCTTATCAACTGCCATATTGGTATGCTTACGGCGCTTGAAATCAGCTAATTGCGCTGCGTTGTCGCTCTCGATCCAGCAAGCCTTGTGGATCGAAATCGGCTCGTAGCGGCACTTGGCGCCATACTCGTGCTCCAAGCGGTATTGGATAACCTCGAACTGTAACGCACCCACCGTGCCGATGATCTTGCGACCGTTGAGCGACGAGGTGAAAAGCTGCGCCACACCTTCGTCCATCAGCTGGTCGATGCCTTTGCTTAACTGCTTGAATTTCATCGGGTCGGCGTTCTCGATATAGCGGAACAACTCGGGCGCAAACGAGGGAATACCCGTGAAGTTGAGCTTCTCGCCCTCGGTGAACGTGTCGCCGATTTTGAAGTTACCCGTGTCGTGCAGACCAACGATATCGCCCGGATAGGCGAAGTCGATCACCGACTTCTTCTCGGCCATAAACGCCGTAGGCGACGAGAACTTCAACTGCTTGCCGCTACGCACGTGGAGGTAGTTTTTGTTACGCTCGAACGTGCCCGAACAGATCTTCAAGAAGGCGATTCGGTCGCGGTGGTTGGGGTCCATATTGGCGTGGATCTTAAAGACGAAACCTGTCATTTTCGGCTCGGCGGGCTCGATCGGACGCTGTGCGGTGGTCGAGGGGCGGGGCGACGGAGCGATCTTGATGAAGCACTCCAACAGCTCGCGCACGCCGAAATTGTTGATCGCACTACCGAAGAAAACGGGTGCCAGCTCGCCACGCAGATAGGCCTCGCGGTCGAACGGCTCATAGACGCCATCGACCAGCTCAACGTCGTCGCGCAGCTGCTGGGCGTAGCGACCGATGTAGCTTTCGAGGTCGGGGCTATCGAGCTTGATATCAACGGTTTGAGCGTCGGCAGTCAGTCGCTCGTCCGAGAGGAACAACGACAGATTCTGCTCGAAAATGTTATAAACGCCCTTGAACGAGGGTCCGTTGCTGATGGGGAACGCCAGCGGGCGCACCTTGATTTGCAGCTCGTTCTCGACCTCGTCCAACAGATCGAACGGATCGCGCGAGGGGCGGTCCAACTTATTGATATAGACCATCACAGGGGTCTTGCGCATACGGCAGACATTCATCAGTCGGCGGGTCTGCGTCTCGACACCCTTTGCGCCGTCGATGACGATGATTACGCTATCGACAGCCGTCAGCGTGCGGTAGGTATCCTCGGCAAAGTCCTCGTGACCCGGGGTGTCGAGGATATTAATTTTGCAGCCGCCATACTCGAATCCCATCACCGACGTTGCGACCGAGATACCGCGCTGACGCTCAATCTCCATAAAGTCCGAGGTTGCGGTCTTCTTGATTTTGTTGCTCTTGACGGCACCTGCAACGTGGATTGCACCACCGAACAGCAGCAATTTTTCGGTCAGCGTAGTCTTACCCGCGTCGGGGTGGCTGATGATGGCGAAGGTTCGCCTGCGTGTGATCTCTTCTTGTAAGGTCATATTTCGTCTGTATCAATTCGTTTTTTCAGGCCGCAAAGATACGCATAAATTATCGAATCTCACCGACCATTCGAAAATATTATATTATAGGTATTCGAGTCCAATCCGCCTGCGCTACTTTACATCAAAAAGAGCAGAAGTACCTGAACTAAAACTACCTTCGTGAACATCGCCAACGGATAGACCGTCGCATACGAAACCGACGCATTGTCGCCCGCGATCGTATCGTTGGCGTAATTCAGCGCCATCGGATTTGCCATACTGCCGCACAACATTCCGCAAACCGTTGCATAGTCCAAGTGTTTAACTCTCAGTGCATAAAGTCCCACGATCAGCACAGGTACAACCGTAATCACAAAGCCCACGGCGATCCACAGCACACCCTCGGGGCGCATTACGGTTTCGAAAAATTGAGCACCTGCGTCAAGTCCCAAGCAGGCCAAATAGAGAGCCAATCCCAAGCCACGGAGCATCAAATTGGCGCTTCGGGTGGTGTAAGTAATCAAGCCAAATCGGGGTCCGAACGTGCCAACCAAGATTCCCACAATGATCGGTCCGCCCGCCAAACCCAAGCGCACGGGAGCCGAAATGCCGGGCATCGACAGCGGCACTGCACCCAACGCAAGACCCAAAATCAGTCCGATGAAGATCGACATCAGGTTGGGTTCGCTCAGCTCTTTCGAGGCGTTACCGAGCTTCTTCTCTACGCGCTCGATCGACGGCTCCTCGCCCACAACCATCACACGATCACCGAGTTGCAACACCAGATCGGGCGTCGCCAACAGGGGCACACCACTGCGGTAGATACGCGAAATATTGATGCCGTAGCTATTGCGCAGGCGCAGCGAGCCGAGGCGTTTGCCGTTGATTTCGGGGCGCGTGATCACGATACTGCGCGAGAGCAACTTGCGGTCGATCGTGTTCCAATCGACGTCGCTGCGGTTCCAATCGGTCTGCTCGCGCTCGCCAAAAAGTACCGTCAGCATCTCCGAATCGCGCTCCGAGGTGGTCACCAGCAGGCGGTCGCCAAGCTCGATGGTCGTCTTGCCATCGGGAATCGAAACGTGACCATCGCGCCACACGCGCGAAATCACAAATTGGATATTGCTCAGTTCGGCAACCTTCGCCAGCGACTTGCCCGCAATGGCTTGGTTGCGAACGACGTAACCCGCAATGAATGTGTTGTTTATGTGTTCGGCATCGGGTGCTGCGAAGTCGCCCTTGCGGGTGAAAAATTTGCGGATCACGATGATCGCCAAGATCACTCCCACAACGCCCAACGGGTAGGTTACGGCACAACTCAGCGCTGCGCCATTGGCCGACACGCCCAGCTGCGAAAGGGTCTGCTGCGCCGCACCGAGCGCGGGAGTGTTGGTCGTCGCACCGCACAGGATACCCATCATATCGGGTAGCGGAATGGTCGTTACGTAGGTCAGTCCGACAGCCATCGCCGTACCTATCAGCGCAACGCCTAAACCCAACAGATTCAGTCGAATACCGCCACTGCGGAAGGCACTGAAAAAACCCGGTCCGACCTGCAATCCAAGCTCATAGACGAAGATTATCAGACCGAAATTCTGGGCGAATGTCAGCATTTGAGGGTCGATCTTCAAACCGATATGACCCGCCAAAATACCTGCAAAAAAGACAAACGTAACGCCCAACGAAATGCCCTTAATGCGCACTCGTCCAAGCATTAAGCCCACCGCGCAGATGGTCGAAATGACAACCACAGCCTGCAACGGCGACGGCGTGAGATACAAGGTTTCGAACCAGTTCATAATGTCGGTAATTAGAGATTCAAAATTCAAGATGCAAAATTGGCCTTTGCTAACGTTTATTTTGTTTGCAGGACTGAAAATCAAAATTCTCTCAGATGGCGGGCGCACACTCGCGGGCTGGGGCGGTCGCCCAAAGGGCGAGCCCGCGAGTGTGTGTCAAAATCGAAGATTTTGCCAAATAATTTTGAATCCTGAATTCTATTTAAGTTCCATCTCGTCAAGCAGATAGCCCGCGCCACCGATACGGTCGATCACGAACAGCACGTAGCGAATATCAACAGCGATGTTGCGGCAGATTTCGGGGTCGAACTCGATGTCGCTCATCGTCGAGAGCCACGTGCGGTCGAAGTTGATACCCACCAGCTCGCCACGACCATTCAGTACGGGCGAGCCCGAGTTGCCACCGGTGGTGTGGTTCGAGGCGATGAAGCAGACGGGAACGGTGTAGCGACCGTCCATCTCGATGCCCCAACGACCGTAATCCTTCGCTGCGTAGATGTCGCGCAGTGCCTGCGGAATGTCGTAGTCGTAGATCGCGGGATCGTCCTTCTCGATGATTCCGTCGAGCGTGGTGAAGTGTTTGTGATAGACAGCGTCGGCATAACGATAGCCGCCAACCTTACCGTAAGCAACTCGCAATGTGAGGTTTGCGTCGGGGAAGAAGGCCATCTCGCGATCGTACTCCATCAGCGCACGCATATAAGGTGCGTAGTACTGCGCAATCGACGGTGCGTCGCTCATATTGCGGTAGCGGCGCTGCGAGAAGTTGCCACACTTGATCAGCTCGGTAACGAAGCGGTTCATCGGGTCAGCCTCCATAATCGAGGGCAGGTGGTCGGGGTCCGAGGCCAGCGCCGCAAACTTCTCGGGCGTGGTCAGCGGGCTCTCGTCGAAGAGATAATCGACAAAGTGATCGGTCGAAGCGAAGCGTGCCATCTCGCTCTTCACCGACTCGGGAATGTACTGAGCGTCAATGTCTTTGACGAACTCGGCAACCAATTTCTTCGCCACCTCGCGGTCGATGTCGGCAACATAATTCTTATAGAATGCAGCCACCGATTTGTCGTCCGTGGCGGGTTTGCGCTGAGCGACCATACGGGTCAGCTGCGCCAGCTCGATAGCCGAAATCGACTCGGCAAAATACTCGGCACGCCAATAGGGATCGCGCAGTTCGTCATAAGCGGCATACATCTTGTCCAACAGGCCTGCATATTCGGGTTTGTTGGCAGCCCAAGCGGCAAATTTCTGCTCGTAGGCGCGCTTCTTCTCAACCGTGCCAAGTCGCTCCAAACCAAGCACTTCGCCCTGCCACTTCTTCCACGCATTGGCAATGTTGGCGTGCTTTGCAGCATACTGGATACGCACCTTCGGATCGGCCTCCTGAGCCTTCGAAATCACGTCCAAGCGGAGCGTGCGCAGGCGGATCTTCATCGGGTCCGACAGACGCTCAACATAGTCCGCAGCCGACGAAATCACATAGCGCTGGGTGTTGCCCGGGAAGCCGTAGATCATCGTGAAATCGCCCTCCTCGACACCCTTGGTCGAGATCTTGAAGTGGCGGCGAGGCTTGTAGGGAACATTCTCGCGCGAGAAGTCGGCGGGCTTGTTATCCTTGCCGGCATAGACGCGGAAAACCGAGAAGTCGCCCGTGTGGCGAGGCCAGATCCAGTTGTCGGTGTCGCCACCGAACTTGCCGATCGACGAGGGGGGTGCACCTACCAGACGAACGTCCGTAAATTTCTCATACACAAACAGAAAGTACTGATTGGTGTAGTACAGCGACTCGACCGAAGTCGAATAGCGACCGTCCTCCGAAGCCTCCTTTTTGATGGCTGCGATGTTGTCGTTGATCTTCTCGTCGCCACCCGCCTTCACGCGGTCGGTAACCTCCTCCATTCGCACCAAAATCGCAACATAGAGGTTGGGATTGGGCAGCTCCTGCTCGCGCGACATCGCCCAAAAACCGTTGGTCAGGTAGTCGTGCTCGACGCTACTGTGGCTCTGGATCGCGCCATAACCGCAGTGGTGGTTGGTCAAAAGCAGACCCTCCGACGAGATCAACTCGCCCGTGCAACCGCCATTGAACAGCACCACAGCGTCCTTCATCGAGGCGCGGTTGATGCTGTAAACATCGTCGGCCGTCAGTCGAAAACCCTTCGAACGCATATCCTTAATGCGCTCGCCAATCAGGCTCGGAAGCCACATACCCTCGTCGGCCACAGCCGTCAGAACGAACATCAATGCCGCAAGGGTCGAAAATAATTTCTTCATAGTTTCAGTCGTTTATTTATTTGTTATTCATTGCTTTACAAATTCCGCAAGCGCCGAATAGACTCGCTGTACGGGCAGTCCCATCACGTTGTAGAACGAGCCGTCGATGCGCTCGATACCGACGTAGCCGATCCACTCCTGAATGCCGTAGCTGCCCGCCTTGTCCATCGGTCGGAAGCGCTCGACGTAGTAACGGATCTCCTCCTCGGTGAGCGTGCGGAAATAGACGTCGCTCTGCACTGCAAAGCTCTCGGTGCGTGCGCTCGAACGCAGCGTTACACCCGTCGTTACGCGGTGCGCTCGACCCGACAGCCGTGCGAGCATTGCACGTGCGTCGGCCTCGTCCGTCGGCTTGCCAAGTATCTCATTATCAACGATTACAACCGTATCGGCCGTAAGCAGAATTTCGTTCTCGGCGAGCGCCTTTGGGTAGCCGTCGCTCTTCAATCGCGACAGATAGACGGGCACCTCGTCGGCCTCCATCGTCGCAGGAAAAACCTCCTCGACCTCGTAGCGCTCCGCCAGCTCGTACTCCAACCCGCAGTCGCTCAACAACTGTCGGCGGCGGGGCGATTGACTCGCTAAGATCAAGCGGTATGATTTCAATGTATCGTGCAGTAACATAGTCGTTTAACGAATATCAAAGTTCAACAATTCGTGGCCTTCGAGTGTTGCGGTCAGCTCATCGCCCTCGCGCACCTCGCCCACACCGACGGGCGTGCCCGTGTAGATCAGGTCGCCAATTTTCAACGTAACAAACTGCGAAATGTGGCTGATCAGTTGATCGACCGTGAAGATCATCTGCGCTGTCGAGGCCGACTGGCGCACCTCGCCGTTGAGGCACATTTCGAAATGTAGGTTTTGCACGTCGCTACCCAACTCCGCAAGTTTCAGGAACTTAGGCGAGATTGCTGCCGAGTGGTCGAACGCCTTTGCGGCCTCCCACGGCTCGCCTGCCGCAGCTGCTGCACGCTGCACATCGCGCGCCGTGAAGTCGATTCCCAAGCCCACCTCGTCGTAATATCGGTGCGCAAAACGCTCGGCAATGCACTTGCCCACGCGGTTGATACGCACCACCAACTCGCACTCGTAGTGCACCTCACGGCTGAACGAGGGGACATAAAATGGGTCGTTGTTGCGCAAAAGTGCCGTGTCGGGCTTCATAAAAAAGACCGGAGCTGAGGGCACTGAGCCCATCTTCAACTCATCGACGTGCTCGACATAATTGCGTGCTATGCAAAAGATTTTCATCGGTTATATTTCCTTTTCTATTTGTTCAAACTCTCTCATTATCTGCGGCTGGGGGGGTCGCGCAACTACGTTTGCGCGAGCCGCAGATAATGACACGCCGAAGGGCGTGATTTACTATTTGTCTTTTGCCTACTATATCCAAAACTCAATTTTGAATTTTGAATTTTGAATCTTGAATTTGCCTAACCATCTCAGCCGCAAAGCGTTCGCTCGCCCCTTCGCCACCGATCAACGCTCTGAGTTCGTCGAAATCCGAGAGCATCTTCGCGCGTTTCTCGCCACCCGAAACGATCGAACGCAACTCGCGCTCGGCCTCCGCCAGATCCAGCTTCGCACAAACCAACTCTCGCACCGCCTCACGTCCGAGGTTGATGTTCACTAACGACACATACGGAATCTTCAACACGTAGGGGCGCAACACCTCATAGAGCTTAGGCACGCGATAGACAACCATTTCGGGGATCCCCATCAGCGCCGTTTCGAGCGTCGCCGTACCCGACGTGACCACCGCCGCCTCGGCAACCGAGAGCGTCTGCTGCGTCTGATCGCACACATAGCGAACGTCCGACGCCCGCTTCCCATCGGCCATATATGCCCAATAAAACCGTTTGTCGATCCACGGCACAGCCGTTACAACAAACTGATAATCAGGCATTCGTTTCGACAACTCGACCATCGCGGGCAAGTTTTCGCGGATCTCGCTCACACGGCTGCCCGCAAGCAGAGCGATGATCGGACGCTCGTCCAGATTGTTGCGGCGAATGAACTCCTCGCGCGTGCAGAAGGTCGCCCGACGAGCCGCAATATCATCGACCAACGGGTTGCCACAGAAGGTCGGCTCGATCCCCTTCGCGCGGAAATATTCCGTTTCGAACGGGAAGATCGTGAAGAGGCGATCGACGTAGCGGCGCAGCTTTTTCACACGCCACTCCTTCCACGCCCAAACCTTTGGCGCGATGTAGTAGAACGTGCGTAAGCCCCTCTCCTTCGCCCACTTAGCCATCTTCATATTGAACCCGGGGTAGTCGATCAGGATCAGCACATCGGGCGCAAAACGCTCGACATCGGCACGACACTCGGCGAATTGGCGACCGATCTTTCGCAGGTTGCGCAGCACGGTCATAAACCCAAAGAACGACGCCTCGCGGTAGTGCATTGCGAGGTTTGCTTCTCCGCCCTCGGCCGCCATCAGGTCGCCACCCCAAAAACGAAACTCCGCCTGCGGGTCCGCTTTGCGCAGTCCCGCAATCAGTTTCGAGCCGTGAAGATCGCCCGAAGGTTCGCCCGCGATGAGATAGTATTTCATAGTCAATTCACAATTCACAATTCACAATTCACAATTAATTAGCATTCGGCTTGGTGTCGATTCGCCTTTTCGGGTGGTGCCGATAGCTGTTGTGAGTTGTGATGTGAAGTCTATATTGTATCTTTTGTTGTCTTTACAATCTTCATTAACATCTTCGTAATGGTCTTACAATCAGAATATATGCTATCATATTCTTGATCTGTAAGGTACTCCGTTGCGTGCAATAATTCGAGCCAATACTCCGATTCGGAGGCCTCTTTGAGCGCAATGTTCATCTTGGCAACAAAATCAACTCGCGATTGACCTCGCACCGCCTCACGAACATTCGCGCCAATGCTCGTCCCGCTTTTGAGCAACTGACGAACAATAACCCTCTCGCAACCGTGCTCAATCAGATAGCGTTGTAACCGTACAATGCGAACTGCAAAAGCAAACGTGCGATCAAGTATGATATTCTCCTCCTTCATCTTACACAATTACTTATCTTCACCCTCCAATTGTGAATTGTGAATTGTGAATTGTGAATCGAGCAGATCGGGTCGCAGTCGTTTGGTTCGCTCCCACGCCTGCTCCTCCTGCCACTTTTCGATCTCGCCGAAGTTGCCCGAAAGCAGCACATCGGGAACACGCCAACCGCGAAATTCCGCTGGACGGGTATAGACGGGCGGAGCTAACAGATTGTCCTGAAAGCAGTCGGTCAGCGCCGACGCCTCGTCGCCAATCGCCCCGGGAACCAAGCGCACCACCGAGTCGGCAATGATGCACGCAGCCAACTCGCCTCCCGTCAGCACGTAGTCGCCAATCGAGATCTCGCGCGTGATCAGGTGCTCGCGGATACGGTGGTCGATGCCCTTGTAGTGGCCGCACAAAATAATGATGTTCTCCAACGTCGAGAGGCGGTTGGCCTCGTGCTGGTCGTAACGAATGCCGTCGGGCGAGGTGTAGATAATCTCGTCGTACGGGCGCTCCGACTGCAACTTCTCGACAAGCTCGAACACGGGCTCGCACTTCATCACCATACCTGCCTCACCACCAAAGGGATAGTCGTCCGTGGTGCGACGTTTATCGTGAGCATAGTCGTGCAGATTGTGCACCACGATCTCAACCAAACCCTTCTCCTGCGCACGCTTCAATATCGACTCGCTCAGCGGCGAGGTGAGCAGTTCGGGTACAGATGTTATAATATCAATACGCATAGTCGTAATTCAAAATTCAAGATTCAAAATGCAAAATTCACAATACACGATTCACAATTCACGGTTCACAATTTTTCCTTTGTTCCCATATTCTCATCATTGTCGGGTGGGGGGCTCGCCCAAAGGGCGACCCGACAATGATGACACGCTTTGAAAAGCGTGCTTATTTATTCTTAATTCAAGTCAAAACTCAATCTTGAATTAAGATTTCGCCCGCTGCCGTTATTCCGCCCTGAAAATTATATCTTTCTCGCTGTCGGCGGTCAGGGGAACCTCCAAGCCGTGTTCGAGCGTGTAGCCTCGGTAGCCGAGCGAACGGAACAGAGCGATGATCTTCGGGCGATTTTCGCCTCCCGTCTCGATCAGTACCGTCGGGCGAAAACGCTCCAACAGAGGTCGTAACTCGTTCATTACCACCACTTCGTAGCCCTCGATATCGCACTTGATGAAGTTCAATCGGGTCAGCTTCGAGAACAGCTCGCTACCACGACGCATCTGCGCAGGAAAGCGGTCGCCCTTTTGTTCGCCCGTTTGGTTGCCCTCGCCCTCGGTCGCAGCGTCGCCCACGAAATTCTGTCCCGTACCGAAGTAACCCTGATAGCGAGCCGTGTCGTTACACATCACGATCTCGCGCTCCTCCTCGCCCAAGGCGTAGGGCAGAATCTCGACATTCGAGCAGCGACGCAGGTTGTGGCGCAGCACTCCGAGAATCGGCGCAACGGGCTCGACCGAGTAGAGTCGTCCGCTCTCGCCAATCGCCTGCGAGATGTAACGCGAGTAGTAACCCAAGTTGGCACCGATGTCGATCGCCGTTGCACCCTCGCCCACCAGCTTGGGCAGGTGATAGACGTACTCGGTGGCCTCGGCGTAGCGACCAATGCCCAGACGCTTCCACACGAAGAACATCGCACTGACTACACGCAGGTAGCCTTCGAGTGGCAACATTCGGTATAACAATTTGTGTATCAAGCGCATCATACTCTAACCGCGATAGTTGATTTCGTTGTTCATCACCTCCACCACGAAGGGATTGTAGAGCACCTCGTGGCCGATATCCGACGACGGTCCGTGTCCCGCGTGGAAGACAACATCGTCGCCGAGGGGCACAATGCGATCCAAAATCGAACGCATAATCCACGAATAGTCGCCACCAGGAAGATCGGTACGTCCGATACTCTCACGGAAGAGCGTGTCGCCCGTGAAGAGCATACGTCCCTCCTCGTGGAAGAGGCAGACGTGGCCGGGGGTATGACCGGGGGTGGGAATCACTTTCAGGACTGTTTCACCGAAGGTGATCTCGTCGCGCTCTTTCAGGTCGATGTCGATCGAGGGCGTTACGGGTACCTTCAAGCCGAACATCGCCGCCTGCTGAGCCGCACTTGCGACCAAGAATTGATCTTCGCTCGACAGCGCATAGGGAATACCCAGCTCGTCTTTGAGCGTCTGTACGCCCATAATGTGGTCGATATGGCCGTGAGTACCCACAATCATCTCAGGTTCAAGACGATTAGAGCGTATATAGTCGATCACAGCGGCAGTTTCAGTAGCATTGCTGCAACCCGCGTCGATGATTATACAACGTCCCGTGGCCTTGTCCGTAACCACGTAGGTGTTCTCCTGAAAAGGATTGACACAAAATAGTGCTATGTCGATCATAGTTGTATTTGGTTTTACGTTTAAACAATTCTTTTCCAAAATACAAAAATAGCAAAATTTCGTGATCCTCCGCCCTTTTTTATACATTATTTTATACGCGCGGGCGTGTGAGTGTACAATCCGTCGTTTTTTTGCGAGGGTTGAATCGTATTGAAATGGTTGGAGAGCATTTAGAACTGCACAGCGCAGCTGAGTCCAAGAGCGTTTGTCTGTGAATAGTAGATTGGAGTCGCAACGACTGCTTGACCTTTGCGCGGTATGCGGAAAATATGACGATTGAGCGGCAACAGCCAATATCCAATGCGAGCCGACAAGATGCCAAAGCCTGCACCCGCAACAACATCATTGAACCAATGTCGATCGTTGTACATTCGCATAAAACCAACCGTCGCCGCTATGGCATAAGCACCCATTCCGGCTCCCCAACCATACTCCGAACGCACCAATTCGGCTCCCGCAAAAGCGGTCGTCGTGTGCCCCGAAGGAAAGGAGTTGCGAGTGCCTGTATCGGGACGCGGCTCACGAGCTATATGCTTGATGCTCTGCGACAGAGCACTCACCGCAATATAGGTTACACCAGCCACTGCCACACGCTCTCCGAACGAATGTTTGGCCTCAATGCCCATAAAATCGAGCGAGAGATAGAACGCAACGGGCGCATACTGAATATAGTCATCGAAATGGTATTTTCGGCCCTGACTCAGATCGTAAAGACCATCTCGAATTGACACATTTAAACCGTGCAAAGGGGCCTTCGCACCAACTCCCAACGCACCAATAGCCACCAACGATGCAGGCACGATCAACTGCTTGGGACGAAAGCGCGTCGAGTGGGTTTGATTGGCCTCCCACCAATCGCGCTTGCCATTTTTTCGCAGAGGGTAGTTGTCGATTTCGAGAGGTTGCTCAGCGTGAGAAAGACTATCAATCGGACTCAACGATTGCCCGAAAGCTCCGCCAATCGACACCGCAACCAAGAGCGATATCAAAACAACTGTCCGCACTATTCGATATGTCCAATTCAACATCATAGCGTTACAAAGGTAACAAAAAATGGTCGGAATCGTACGCACTAACCGAAAATCATTCAATAAATTACACCCAAAATTCGCACGAGTGGCCGAAAGGGCGTTGCAATATGCCGCTTTTTGCGTACCTTTGCCGAAAATCAAAACTGAAAAATATCGTGGCACGTAAAAGACACCAGTACCCCCTGATCGAGGGGCTCGAAATAACAACTCTCGCCGCCGAGGGTAAGTCGCTCGGACGCTGGAACGACCAGGTCGTTTTCGTTCCGATGACCGTACCGGGCGATGTCGTTGATGTTCAGATCCGTAACAAACGCCGCCGCTATATGGAGGGCTATGTGGTTCGCTATCAGAAGTTTTCGGAGATGCGCTGCGAGCCTTTCTGCCAGCATTTCGGTGTGTGTGGCGGTTGCAAGTGGCAGAACCTGCCCTACGACGAGCAGCTGCGATTGAAGCAGTCGCAGGTCGAGGATCAGCTGACCCGAATCGGCAAAATCGAGCTGCCCGCGATCAGCCCCATCTTGGGCTCGAAAAAGACACAACTCTATCGAAATAAGCTCGAATTTACCTTCACTCCGCGCCGCTGGCTGACGCAGGAGGAGGTCGCTTCGGGTACCGAGTTAGACGCTTCGCCCGCTCTCGGTTTCCACATTCCTACAATGTTCGACAAGGTGTTGGATATCGAAAAGTGTTGGTTGCAGCCCGAGCCTTCGAATGCTATCCGATTGGCTACCAAGCGTTTCTGTTTGGAGCACGGCTACGAGTTCTACAACGTGCGCGAGCATAGCGGATTTATGCGCAATATGATCATTCGCACCGCCTCGACGGGCGAGGTGATGGTCATCGTCATCTTCGCCTACCGCGACGAGGAGCGTATCAGCGCACTGCTCGACCACCTCTGCGAGCAGTTCCCCGAGATTACCTCGATGATCTATATGATCAACGAGAAGCTGAACGACTCGACGGGCGACCTCGAACCCGTGACCTATCGTGGCAACGGGCACATCTTCGAGCAGATGGAGGGCTTGCGATTCAAGGTGGGTCCCAAATCGTTCTATCAGACCAACTCGGAGCAGGCATACGAACTCTATAAAGTGGCACGCGAGGCTGCCGACTTGAAGGAGGGAGAGGTGCTCTATGACCTCTATACGGGTACGGGTACGATTGCCAATTTCTGTGCGTCGCGCTGTGCCAAAGTGGTTGGTATTGAGTATGTTCCCGAGGCTATCGAGGACGCAAAGGTCAATTCCGAAATCAACGGAATCCGAAATACGGTCTTCTATGCGGGCGATATGAAAAAGGTGTTGAGCGACGAGTTTGTCGACGCCAACGGTCGTCCCGATGTGGTGATTCTCGATCCGCCGCGTGCGGGTGTCGATGAGCCTGTGATCGACGTGATTCTGCGTGCTGCACCCGAGCGAATTGTCTACGTGAGCTGCAACCCCGCAACTCAAGCGCGCGACATCGCTCTGATGGACGGTATGTACCGCGTCGAGAGCGTCCAGCCCGTCGATATGTTCCCCCATACCTACCACGTCGAGAATGTCGTGAAACTCGTTAAGAGGTAGAAGGGTAATTCAAGATTCAAGATTCAAAATTCAAAATTCAAAATTATAGCCTCGCTTTTTGAGCGAGGCTTTTTTGTTTGATAAAAAATAAAATCCACGCGTGCGCACACTCTGCGGCTGGGGGGGTCGCGCAACTACGTTTGCGCGAGCCGCAGAGTGTGTGTCAAAATCCAACGGATTTTGCTTTTAATTATTTTTTTATAAATAATTGATTACTATTTAATTAAACACTAAAAAGAAGATCACGCCTTTGGCGTGTCATCATTGGCGGGTCGGCCTTCGGCCGAGCCCCCCCACCCGCCAATGATGAGCCTAAGTTTCCTCAATAAAAAAGCCACGCCCTTTTCGGACGTGACCTAATTTTGAATTTTGAATTTTGAATCTTGAATTGCGAACGTCGCCAGCTTTACAGCCACTTTTTGTACTTGAAGTAGCTGAGGATCGCGCCCGAAATCAGCAGTATCAACCCCAGCGCAAACCAATAGCCGTACTCCCATTCCAGTTCGGGCATATGCTTGAAATTCATACCGTACAAGCTCGCAATCAACGTCGCCGGCAGGAAGAACACCGATACGATCGTAAAGATCTTGGTGATGTTGTTCTGGTCGAGGTTGATCAAACCGAGCGCCGTATCCTGCAAGTAGTCAAGACGTTCGAAACTGAAATCGGCGTGGTTGATCAGCGAATTGACGTCCTTGATCATCAGTTGCAGACGGGGGTAGATATCGTTCGGGAAGCGCTCCGAGCGCAAGATGCCCGACAACACTCGCTGACGGTCGAAGATGGTCTCACGAATCAACATCGTGCTCTCCTGCAATGAGTTAATGCGCTGCAAGTCCTCCTTATCGACCGACTCACCCGAGTTCAAGTCGCGGCTCAGACGGGCGATCTGCTTCGAAATGCTCTCGACCAAGTCGGCATCGAAGTCGATACGCACCTCCAAAATCGAGATCATCAGGTGATAGCCCGTGGGGTAGGCGCGGTAGTTCATCTGCAACTTCTTCTCGGCCTCGCGCACCGTACGCGACTCGGCCGTGCGCACCGAGATCAGCACGCCCTCCGAGATGATCATCGACACGGGCTCGACCGCAAAGGTGTCCTCCGTGCGCAAGAAGAAGTTCGAGTTCGAAAAGATGGCATTCTCGGTCTCGAAATATTTCGAGGTTGACTCGATCTCCTCGGCCTGCTGACGCGTTTGGAGGTTCAACTCCATAAAGTTCTCGACCGCCTTCTGCTCCTTGATGGTCGGGTTCAGAAGGTCGATCCACAGAATGTCGTCGTAGCCCAGATCGTCGAACAGATGAAGGTCGGCGTTGCGGACAATCTTATTATATTGTTTGAGATAAATCGTAATCATTTGGCTCCCTGTTTTTTGTGTTTATTCGTACTTTGTGAGTCGGCGGCCGCAGCCGCTCAGGGGCGTAAATTCATTGCGCCGAACCGATGTGGCGGATCGCTCGCGCGGGCGACCCTCAGGACGTTCAGCCGGGATTGGCACGCGGAGCTACCTTGACACCCTCGCGCCAAAGTTTGCGCAATGCCTTATCTTTCTCTTGATCGTATAGATAGTCGATTCGTTCGGTCAGCTGAATGTAGCTCTCGGGCGAGGCTAACTCGCTCTCGGTCAGCGCTTCCCACGTGTGTTCGATACCGAAGGTGAGCGTGCGCTCGAAGCTGTCGCTCTCGTCGGGGGTCACGTCGGCACGCACAACCCACACGCCCAGCACCAACGGCGAGCGGGTCGAACGACGCCACTCCTCGCCCAGATCGAACTCGTAACGGCGGTGGCGCTCCGAGGTGAAGGCCTCCGTGCCGCAGATGATCTCGGCGTCGGTTGGTGCAGGTTGCCACTCGGCAGGCAGCTCACGGCGGTCGATGAGCTTGGGTGCGATACGCCACAGGTGGGTGCAGAGGCGACCTAAAATCTCGGGTGTGATGAACCACTCAGCGTCGTAGATGATCTGCTCGATCTGCTGCAAGGGCACGTCGCACTCCATACGGGCGGTCGCAAGGCGCTCGGTCGACGAAAGACAATATTCCGAGAGGATACGCACACCGCGCAGACGATCGGCGGTGGCGGTAGGTACGAGGGCGATATCGACTGCGCCCTCAGCGATCAGCTCAGCACAGCGGGCGGGCGACGACAATAGCAACTCGGCACGACACTCGGGTGCGTGCTTGATGCCATACACGAATGGCACCGTGTCGAGGTAGGAAGTAATTGCAATTCTCCGCTGAACAGCCATCGTCCATATTGTTGAGCCTTTGGTTAAACTTATCGGATTGAGGTCACACGTGGCCATAATCCGCCGCTAAATTAATATAATTTTTGGAAACTGCCGCCTCTGAAAGCCATTTTTTTGCTTTCGGCGTTGCATTTTTGGGTTTCGATGCAAAAATTTTGCATTTTTTTGGGTGGCGCAGAGTGCTCATTTTCACGGCGGTGGGGGCTGGGCGATTTTCAATGTGCGACAATTTTGCCCGCCGACTCTTGACAAACGCACTTTCGGAGTGCTATATTTGCAACGGAAATCGGGAGGATTTCAATTCACAATTTACAATTCACAATTCACAATTCACGATTCACGATTTTTCCCTTTGCTTTTTTAAATAAGGAGAAAATCGAGATTCAAAATTAATTGGCAAAATCTTCGATTTTGTCACGCCTTCGCGGGCTCGCCCTTCGGGCGACCCCCGCAGCCCGCGAAGGTGCGTTCTCATTGAAAGCAAAGTAAATCCCTCCCATCGGCATTCCGCCGAGAGCCGTTCCCACTTTTCAACAATCCACTTTTCGGGTTTTCAACACCCACAAATTAAATCTTGCAAACGTATTGTGAGTCAATGCGTTGCTGCCGCTACCTCACATCTTTGGCGGTGGGTTATTCTTCATCTTTCGACACATTTTAACACTTTATCGACACTTAATAAACAATGAACCGAACTTCAATTTTCACCGCCCTGCGCTCCGCCGTTGAGCCGCTCGGCTACTCATTCGCAACGGGCGACCCGACCGCCGCCACCGCCCTAATCCGCAACTATCCAACCGCTTGGCTCGACACCCCTGTGGCGGTCGCTGTCGAGGGTCTCGACGAGGGAACGATCAGCTATCGAATCTCGCTCCGACTGCTCCACCGAGCCGACCGCGACGCAATCCTCTGCCCCGAAACCGTCTGGGACTCAGTCGAAAACGATACGCTTGTGGCTCTGCGCACGTTGAGTCTTTCGCGCGGCGTCATCGCCCTCGACGCAATCAAAATGACCCCCACCGCACTCCAAACAACCAACCACGGCGAGCTGGGAATCGTCGCAACTTTCACCCTCAAAGTCGAACATTGTATCTAAAAAATCAACCCCAAAACTATGAACATCAAATCTTCACCTAAACCCTTTTCGACCGCTGTCGAGCCGTTGCTCTTCACGCTCGAAGGGCTTGATCCCGACGCAGTTACGACCGTCGAGATTGTCAATGCCGACAACTCCGCCGTGCTCGGTACACTGCGCCTGCGAGGGCTGGCGACCCGCTCGATCGACGTTGCGCCCTACCTGCGTCGTCACTTCGCCGTCACGCCCACGGTCAATTCGGCGACCTATGCCATCGCGCACCCGCAGACGATAATCAACTGCTACATTCGTGTGGGCGAGGTGCAGTCCGAGCAACTTGCGGCGGTGCTCGCTGCGCCGCGAAATGCTCCGCTTGTGACCGATATGTTGCTCTCGGACAAGCCTTTACGTCGTACGCTCGCAGCGGGCGAGAACGACGACTTGCGACTGATTTCGGAGGACGGAACGATCGAGGCGGCGTTTATGCTTTACGACGCTGACGGAGGTGCGACGCCCTTCTCGATGTCGACCGAGGAGCGCGAACAGATGGTCGGCGTGGTGGTCGATTTCGACACGTTGCAGGCGCGTGTTGCCGCTCCGCTGACGCAGATCGAGGTGACCCTCTCGACCTCGACAATGATCGTTGCCACAGTCGTTTACGACGTTGTGGAGCGTGGCGTGGGCAGTCATCGTGTGGCGTGGTTCAACAGCGTCGGAGCGTGCGATCTGCACACCTTCGAGGGCTTTGGCGGTCGCAAAATTTCGTTCGAACGCCACCGCGTTGCCGGCTCGCCCGACCTGCTCACCGTGCGCCGAACGACCCTCACGCTCGATAGCGGGGTGGTGCCTCAGGCGCAACGTGAGGCGCTCGTGTCGCTGCTGTCGTCGCCCGCCGTGTGGATTTTCGAGGGCAAGCACTTGCGTAAAGTCGACGTTCTCACCACCGAGCACGCCTCGCACCCAACGGAGCGTCCCGACCGCTTTGTGGTGCAACTGAGCTACGCCGAAACAATCTCTCGAACTGCTTAAAATTCACTGCGTTATGAAAATATACATTGATGAAAAATTGTGTCAGACCGACGCTCTGACCCGTGTGCCGAAGATCAGTTTCGAGGCGTCGGATCTGCGTTCGATCGAGGCTCTGCGCGAGGGTCATCGCTATCGTCTGTCGCTCCCCGCCACGCGCGACAATCGTGCGTTGTTCGGCTATGGCGACCGTCTGCACGAGGCCACACTGTTCAACACCGAGGAGCACAAGGCACGCATTGAGTTTGAGGGAGTTACGCTCATCGAGGGCACGGTGTTGCTCGTCGGAGCTGAGGTTGCTGTGGCGGGCGAGATGTGCGAGGCGGGCAAGGTCGAGAGGGCGGGCGACCGCTTCACGATCGAGGTCATTGCGGGTGCGCACGGCTGGGCTCGCGCGGCGTCGCTCCGACAACTCGACACGGTCGGAATCGACTTCGAATCGGCATACGACTCGGCGGCGATTGTCGATAGCTGGGAGGGCGATCGGGTGGTGCGAATGCTGCCCGTGCGACGTGACCGCTACTCGGACTCACGCTCCGAGGTCGAGCTGATGCCTGTGCAGCAGATCCCTGCGCTCAACGATTTCCACCCCTTCGTGAGCGTGCGACCGCTGGTCGAGGCGATTTTTGCCGATGCGGGATACACGTTCGAGTGTCCGCAGCTCGACTCGGCTCCCTACTCGAATCTGGTTATGAGTGGACGTTTTGCCGAGCGCGACACTTCGCGTCTGGTCGCACGAATGGGATTCCGTGCGGGTCGCTCGCAGGCCTCGACCGCCACGGCCGACAGCCGAGGAATGGTCTACGCCAATCCCTTTTCGACGGTCAATTCGGTTGGTAATCTGGTAGATACGGTCGAGCCATCGGGCTTGGCTCCCGATCTGCACGCCGCCGACACCTCGTTCCGCGTGGAGGAGGGCGAGGCGATTTTCTCGCCGCCCGAGCAGGTCAACGTGTCGCTCGTCTGCCGTCTGCACTACGCCACCGACTACCGCATTGCGACGCGATACACGCTGAGGGGTTTCGACACCATCTGCCTCGACGCCGAGAACCAATACCACTTTGCGCTGGCAAACCGTTTTGTCGATCATCGACCCACGTTCCGCGCGGGAATGGAGTATCGTGTGGTGGTGTTCGACCACGTGGCGGGCACGAGCTACCGACTGATGTACGTGGCTCAAAAGGGCTCGACAACCTCAGAGGCGCTGGCCGTCGAATTTGCCGATGACAACGCTCTGTTTACGATCCCGACTACCGTAACTCCCTATGAGCCAATGCTTATGTATCGTCCTGCGGGTGCGACGAACTACTTCCCTTGTCCGAACGATTGGGCGTTGTATGCCGGTTACGTCGAGATGGAGGGGCAGACCGAGGTCGATGTGACGGTGGCAACCGCACCGCGCGATGTGTCGGCAAGCGAGCCCTTCCTGTTCCGCAAAATTGCATTCGCGGGTGCCGCCCCGGGGCAGGCGATGACGCTCTACGCCTCGACGCGCGCATACCCTTCGTTCCAGCCCAATCCCGCCCTCGGATCGACCTTCACGCTGGCTGATATTCTCCATCAGGATCTGCGTCAGGCGGAGCTGCTCGACGCGCTGGCCGAGATGTTCAATTGGAGGTTCTACACCGACCCGATCGAGCGAAAAGTCTACATCTGTTCGGCGGCTGAAATGGTTGATCGTGAGCGTGTTATCGATTGGAGCGACCGCATAGTCACCTCGCAGCCGATCTTGATCGACGAGGCCGCCAAAGGCGCTGACGAGGCGGTGCGACACGGCTACCTTCGAGGTGACGGCGCCGCCGCGCGATACGACCAGCAGAACGTCGATTTCTATGGAGATTGGGTGGGCGAGGTGCACTCGAAATTGGCCGACGAGGGCGAGCGCAACGCCCGTAGCCAGCTCTTCGCACCGACCATCAATGCCGTCGGGACGATCGCCCTCGCGCCTTCGGTGTCGCTGCCGCAGGTGGGCGACCGCGATCTGGACGACCCCGCGCAGCTCAATTTCCCGAACAAAATCCTCATTTACAACGGCTTGCGAGTGTTGCCCGACGACGAGCGCTGGGGTCTGCTGGCGGGCGCTTATCCGCTCACGACGTTCATCTCCGACGAGGGGTCACTCTGCTTCGAGGATCGTGACGGCGTGGAGGGTCTGCACCGCTACTATGACGCTCATTACGAGGAGCTTAACACGGCTCGTCGTGTCACCCTCACCCTGCAACTTTCGGCTGCCGACCTGCTGCCGATTTTGACGACCGACCCCGCACAGCGTGACCTGCGTGCAGCCTTCCGATTGACGATCGGCGGCGAGGAGGGGCTGTACCGTCTGGACGCCGTCGAGGAGTATGCCGCCGATGAGGGCGTGGCACGTTGTCGATTTGTTCAATTAGTCTAAAAATCAAGCGTTTATGTCAATCGATACCCGTCCCATTGAGCGTCTGCTCGTAGGACTTTGTCCGCCTCTGCGTGCCCGCCGCATTGCCCAGCGTCTGCTCTCAGCCTCGTTGCTCGACCGTGCCCGCCTGCGTGACCTCACAATTGCCCTCTATGTCGACGAACAGACCACCCGTGGACGTGCCAAAACCGAAGCCCTCGAACAGGCTGCAATCGACTTCGACTGCTCCTATTCGACCGCCTGCCGTGCCGTCTACGACGCAACTAATCAACAAACAATCAAACAATTACACAAATGAAAAACACTATCGAAATTCGCTGCTCGGCCGACCGCACGGCGGTGATCGACATCGAGGGAACCATTGGCGTCGATCCCGCCACCGCGGACTCGCACAGCGTGGCGACCTACGAGGCCTTCAACCGTGCGCTTTCGCAGATTCGTGCGCTCGACGTCGATCGAGTGGTGGTCAATATCCGCTCGACGGGTGGCAACGTCGCCGACGCTCTGCTGATCTATGACGCTCTGTGTGAGCTCGATACGCAGGTCACTACACGTTGTCACGGCTACACCGCTTCGGCTGCAACCGTCATCGCACAGGCCGCCTCGGAGGGCGAGCGCGAGATGATGTCAAACGCCCTCTACCTGATTCACCGCTCGGTGAGCGCAACCGAAGGCAACGCCATCGACCTGCAACAGAGCCTCGACCTGCTCTCGAAGACCGACGAGCGTCTGGCCTCGATCTACGCCACACGAAGTGGGCGCGAGGTGGAGCAGATCGTCGCCCTGATGAACGACAACAGCGGCAACGGTCGCTGGCTCACCCCCGCCGAGGCGCTCGAAGCGGGTCTGATCGACCGCATTATCGACGCCACGACTGCCCGCCGAACCATCAAAGCCCGCATTGCCGACGCTGCCGAGCGTCTGATCTCCGCCCTGCGTCCCTCCTCGCAGCCCTCGCCCCGTGCCGCTCTCGACATTGAGTCTGCGATGGTTGAGGCTCGTTCGTCGGCCGCCCTGACTGCCCTTCGTGAGGGTCAGCAGCGTGCCAACCCCACCACTATCGAGCCCGTTGACGACCCCTCGGATCGTGAGGCCGAAGAGCCCGCAAACGCCGCCGCGTACTCACGTGACGCCGACGCTTTGAGAGAGGCGACGTTTTAGGTAATTCAAAATTCAAAATTCAGAATTCAAAATTTTCTTTGCGTTCATAAGAATAAGCAGAGAATCTACAATCACGCTCTGTGGAGCGTGTCATCATCGGCGGGTCGCCCTTTGGGCGAGCCCCCACCCGCCGATGATGAGATTCAAAATTATTCCTTTGCTTTTATTAAATAAGAAGAAAAAGTAAATCCTGCCCATATGGCGTGTGACAAAATCCAACGGATTTTGCCATTCCTGATTCTTGTTGTATTTGATTAAATATCAATAGTTTATACAATAAGAAAGCAAACTCCAAAACCCAAACCCAAAACCCATTTAACCAATCAAAAAACTTTTCAATTATGAGTAAATTGATCGAAAATCCCAAGACCTACTCGGGTCACGAACTCGAAACCATCTTCTTCCGTCCGATGCTGACCGGTCCGTCGGCTATGGATCTGGGTATCAAGGTGATGTACAATATGCCTATGCCCACAACGCTCAATTTTTGGCGTCGTAGCGGCGACATCTTGCAGCCCTATGGTGCTGGTTGGAACGGCTCGAAGGCCGCCGACCGATACCAGAAGTCGATCGATATGAGCAAGGTCAAGGCCGAAATCGCATACTCGGCGTCGGACTACTTCTCGATGGTCTTTGAGCTGATCACCAACCGTGCCGACGTCAATCTCGACGACCTGTCGGGTACCGAGTTGGAGGCTGCCGAGACCGAGTTGTTCCGTCAGGCGATCGCCGAGAGTATCCGTGCGACGATGTGGCTCGGCAACACCGAGCGCGAAAACGGTATGCTCGGCACCTTCAACGGTCTGCTCAAAGCGATCCACAACGACCGCAACGAGATGACCTACTCGACCTACACCGAGGACGAACTGATGGCTGAGGGCTATGCCGAGCAGCTACTGCGTCAGGTGCTGGCCGACGCTCCCGAGGAGCTGCGTGCCTTGAAGTCGGAGGGTCAGCTGGCGTTCTTCTGCTCGTCGGACATCTACGCTGCCTACGAAAACTCGCTCGATAGCGTGGTGCTCGACGCCGCTTACGAGGCTAAGCAGAATGGTCGTGTAGGTCTGTCGATGCGCGGTATTCCCGTGATTGACTTGCAGTTAGGTAAGTACTCGGAGCAGGTGAACGATCTGCCCAGCTCGTTCGTAATCCTGACCGACCGCCGCAACCTGGCGCTGGCTGTCAACACCTCGGACTTCCCCGGTACGGAGATCCGTATGTGGTACAACCCCGACCAGATGGAGAATCGTCAGCGTGCCGTGTTTATGGCCGGTTGCGATTACCTGTTGCCTGAGTTGGTTTCGTATGCTCACATCGAGTAGCTATGATTCGAAGTTTCAACCGTGCGTGCGGCTCCCTTGTCGGGGGAGTCGCCGCCATTGAACTGATCGAGGCTCGGAATGTGGCGCTGCCCGAGTTTGATAACTCGCTGACACACTGCATAATGCCCGCCACTGTGGGCTATGCCGAGTGGGCGACGGTCGATTGCCTGCCCTCGTCGGGATCGTACATTCAAACCCCGACCGTCAGCAACGGAATGACCGAAATCCACCACGCCCTGCGATTCGAATTGCCCGTGCGCGAGGATACATCGCAGTTCGTTGCCTCGCTCGCGGAGGCTTCACGTCTGGGCGGTCTGGTTGCCCGCGTGAGGCTCAACACGGGGTTGGAACTGCTCGTCGGAGTGTCGCCCGCGTTGGGTTATGAGCAACCGTTGAGGCTTGCGCCTGCGCGTGTAAATGTCGAGGCCGAGCGCGACGAACGCCCAACCGTGTACGTGATGTTGGAGTGCTACACCGAGAGCTACGCCGCAGTTCTAAACAATTAATAATCAAACATTAAACCTATGAGCAATAAACCAACTAAAATTCTGGCTGCCGCCTCGCGTCCCGATCCCTACTACGTCCATTCGACCCGTTGCAAGAGCGATAAATTTTGGCGTTGGGGCGACGACAATCTGCTTCCGTCGGCGTTGGCTTTGATGTCGCGCCGCTCGACGACCCACCGCCGAATCATCAACGACAAGGCCGACTACATCTCGGGCAAGGGATTCAATTTCGACCGCTCGAACCAGCTGCTTGGGGCCTTTGTCGAGCGTGTGAATGGCTCGGGCGACACGCTGCGACAGACGCTCAACCGTTTGGCGTTCGACAAGGCGCTGTTCGGAAACGCATTCTTGGAGGTGGTGACCGACGCCGACCACTCGTTCCTGGCGCTCTACCACCACGACGCCTCGCACTGCCGCCTCGCACGCGACAACGAGCACGTGCTGCTGCACCACGATTGGGCCCATTTCAACCCGACGGAGGCTCGTTCGCTGGCGCTCTATCCCGCTTTTGAGCCCGACGAGGAGGGTCTGCACCGCTCGATGATCCACTATAAGGACTACGAGCCGATGTTCTCGCACTATGGCGTGCCGCCCTATATTGCGGGTATGAACGTGTCGGCAATCGCCTACAAGACAGATCGTTGGAACATCTCGCGTCTGGATAACTCGTTCCAGCTTTCGGGTGTGATGATGCTCGACGCCGACATCGACAACGAGCAGGCTGCCTACGATCTTGTGCGTCGTGCCGAGCGCCGTTTTGCGGGCTCGCCCGGGCAGGTGATGTTCGTGATCCGTGACGGTGCGGGCGACGACAATTCGCGTTTTATCCCCATCGGATCGGCCAACGACGGCGATTGGACCGACCTCCACAATCAGGCAACGAGCGACATCGTTGTGGCACATTCGTGGTTCCGCGCGCTGAGCGGTCTGGACTACTCGTCGGGATTCAACGCCGACCGAATTTTGCACGAATATGAGATCGCGCTCAACACCGTCATTCTGGCCGAGCAGGCCGAGCTGATGGAGCCGATCGAGGCGTTGATGAGTTCGATTTTGGGGCTTGACACCTCGTCGTTGCAGATCGTAAACCGTCCGCCGACCAAGGCAAAACCGCTCTATATGCGTGTGTGGGAGGCTCGCAAGGCCGACGGTCTGGACTACGACCCCGAGGCCGAGGACGAGCAGCCCTTCCTGGCGCAGATCACCAAGTACAACCTTCGTAACATCGACTAAAAAACCTTTCTCTATGCACAATCTAATTTCATCTGAGGAGGTGGCTCAGCTGGCCTTTGCACCGCTCGACTTCGTCACGGCTACGGACGTCAATCCGCTGACTATCAACGTGGCACAAGAGCGATATATCGTTCCTGTGTTGGGCGCTGAGATGGTCGAGGCGATGCTCAGTGGCGACTACTCGGAGCTGGTTGAGGAGCTGGTAAACCCCGCCCTCGCACTCTACACACGTGTGTTGATGTTGCCCGCATTGGCTCTCCGCACGGGTGCCGCAGGCGTGGTCAAGGGGACAAGCCAATACCTCGACGCCGCAACCGAAAACGAGCTGCGCGTACTCCGCCGCAGCATCATCGCACAGGCCTCGACCCTGCTCCGCAAAGCCGTCAAGCAGATTGAGTCCGCTCCCGAACAGTACCCCCAATACGATCCCCGCAACAACATCTGGCACCGTTGCCGTGTCGACGGTGGCGTTGTGGCGTAAGGATTTTCAATTCAAGATTAATCTGCCTTCGGCAGCTTTTCCTCCTTCGCGCCTTAGCCGAGTTCGAGCTACCGCTCGACTCCGCATTCGGCTTGGCGTCGGTTCAAAATTCAAAATTATTCCTTAGCTGCCAATGATTTTAGTTGCTATTCAAAGAAGCAAAACTAATTGGCAAAATCTTCGATTTTGACACACACTCGGTGGCTCGTGCGACTTTGTCGCACGCCCCCCAGCCACCGAGTGTGTGTATTTTGAATTCCACCTAACCTTTTTTCGCTTATGGAAAACGCTCTTTTCAAACTGATTTTTGGCGCATTGTCGGCCATTGTGGGGATTTTTGCCCCGATTGTCGGTCTTGTTTGTTGCGCCATCACCTTCGTTGCAGTCGATTTCCTCACGGGCGTAATCGCTTCGCACCACCGAGCCACACGGCTCGGCGAGGTGTGGAGCTTCGAGAGCCACCGCGCTTGGGATACCGTGCGCAAATTGGTCGTCATCGTCGTCGGAATCGCCCTCTCGTGGCTGATCGACTCGCTTATTTTGGACTTCGCACATCTGCGTCTGGCAAACCTCTTTACGGGGTTTGTGTGTGGCGTCGAGATGTGGAGCTTCCTCGAAAACGGAGCCGAAGTATGTAACTATCCACCCTTCCGCTGGTTGCGTCGAGTTATGCAGAAACAACTCGCGCAAACCATTGGAACTCAAATCCCTAACCGCAATGAAAACACGTCCGCTGACCCGTGCCGAACGCAACCATAACCCCGGCAATATCCGCCGTTGTGGTGTGCGCTATCGTGGCGAGCGACGCCCCTCGTGCGACCCCGCCTTCAAGGAGTTCGAGGGCGACGAGTGGGGCTACCGCGCGATGTTCGTACTGCTCGAATCGTACCGCCGCCGCTACTCGATCGACACCCTGCGTGGGATCGTCACCCGCTGGGCACCGCCCCTCGAAAACGATACCGACGCCTACATTCGCTTTGTGGCGGAGCGTGCCGAGGTCGATCCCGATGCGACATTGCTGCCACGTGACGTGCGTCTGCGTGCGATCGCCGAGGCTATGAGCCGCTTCGAACGTGGACACGAACCCTCGCCCGCCCAACTCGACGCCCTCGACCGTGGCTGGCAGTTGTTCCTGAGAGATTATTGAATTATTAATTCACGATTCACAATTAATCCTGCTACGCAGGCTTTTCCTCCTTCGCGCCTCAGCCGAGTTCGAGCTACCGCCCGACTCCGCATTCGGCTTGGCGTCGGTTCACAATTCACGATTTTTCTTTGATTTTATAAAAGAAGAAGTGAACTTGTTTTGGCAAAATCTTCGATTTTGACACACCTTCGCGGGCTCAGCCTTCGGCTGACCCCCGCAGCCCGCGAAGGTGCGTGGCGCCCGCGACTTTCAGTCGCGCCGCCCCACGCCACCGCGTGCGTATTCTGAGAGAAAACCGAAAACAGAAAAAGCCGCCCATATGGCGGGCGGGGAGTTTTGAATAAAGAAAAAGCCGCGCCCCGAAGATCGGAGTGCGGCTTTTGTGTGTAAACTTAAAGTAGCTTGAATTACTTCTTCAAAGCGTCGAGCTGCTCCTTGCTAACCAATGCACGCTTAACGGTGTTGCGCTTGGTTACGAACTCGCGAACTGCTGCGCCTTCCTCAGCCTCGGGAGCGGTCTTGAACTTCAAGGTGGCCATCTTACCGTAACCCTCGATACCGTTCTTGTTGAAGGGGCAACCTACTGCTACGTACTCGGTGTCGGGCTCGAGCGGCCATACGAAGTCATCATTCTCGAACATAGCGTAGCCGTAGAATGCGGTGTACTGCTGAATGTACTCCTCCTCGGTCATATCGATCGACAGACCGTAAGCAACCAACTCATCGTAGTCGAGCTGGGTGTAAACCGACTGGTAGTAACCAACGGTACCCTCACCCATCGTGTAGATCAACTGCGGACCAGCTGCATCGTTGGTGCCGAGCTCGATGGTAACGGTAGCCTCGGGAGCGTTCTCGTCGAACGAAGGCGAGGTGAAGGGAGCGTGAACAACCTCATAAGGATTGCCGTTCTCGTCAAGTACCAGAGCTGCAACCAGATACTCATAGTCGCACTCACCGTTCATAGCCCACATCGTAGTCTTGGTCTCGCCAGCTGCAATTACGTCAGCCATATCCATCATATAGTAGGTCTCCAACAGAGCCTGCTCGCCACCGAATGCCTCTGCGAAATCGTAGTAAACCGATGCCGAAGCAGCCAAACCGATCACGCCACCGCAATTCTCGTTGGGGGTGTAGGTTACGTAAGCCTGAATGGTGTTGTCCATCTGAACCTGAATGTCAACGCCGGGACCCTCCAAAGTGGTAACCTTAGCGGTAACAACTGCGCTACCGGTGTCCTCGCGGTTAAATGCCTGAGCATAAACGATGTAGGTAGTCTCGTCGTCCAAGTTCTGCAAACCTACGGTCTTAGGCTCGCTACCAGCGCCATTAACGCTCTCAACCTCACCAGCCAGGAACTGCTCAACGGTCGAGTTAGCGTCGCCGATACCAACAATGAACTTAGCGGTGTGCTCGTTGGGAGTTACGATAATGTCAGCGCCGCTATAAGTCAGATTCTCAACTGCAATCGAAACCGCAGCGTCGAAATCGGGCACGTGAACGTTGGCGTAAGCTACGGTGTAAGCACCGTTCTCAGCGCGAGCTGCAACGCACAGACGATAGTCGCTCATCTCCTCCAAGTAGGGCATCGAAACGCTAACGGTGGTGTTGGGCTCAACCTCCTTACCGTTCTTGAAAACGAATTCACCGGTTGCGATGAACTTGGTGTCGTTGGTACGATAGTAAGCAACAGCGGTTGCTTTGGTCGAGGTGATAGCGAAAGTAGCCGACTGTGCGTCCTTAGCGGTCACAGCGACCTCGACGGTTGCGTCCGATACAACAACCTCGTCAACCTTCTCCTCTTCGCACGCTACGAATGCGAATGCTGCTACCAATGTCATTGCAACGGCAGCAAAGCGGGTAAAAAATTTCTTCATATTCATAATTGTTTAAGTGATTTCGGAAAGGCAAATATATATTTTATAATCGAAACTAACAAATTTATATCTCGCTTTTTAGCGCGCGACCGTTCACGATCGACCCCAAAATCGGCGCAAATAGGTTTCAAATTGTAACCTCTGCCCGCCCCACAGCGCACTGCAACGCAATCTAAAAGGCTCGATGAGTGAATTTTTGCAATATGTGAGATTTTTTTGTGAAAGCGGCTGAGCGTATGGCTTTTTTGCGTACCTTTGCCGAAAATTTAACAACTGAGGCAACTATGGAAAACCCCATCTACGTGCGCGAAGATCGCTACGACGAGCAGACCATCAGCGAATTGATGGTCCACTACCGCGAGATTCTGCGACTGCTGGGCGAGGACCCCGACCGTGAGGGTCTGCTCAAAACTCCCGAACGTGTGGCAAAGGCAATGGCCTTTATGACAAAGGGTTACAACGAAGATCCCAAGCAGATTATCCAGTCGGCGCTCTTCCGCGAGGACTATCGACATATGGTTTTGGTCAAGGACATCGAGCTCTATTCGATGTGCGAGCACCACATTCTGCCCTTCTTCGGCAAGGCGCACGTGGCATATATTCCGAATGGCACGATCACGGGACTGTCGAAGATTGCCCGCGTGGTGGAGTGCTTCGCCCGCCGCTTGCAGGTGCAGGAGCGCCTGACGGTGCAGATCCGCGATTGCATTCAGGAGGCGCTCAATCCGCTGGGTGTTGCGGTTGTGATCGAGGCGGGACACACCTGTATGCAGATGCGTGGAATCCAGAAACAGAACTCAGTCACAACGACTTCGGCCTTCACGGGCACGTTCCTGTCGGACCACCGCACCCGCGAGGAGTTCCTCAATCTGATCGGTCACAAGTTGCGATAGGGCATTAGGAGGTTATATAGTTTTAAGGTAGTTTGTCGCGCCCGTTTCAGAGCGGAAATCTGATAGGGTTTGACAAACTACTTTTTTATTCCCGCCATATGGGCGGGTCTTGCTGTTTTCGGTCTTGCGAGTTGTGTTCGGTTTACAAAACCAGCAATCTCCCTGCAAACCAGCACATTTGTGTGTTTTTGCCATATGGGCGGGTTTTGCTGTTTTCGGTCTTGCGAACTTTAATCAGGTTACAAAACCAGCAACCTCCTTGCAAACCAGCACATTTGTGTGTTTTTGCCATATGGGCGGGTTTTGCTGTTTTCGGTCTTGCGAGTTGTATTCGGTTTGCAAAACCAGCAACCTCCTTGCGAACCAGCGCTCTGTGTGTTTTTTCCATATAGGCGGGTTAATTTGTGTTCGGTTTGCTCTCAGAATACGCACGCGGTGGCGTGGGGCGGCGCGACTGAAAGTCGCGGGCGCCACCGCGTGTGTCAAAATCAAAGATTTTGCCAATTAAATTTTGAAAACATAATCAATGGACACAAACTCTAATATTGAATCTTGCATTTAGAATTCCTATTGGCGATTTCTCCGAGATCGACACACCTTCGGGGGCTCGCCCGCCATATGGGCGGGTTTTATTGTTTTTAGTTTTACATCATTAAATGCTTCGCAAAACCGTAAAAAATTTACGAACATTTATCTTTTATCGGCGACCGCCCTAGCCACGAAGGTGCGTGTCGCCATTGGACAAGTTTTACCTATTTCGGTTTAGCGTTCAAAATCAGTAGTAGCTAAGACCAATTTTGAATCTTGAATTTTTAATCTTGAATCTTGAATCTTTAATAAAAAAAGACCCCTCTCGGTTGGATATCGAAAGGGGTCGGGATTAGGTTAGTTAGGTTAATGAGTCGTGTCCGACAACCGTCTCACGACGGATTTCTCACGAATTGTTATGCAAATATAGGCTATTAGTTATCAAAAACCAAATATTTTGACACGAATTTTCTAATAATTTATCACTTTTTACCGTTTTTATGCGATAATTATTAATTAAATTATTTTAATAACCTAACGATTTTAAAAATTGTAATTGGTTTCCGAAACGATCGTTCTATATTGGCGCACCCGCAAAAGTGCCATCAAAGTCGCCCGCAAAATCGCCCGCAAAACACTCTCGTCAGCTCCTGCAGTAACTCTCCCAAAAGTCGCCCGCAAGCGCCCCGTCCGCAAGTGTCCCGCCTGCACCAGCCTCAGCCGCTTGTTCGCACCCGTAAGCCCGCCTACTCTCCGACTGCAATCGGTTGCTCGTCTACCGCGCCAGCCTGCACCCGCCTCAGCCGCTTGTCCGCACCCGCAAGCCCGCCTACTCTCCGACTGCAATCGGTTGCTCGTCGATCGTGCCAACACTCTCGACTTCAGTCGAATAGCTATTGCCGACGTGGCGGTGACGATAGCCCGCAGGGGTATGGTCGTAAGCCTTTTTGAAGAGCTTGATGAAGTGCGATGTGTTGGGGAATCCGCACTCCAAACCCACCTCCGAGATCGATTTGTTGGTCGAGATCAGCAGCAATCGCGCGTGCATCAGCCGTTGCTTGATGAACCAGCGATGGGGTGGTTCGATGAAATGTTTCTTGAACTCCTTCTTGAACGAGGTGAGCGAACGGTTGCACATTCGCGCGAGCTCCTCGATTGGAATGTCCTCGAAGATGTGCGCATAGATCGTCTGCTCGAAGCTCTCCTTGCCCGTGTCGGCGTTGTCCATCACTTTGCGTTTCAGACAGTTATCCTCTTGTGATACAATCAGATAGATCAACTCGGTCATTTTGAGATTCTCGGCCGTTTCGTCGTGATTGAACAGCTCGTCCTTGATGTATTGGTTGGTCGTGATGAAGAAATTTCGCAACGCGCTGGTCGCCCCGCTGACCACAAAACTCTGCTCACGACAAGCCGCACACGAGTGGTCGTTCGAGATGTTCATATGGTAGGTTATGCTCAACTGCGAGAGGATTGTGGCGAGCTGCGCGGGCGTATAATAGAACATAATTTGTTCGAAAGGACGGTTGCCTTCGGGCAAATCCTCGATGTAGTGGGTGCCCGTTGCGAGGAAAAACATCTCGCCGCGTCCGACTTCGTTGCGCACGTCGCCCGAGTAGATGAACTTCCGACCGCGGAGGACCATACCGATTGCGTGTCGCGAGAGGTTGTGAGATTGGATACCGTTTCGGTAGGGTTGCACGTACTTTGCGATTACGGGCTGCTGCACGGTCGAGGAATAATTGTTGAGCATAGATTGAAAAATTTTACTGATGAAAAAACTTGCGTCAGCCATAGCTGACTACGGATCGAGCGATCCCGACGCAATCATCTTGGTTGGCAATTAACGGTAGCAAATATACAAGTTTTTATTGTATCAGCAAAATATTTATCTCAAACGCATATTTTGCCCGCTCGACCGAACGATATAAAACGGATAATGTTGTTATTTAATGATTTAGGTTTGGTTTGGACGCTCAAAAACCGATAAATTTGCCCCGATTTTACCCCAAAAAGGTGGAACATAAATAAAATATTACCTTGTAACTTTATGAGAAAAGTCCGAACGGGCACAAATTTAGCCCTTTTGCACGATTCCCCGCTCTGCGCGTGCGAGCGCAGGGTGCCACTATATAATATATATGTGTGTGAATATGTGCGCCGAAGGGTTACAGCGTCGCCGAGAGGGCGTCGTAGTAGCGCTTTGTGACAGGGATTTCGAGCGTTTGGGGCGTGTCGAGCTCGGCCACAATCGCCCCCTCACGATCCTTGCGCAGAACCTTCACGTGGGTGGGATTGACGTAGAACGAGCGGTGACAACGCAACAATCCGTGTGTTGCGCACAACTCCTCGATCGACTTCATCGACCTGCGTATCAAATAGTTACGTGTGCGGTCTTCGTCCAGATAGTGGACATTCACGTAGTTCTCCTCCGCCTCGATATAGAGCACCGACTGCGCCGCCACGACCAGCTTCAAATTGCGTCGCTCGTCGTAGAAACGCATACGTTGTTCCTCACTCGGTTGGTTGCGGTAGCGGCGCTCTGCTGCCAAGAAAAGTGCCAGAGTCACAATCACATAGGGGAAAATCAGCACCGTGAAAATCCAACTGCAAGCACGCGAAACCACCAAAAAGTATGGCTCGACCGTGTGCTCCATCAGCCAGGCGTAGAGCGCGACGAAGAAGGTCGTCACGACCATCTCAAAAATGCACCAAAAGAAGTAGGTGAGGCTGTCGATTCGTCGGCGAACGAGGTAGAAGATCGTGCGCATAATGCACATCGAACCGAAAATGATGCACGCAATCAGCGTCAGATTGACTCCGAACGAGAGTTTTCCGAGTTGGAGCGTGTCGGTGACGTTGAACGGACGATAGATCAGCATAAAGGCAAAAAACGACAGCGGCATTGCCACTACGTGGATCGCTTGCGAGGCTGCACGGCGGAAATTAAGGGGTAGTTCGCTCATTATTTTAGTCCCGATTTTGTGTGTGACGAATGCACAAATATACAAATTTTATCCCAATATTTGCGTTTTGGTAACGAAAATCGACAGAAAATCACAATTTTCGTCGCGTGGTCACCACTTTTTGTTTGTCGGCGAGTTCGGCGTTAGTTTTGCAGTGTGGAAATCGAAACTAAAAAGCAGAAAGAGATGAAACGTATCACGACCTTTGGCGATTCGATTATGGGAGGCATTGTCCTCGACCGACAAAATGGGCAATCAGCACCCCGATATACACTCCTCGAAGAGAGCTTTTCGAGCCGTTGCGCCTCGGCGCTCGGTGTCGAGATCAAAAATCACGGTCGTTTCGGCTCGACCACGCGCCACGGATTGCGCGAGTTGGATCGTTGGCACGAGCAGGTGACCGCATCGGACTTTGTGGTGACGGAGTTTGGTGGCAACGACTGCGACCACTGCTGGAAGCAGATTGCAAGTGATCCTGAGGGCGAGCACCGACCGATAATCTCGCTCGCACACTTCAAGGAGCAGTATCGGCAGATGATTACCACGATACGTCAGCTCGGTTCGCGACCCGTGATGTTGTCGCTGCCGCCGATCATCGCCGACCGCTATTTCGACGCCTTCACCCGCTCGATGAACTCGGAGCAACGAGGCAACGTGTTGCGGTGGCTCGACAACTCGGTCGAGAATATCACGCAGTGGCACGAAATGTATAACTTGCAGTTATTCAAGCTCTCAGCGCTGCTCGACGTGCCGATTATCGACATCACTACACCCTTTCTGGTCGAGCGCAACTACCGCGAAATGTTTTGCGACGACGGCATTCACCCCAATGAGCGGGGACACCGTCTGATCGCCGACACAATATGCCACGCCGCTACTGGTTATATTTAATTAGTAATTGGTTTTTGGGACCCGCCCACCTCTCTCTCTTGGGCGGGCTTTTTTTATTCAAAATTCACAATTCACAATTCACGATTTCCCTTAGCTACCATTGATTTAGGTCGCAGACCGAAAAAAGTAGAACCCGCTCATATGGCAGATTAAACAAATGTGCTAGTTCGCAAGGAGGTTGCTGGTTTTGCAAATTGATTAATGTTTGCTCAACCGAAAAAAGTAAAACCCGCCCATATGGCAGATTAAACAAATGTGCTGGTTCGCAAGGAGGTTGCTGGTTTTGCAAATTGATCAATATTTGCTCAACCGAAAAAAGTAGAACCCGCCCATATGGCGGGCGCACACTCGCGGGCTGGGGCGGTCGCCCGATGGGCGAGCCCGCGAGTGTGTAGCGATTTCGATAAAATCGCCAACTGAAATTCAAAATTATTTCTTCGCTATAAGAATAAATAATCGAAATTCTTGAATTTCGTCTTTCGTCTTTCGCCAGCGTCAGTTCGTCCGTTTTTGTCGCACCTCTATTATATAAGCGCCTCGCAAAACTTTCGCAAACCTCTCTCATTCCCCGCACATTCCTCTCTCAAAATGTGGCGCGCGTACCCCGCAAATGCCCGAAATCGCCCGCCGAAATTAAAATTTTCGGGGTGAACGCTTGGAGTTTGAAATAAAATTCATATATTTATGGTCGCGAAATTTAGAAACTAAAACAAAAATAACCTCAAAACTATGAAAAACTATTCAACTAAGGAGATCAAGAACGTCGTTCTGATCGGTGCCCCCGGCTCGGGTAAAACCACGATGGCCGAGGCTATGGCTTACGAAGGTAAGGTAATCGACCGTCGTGGTACTATCGAAGGCGAGAATACCCTCTCGGACAATACCGACATCGAGCACGAATACAAACGTTCGATCTATTCGACCGCTCTGTTCTCGGAGTTTATGGGTCGCAAGCTCAATATCATCGACACCCCGGGTTCGGACGACTTCTGCGGTAGTCTGTTCTCGGCATTCAAGGTGGCTGACGTTGGTCTGTGTGTGATCAGCGCTATCGAGGGTTTCGAGGCTGGTACCGAGATTCAGGCTCGCTACGCTCGTAAGCTCAACAAGCCCGTGATCGCTATCGTCAATAAGCTCGACGCTGAGAATGCTAATTGGGAGGAGACCATCGAGAGTATCAACGCATCGTCGCGTGTGAAGCCCGTGATCGTTCAGTATCCCGTTAATCCGGGTCCCGGTTTTGATTCGTTCATCGACGTACTGATGATGAAGATGTATCGTTTCACCGACGAGAATGGTACTCGTGAGGAGCTCGAAATCCCCGCTGAGGAGATGGAGCGCGCTCAGGAGCTGCACCAGATTCTGGTTGAGACCGCAGCTGAGAACGACGAGGACCTGATGATGCTCTACTTCGATAAGGGTGCGCTGACTCAGGACGATATTCGTAGCGGTTTGAAGTTAGGCGTTGCTAAGCGTGATTGCCTGCCCGTATTCTGTGCATCGGCTAAGCGCGACGTAGGTTCGAAGCGTATTATGGAGTTCATTATCAACGTGGCTCCCGGCCCGCTGACCGCTCCCAACTTCCTCTCGACCGAGGGTGAGGAGATCGAGGCAGACGAGAATGGCCAGCCCGTTGTATTCGTATTCAAGAGCCAGGTGGAGCAGCACCTGGGCGAAATCAGCTACTTCCGCGTTGTTCGTGGTAAGATCACCGAGGGTATGGAGTTGGTTAACAGCCGCACGGGTAACAAGGAGAAGATCTCGCAGTTGTTCGCAGTTGCCGGTAAGAACCGTATCAAGGTTTCGGAGATGGTTGCAGGCGACATCGGTTGCACCGTTAAGTTGAAGGCTACCCGCACCAACGACACTCTGTCGGCACCCGCAGCACCCGTTGAGATCGAGCCGATCGTATTCCCCGACGCTCGCTACCGTGCAGCAGTCAAGGCTGTTAAGCAGGGCGACGACGAGAAGCTGGGCGAGTTGCTCAACAAGGCTAAGTACGAGGATCCGACCATTCTGGTTGAGTACTCGAAGGAGTTGAAGCAGACCATCATTCAGGGTCAGGGTGAGCACCACCTCAATATTTTGAAGTATCGCCTCTCGACCGAGAACAAGATGGAGATCGAGTATATGGCACCGCGTATCCCCTACCGCGAGACTATCACTAAGGTTGCTCAGGCAGACTACCGCCACAAGAAGCAGTCGGGTGGTGCAGGTCAGTTCGGTGAGGTACATATGGTTATCGAGCCCTACTACGAGGGTATGCCCGAGCCTACCAAGTACAAGGTTGCAGGCAAGGAGATCACCGTTAATATCAAGGGTAAGGAGGAGTACGAGCTCGAATGGGGCGGCAAGTTGCAGTACTACAACTCGATCGTTGGTGGTGCAATCGATGCACGCTTTATGCCCGCGATCTTGAAGGGTATCAACGAGAAGATGACCGAGGGCCCGCTGACAGGTTCGTATGCACGCGATATCCGCGTTGTGATCTACGACGGTAAGATGCACCCGGTTGATTCGAACGAAATCTCGTTCAAGTTGGCAGCGCGTAACGCCTTCAAGGAGGCATTCCGCAACGCAGGTCCGAAGATTATGGAGCCTATTTACAGTGTCGAGGTACTCGTGCCGAGCGACCGTATGGGTGACGTTATGAGCGACTTGCAGAACCGCCGCGCACTGATCGAGGGTATGTCGTCGGATCACGGTCTGGATCGTCTGAATGCACGTGTGCCTCTGGCAGAGCTGTATCGCTACTCGACCACTCTGTCGTCGCTGACCAACGGTCGTGCATCGTACACGATGAAGTTCGCTTCGTACGAGCAGGTTCCCGCCGACGTTCAGGACAAGCTGTTGAAGGCTTACACCGATACCGACGAGGATTAATCCCCGCACGGAATCCTAATAACGATGGCCGCACTCCACAACGGGGTGCGGCTTTTTTTAATTCAAAATTCAAGATTCAAAATTATTCTTTGCTTCCATCGATTTTGACCACAAGTCAGAAAAAGTAAAGCCCGCCCATATGGCGGGTCGGCCTTTGGCCGAGCCCCCACCCGCCAATGATGAGATTCAGAATTCAAAATTCAAAATTATTTAGCAAAATCCAGCGGATTTTGACACACTCTCGCGGGCTCGCCCTACGGGCGACCGCCCCCAGCCCGCGAGTGTCTGTCATAACGTGAGTAATTTTTCGTATTAAATTTTTGGGGCAATCCATTAATCGTCAGCCGATTAACACGATTTTGAGTTTTGGCGGAGCCATTTTGGATTCGAAATTGTAAGATTTATTTCGTATCTTGCGCCTTAGTTAGGTTTTAACCACGTTGAAAGCTATGGACACTTTGACTCGTGAGCAGCGTTATGCACGTCTGCTCGACTTGGTAAGAACGAATTTTTCGCCCACGACGCAGCGCTGCGTCGACGAGGCGCTCGAATATGCCGACCGTGCGATGGACGGTCAAACCCGTTACGACGGCACGCCAATGTTGGACCACGCGGTGCGCACGGCTGAAATCGTAATTTCGGAAATCGGACTCGGTCGCAACTCGACCGTCGCAACCATTTTGCACGATGTTGTGCGTCTGGCGGCGAAGGCTGGTGGCGAGGAGTTGGAGCGTGTGACGGCCGAGATTCGTGCGCAATTTGGTGATTATGTGGTTGATATCACCCGTGCGCTGGCGAATATCTCGGACGTCAAAACCAAAGTCGCAAAGGAGCAGGCCGACAATTTCCGCGACCTGATTGTGTCGTATTCGACCGACCCGCGCGTGATCTTGATCAAGCTGGCCGACCGCCTCGAAGTGATGCGCTCGCTGTCGATTTTTCCCGCAGCGAAGCACCACAAAAAGAGTTGGGAGAGCCTGAATATCTACGCTCAGATTGCTCACAAGTTGGGTCTTTATGCCATCAAGAGCGAGTTGGAGGATATCTCGTTGAGCTACCTCGAACCCGATGATTATCAGCACATTCTGTCGAAATTGGAGGAGACCTCGCAGGAGCGTCAGCAGTTGATCGCACGATTCCTCGAACCGATTATCCCGAAGCTCGACAAGATGGGCTACGAGTACCATATCAAGAGCCGCACCAAGTCGATCTTCTCGATCTGGACCAAGATGCGCAAGAGCCATATTCCGTTCGAGGAGGTGTTCGACATCTTCGCGCTGCGTATCATCGTCGATTGCCCGCGCGAGATCGAAAAGACCCTCTGCTGGAACATTTACTCCGTTGTTACGGACTTCTATACGCCCAATCCCGAACGTATGCGCGATTGGATATCTATCCCGAAATCAAATGGTTACGAATCACTGCATACTACGGTTGTAACCAAGGAGGGTCGTTGGGTCGAGGTGCAGATCCGCTCCGAGCGAATGGACGAAGTGGCCGAGCGAGGCATTGCCGCCCACTGGCGTTACAAGGGTGTCAATCAGGGCGCACAGACCAGCGAGCAGTGGCTCGGTCGTCTGCGCGAGTTGATGGAGACCACGACCCACTCGCTGGTGCAGCGTTTCGACGCCAAGCCCGCCACGGGTGAGATCTTTGTCTTCACGCCCAAGGGCGACCTGCGCAAGCTCCCCGAGGGTGCGACGGTGCTCGATTTTGCATTCGATATCCACTCGAATGTGGGTTGCACGTGCTCGGGCGCGAAGGTCAACCACCGCAATGTTTCGATCCGCGAGGTGCTGAAAAATGGCGACATCGTCGAGATCATCACGCAGAAAAATCAGACCCCCAAGTCGGATTGGCTCAATGTCGTGACGACCAACAAAGCGCGCAACAAGATCCGTCAATTTTTGCGCGAGGAGCAGGCTCGTCAGGCGCGTCTGGGACGCGAGGAGTTGGAGCGAAAATTGAAGAATTGGAAGATGAACATCGCCATTGATGATGCGGTGGTCTATCTATGTAAAGCGTTGAAAATCAGAACAGGAACAGAGCTTTACAACCGAATTTTGAACGAGAAGATCGACTTTGCGCAGATCAAGGAGATCATCACACGCCACCTGAGTGGCGAGGCCGACGAGCAACGTCGCACGACGGCAGCTGCGATCGACGCCGCCAAGCTCGATACGACCAAAATCTACAACACGCGACCCTCGGGCGATGCGCTTGTGATCGACGATCGAATCAGCAAAATCGACTACAAGCTGGCAAAGTGCTGCAACCCGATTATGGGCGACGAAGTGTTTGGTTTTGTGACGATTAACGCTGGTATCACGATCCACCGCACCGACTGCCCCAATGCCGCACGTCTGCGCGAGAACTACCCCTATCGCATTATGGAGGCTCGTTGGCGCGAGCAGGTGCAGGGCGGAGCGTTCCGTGCGTCGATCAAGATCGTGGCGGAGGATACGACGGGTATGGTCAACCGCATTACGGAGGTCATCAACCGCGATTTGAAGCTCAATATCCGTTCGATGAATCTCTCGTCGAGCGGTGGCACGCTGTCGGGTCTGATCAATGTTGAGGTACCGAGCACCAATGTGGTTGATATGCTGATACATAGCATTTTGCGTATTCGTGGAGTCCAGCGCGCCTACCGAGTGAACAACTAATTCGGCGGTGCGTAACGCATACACTTTGACCACGCCTTCGGGCGTGGTTTTTTGTTGTGGTGGAGGCTCAATCTGCTTGCGGGAGAGGGGCGCGTGTGACGAACGGGCAGACCCCAAAAATGTGGGTGGCAAACTCCAAAACGCGACCCGAACAAGTGCGTCAATCGGTCGATTTTCAAACTCCGTAAAAATACAATAATACATTGCAAAACGAGACGTGGACGGTTGAGGTGGCGGGCGAGGGCGGAGATGCGCGAGGGCGGAGATGTGAATTTAGTTTTGGTCGTCCGAATAATTTTTATAACTTTGTAATTAGAAGTTACGAAAAAGGTTTAAATTATTGAGAATGAATGACGACCTTTTAGTTGAATATGTATTGGGTTACGAATTAGCAATATACAGAGTGTTTTGGTCTTCTGCGTTTTGCATAACTTCAAATAACTCTT